>CAMFJH010000022.1 GCA_945956915.1 uncultured Francisellaceae bacterium | reverse complement strand
TGCAAATTTTTTATTAAACCAAGCCATATGATGCAGTTGAGCGAACGCTTACATTATATTTCCTCTTCTAACAAATATATGTAAGCTAAAGCATACCAAGGTTTATTTTTTGCAAGATACTGTCATTTTTTGACAGTATCTTGCAAAAAATTTGTAACTTTAAACAATTTTTCAGACACGATAGAATGGATCTGATACGACTTGACAAGAAAATAATGTTAGGTATCAGAAAAATGCCTGTAAGTGGTCCCCTCTCCCGTTTTTTTCCGGGAGAGGGTGGCGGCAGCCGGGTGAGGGTAAAAAAATGTTATGATTACCTTTTTTCTCTTAATCGTTTAACGGCTTTTAGTTGTGCGATGGCTTCTAATAATTGGGTTTGAGCATTCGTGTAGTCGAAATCTTTTCCTTTAGACATTAGCATTTCTTCAGCTCTTTTCTTGGCTGCTAGTGCTTTTTCAGTGTCTACATCTTTTGCGCGAATTGCAGTGTCTGCAAAAATAGTAGTTGTTTTGGATTTGGTATCATCTCCACCGGGTATTTCTAACATGCCACCTGAAATATAAAACACTTCTTCTTGATCATTTTGTTTGACTACCCATACGGGGCCTGGTTGAAGGGTTGTTAATAAAGCCGCATGTCCACGCAAGATTTCCAAATCACCCATAATGCCAGAAACAAATAGTTTTCTAACCGTTCCTGAAAAAATTTCAGCTTCAGCACTCACAATGTTCAGGTGAAAACCTATGGGTGTTGTATTTTTTTGCATGAATCTTATCTCGCTTATAAGGTCTTGGCTTTTTCAACCGCTTCTTCAATGGTGCCTACCATGTAAAATGCTTGTTCAGGAAGTGAATCGTATTCTCCTTCTACAATGCCTTTAAAGCCCCTGATAGTTTCTTTAAGCGGCACATATTTGCCAGGGGAGCCGGTAAATACTTCTGCTACAAAAAAGGGCTGTGATAAGAAACGTTGTACTTTTCGAGCACGTGAAACGGTACGCTTATCTTCTTCAGACAATTCATCCATACCCAAAATCGCAATGATATCTTTGAGTTCTTTATAGCGCTGCAAGATACCCTGTACTGCTCGGGCTACGTCATAATGTTCTTGACTAATAATATTGGGATCCAATTGTCTACTGGTAGAATCTAAAGGATCAATCGCCGGATAAATACCTAATTCTGCAGTTTGCCGACTTAAAACTACAGTTGCATCTAAATGCGCAAAAGTCGTTGCGGGTGAAGGATCGGTTAAGTCATCCGCAGGCACATAAACCGCTTGTATCGAAGTAATGGATCCTGTTTTAGTCGAAGTAATACGTTCTTGCAAAACACCCATTTCTTCAGCCAAGGTAGGCTGATATCCAACCGCAGATGGCATACGGCCTAATAATGCAGAGACTTCGGTGCCTGCTAAAGTATATCGATAAATGTTGTCTATGAATAATAAAACATCTCGGCCTTCGTCTCTAAAGTTTTCAGCAATGGTTAATCCCGTTAAAGCCACACGCAAGCGATTTCCAGGGGGTTCATTCATTTGTCCATAGACGAGGGCCACTTTGTCTAATACATTGGATTCTCGCATTTCATGATAGAAATCATTACCTTCTCGTGTTCTTTCACCAACACCTGCAAACACAGAAAACCCACTGTGCTCTATCGCAATGTTTCGAATAAGCTCCATCATGTTAACGGTTTTACCCACACCCGCACCACCAAATAAACCCACCTTACCGCCTTTGGCAAAAGGACAAATCAAATCAATCACTTTAATACCTGTTTCTAAAAGTGCTTCGTTGACGGCTTGTTCATTAAAGGCAGGCGGTGCACAATGAATCGGCTTAGATTGTTTTTCACCAATAGGACCTTTCTCGTCAATAGGCTTACCCAATACATCCATGATACGGCCTAAAGTCTCTCTACCTACTGGGACCGTGATAGGCGCACCCGTATCGATAACGCTTAAATCCCGACTTAAACCTTCAGAAGAACCCATTGCAATGGTGCGCACAATACCATCGCCAATCTGTTGTTGAACTTCTAAGGTCAATTCCTGGCCTTCTACTATTAAAGCATTATAAATATCCGGTACGGCATCTCGTGGAAACTCGACGTCAATGACCGCACCTATAATTTGAACAATTTTACCAGCATTCAACTTTGACATTTTTAACCCCTGTGGTTTTAATCTTTTATACGGCTGCAGCCCCTGAAACAATTTCAGACAATTCTTGTGTAATAGACGCTTGTCTGGCTTTGTTATACATAAGACGCAACTCATTCATGAGATCTGTTGCATTATCCGAAGCACTTTTCATAGCAATCATGCGCGCGGCTTGTTCACTGGCACCATTTTCTACCAAGCCCTGATACACACAAGACTCTATATATCTTAAAATTAAAGCGTCTAATAATGCTTTAGCATTAGGTTCGTAAATATAATCCCATGCATATTCCGGTTTTTGTTTAAGCGCAAATTGAGCCGCATCTATGGGTTCAATGGATGCAGGTAAAATGGGTAACAATAAATCTACTCTGGGTTTTTGAACCATGGTATTCACAAATTCACTGTAAACCACATAAAATCTATCAATTTTTTCCTCATCATATGCATCTAAGATCACCTTCACAGGACCTATAACATCATGAACCGTTGGCTTATCTCCTAAACCCGAAACCGAAGCAACAACATTGCCGCCCCAACGTTTAAAAAAAGCTTCGGCTTTTTTTCCAACAGCACAAACATCAATCTCGATGCCTTCTTGTTTCCAAGCTTGCATCATTTGTATCACGGATTTAAAAAGGTTCGCGTTTAAGCCACCGCATAAGCCTCTATCAGTAGAAATAACCATTAAACCCACGCGTTTTGGCTTGCGTGCTATTAAATAGGGGTGTTGATACTCAAGGCGACCCGTGGCCAAATGTGCAATCACTTCTTTTAAACGATTTGCATAAGGCCTGGATGCTGACATTCTTTCTTGCGCCCTACGTTTCTTACTTGCAGCCACCATTTCCATGGCTTTAGTAATTTTTCGAGTACTTTGAATACTGTTTATTTGGGATCGAATGCCTTTTGCATTAGCCATTACAACACCTGTGTCGCTTTAAATTTTTCTAAAACCTGTTTTAACGAATTTTCAACTTCTGTACTCAGATTCGCTTCAGTGTTTATTTTAGTTAATAACAGAGGATCTTCTGCCCGCACAAAAGCATGCAAATCATGCTCAGTTTGCACAATGTTTTTGATAGGCACATCATCTAAATAACCTCTATCTACCGCAAATAATGAGAGGGTCATTTCCGCAACAGACAAAGGTAAGCCTTGCTTTTGTTTTAAGACTTCGGTAACACGTTGGCCTCTTTCAAGTTGCTTGCGCGTGGCATCATCTAAATCTGAAGCAAATTGTGCAAAAGCAGCTAGCTCTCGATATTGTGCCAAAGCCAATCGAACACCTCCACCCAATTTTTTAATGATCTGCGTTTGAGCAGCTCCCCCAACCCGTGAAACCGATAAACCTGCGTTAATAGCAGGACGAATACCTGCATTAAACAAATCCGATTCCAAAAAGATTTGCCCATCGGTAATAGAGATCACATTGGTCGGCACAAAAGCTGATACATCCCCTGCTTGGGTTTCGATGATAGGCAATGCAGTTAACGATCCTGTTTTAGCTTTTACTTTGCCTTCTGTCATTTTTTCAACATACTCAGCATTAACGCGAGCAGCACGCTCTAATAATCTGGAATGTAAATAAAATACATCCCCAGGATAAGCCTCACGCCCTGGCGGACGACGCAGCAATAAAGAAACTTGTCGATAAGCCCAAGCTTGCTTGGTTAGATCATCGTATACAATTAAGGCATCTTCGCCTTTATCTCTAAAATATTCACCCATTGCGCAACCCGTATACGGTGCAATATATTGTAAGGCTGCAGATTCTGCTGCAGTGGCCGCCACGATAATGGTATGGGCCAAAGCGCCGTGTTCTTCTAGTTTTCGTACCACTGAAGCCACTGAAGAAGCTTTTTGTCCAATGGCAACATAAATACATTTAACGCCAGTGTCTTTTTGATTAATAATGGCATCAATGGCTATCGATGTTTTACCGGTTTGTCTATCGCCTATTATCAGCTCTCTTTGTCCTCTTCCGATGGGTACCATAGAATCGATGGCTTTTAAACCGGTTTGCAAGGGTTGGTTAACCGATTGTCTCCAAATAACACCGGGCGCCACTTTTTCTACAGGTGATGAATAGGGAGTATCAATCATACCATGGCCATCAATGGGCTCCCCAACTGCATTCACAACACGACCTAGTAATGCTTCTCCCACGGGCACTTCTAATATCTCGCCCGTGCAAAATACGCGCTGCCCTTCGGCCAAACGGGTGGTCGATCCCAAAACAACGGCACCCACTGAATCTTGTTCTAAATTCAGCGCTATGCCATAGAGCTTGGTATTATCATCGCCATTGCTTTCAAACATTAATTTTTCGCCATATTGAGCACTGCATAAGCCTACAATACGCACAATACCATCGGATACGCTGGTAATTTTCCCTTCGTTTTTAACGATAGCTTCTACTTTAAAGTTTATAATTTTTTCTTTAATCACTTTAGAGATTTCAGACGGATTTAATGCCATAATTAACCACCCATACTTTGCTGTAATTTTCTTAATTCGCCCCTTAAGGAGCCATCAATCAGATGATTACCGGCTTTTGCCAGGTATCCACCCATTAAATTTTTATCCACTTTACATTTTAATTCAACAGTTCTAGAAAAATAATCTCCCAATTCTTTTCCGAAGGTTGCTTTTTGAGTTTCATTTAATGGCACTGCAGAAATCAGCTCTACCTCTAAGGTTTTTTCTGCAGCAGCTCTTAATTGTTCGTATAATAAGGCCACTTGTTCGATAATATTTAAGCGTCGTTTAGCGGCCAACACACGGATTAAATTTGATTCTTCCTCTGTGAAATCATTCACTACAATTTCACATAAAAAATCTCCCAACGCTTGGGCTTCGATTTGATTACTTAACAAAGGCTTGATTTGGGGATCTTTTACCAAAGCCGTTAATACGCCAAGCACATAAGACCAACGCAGGTAGGCTTTATTTGCAGTGGCTAATTCAAACACCGCTTTTGCATAGGGGCGTGCCAAGCTTAATTTATCAGCCATTTACTCTCCACGCATTACCAAGTTTTCTAACAAGCCTTGTTGATCGCTTTCATTAATGACACGACCCAATAATTTTTCAGCAATCATGATGGCATTGTCTACCACTTCCTTTTGCAATTGATCTCTTGCCAACTGTTTTTGTTGATCGATTTCCGCATAACCTGAAGCTATGATATTTTCACGCTCTTGCAAGGCTTCTGTTTTTGCAGACTCCAATATAAAAGTTGCTTGTTTATGGGCTTTATCCAAAATGCCCGCTGCTTCTGCACGAGCTTCCCGAATTTCTTTTACTACCAGTTTTTTGGCCAAAGCAAGCTCTGTATGGCCATGCTCGGCAGCTTGTAAGCCTTCTGCTATTTTTTGAGTACGCTGTTTAAGCACATTGTCTAGCAAAGGCCATACAAACTTCATGGTAAACCAAACAAACAACCCAAAAGTTATCATTTGCCCCAATAAGGTTGCGTTAATATTCATTTGGGTAAATATTGAATCAAGGTAGATAAGAAGGGGTTGGCAAAAGTAAAGAGTAAAGCAATACCCACACCAATCATGGTAACCGTATCTAACAATCCTGCAATAATAAACATTTTTACTTGTAGCTGAGACATCATCTCAGGTTGTCGTGCCGCACCTTCCAAAAATTTTCCACCCAAAAGCGCAAAACCTATTGCAGTACCAAAAGCGCCGACACTTATTAAAATGGCCACTGCCAATATTGTGGTACTCTGTAACTGCCCAACCAAAGTTGCCGCTTGTAAAGACACGTCCATCATCATCTCCTATTTTTTCACGTTAAAATTTAATGCTCTTCAGATGCTAAACTCAAATATACAATGGTTAAAATCATAAACACAAAAGCTTGAATGATAATCACTAAGATATGAAAAATAGCCCAAGGTAAGCCTAAGCCCCATTGTGACCACCAAGGCATGAGTGCAATTAAAATAAAAATCAATTCACCGGCATAAAGGTTACCAAATAATCGTAACCCCAGGGATATGGGTTTTGCCAAATCTTCTACGGTTCTAAATAGAATATTCACTGGAAATAATTTAGGGCCAAAGGGTTTACAGGTAATTTCTTTAAAAAATCCACGCATGCCTTTTATTTTAAGACCATAAAACAAAAGCAAAAAGAAAACAGCAATAGACATCCCTAAGGTTAGATTGGGATCGGCTGTGGGCACCACTCTAAAATAGGGCGCCCCCACAAAGCTGCTTAACATGGGGATTAAATCCACAGGTAACAAATCCATAAAATTCATCACGAAAATCCAAGAAAAAATAGTCAACGCCAAGGGTGCGATAAGCGCACTTCGGCCATGAAAAGTTTCCTTTACCTGGGATTGGGCAAAATCATACATCATTTCTACAAAGCTTTGAATTTTGCCAGGCACGCCCGCTGTGGCTCTTTTAGCCGCATACCTAAACAATATTAAAAAAATTAAGCCCGATACCCAAGACATAATCAAGGTATCCAAATTCCAAGACCAAAACCCAGAACCGACTGTCCAATGTTGTAAATGATGCTGAATATAGCCTGTGGGTGTTAGTTCGCCTGCAGTTACACTCATTTTTATTTAATATCTCGCAATTTCATGAATCACCAATCAAGATTTTTAACTATAGTCTATTCGGTATTAAACCTCAAACAAGAAAATCATGCAAGCATCTCTCTTTAAGATGTACAACTACTTACAATTATAGAAACAAATTGTGTGATGATAAAACTGATAAAAAGCTGAGGCACTTTGAGATCCTGCCACTGAAAAATCAAAATAAACAACAAAACAGTGACCAATAGCTTAACAGCTTCAGCCCAATATAATCGTTTAAGAATCGACTTTGCCTGCATCTTGGTGGTTTGTAAGGGATAAAAGGAAGCAAATACAAAACTTGGGATAATCGTGAGGAGGCTACCCAGACAAAGCGAAAGACTTGAATAAAGCCCCTGATAAAGCCACCCGACCCCACCTACAACAAGAGCAAGCGCTATTTGGGTCCAAAAAATCTTATATTTTAAAGCTTTAAACTGCAAAGCGTGTTTCATGCACTTCCTTAAACTTGATTAAAAGAAGGATCTAAATGTATCAATACCCCGTCTAACTCATCAAGGCTATTGTAATGAATAATGATTTTACCTTTGCCCACATTGCTATGAACAATTTGTGTGCTAGCACCCAGTTTATCCGAGAGTGTTTTTTGCAATCGAATAATATCCGGATCGATATTTTTAGATTTACCAAGCGCGGCTTTTTCCGAAGACCCATTTTGTAAGTTAACAATCATTCTTTCTGTTTCTCTTACGGATAGGCCCTTTTCCACAACGGCTCTGGCTATTTGGGTTTGGAGGGGATCTTTTAATGTTAATAAGACTTTGGCGTGTCCGACCTCTAAATCCCCGCGCTCCAGCCATGATTTAAGATCATTTCCAAGGGTTAGTAATCTTAAGCTATTGGTAATCGTGGTTCTGGATTTGCCAACCATCTCGGCCACTTGGCCATGGGTTAAATCAAATTCTTTGGCCAATCGTTCATAAGCCCTAGCTTCTTCTAAAGGATTTAAATCTTCACGTTGTATATTTTCAATCAAGGCCATGGCCATGGCCACCTGATCAGACACATTTCTGAGTACAACGGGCACCTCAGTCAAACCTGCCAATTGTGCGGCTCTCCAGCGTCTTTCACCTGCTATGATTTCATATTTAGTTTGGGGGCTTGGGGTCTTTGCATTCAAGGGCCGTACCACAATGGGTTGTATTAGGCCTTGAGCGCGTATAGAATCTGCAAGCGATTCTAAATCGATAGGATTGATATCGCGTCTGGGTTGATATTTCCCGGGTTGTAATTGCTGGACAGCTAATGTTTCAATAGTCGTTTTATTTAAAGATGGGCCAGCAGAGGATTTATCGCCCTCAGCTTTCTTATCTTCTTTCTTAGCAGAAACGCTACTCGTCTCTATCTCGTCTTCATTGCTTAACGGATCGAATAACAATGCATTTAAGCTTTTACCTAAGCCTCGTTTTTTGATAGCCATATCAATATCCCATTAGATTTTAGCTGAGCGCTGCTAGTTGTTTAGCAGAGTTGCTTTTAGATTTTCTCTGCATCAAAATTTCTTTTGCTAATGCCAGGTAAGCCTCGGCCCCTTTAGAGAGTTTATCATATAATAAAACTGGCATTCCATGACTGGGAGCTTCTGCTAATCTAACATTTCGTGGAATAACCGTTTGGTAGACTTTAGAGCCAAAATGCGAGATCAATTGTGCTGAGACTTCTGTAGAGAGCCTATTTCGAGGATCATACATCGTTCTTATCAAGCCTTCTATCTTTAAGCTGCTATTCAACGAAGCTTTTACTTGCTCTATGGTATGCATTAAAGCAGACAAGCCTTCTAGGGCATAATATTCACATTGCATAGGAATAATCACAGCATCGGCTGCCACAAAAGCATTTAAAGTCAACATATTCAAAGAAGGTGGGCAATCAATCAATATAAAATCAAAGGCATCTTGGATGGTATGAATGGCATTCCTTAGCTGGCTTTCTTGTTTAGGCTTTCGCAATAACATGACTTCAGCTTCCGTTAAATCGCCATTTGAAGGAAGCACAGCATAGCCACCCGGGGTTTTTAGGTGTATAGCCTCTTTAATCTCGGCCTCGCCTTTTAAAACTTCATTAATGGTGATATTGAGTTTATTTTTATTGATACCACTTCCCATGGTTGCATTCCCCTGAGGGTCTAAATCTATCAATAAAATCTTAGCTTTCAAAGCCACTAATGATGCTGCAATATTCACGCAACTGGTTGTTTTACCGACACCGCCTTTCTGATTTGCGAAGGCAATTACCTTATTTGACACACTTAATCCCCTTGTTGTTTAACCGCACTCAAAAAATCATGATTCTCCGTCAGTGTACCATTATTTCTTGTCAAAATGTCCTCAAGCCTAGCACAGACCTATAGAACTCATATCACCCAAATTCCATAACCTAATGATAAATAAGAAAAAATCAAACATCTCGTTTATAGCAGCTTTTGTCTCCCAGCAACTGTGGAACTTTCTATTCAAATCCAAGCCTTAGAATCTAGAGGTGGAATATTATGGCAACAGATGAACAAAAAGTATGGTCCTCCCCTGAAATTGGCAATTATAACGTCAGGCCCAAAGCGGATGCTAAACCCGAACGCCCAGAGGAATCTCGAAGGCGGGTTAGAAATATTTTAGGGGCAGCCAATTACGATCTTTTACATTCGGAGCCAAAAACCAACACCACAACAGCGAGAGCAGCTTTCATACAAGCCTTAGAAAGAATAGGGGCAGATAAATTCACTCAAAGTACAACAGTGACTAAAGAAGCACAAGATTTAAAACAAATCGCTAAAGACCATGGTGAGCCTAATTTAGTAAAGCTCTACCAAGAAGCCATCAAAGAAGAAAGACAAAGCAGCAACTATATCAACGCAGCCTTTTTAAAATCTATAGAAGTCTACGGGGGGGGTGATTTTGAAAAACAACAAGTGATTATCATCGCGGGGCCTTCTGGGGTGGGTAAATCTAAAGTACGCTCAGAAGTGATTAAAGAAATCACCCAGGGTGAATTAGATAAAAATGCGGACCCGGCTCTTATCGATAAAAGCAATCAACATGTAGTTGTTTTTGTTGATGGTGGGATAGAACGAGAAACCTCACAAATACGTGATTTAATGAATAAGGCTTCTTTAAAATTAGGTTACGCAGGTGTAAAAGATTTAGAGGATCTCACTACTTCTGCGACCAGTGGAAGCAAATTGAAAAAAACAATTGAAGCTGCAGCTGATGGAGCTGGTTTGCACCTTGTTATTCCCACAACAGACCCTATTAGAGATTTTAAACCCTATATGGCAGACAATTCAAAGTCTGAGGTTTCTTATGTCGCTATTTCAGGCAATAAAGATACGATAGCCCAAACTTCACACAATCGTGCTTTTGCAAAAATAGGCGACACCTTTGACCCAGTTAATGACATTAAAAAAGCACCAGAATCCAAAAAACCAGGTCTGAATCTTAGCTTAGGCCCAGTAGATATTGGAAGCTTTAAATTCGGGACTGATAATGCAATAGCGGGAGAAGCTGCATACCTAAAAAAACAAAAAGAGAAAAAACAAAAAAATCCCAAGCTCAAGGATCCAGTTGTTTTGCATGTTGAAAAAGATTTGATGTTTATAAACGTTCTTCCGGATAAGGATGAAGTGGGTAAAATGGAACAATTGCTTTTGACTAAACGGCAGTATGAGGCCTGGAAAGCCGGGGGTTCCAAAGGAACTCGAAAAAGAGAAGTCGAAGCCTGGCTACAAACCAACACAAGTCCTGCATTGAAAGATGAACTCATCACAGCTCTTCCAGGTTATGCGCCAAAACCTGCTCACGTTGTTGTGCATATGGAATCCAAGGTAGATGATACCACAGAAAAACGATTACAAGAAAGCAGAGATGCCGCAACCCAGTTAAAAGAGAATATTCCACCTCGAGTTATACGCCAAAATACGAAAATTGAGCCCCCATCAATGGATTCTTCTACTCCAACACCCTCTCCGGCTCCTAAACTTAACTCTAAGCCTAAATAGGTGGAAATATGTCTATACCCGCACAAACATTAAAAACACCCACTATAGCTGAATGGGAAACAGGAAAACTTCAGAATATTGGTAATTATGGTGAGCCATTCACTGATCAAAAAAATAATTTAGAAGCTAATTTAAAAAAACAAAAAGAAGATGACGCACGTGTGTTTCAAATATTAGGTGCTGAGGGTTATGAAAAGCTGCATGGAAAAGCATACAATGCGAATTTTGAATTTCAAAATGAGTCAACCACAGCCAGAACAAATTTCATTCAAGCTATCTCTACAAGCTTTGGAGATAAATTACTTGCCAGCAATACAATCACAAAAGATCCTGTTTCGCTAAACAATATCGCTAATGATGCTGCTGCAGAACCCAATGGCGCTAAAAACCTTCAAGAACTCTATGAAGCCGCTATACTTGAGGAGCGCGAAAGTATTGCATATAAAAATGCTGCTTTTTTACAATCTGTAGAGGTCTATCGTGGCGGAAATTTTAGCAAAAAAGAAGGAGAAGGACATGTTATTATCATTGCCGGCCCCTCTGGCGCGGGTAAAACCAGAGCTCGTCCCGCTGTTGTAAAAGAAACAACGCATGGGGTATTGGTTAAAAATTCCGATCCTACACAAATAAGACCGGATCAACATCTTGTAGTAACCGTAGATGGTGGAATAGAACGTGAGGTTTCTCAAGTTAGAGATTTAATGAATCGGGCCTCTTTAAAATTAGGTTATGGAGGCATTGAAGATCTAGAAGAAATCACTACCAAAGCATCGGGGAAAACAAAATTAAAGAACGTTATAGAAGAGGCAGCAAACGCTAAGGGTCTGCACCTTGTTATTGCTACAACCTCACCTCAAAAAGAACTCAAGAAATACATGGGGCCAGGATCAAAACGTAACGTCGTCTATTCTTTTGTCAAAATTCCTTGGAAAACAGTTGCAAATATTGCATACCGAAGAGCTTTCGCCTCAAAAAAAACTGAATATAAAGGTAATATCGATCAGATTAGTAAACCACCCGAATCCAAAAAGCATGGAGGACTTTCCAGTTATCTATGGGGCAAGAGGGAAGCATCGCAAGCTGGAAAAGAATATCTAAAAAAACAAAAACAAAATGAAGAAAGACAGAAAGCAGGAGATTTGAACACTGATAAATCATCCTCAGAAATTAAAGAGACGGTAGAAAAAGCTGAAATATACAAAATCAAAAAAGATCTTGTTTTTATGAAATTTGTTGATGAAAAAGGCAACACTACAAATCTTGATTCTAAGAAAAAAGCTGTGGATTTTAAATCGAGTAATAAAGGAATATCGATGACTGTACGTCAAGTTAAGGCCTGGGAAGCATATAAAAAGGAAAACCCTGATGCCGACGCAAGAGATTGGTATAAGAACAATAAAGAGAATGAAATGTTGGTTTCAGAAAAAATAATAATAGGGACTTCAAAAAAAACCATTCAAGAAATTGAACAAAGTCAAAGAACTGATATTGAGAACTCTATAAAAGAACTTAAAGACAATGCTTCAAAAGGGTTTGACGGTGAGGGCGACAGTCTTTTAAAATTAAGATTGTTGAAAGATAATTCAGTTCTACAATTTAAAGATCTATTATCACTTTTTGAAAACCCTGAATCTCTAAAAAATCTCAGCTGGCCATATTCTCATGCCTCGAATGCTTTAATAGCTGAGCTATTCAAAAAACAACAGGCTTTAATAGAAAGCCCTAATATATCTCTAGACGAAAAAAACAAAGCACTCCAAGAAATGAATACACTTAAAGATAAATTATTAATTTTTAACCTTAAAGACAACACAAAAAAAATCCAGGAACTTCAAAGTAAATTAGAAAAAATCACAGACAACAGAATAAGCATTGAAAATATTGAAAATGAAATAGTGATACTTAAAAGAGAACAGAGTAATCCAAAATTTAAAGCAATTATAGATAAAATAGATGCTTTGGAACTTAATTTTAAAAGTATTAACCCTTCCACACCCATTACTTCCAAAGCAGAAGTGCATCAAGAAGAGAATGTAGATCCAGACGACGAAATTGAGCTCCCCCCTCCACCCGCTCCTCCAGTATCTCAAGCTTACCCTGCAGAGCTGACCGTTAAAGAACCGCTCATAGAACAAAAAGTGAAAGTAGAAGAAAAACCATTAGCAATAAATTCTGAGAAAAGTGATTTTTTAGAGTTGCCTTCTAAAGTAGAAGAATATAACTTAGAGAAAATAAAAGAAGTACTTAAGGATGTTAATTTCACTAATCTTTTAAACATCTTACATCGTGACTGTAAATTTTATATTACTAGTGATCAAGGCGAGAAACAAAGATTCTTTTTTAAAAATGATAACCTTGCAGTTCAAAACATAAGAGAACCCGGGATTGATACTCTTACAATGCAAGAGTTTATTCCTAAATTGTATGAATTTTTAAGTGGTGAAAAATTAAGTCCTGAAGAATTAGCAAAAATTCCGGAATTAAAAAACAACAATGATATAATACTTTTTTTTGAAAATATAAAAGACCCAAGTGCACTACTTGCATTAAGTGAAATATGCGATATAGCGCCTTTTACTTCTTCTGGAGAAGAAAGCATTAAAACAGCTTTCTTTTTTACTGAAAACAATACCACTACTAATTTTACAGGGGGTTCAATAAGGGAGCGTGCTTACTCATTTAGTGTTACTAAATCAGCACGTGGATTTTCAGCAGAATACTCAGGCAACGTTTTAGGAATAACAAAAAAAGAACTTTCACCCACTGTGCTTCAAAGAGATGAAGACAATCATTTAAAAACTGATGAGGGTTACACAGGTGACTCAAACAGCTTCTTATTTAGTGTAAAAGCTTCTGCAACAGTTTCAACAAATCCAAATACCGGAATTGTTAAACTTCAACAAAATAGTTCCTTTGAAAACATACCATCTGATAAAAAATTTCAAATAATCCTAGATGCAAAAGAAAGAGAAATACTCTTAAGAAAAATAAATAAAAAACCTTCTTGGTTCAGTTCTTTATTAAACCGTATAAAAGATTATTTCTCTAAATCTTCGAGAGTGGATGCATCAACTATACAACCAATGTCTCCTACTAATGTGTCTAATGCGCCGCAAGAACCAGCAAACCCCGTAATGGTTCCATTAACTCGATCCAATTCTATAGAGCCCCCCCTTAGTCTTATAGCCAATCCTGAGTCATCACGCGAACCTCCCCCTTCAACATATCCTCCTAAACTTGGCAAAGCACATCCAATTTCTGAGAAAATGCGACCCCTATCTGAAGTTTTACTGACACAAAAACAAGTACAAGAGATTGACACCATGAAAGATATGGCAAAAATAAAAACTACAGATTCTGCAGATGGTAATTTAAAAAAATTAGAGTATCTTGAGGGAAAAGATCCGGTAGCTGTTGTCAACCGCTTTGAAGCATTACAAAAAACAGCTGATGAAAAACCAATAGAATATGTTTTAGAAATATCAGGGAGTATACAGGACAACCGTACAAAGGATTTTGCTATAAATCAATTAATGAGTTGTGGAGAAAATACGAAAATTATAGGTATCACTACAAAAGATGGGTACTCAAATGTTCCTTTAGATGTTACTGAATTCAATAAGTGGGTAGTTGAATCTCAAACAAAAAAACAAAATCAGTCACAGCCAGACACTGACAAACATTTACAGTTTAAATAACATCTAATAATCTTAGATATTGTAACATTATCAAACCAATCACATGTAATAACAATTTAATTTTTAAATAATTAATAGAAAATACTTGTAGAAGCAGCGGTTAGCTATAAGTCTAACAGACACTTTTGTTAGATGTTTTGAACCTCCTAAGCTACAGGATTTCTTTTGGTTCAATGTTATATCTTTCATAGAATGCAAGTCTATATGTTTTTTATATCCGTAATATTTACGGATATATTTTCTACCATTATAAAATATAATAAATAAATCAGAAGTTGATAATAGAATTATTTTAGTGTTGATATGATTCAACACTAAAATAATTATGTTACAGGAGGTATATATGTTTACACTTGCCACTCTTCCAGACTTTAGATATCTATATGATCTTTGGTGGCCTCAAAACAATACCGCAGAGGTGACTGAAAAACCTAAAAAAATTAGTAAAAAAAAATTTAAAGCCTTACTCAACAAAGTAAACAAGGGGGAAATTGGACAACGCTTAGATCTTAGTAACCAAGGAATTACGGATAAACACTTTCTCAAACTTTTAGTAGCTTTGCGTGAATCGAAATTATCTAAAGTTTTAGAAATGAATTTATCAAAGAATATGCTTACTCAAAACATCATTGATGATTTATCTTTTTACCTTAAAGCAAACCCCCAAGTATCTAAAATAGACCTATCATTGAACAAAATTAATGCAAGTGGAGCCTATTGTTTGTTAGCATTTCTAGAGACTAATACTACAATTATTTATTTAAATTTGATTGCAAATCCTGTCAATAATGATTTCCTTCTTGAAGTAGAATTACAGGCCCCTGTAAAGCGCAATGCCGAAATCCAAGATGAAAAGAATAATTTACCCTACTACATTGCAGTGGCAGCCGTTTCTAGGGCTTTCAATTCTCCTCTAGAGCTAGTACTATTAATAATGGATTACTGCAATCAAACTTCAATACCAGCAGCAAGAGATCATATTGAAAAAACTTTATATTCTCAAGCAATTAGATTGGCTGATGATTTAAGCCTAATAGAGGCAGTCGACATTGCACAAAAAATATTACCTGATTTATCTGAACCAACCTTAGATGAGCAAATTATTACGGAACGAATAAGTCAGATTCAGCAAGAACACACCGTCCTAGATCAAAAAAGATCTTTAGTTAATAATGGAGGAAATCCATCTATAGTTTTCTCTAACAAAAAAAATTATTTGTGTTTATCAAACCTAGGCCCAAGGAATGATAATATTGCTAAAAATGGATTTAAATTAAAATCCGACTAAGCACAACATAGGACTTTTAAGAGGTGATGCAACAATGCGTATTTTAGAAAACTCATTACACATTTGGAAAATCAATTTACCTGCAGATGAAAATTTAATTGCTATTTTGAAAAAAAACTTATCAAGTGATGAAGTGGAAAGATCGAATCAATTTTATTTTCAGGAAGATAAAGTGAGATATATTACCAGTAGAGGAATCTTAAGAAAATTGCTTGGAAGATACCTTAATGCTCACCCAAATGAAATTTCTTTTGATTATAACGTTTATGGTAAGCCTTATTTAGAACCAAGCAAGAATCTCCACTTTAACGTATCTCATTCTAAAGATTATATTCTTATTGCATTTCATAATGCTCATGTTGGAATTGACATAGAGTATTGTAAGTTGGATCTTGATTTTTCATCTATAGCAAAAGAAATATTGACAGATTACGAATATAAAAAATTTTCATCCTTACCATGCGAGGATCAAGCTAATGTGTTTTATTGTTGCTGGGCTAGAAAAGAAGCAGTTTTAAAAGCAATAGGAATTGGTCTATCTTTTTCTCCTAAGCAATTTGAAGTATTATTAGATAATAATACTTCAAGCAGGATACATATTCGTCAAATGGAACCTTTCATTTTAGAAGAAAATAATTGGACTTTACTTGATTTAAAGATAGCACCACATTATATGGCAGCAGTCGCAACACGAAATAAAATTAATAATTTATTATTGTTTGACTGGGATCATAATAAAATTATAATAAAAAAAATGGATGGAGAAAACCGTGTTTTTCCAATTTTTACTAAAAATTAAAAATTCTCCAGATATTTTAAGTTTTGAAGCAGTTGAACAGTTGGTACTAAGCTCCCATGATAAATACTGCTTAGATTTAAGTTCTAAAAACTTAAATGATGAGCATATGGGATGGCTTTTAAAAATTTTAACAAAGGAAACTATAAGGGAAATCATATGCTTGTCAGACAATAAAATAACTAATGTAGGAGCCATTAGGCTCGGTGAGCTTCTTCAAAGGTTTCCACAGATACTTTCTATACGGTTGCAAAGGAATAATATAGGTCCTCAAGGTGTACAATATTTAATAAAAGCTGCTGAACTTAATAATAACCTTGTTTCAATAGAACTATCAGGAAATGGACTTGAAGAAAATATAACAGCCAAAGTGGGTCAGAGATTGGAAATTAATTCTCAAATTCAAGAAGAATTTAAAAAAGTAGAGCTTTATAAAACAATATCAAAAACAATGATAAAAAAGCACTTCTTACCCTATGAATTGCTAAAAATTATTCTTGATTACTACAATGATGCAAGTAACAAAGAGGCTAGAAAATATCTAAAGACAAATTTATATTCTGGCCTGCTTTGAAGAACCAGGAATTTAAATTTTTTCTAGTGAAGCTACTGTACCCATTATTTCAGCAGCTAAAAAAATGTCATTTTCTGTCACATTTTTATGGGTAACTGCCCGCACAGTATATCTATCCCATGGATACAATAATACGCCAGCGGCTTTTGCCATATTCACAAAGTCTATGCTAGACATACCAATCTTATGCATACTAAACATAATAATATTAGTATCAATTTCCTGAGTTACTAGCGTAAATTCCCTATAACCAGATAATTGTTTTGCTAAAATTCTAGCATTACGATGATCAACTGTCAGTTGCTTAATATTATTTTTTAAGGCAAACAACGCAGTAGACGCCATTAACCCAGATTGATGCAATCCACCGCCATACCATTTACGATATTTTTGCGCTTTGTGAATAAACTCTTTAGTGCCTAGCAATATAGCACCAAATGGTGCACCAAGTCCTTTGTTAAATGAAACCATTAAGCTATCCGTATTTTCAGTATAAGCTTTTACTGATATGCCTGTAGCAACACAGGCATTCAATAATCTTGCACCATCTAAATGAACTTTAATTTTTTTTTCTAAAGCAAAGTTATAAAGTTTTTTCAATACATCAAGAGGAAAAATTTTACCTGCATGATGATTAATTGTATTTTCCACGCAAATTAAAGAAACATGATTACTAACACTTGACCTATTTTTACTTGAAATAGCATCTTCAACACAGTTTATATCTAAAATGCCATTTGGTGACCTTACAGTGTTTAAAGCAACTTTAGCTAAATCTGCAGTAGATGCTGATTCATAATAGTTAATATGATAAGTAGCATCTATAATTACATCATCACCAGGTACAGTGTGAGAACGAATGGCAATTTGATTAGCAAGGGTACCCGTGCTCATGAAGAGGGCCGCCTCTTTGCCAAAAAAATCAGCGCAATAGTGCTCTAAATCATTTGTTGATTGATCGTCTTTATAAAAATCATCACCGAGCTTAGCCTCACACATCATTTTAAGCATAGTGTCACATGGAAGAGTAACGGTGTCGCTTCTAAGATCTATCATTTTATTCATTTTCTGCTCCTATATTTCATTATTGCTAATTATCTTCGATTAATTTAAAAATCAATGGATGATCCAATATATTTCCATGATTGCATACCATATCAATCACTTTTATATTCTTAGTAAATAGTTCTATATTATTACTCTTCAAAGATTGAATATGTTTCCAAGATTCTTGCCTACCCTCATAATCTATTCTTTCATCTTCTTCTAATGCTTTAAATAAAATGATTTTACTATGTTTTAGCATCCCAGAAATAGCTTGTTTAGATATTTCTATTTCAGCTTCTGATGCCAGGATGACTTTGTTTACATATTCTTCTTCATAGCCTTCAGATATCATATGTGCTTTCATATTTTGCTTAATTACAAATGGATCTTGCTTGCCAAGCTGATTTATTAAATATTTATCTTTGATAACTGTATCAAGCAAATATAAATTAATATTTTCAAAACTTTTTTGCTCTAAAATATATGCCATTTCTAACGCTATATGTCCCCCTAAAGACCAGCCACACAAATTAATTTCATCAGTCAATTTAAAGTTAAGTAAGTTATTAACATATGTTTTTGCCAAAAAGTTTAAGCTAGATATATTTTCTTCATTTAGAATATTGAAATTATCTATGCCGAAAGCATTATATTTGCTTTGCAACTTTTTAGCCAAATCTGCATAAACTTCACAACCTGCATTTCCCGGATGAATAAAAAACATTTGTTTTTTATTTTGATCAAAGCTAGATAAACTTTTAACTAAATTGCTAGAATTTACTTTTTTAATCGCATTCGATAACAATAATTTAATTGTTTTATGTCTAAACAGTTCTGTAATATTAAAATCAATATTTTCTGTAAACAATTCTTTGTTCATTTTATAAATTAACTTTATAGCTAAAATAGAATTGCCACCTATTGTAAAAAAATTATCTTCAACCCCTACATTATTAAGACTTAAAGTTTCTTGCCAAATATTACATAATCTTACTTCTAACTCTGTTGTTGGTAGAACAAAGGCTTTTTTATTTTCAAAGTCAGGATCTGGCAATGCTTTTCTATCTAATTTACCGTTAGCAGTCAACGGAAAGCATGCCATCTTTAACAATGCGCTCGGCATCATATAATCTGGCAATTGGATTGATAGTTGATTTAAAACATACTCTTCTTTTATTTCACTGTCAGAGACATAATAAGCAACCAACCGCTTATTATCGTTTTCTCCTTTTGCTAAAACAATAGCTTGTTTAACGTGTTCGATTGAAGTTAATGCACTTTCTATTTCACCAAGCTCTATCCTATAGCCCCGTATCTTTACTTGAAAGTCATCCCGGCCTAGGTACTCTAGATTGCAATCTGGTAACCATCTAACCATATCACCTGTTTTATATAATCTAGTGTATCCTCTTGAACAATCCTCTTCACTCAAGAATGAATTTTCAA
This sequence comes from uncultured Francisellaceae bacterium, assembly GCA_945956915.1. Taxonomy (GTDB): domain Bacteria; phylum Pseudomonadota; class Gammaproteobacteria; order UBA6186; family Azoamicaceae; genus CAMFJH01. Next base: position 13,779 of record CAMFJH010000022.1, on the reverse strand, counting down.
TAAATTTTTCTGCAGTAAGCTCTGGTCTATTTAGATATCCACGAGCTACACCAGCACCACCGATGTAAAGTTCTCCTCTAACTCCTATTGGAACCGGATGCATGTTTTTATCAAGTACATATAATTTTTTATCAGATAATCTTGAACCTATAGGCGCAACTATTTTTGTGTTGTAATCCTTTAAATGGCAATAAGAGGAAAAAACAATATTTTCAGTCGGCCCATATACATGGATTAGCGATAATTCTGGATAGTTCATTTTAACTTTATTGATCAGCTCGATATTGCATAGTTCACCGCCGAACAATATATGCCTTAATGAACTGAGATTATCTAATTTATTGTTTATTAGAGAGTTAAATAAAGCAGTTGTAATGAAAATTGTATCAACTTTAAAGTTTAAAAGTTTAGCATTTAGTTTATGAAGGTCTAAAATGTCATTTTTCCCTATCATTATCAATTTTTTACCATTTAAGATTGAAAAAAATATATCAAATATGCTACCATCAAAAACATAATTTGAGATACCAGCAACTGTTGAGGTCATTTCATAATTAATAAAATTATTGCTTGCTGAAAACAATGACACTTGGCAATGTTCAACCATTACTCCTTTAGGCTTGCCGGTACTGCCAGAGGTATAAATAATATAGGCCAAATCTCTCACTTTATTTTGAATTGGTAGATTGGTGACTTTTTCCATTTGATAAATATTTGAATCTAAGTCGATGAAACTAACACCTGTTAGCTCGCACAAGCGTTCGCTTAAATGCGATTGAGTTAAAATAAGCTCGGTTTGGCTATCTTGTAAAATAAAATTAATCCGATCAATTGGATAATCTGGATCAATTGGCACATAAGCAGCTCCCGCTTTCAGAATACCTAATATTCCAATTATCATTTCTAAACTTTTATCTAAACATAATGCAATTAAACTATCTGATTTAATGCATGTTTGCCTTTGCAAATATCTTGCTAATTGATTCGCTTTGGCATTTAGCTCAGCATATGTGAGTTGCTTCTCTTCAAAAACAATGGCTATATTATCTGGAGTTTTTGATACTTGTTCTTCAAATAGCTGAGAAATCGTTTTCTCTTTTGGATACTGTTTATCTGTTCGATTCCAACCTATTACAAGTTGTTGATATTCCTCACCACTCAATAAACAATAGTCTTTGATTCGTTTTTCTTGATTACTAACCATTTGTTCTAAAACTCTAAGATAATGATTAACCATCCTTTCTATAGTTGATTTTACAAAAAGTGCTGTTGCAAAATTAAATGACCCGTGAATCTCATTTTTAGAATCGTCCATAAAACAACTAAGATCAAACTTCGCAATAGAATTGCTATTTAGCCCCGAAGATTTAAATAGATCATTTTCAATATTGTTACAAAAGGACTGCACACTAAATACCACTTGAAATATTGGATGTCTGGATGTATCTTTTTCTAACTTTAATTCTTCAACCAGCTTTTCAAAGGGTAAGTCTTGATATCTTTGAGCAGCTATAAGATTATATTGAACTTGAGATATAAACTCTAAAATGTTACTTTCTTGATCAACATGCTCTCGCAGTGCCAAGCTATTAACGAAAAATCCTATTAAATCCTGGATCTCTGCATAATGCCTATTAGCAATAGGAGTTCCTAATACAATATCATCTTGACCGCTGTATTTATTCAGAAAAATATAAAAACCTGATAATAAAATTACATACAGTGAGCAACCTTGCTGTATTGATAATGCTCTTAGTTGATTTGATAACGATTCGTTAATACTAAATATAACATCTTCGCCAGAATAAGATATTTCTTTAGGCCTTGAATTATCTGTGCACAAATTTAGAGATTCGAATCCCTGTAGTTTTTCTAACCAATAACTTAATTGTTTTTCTAACACTTCTCCTTGTAAATATTCTCTTTGCCATGCACTAAATGTTTTATATTGAATCGATAACGCTGGTAAATCTTTTCCATGATAAAGTGTATTTATCTCTTTAAAAAAGATATCCACAGACCAACCATCAGAAGCTATATGATGCATATTGACTAAAATATAGCTTGCATTTTCTTTATGATAAAAATTGATCCTTATTGGAAAATCTTTTTGCAAATTAAAAGGTGTATGCATATCCTTTTCTAGCTGTTTGTCAATATTTAACTCTGTATAGTTGTATTCGTTAATATTAATTACATTATCAAGAACGACTTGATAGTACAAACCTTCTTCTTGCTTGAAGATAGTTCTTAAAATTTCGTGTCTTTGAACAACTTGTTTGATTGCACTCTTTAATTTATCTTTATCTACCGCTTCTTGCAATTCAATATATATAGGAAGATGATAGGCATTAGTTCCTTGCTCATATTGCTCTATAAACCAAAGTCGTTCCTGTGCGAAAGACAGGGGGTATTGTTCTAAATCTTTTGGCTTGATTATTACATTTACTGCTTCATGAAAACTTAAACAATTTACTAACTTAGATATGGTTTTATGTTTGAAAATATCTGCTATGGCGATATTGAAATCTAATAATTTTCTGATTTGATGTGATAGCTTTATCGCCAAAATAGAATTTCCACCTATCCTAAAGAAATCATCTTCAATGCCCACTTTATTTAGATTTAAAATTTCTTGCCATATATGACATAATTTTATTTCTAAATTTGTTCTTGGAGCTACAAAGCTGTCTTTATTCTTAAAATCAGGATCAGGCAATGCCTTTCTATCTAATTTACCATTAATGGTCAATGGGAAATGTTCCATTCTTACCAAAACGCTAGGCAACATATAATCTGGCAATTTCATTGAGAGTTGATTTAAAATAGCTTCTTCCTTTATTTCAGTATCTGTCAAATAATATGCAATCAGGTATTTATGACCATTCCTTTCTCTTGCCAATACACAAGATTGCTTAATGCAGTCAATGGAAGTTAAAGCATGCTCTATTTCACCAAGCTCTACCCTGTGACCTCTTATTTTAACTTGAAAGTCATTTCTACCAATATACGCTATATTTCCATCGGGTAACCATTTAACCAAATCTCCTGTTTTATATAATTTAGTATAACCTTTTTCGATATCTTTTTGAGTTGCAAATGGATTTTCAATAAATTTTTGAGCTGTTAATTCAGGTTTATTTAAGTAACCACGTGCTAAACCCGCACCACCAATGTGAAGTTCACCTATTACACCCATCGGAACTGGAGAACCGTATTTATCTAATATATATAAGTATCGATTATTAATACTCTTACCTATAGGTACTGAAGGATCTTTAATTATATTTTCAATAAAATATGTTGAAGAAAATGTAGTACTTTCAGTAGGTCCATATCCATTTATAATATATTGCTCCTTATCCTTAATAGCTACCAAAGAATTAATAATATCTACATCTAAGATCTCTCCACCTATTAAAAGATATTTAATGTTTTTAAATGTTAATGGGTTGTTAATAAATATAGCATTAAACAATGTCTTAGTAAGCCAAAGTATATTGATACTCTTTTTATCTAAAAAATTTCTAAACTTGTTTGAATCTGCAACTAACTTTTTAGTATCAACAGGTATAATTAATTTTGCCCCGTAGCTTAATGGCATCCATATTTCAAAAATAGAGGCATCAAACACTTGAGAAGATAGAAAAACAAATGAATCATTGTCTGTCACTTTAATAAAATCATTCCTTATTAGGCTTATAATATTACCATGAGAGTTCATAACCCCTTTAGGCTTACCTGTCGTTCCCGAGGTGTAAATCACATAAGCTAAATCTATTGCTTTATTTTGAACTTCTAAATTTTTTGTTTCTTGATTTTTATAACCATATGCATCTAACGCCATCAAGCTAATGCCTGTTATTTCTTGCAAGCTTTCGATTAAATGTGATTGGGTTAAAATAAGCTTTATTTGGCTGTCATCTAAAATATAATTGATGCGTTCAACTGGGTATTCAGGATCAATTGGCACATAAGCAGCACCTGCTTTCAGGACACCTAATATTCCAATGAGCATTTCTAGACTTTTATCTAAGCATATTCCAATTAAGGTATCTGATTTAATCTGTGTTTGAGTATGTAAATGTCTTGCTAATTGATTCGCTTTAGCATTTAGCTCGGCATATGTGAGTTGCTGCTCTTCAAAAACAATAGCTATCTTATTTGGTGCTTTTGACACTTGCTGTTCAAATAATTGATGAATCGTTTTATCTTTTGAATATTCTTTTTCAGTTTGATTCCAGTTTATGATAAGTTGTTGATACTCATTTTTACTCAGTAAACAATAGTCTTTGATTCGTTTTTCTTGACTTCTAACCATTTGCTCTAAAACAATCACATAATGACTAACCATCCTTTCTATGGTTGATTTATTAAAAAGAGAAGTGGCAAAGTTAAATATTCCTTGAATCTCAGCTTTAGAATCATCCATAAAGCAACTGAGATCAAATTTAGCCACAGAATGGTTGTTCAGCTTCAAATCTTTAAATAGTTTTTTTTCAACGTTATCTCCAAAGGATTGCACACTAAACATAACTTGAAATATCGGATGTCTAGATGTATCTTTTTCTACATTTAGCTCTTCAACCAATTTTTCAAAGGGTAGATCTTGATGTTGTTGAACAGCTATTAAGTTATGTTGAACTTGAGATATAAACTCTAGAACATTGTTTTCTTGATTAATATTTTCTCGCAGAGCTAGACTATTGACAAAAAATCCTATTAAATCTTCTATTCCTGCATAATGCCGATTAGCGATGGGTGTCCCTACTACAATATCATCTTGACCACTATATTTACTGAGCAAAATATAAAAACCAGATAGCAAAATAGCATATAATGAGCACTCCTGCTTTCTTGATAAAGCTCTTAGTTGAGTTGCTAAAGACTCATTAATACTAAATAAAACATCATCACCCAAATAGGATATTTGCTTAGGCCTTAATTTATCTGTGGACAAAGTAAATGTCTCGTACCCTCGCAATCTCAATAGCCAATAACTTAATTGTTTTTCGAGTTCTTCCCCTTGTAAATATTCTCTTTGCCATACACTAAAATCTTTATACTGAACAGATAAGGCTGGCAAATTTTTACCGTAATAAAGGCTACTAATTTCTCTAAACAAGATATCCATAGACCAGCCATCTGAGGCTATATGATGGATATTCACTAAAATATAGATCGCATTTTTTTTATGATAAAAGTTAATTCTTATAGGAAAGTTCTTTTGCAAATCAAAAGGGGTATGAATATCCTGTTCTAATTGCTTATCAATATCTATTTCTGTGTAATCATATTCATTAATCTTAAGCTTATCATCAATAACAATTTGATAATATTCATCCTTTTCTTGTTTAAATATAGTTCTTAAAATCTCTTGTCTTTGAATAACTTGTTGGATTGCAATCGTTAATCTATCTTTATCTAAACCTTCTTGCAATTCAATAAATATAGGAATGTGGTAAGCGTTAGTCCCTTTTTCATATTGCTCAATAAACCAAAGTCGCTCTTGTGCGAAAGAGAGGGGATATTGCTTTAAATATTTTGGCGTAATTATTATATCTATATTTCGGTGTAAACTTAAAAAATCTATTAATTTGGATACGGTTTTATACTTGAAAATATCTGCTATAGCTACATTAAAATCTAATAACTTCCTTATTTGATGTGATAACTTTATCGCTAAAATGGAATTTCCACCCAGTCTGAAGAAATCATCTGCTATGCCAACTTTATCAAGATTTAATATTTCTTGCCAAATGTGACATAATTTCATTTCTAAATTTGTTTTTGGTGCTATAAACTCATCTTTATTCGCATGCTCAGGATCAGGGAGTGCCTTTATATCTAATTTACCATTTGAGGTTAAAGGAAATTTTTCCAATTTTATATAATGATTTGGAAGCATGTAAGCCGGTAGATACATTGATAAATATGATTCATATTGCTTAAAGTCTTCACTTTTGTCATTCTGATTTGTAATAAAATACGCAATCAATTGATTACTTTTGATAATAACTAACGACTTCTCTATTTCCTTTATCATGGTAAGCCTAGAAGATACCTCTTCTAATTCAACTCTGTAACCATTCAATTTAACTTGTTGGTCCTTTCGACCTTCAAATTCCATATATCCACAGTTGCTCCACTTACCTAAATCACCTGTTTTATATAACCTTCCTAATCTGTTATGTTGAATAAAGCTTACTTTACTTTTCTCTTCGTCGTTCCAATAACCTAATGCAACACCCTCTCCACCAATATAAATTTCGCCAACCACACCAACAGGACAATGTTCTTTAAAACTATTAAGAACATACATCTTTTGATTTGGCATTGCACATCCATAAGGGATGGATGACCAGTCTGGTTTAATTTTATCAATTTCATACCATATTGACCAAATCGCCCCTTCAGTCGCCCCACCCAAACTCATTACGAGAGTATTTGGGGCGTACATTTTGATTTGCTCTGGAAGTGTTATCGGAATCCAATCGCCACTCATTAACACAACTTTCAGAGTGTCTAACACCTTACCAGCGTCATTCACGTAATCAATTAATAACTGCATAAGTTGCGGAACGGTATTCCATACTGTTATTCGATGCTGAATAATTAAATCATACCAATGCTTAGGCTCTTTTATTATTTTCTGATCCGGAAATATGATTGTTCCTCCAGCTGCAAGCATACCGAAAATATCGTAAACTGACAAATCAAAACTCAACTCTGATATAGCTAGGACTTTATCTTCTTTGCTAATATTAAACTTATTATTAACAGAAGTAATCGTATTAACAGCATTTTTATGTGATATAGTTACACCCTTGGGTTTCCCTGTACTGCCTGAAGTAAAAATCACATAAGCAACATCCTCTAAATTTATTTTAGAAAATTTTCCTTCAGCCACTTTCGGTTGATATTTAATAACATCTTCAATAATCAACCAATTGTATTTAAACTCAAGATTGCTCTCTTTAATGGATCTATTAAATTCAAGTTGTGATATCAATACAGTATTAACTAACCCTTCTTCTAATACCTCATCAATTCGACCTTTTGGCCAATCCATGTTTATTGGTAAATATGCTGCGCTTGATTGTATAATACCCAATATAGACACAACTTGTTGATAACCTTTTTCACTCAACACACCAATTAAACAATTAGATTTACACAATCCATGATCATGTAAATACCTAGCAATATGATAACTAGATCGTTTTATGTCATGATAAGTATATATGCCCTTAGTATCTACGAGTGCAATTCTTCTTAGTTTTTGACTTAGATTTGATAAACAGAGATCAAATAGGTTTAGTGTTACTGATGGTTGAAAATTGCTGTTTGCTTTATCAATAACAGCTTTGTCCTTCTCTGAAAGACCTATCTCTGGCAATGCCTTTTGCCAATCTAATTCCGCCAAGCTTTCTATCAAATTGCAATAATCAGCGTGCATTTGCTTAATAATTACAGGATCAAATAATTGCTCCACATAATCCCATTCAGCAACAAAACCTTCTTCAGTTTGATAAGCTTTATTATCTAAATATACTTGTGACGTTTGAGTAATGGAATAACCAACGCCTATATAATCCTCAAAAGAAGATTTAAAATTTTTATTTCCCAACACACTGGTTAAAACCACTGGAGATAAAGATTGATTTTGAGCCATACCTAACTCTTTGCGAATCAACCTCTGGAAATCAACACCATCAAATAGGTTATTTTCAATATCTTCCCATAACTCAGCATGAACTGCATGAATGTCAGTCTGAATATCTCCTTCAATATTTCGCTTAAAATTAAACAATTCTAGTACAGTAAAATCGCCTAAAATATCATTCACTTGCTCATGTAAAGGTAAGCGATTAAATAAGGTTAAGTTCACACAAAACTTAGGTTCACCACTCCATTTAGATAAAATTTGTCCATACACATACAAAACAACAGAAGTCAAACTTACATTATAGTATTTTGCTTTATTTTCAATTTTTTGCCATTGCGTTTGAGAAATCGTTTTAGTTAAACGTACAAACTTAGGATGACTCACATTACTTGGATTGACAAGCATCGGCAATTTAGTATCAAAATTATACTCATTTAATTTTTTAGCCCAGTATTGTTCTGCTTCAAAATAAAATTTGCTTGATCTAACTTCTTTATATTTCAATGTATAGTCTCTAAAATTAATCTTTAGCTCAGGTAATTCAACTTGCTCCATCTCTTCAGCATTATATAGTTGGGCTAACTCATTAAAGAACATCCCCATACTGGTCGCATCCATGATTAAAGCATCGAAACTCCAATGTAAAATATAGTGATCTTCAAATTGGCTAATTTCATAATCAAACAAGGGCCATTGGTGAACTTGATATACCTTATGAGATAAACGACTACGAATAGCCTCTAGCTCAAATTGATCAACTTTACCATGCACAATAACATTATAATTTTCGACGTTAGGTAAAATATATTGAGCATCATCTTTAATTATTGTTCTTAGTGCATCATGGCGTTGAATAAGCTTATTAACTGCTGCTTCAAATCGATAACTATCAATTTTACTAAATAATAATTCTGAATAACAATGCGTAGATACATTACCCATCTCAAAGTTATCTAATCGCCCATATAGATAAGCTTGCTGGATGTTTGTTAAGTCAAACGGCTCATTTACATTAATATTGCCTTCAGTAATCAAATAATCTTGATAATAGAAACAACCTAAAGATTTTTTGATTAAATTAGCTAATTTTGCAAGCGTTCTAAATTTAAAGACATCTTTAATAGAGAGTTGAGAACCCAATTTAACATTTACTAGACTTACAAAACGAATCGCTAGAATAGAGTTACCACCAATTTTAAAAAAATCATCTTCAACACCTACTTTTTTAAGATTTAAAACTTCTTCCCAAAGAGTGCATAATTTTTTTTCTAAGTCTGTAGTCGGTGCTACAAAACTATTTTCATTGATAAACTCAGGTTCAGGCAACGCCTTTCTATCTAATTTACCATTTATAGTAAGAGGTAGCTTTTCTAATAGTATGTAGTGCTCCGGAATCATATAATTTGGCAACTTAGTACTTAAATACGACTTAAGTTCTTTTCCTAATTTATTTTCCAGCAATTTAGAGCTGACCAATGGGTTGTTAGCTAAGTCTGTTTTTTGGACATTGTGCTTAAAATCAATACAAACTCTTAGATTTACACCATTGGTCTCTTTGTACCCAATAATATTAAGATATAATGGGTTATGGATATCTAATAATAATTTAAGCTTATAGCCTTTTTCTTCTACTTTTTCTATTATTTCGTTAAGGCTTAATATATTATCACAATCGCTTTTACTTATTGCCAGCTCATTGTTATAGAACTTATTATATTCTAGATAGTCTTGTACAATCCTTTTATTTAAGTATTTTACAATGAAATAATCAGAGTTAGTCTGTGCATTAGCATAACCAGCAAAATCTGTTATTTTAACGATTTGAGATTCATCTATGTTAATACTAGAATTTCTATTGTGATCACTTTCTTTCTTTTTGTTAATATATAGTATTACATCATACCTATAATTATTCATCTCATGATTAGCTTTACCTATCTTAGGCATAACTTCTACATGTGTAATAAATTTATTTAAGTTTTTTAAACATATAAAATATTCTGGGGCAACGAGCAATTCATTATCTCTCTTTGCTAAATAGTCTACCTCCTTAGTTGTTGTTTCGCCTTTATAGTTTAATACTGAATAATGAAAACATTTTAATAATCTGTAATCTCTTATATCCCCAATAAATAACTGTCCTACATCTTTCATATTAGATATCAGTTCTGTGATAACTAATTCTAGATAATCTAAATTTGGAAAGTATTGAACTACTGAATTCATGACTACTGTATCATAGGTTTTTTCAAACACCTCATATGGCAACTCATTCGCCGCACAAACATAAGTAGAAACTTTATTACCATACCCAAACTGCCTAACAACATCATTAGTGTAATCTATAACATTTTTAGAAAAATCAGTCGCATAATAATAATCACAACCATCAATTACGTTAAATAAAACTAGCCCACTACCACTACCAACCTCTAATATTACCTTTGGCTTTAACTCTTTAATCCTATCTGTTGTCGCATTTATCCATTCCAGCATATCTGTTTTATCTATCGGCTTTTCCGTATATGAGCTATTCCAGCCTTTTATGTTTTGCTTAAAATTATCAATATCCAATGATAAATATTCTGATTCATAAACGGTTTCCCATTTATTTATAAAGCCCTCTGTGTCAGTCTTTTTTAAATTTAATGCTTTTACACAGTACGCTATTAAGTATTTATTTCCAGTTTTATTACCATTGTTGTCTGCATGCTCCTTAACAATCACTATGCTTTGCTTTATTCCTTTATAGTTTGACAGAACACTTTCTATTTCTCCTAATTCAATCCTGTATCCCCTAAGTTTAATCTGAAAATCATTACGCCCTATATACTCTAAATTACCATTAGATGTCCACCTTACTAGATCTCCAGTTTTATACAACTTCTCATTTTTACCAAATATCTTTTTGTTTTCAGTCTTAAATGGGTTATCAATAAATTTTTCAGCTGTTAATTCAGGCCTATTTAAATAGCCCCTAGCCAAACCTACTCCCCCTAAGTACAACTCACCTATTGCACCAATAGGCAAAGGGTTCAAATTTCTATCCAATACGTAGCAAACTGTATTATAAATAGGAGAACCTATTAAATTTACATTCCCTTCTATTATTTTTGTACCTGTTGCATATATGGTTATTTCTGTTGGCCCATAATAATTGTATAGGTTGCATTGCGTTGACCAGTATTTACCCGTAACTGAATTACATGGTTCTCCAGCATACACTATACCAAATAGTGTAGTGTATTTAATCTTTGGCAAATCAGACAATAGCACTGGAGGTAGATATACATAATTAATACTATTTTTTAAAATATATTTACTAATCAACAACGGATCTCTTCTGACCTCTTCACTGAGTAGGTGCAACACACCTCCTCTGCACAGCACAACAAAAAATTCTGACACAGAGACATCAAAAGTGTATGATGTCCAGGCCGTTACTTTATTTCCTTTTTTAAAATCATATATTTTGTCCAATGATAATATAGTATTTAATACGCTCTTATGTTCAATCATAACTCCTTTTGGATTACCCGTTGTACCTGATGTATATATGACATAGGCTAAATTCGCACTTGTTGTAACAGTTTTTGGGTTAGAATCAGCTTGCAACAATAATTGCTCTTGCATTTCTTGACTATCTATTACCAATACTTTTTTTCGTTGATTAGCATTCATATCAGATAAATTAACATTTATTTTAATTAGCTTTTTTAATCTCTCTTCATGCACTGCATTTGTTAAAACCACTTTACCACCGGTGTCTTTAAGTATATATTGGATTCTCTCGTCAGGATAACTTGGGTCTATAGGGACATATGCACCCCCTGCCTTTAATACTGCAAGAATAGCTATTAACATATGTTCATTTCTATCTAAACATAATAATACTAATGTATCAGCTTTAATTTTTTGATTTTTAATTAGATAATTTGCCAATTTATTAGATAATTTATTCAGTGTTTTGTATGATATTTCCTTCTCATTGTAAACCATCGCGATGTTATCAAGATGTATTTCCACCTGTTCTTCAAACAGTTTATTTATTGTTTTATCGTCGGGATAAACTCTATCTGTTTGATTCCATCGACACATTATCTTGTCGTATTGTTTCTGATCTAAATAATTTATATTTTTTATTTTTGTTTGGCCTTGCTTTAATCTATTCTTTGAAAGCATAGCTAATTGATATAATATGTTTGTATATGTTTTTACATATTGACTAATTGTTTCCTCTGCATATAGGCTAACTGCATAATTAAATAATCCTCTTAGCTGCAACTGACTATCATCTATAAATAGAGCTGTGTCAAATTTTGTAACATTAAATATGCTACTTGCAGTTTGATGCCCATGTAATACATTAAACAGATCGGTATCAATATTATCTGTTGATTTATTTTCTTTATTATAAAGCATACCTCCAAAACTTTGCACAGTGAACATTACTTGAAATATTGGATGCCTACTGGTGTCTTTATTTACATCCAATTCTTCTACTAATCTTTCAAAAGGTAAATCTTGATGTAATTGAGCTTCTACTACTTCTTGACCAATTCTTTGAATAAATTCTATTATTGATACATTGGAGTCTATTTTTGTCCTTAGTACTAACACGTTTACAAAAAATCCAATTAAGTTTTCTATCTGATTATAATGTCTATTCGCGATAGGAGCACCTAGTACAATATCGTCTTGATTACTATAAGCTCCTAACATCAGATAATAACCACTTAAGAGTAGACTATATAAGCTCACATTTAGCTCTTTAGCCAGTTCTCTTAATTTTCTAGATGTATCTTCTACAATCTCAAAATGGATATATGAACCTTTGTAATCGATCTGGCTTGGTCTTTTTTTATCAGTAGCTAAATTTAATGTCTCATAACCATATAATTTCTTCTTCCAATAATTTAACTGTTCATCTAATTTTTTACCGCTCAAATAATTTCTTTGCCATAAAGCAAAATCCTTATATTGGATATTTAATTCTGGTAAGCTTAGCTCAGAATCTAAGCCTTGAAAACGCTCTAAATGATATTTATAATATGCACGTAAATCCCTTAATAGTATATCAAGAGACCAGCCATCAAAAGCTATATGATGAATATTTATGCTTAAGTAGCACTGTGCTGTATTTATGCTGTTATCAACAGCCATCTTGTATATACAAACTCTAATTGGATATTTAGTACTTAAATCGTATACATGATTTATTTCCTTACTAAGTTCTATATCTAATATTGAATGATTTATTATATTTATCTCGTTTATCTCTAGTGGATATTCTTTTTCATCTATCACCAATTGATAACCTTTTCCTTCAGCACTTTCTTTGATTAAAGTTCTCAGTATTTCGTGTCTAGCCACAACGCTATTAATACTAGATTTTAATATTTCTAAATTAATCTTATTAGATAGTCTAAATATCATAGGAACATTATAAGCATTAGTACCTTGCTCATATTTTTCAATAAACCATAATCTCTCTTGAGCAAAAGATAATATTTGCTCCTCACTTTTAATAAAAATAGACTTATTTATTATTATCGTATCCTCGACATTTTGTGAAAGATAGTGAGACAGCTTCTTTATGCTATTATGCTTAAAAATTGTTGACAGTATGATGTTACTGCCTACTTCAGTATTTAACTTCCCTAACAGTCTTATGGCTAAAATACTATTACCGCCGAGCCTAAAAAAATCCTCTTCTATTCCTATTTTATCAGCAGGCAAATCTAATATTTCTGCCCAAACCTTACAAACTCTTTTTTCCAATTCATTTCTGGGTGCCACATAGGTATCAATATTTGTAAATTTAGGATCGGGTAATGCCTTTCTATCAATTTTACCGCTGGCAGTCAATGGGAAACTGTCCACTCTTACCAAAGCACTAGGGATCATATAACTTGGCAATTTAATTGATAGCTGATTTAGAATATAATCATCTTTTACTTCAATATCAGACACAAAATAAGCGACTAAGTATTTATTACTCTTTGCTCGTTTCGCTAAAACAACAGCTTGTTTAATGTGTTCAATAGAAATCAATGCATTTTCTATTTCACCCAACTCTATTCTATACCCTCTTATTTTTACTTGAAAAT
>CAMFJH010000021.1 GCA_945956915.1 uncultured Francisellaceae bacterium | reverse complement strand
ATGCCTCCTGAATTAGTACTAGGAAGTCCTTGAATTAAGCGCCAGCGACTAGCTATCTTTTTATATTTTCGGATCCCAGCCTTTAGAACACCAAGAAGTTAGTTGGTCAGCAAAACGCAAATTAAATCATTGACTTGGCAGCAAAATTGCTCCATGCTTTAGAAATGGAATATGGTAAAGGATCTACACATATAAGCGCAATTTGCAGGAAACGTTTAGCTTTATGGCTTATGTTTTTATGCGGTTCATGCCTTTTTTCTCCCCTTGCTATTGCTTACTCTTATGAAGATGAATGCCCTAAACCTTATGAGTGCTACTGGGCAGAAAATTTATATTATGACATTAAACGCGATTTTACCGTTTACTTAAGACCCAAAAATTTATTGTATTTAGGCGATGCCTTTGTAGTCGGAGGGATTTTAGCCAATACCCGGATTGATCGTTCCATCAGAAATACTTGGCAAAACAGCATCCGAAGCAATGCAACGAATAATTTCTTTGCAGTCCCAGAAGCCATCGGAGGCTTTTCTTATTGGTATCACCTGGTCTACCCAGGTGCTGTAGCCTTAGGCTACTATACCCGAGATTCAGTTGCAGGGAATACTATCTACTTTTGGGGCTACCGATCTTTAAGAACAGCCCTTTTGGGTGGGATTCAGCAAGCGATTTTCACACAAGCCCTAGGCAGTGGTAGGCCTTTAAATAATGTAGATTCCAAATGGCAGCCTTATCGATATAAAACTGGAGTTAGTGGACATGCTTTCTATGGGTCTATTCCTTTTTTAACAGCAGCCATGATGAGCGATATACCTTTGATACGATATGGGCTTTTCGTGCTCTCTACTTTACCCGGCATTGCTAGAATTAATAGTGATCACCATTATACTTCCCAAGTCGTTATGGGCTGGTCTATAGCCTTTTTATCGGCCAGAGCCGTATACCAATCTGATTTGGAAAATGAATTTCCCTGGACTATCCAAGCTTACCCCTATCAACCGGGTGGCTGCGGCTGTGGCCCCAAAAGTCCCCCTGGAGTGGCTGTTTCAGTACACTATCAATTTTAGGCAATTGCCTTTAAAATAAAATCTTGTTCCATCAACCCATAGGACGTTTAACATGAACAAACACGGTCTCTCTTTTTTGGCAACTTTATTGCTCTTACCCCTATCGGTGATGGCAACAACCTCTACTACAGAGGCTCAACCAACAACCACCCCTACGACTCAACCCAGTGCGGAGAAAAATTTAATGGAAGCGAATGCTTATTTAGAAAAAAATAAACAAAAACCAGGTGTTACCACCACAGCCAGTGGATTACAGTACGAAGAACTTAAAGCCGGTAATGGCACCCCTCCAGGGCCCAGCGACCTTGCCACGGTAAATTATCGCGGAACCTTAATCGATGGTACTCAATTTGACAGTTCTTATGATCGCGGCACACCCAGTACTTTTCCAGTGAATGCCGTGATTCCTGGATGGACTGAAGCCTTACAATTAATGAAGCCAGGTGCTAAATGGAAATTGACCATCCCACCCAATCTTGCTTATGGCACACGAGGTGCAGGCCCTAAAATTGGTCCCAATTCGACTCTAGTCTTTGAAGTGGAGCTTATCAGCGTACAACCTAATAGCACTGCAGGCGCCCATGAAGATATGGATGACGATGGCTAAGGGTGAGTGAAGCTTACTATACAAAAGGAGAAGCGGCCTATCATAATCATGAAGGCCGCATGCTCTATCTGCAAGGTAAATATGAAGCAGCAATTCCTTGTTTTGAGCAAGCACTGCAGTACAATCCTCTTTTATGGGAAGTACATTATAATTTAGCCCATAGTTTAGTCCAAGTGAATGCGTTCGAGGCTGCTATTTCACATTATCAAACAGTCCTTGAATTGTCCCCTGATCATGCCAAAGCTATTTTGCATCTAGGCTTATTGAATATTCAACTCCAAAATTATCCCGAAGCCATTTCTTACTTGTATGCCAGCTTAGAATTGGATCCTAACAATATAGATGCTATGCATCAACTCGCTAATGCCTATTTAAATACTGGCGATTTAGAAAATGCTAAAATCAGATATCAAGCAGCTTTGAAACTGCAACCCGATATGCCACAAATTGCAGAAGTTCATCATAATCTTGCGATATTATATTTACGAGAAAATACCCAAATCCTTGCATTAACCCATTTTTCAGAAGCCTTAACTTTAGATCCTCAAAATGATACAGCACGGCATATGATAATGGCGCTTAAGGGAGAACTTTCTCCACAAGCCCCTAGCGATTATGTTGCCAATTTATTCAATCAATACGCCCCCCATTACAATCAACACATGCGTGAAACTTTATATTATCAAGTACCTGGATTGCTTAGAAATGCGATTGGCCGTACACAAGGGACACACGCTAAAGCTTGTCGAATTTTAGATTTAGGCTGTGGCACAGGCTTGTGTGGTATTTATTTTAGGGACATGGCCCTTGAATTAATTGGTGTGGATTTGGCTTCTGAAATGATAGCAGAAGCCGAAAAATTAGAAGGCTGTTACGATGCTTTGGTATTATCCGATATCAATACCTACTTAAACGCTGAAGGCCTAGCACCCTTTGATTTAATATTGGCAGCCGATGTCCTGGTTTACACAGGTGATCTTGATCCTATTTTCGAAAATGTACTTAAACATTTAAGACCTAAAGGACGTTTTGCATTCAGCATTGAACTTCTAGAAAATAATAATCATTTTTTTAATTTACAACCCACAGGTCGTTACGCACACAGTTCACAGTATATTCAAATGCTGGCACACAAACACCAGCTGAATATTCTACTGGCAGAATCGATTATACCCCGATTACATGAAGGCCGTCCTGTAAACGGCCAACTTTATATTTTAAGCCGGGAACTTATTACTTAGGGGTGCTTTTAGAAAGCGATTTTTTTGTTTTTTCCAATTCCTGCGTAAAAGTTGTATTCTCAAACCCCATACGATTCAATAGTGTTCTTAATTCATCAATGCCCGCGGCATTAGCATATTCGCTTTTATCTTTCCCGTGGCCTTTGTGAAAAGTCACCGATCCTAAATCAAACAAAGTAAATATGCATTTATTATTTTCAAGTCTTGAGACCCCTAATGTTTTTAAAGCCAATAAATCATTCCAGGTAATGGTATGGTTTTTTTGAGGATCTAAAATAGACTGAAATATATTTTTATTGTTAAATACCGCCAAATTTTCTAATATTTGCCTTCTGTACTCTGTGTGATGCTCTTCAATAGCATATTTTCGTTCTTCGTCTAATTTTCTTTCCTGTTTGTTGTGTTGGAATAATACCGCAATTATTTGTTATTACAATTATTTATTATTAAAATGTTCATTATATCCACATTAAGGTAGTATGTCAAAGAGAGGCAGCGCCTTTCAAAATTAGGCCAATTTCTGTAAGCGAAGCGCAACAGAAATTGACATAACCCACTTTTTCAAAAGGGGGTCTCCACCGCAGGTGGAGGGGGGATTTTTCACTCTTTTAGTTTAGAGCGCATGGATGGCGGAGAGGGTGGGATTCGAACCCACGGTACCGGTGAAGGTACAACGGTTTTCGAGACCGCCCCATTCAGCCACTCTGGCACCTCTCCTAAACAACTTTTGGGTTAAGCCAATCCTGCATAATTCATGGCATGTTTCAATGATTGGTGATGATGTGCAGACAATTCTGTTAAGGGTAGGCGGATGCCTCCTTCTATCAATCCCAATTCGGTTAATATCCATTTAATGGGAATAGGATTGGATTCCACACACATTAACTTATGTAAAGGCATTAAACGCGTATTCAATTCTCCTGCAACGCGGAAATCATTTTTTAGGGCGGCAGCACATATCCTATGCATCAATCCAGGTGCTACATTAGCTGTGATAGAAATCACACCTTGCCCACCTTGCAACATAAACGCCAATCCACTGGGATCATCTCCGCTATACAAGGCAAATCCTTTCTCTCGAATGGATTTTGCACAGAATTCTCTAAGTTCTTTAACCCGTGCGATATCGCCTATGGCTTCTTTTAAACCAATAATATAGGGTATTTCAGATAAGCGTTGAACGGTTTCGGGTAATAAATCGCACCCAGTACGAGTGGGTACATTATACATAATGATAGGTACCTGAACCGTTTCTGCAATGGCTCTATAATGCTGATACAAGCCTTCTTGGGTAGGCCTATTGTAATAAGGCGTTACAATTAAGCAGGCATCCACGCCCAAAGCTTTTGCATCGCGTGTGCGTTTAATGGTTTCGGCCGTGGCATAGGTACCGGTTCCTGCAATAATGGGTACTCGTCCGGCTGCAGTTTCGATACCTATTTGAATAATTTGGCGCCTTTCACTTTCTGATAAAGTGGCTGCTTCTCCGGTACTGCCCATCAAGACAATGCCTGTTGTGCCTTCTGCAATATGCAATTCTATTAATTTTTTTAAACGTTCTATATCTATTTCGCCACCATAAGACATAGGAGTAACCAGCGCAACCATGCTACCCTGAAACATAAGACCTCCTAAAAATTAACCTAATGAATATAAATAGAATATAGAACATTTATCTGCCAGGGCATGATCTTAACACACCTTGAGCAGGATTTCTAAATTTCTAGCACAAAGAAGTTAGTTAAAAAAATGCATCCACGCCTGTTAAGGCTTTACCTACAATCAAATGATGAATATTATCCGTACCCTCATAGGTAAAAACGGCTTCTAAATTACACATATGTCTAATCACTGGGTATTCTAAACTGATGCCATTGGCCCCCAATAAATTACGGGCCATCCGTGCTATTTTAAGCGCTTCCCTACAGGCATTCATTTTAGCCAAAGACACCATCACAAAAGTACTTAAGCCCTGATCTTTAAGTCGGCCTACTTGTAAATTAAAACATTGGGCTTTGAGTATTTCCAACTGCATATCGACTAAATCTTTTTGCACCAATTGAAAAGCCGCCAAGGGTTTATTGAATTGACGTCGCTCCTGGCAATACGAGAGTGCACTTTCGTAGCAAGCCTGTGCCGCCCCCATAGCCCCCCAAGCAATACCATAGCGTGCTTGAGTTAAACAAGCCAAGGCTGCAGAAAGCCCTTTGTGTGTGCCTGCTAAGAGTTGTGTCTCGGATACAAAACAATCCGCAAAAACCAACTCCCCTGTATTGGAAGCACGCAGAGACATTTTATGATGTATAGGATGCTGGCTAAATCCAGGGCTGCCTTTTTCGACGATAAATCCCCTAATCCCCTCTTCCGTATTGGCCCATACAACTGCAAGATCCGCTATCGTGGCATTTGTAATCCATAACTTAGCACCATTTAATAACCACCCCCCCTCAACTTTTTTGGCAAAGGTTTTCATTCGCCCAGGATCAGAACCGGCATCCGATTCTGTTAAGCCAAAACAGCCAATCCATTCGCCTTTGGCCATTTTGGGCAGATAATGCATTTTTTGTTCTTCAGAACCATAGCTAAAAATAGGATACATGCACAATGAGCTCTGTACAGATACAAAACTTCTTAAACTGCTATCCCCTCTTTCTAATTCCTGGCAAACCAAACCATAGCTTATATAATTCGCCCCAGCGCCCCCATAGCGTTCGGGCAAGCTTAGGCCCAACAATCCCAATTTCGCACATTCTGGTATTAAGTGCATGGGAAAGGCTGCCTTTTCACAAGCCTCTCCCATGATGGGTATTACCGCTTCATTCACAAACTGACGCACAGAATCCCGAATGGCACGCTCTTCTTCTGTCAGCTGTTCATCCATTAATAGCAAGTCTTCCACCTGAAAATCCCCTACCCAAAGTACCTTTATTACAGTATAATGCGTTGATTTACATTGTGTAACATTTTTCTAAGAAGACCAATGTGTTGAATAACTTAAACAGGTAAAGTAATGATTTTTAATGCTGAAAATGTCCATAAATTTTTTGAACCCCATATTTTTGAACGAGGTGTCTTACTGCAACGCCAACGCCATGTCAGTAAGTTCAGCACCAATGAAGACTTTTCGCTGATAGAAGCCGAGGTTCTAGGCTCTCAAAAAACACCTTATCAAATACGCATACAAACCAGCATAGAAAAAAACAAAGAATTCACCTATGCTCAATGCTCTTGCCCTATGGCTTATCAATGCAAACACATTGCAGCCACGCTTATCACAGCCTTAGAACACATGGCAATTGCCAATCTACCTCCCTTAACCCAACGAGTCGCTTGGTTAAAAGAAGCCTCCGAGTCTAGCAAACAAGAAGATACCCAACGAGCCGCCTGTTGGGTAGCCAATATAGCAGCCACTGTAGGAGAATCCTCTAGTACTGAAAGTTCAAACACTGGACACTCCTTGTTATATTATCTCAGTCTTTCAGCTAAATCGCCTCAAAATTTAATACTGAATTTAAAAATTGCTAGAAAAGTCAAAAAAGGAGGATACGGCAATATACAAAAAGAATTTTCCACCTCAACCCGTGCACATTTTCAAGCCCTAGAACCCATTGACCACGAGATATTGCATCAAATAGAGGTGCTGCATCGCCTACAAGAAGAAAATGATGCGGGTGATGTTTATCAACCCGAATACACACTGCCTGCAGCTTTAGAACCTGTCTTATTTAAACAAATCTTAGACACCGGCCGTGCTTATTGGTCTAAAAACAACACTTCTATCGTCTTATATGCAGGCCCTTCCAAAAAAGCTGAGCTGCAATGGAGTTTACAAGATTCCAGTGAACAACAAGTGACTTGTCTTATCAAAAATATGCCCGTTCAAGCCCTACCCTTATTGCCTTTATGGTATGTCAATACTCATACAGGAGAAACCGGCTTATTGGAATTAACAACTGATCCAGCTTTATCCAAAAGCCTTTTATTCTCTCCCCCTTTGGCTCCTCAAGCGGTTTCTGAGGTCAGCACTTATTTAAGCACGCATTTTAAAGCCCAATCTATTCCCTTACCCCATGTATTCGAAAGCCAAACCGTGGCAGTGATTCCCCCCAAACCACGTTTACGTTTATTAGGCATTCCTCGGGATTATCGTTATTTTCCTTACAACCAAGGCGATGATGCGGGCACCCATGTATTACCGATAGGCCGTGCGAGTTTTATTTATGAAAATAAAGAAGTACAAATCAATGGTCCTCTAGAAATTCATTCTGTTAACCAAAAAACGAATATGCTAACGCACTCCACACGGCAATACGAACTGGAAGCTGAACATATAAACCATCTATTACAACATGATGTTAGCATTTTACGTAAAACATACCCGGCTACCTATGATCCTAAAATAAAGCCCACTGATTTCTTAATCGGTACTTTGGGTATTAAAGCCAGCCAAGAAGCCTTTTTAAAAGAAAAAGTACCTGCTCTTAAAAAATTAGGATGGGACGTTCTATATGAATCGAGTTTTCCAGTAGAACATATCATAGAAAGTGATGAATGGTATACGGAATTAACAGAAGGCAATGAATACAATTGGTTTACCATGGAAATGGGCGTGATGGTGGATAATCAAAAAATCAACATTTTACCGCTTATTGTCAATTTAATTCAAAAATCCCCAGCTGATTTTACAGAAAATGCGCTTAAAGAACTCGCCAACGAGCACATTACTTTAACCTTAGAAAACGAACAACAAATACGCATTCCTGCTGCACGCATTAAAGGCATTTTAGCAACCCTTACAGAGCTGTATGATATACAGAACATGCAAAATGGTGGCTTATCGCTTTATCGCTCGCGCATTTCCCAAGTGGCTGAAATGAATCGCTTAATGGAAGTGGATAAAATGCGTTGGCTAGGGGGCGAAGCCTTACTGGAATTAAGCAAAAAAATAGCCAATTTCGAGGGCATTGTTCCGGCAAAACTTCCCAAGACATTTAAAGGCAAGCTTCGGGATTACCAACAAAAAGGGGTAGACTGGTTAAACTTTTTAAGAGAGTATCAACTGGGTGGCATATTAGCCGATGACATGGGGCTTGGTAAAACGGTACAAACCCTGGCCCATATTATGATAGAAAAAGAAGCGGGTCGTTTAGATAAGCCTTGTTTAATTATTGCACCCACCAGTTTAATGGGTAATTGGCAATCGGAAGCGGCCCAATTTGCACCTTCGCTTAAAGTGATTATTTCTCAAGGGCAAACACGAAAGAAAATGTTAGCCGATTTGGCCTCGGCAGATTTAATTTTAACCACTTATCCTTTGATTGTGCGAGACAAAGACATTTTACTTGAGCATGAATATTCTATTATTATTTTAGACGAAGCTCAATTTATTAAGAATGCGAATACCAAAGCCTATGTTGTTTTACAAAAATTCAAATCTCAACATCGTTTGTGTCTAACAGGCACACCGATGGAAAATCATTTAGGAGAATTGTGGTCTTTGTTCAACTTTTTATCTCCGGGGTTACTGGGCAACTCTAAGCAATTTACCCAATTGTTTAGAACCCCTATCGAAAAACAGGGTAATCTGGAACGTCGCCATAGTTTAAATCAACGCATTAAGCCTTATATTTTGCGTCGTACTAAATCTGAAGTGGTACAAGAATTACCGACCAAAACTGAAATTACGCATCACATTGTCTTAGAAGAAGAACAAAGAGATTTATATGAAAGTATTCGTCTTGCGATGGAAAGTAAAGTTCAAAAAGCGGTAGAAGCCAAAGGATTTGCACAAAGCCAAATTATTATTTTAGATGCTTTATTAAAACTCAGACAAGCCTGTGCTGATCCACGCTTATTAAAATTAGAACAAGCCAAAAAAGTAAAGAGTTCTGCGAAACTCAGTTTCTTAATGAGTATGTTATCCGAGTTAGTAGAAGAAGGCAGAAGAATTTTATTATTCTCTTCATTTACTTCTATGTTAGAGCTGATAGAAAAAGAACTACTAGAGGAAAACATTTCCTATGTAAAACTTACCGGTTCCACTACGGATCGTGCGACTCCGGTCAAAACTTTCCAAGCGGGGGAAGCCTCGGTATTTTTAATCAGCTTAAAAGCCGGTGGCACGGGCCTTAACCTTACCACAGCAGACACGGTTATCCATTATGATCCTTGGTGGAACCCAGCAGCAGAAGCTCAAGCCACGGATCGCGCACACCGTATAGGTCAAAAGAAGCCTGTATTCGTGTACAAACTCGTGATCACAGGGACTGTTGAAGAAAAGATCTTGCTGATGCAACAAAACAAAAGAGCTTTAATGGAAAGTTTATTTGAAGAAAGTGAGAGCACCAAAACCCACATCACTAAGGAAGATCTGCAATTCCTCTTTCAACCCATAGAAAGCGTAGAAGAAACCGCGCCTTAATCTTAAGATCTTAAGTGTCTTATAAAGAAAGAGAAACTACACGCTAATTTCTCTGGAACATGTATACATTTTCTTACCCTAATAGGTTGTAGGAATAAAGGGTAAGAGGAGCGTGTATATGCCTGATGCGATTGAATCAAAAAATCAAGAATTTGAAAAAGATTTACGTGAAAATGAGGAATTGTTTTCTGGTCGCTTAACTAATTTTACCATAAATAAGTACATTAAGTATTTAGGAGACAAGCACCCTAAATTATTTGTGCCAGAAGGTATTGGGGAACTAAGGCCTCCTTACCCACTGATAGTGAATTTGTCAAACATATCTGATGCAAAGGCAATAGATGAGAAAATATTATCCGATCTTAAAGCCAATGAATTAAGCGTTAGCAGTACCGTAAAGAAGACGATATTTGCTTACCCCATCCATGTTTCGGGAGATCATTGGAGTTTAGTACTGATTGATAGTGAAAAGCGAAAAATCGAATATTATGATAGTTACGGCGGTTGGAGAGATGGAAATACTATAACTAAAGAGAGTGTTATTCATCACTTTCAACAATTGGCATCACATCTTTCAGAGCAAGAAAAGGGCATGCCTCCTTATACTTTCGATTTTAAAACAGAAACAAAATTACAAACCAACCTCATAGATTGTGGGCCCTGGGCACTATATTGTTTAGAAAAACGACTAGAAAACCCAGATGTTGTTATTTCTCCCGATGTCGATATGGAAGCATCGCGCAAGACGATGGCAAGAAACCTTACTGAAGCCAATGCAAGCAGACAACAGCCAGCTGCCCTAGCAAGCATGCCAGAAACGACATTAGCACAAGCACAAGAAGAACCTCAAACCTTAACTGCAAATCAAACACAACCCGCATCTGTGCTCGAGCAAACTGCTGCAAGGGTCGCGTCAGCAGTAATCACACCGGAACTTGGTGAAAAAAACATAGAAGAAACATTAGCCGAAGAACCAAAACTTGGATCAGCAACAGAAAAAAAAGCTGCAAAAGATGCACGAAAAGCTGCAGAAGTAGCAGAAAATAAAGCAAAAACAGATGCAAAAATCGCAGAAGACACGGTAGAAGAAGCTAAAAGAAAACTCGAAGAAGCAACTATAGAATTAAAAGCAATTACAGACAATGCAAAAACGGTAGATGAAAAAGAGAAAAAGGTAGCAATCGATACTGAGAACGCAGCAAAAAAAGCACTCGCAGAGGCAACAAGAGCTGCTGAAGTTATAAAGCTACGCGTAGAATCAACTGAAGCAGCAAGAAAAGCTGCTGCCAGAGAAGAAAGAAAAGCAAAGGGAGAAACTGAAGATGTTAAAGATTACATGGATGTGGTCACAAAATATATTACTAGAAAAGAAACAAGTAGAGCAGAAAAATTTAATGGTTTAAGTCCTGAAAAAAAAGAAAAATGGTTAAAAAAAGGAAAAGCAAAACCTACTTTTAAAAATGCTAATTCAGAGGCTTTAGGTGATTTAGCACAATTAAATCCTACTCCAGAGGCAGGCACTGGAGCCTTTAACGCGAAAATTGATAAAACCACACCCCAAAGTGGTACCAACGCTGCTTTCACAATAAAGCCTAAGCATTATCCCGCATCAATTAAAGATTTGGTCACTACTGCTAGGAAAGCCGCCGAAGCTGCGCTAAGGACGACTCCTCCTAAATTTTTAACCTTCACTTCTCATGGATTTAAGGAACCTGCAAACATGAAAGCAGATCTTGATAAGGAGCTGGCAAAAATAAATAAGATGGTACAAGAAGAAAAGAATAAATTGCATCCACCTGCTCTATCTGCGGACAGTCCCAGCGTAGTAGCCAGGTCTACACCTCCACTTCCACCTTCAGCTACAGCTCGACACTCAACGACAACTGCCCCATCTGCAGTGACTCCTACACAGGCTACTGCATCATTAACAGCGTCCAGTAAAACCACAGCCGATCCAACACCTTCTACCCCAGTATTAGCCTCAGCAAGTTTGATGGCAAAACCTATGATGCCTGAGCCTGCTAGTCGTACTTCTCTAATGGTGACTGGAAAAAATACAGCAACTCCAGCACTTACTGAAACTAAAGAAATTGAAAGCGATAAACAAGAGATTACTCGTCTAAAAGAGCAAATACTTGTTATCCAACAAAAAATACAAGAGGCTCCTAAACCAAAAGCTGTTCTCGAAGTAAAAACAGCAGCTGAAAAAACAATTGCATCTCCAGAAAATTACGAAAGCACACATAATACTCTATTAGAAAAAGAACAAAAACTGGTAGCAGAATTAGCAGAATTAGAAAAGCAATTAGAAGAAAGCAATAAAAAATTAGATAGTCAAATAGAAAATTTAAAAGGAATAAATCCACGCAAATAAAGTGAAACATCTAACTATTGAGCTACTGGTGCAGATCCTCACTCCCTCTTTGCTAGCACGTACACCGTCGCTTTTAGCATGTAAAGAGACATCTCTAAATTACCGCTACAATGCCGTTACACTTCAGGAACCTATTAATAAAATCGTACTCAAAAGAATTGAAGATATTTATAAATGTTAAGAATGAGGATGTTATGATTACAAAACCACCTGAAAATAATGATGAAAATCAAGAGCCTGTAGAAAATCCTCCACCAGAACCTACAGAATCTGCTCCTCAAACTGAGAATACTGCCAACAATCCAAATCTGGTAAACTCTTCAGAAATGAGTGATTCTGCACAAATTTCGCTTCCTAATCAACAAGAATCAGATCCAGAATTTCTAAGACAAGAACAAATAGAACAACAACAAGAAGTTAATAAGTCTCAGGAAGAAGAGGAAGAAGCGCTCCAATTAGCAGAGACAGAGAAAGAAGAAGAAAGAATGAAGTTGGAAGAAGAAAAAGAAAGAAAGAGAAAAGAACAAGAGGAAAAGAAAAAAAAAGAACAAGAAGAAGCTGAGAAAAGAAGGCTAGAAGAAGCTCAAAAAAGTAATGCGACTTCTTCGAGCGTCTCTTCCACCAGTCAAGAAAATTCTCCAACTACCCCTCCACCTATTTCGCCCATCTCTGTGGATAAAAACGTAGATGGTAAACAAAAAGTTTCTGAATCAGAAGAAACAAAAGAAATAAAAGAAGACACTGCAAATGCAGAACCAACCCCAGAGGAAATACAAGCATCACAAGCCACAAAGAATGAAGCTAAGAGACAGGAATTACAACAGAAACTCGATGAAGCTAATGCTAAGCTAAGCGCTCTCAACGCAGAAAGAACACCAAAAGAGCCAGAAATTTCAACTCTTAGATTCCAAATAGATTTAATAGATGCACGTTCAAAAAAAGAGATAGAAGCTGAAAAACAAAAACGTGGCAACACTTCTCTTTCTGAGAGAGAAATTGAAACAATATATGCTAAAAATGAATTAGAACGTCAAAAAGCTAATGATGCGTGGAACGCAGACATGGCGTCATTTAAGGCGAAAGAGGAAGAGATCAGAGCAGCCTTAATGGAAGTCGATCTTGCCAAGGTAGCATTGGGGGATTTTGATAACCCATCCCAAGTAACAATGCAAGCACCAACCCCAAAGTCCCTACAAATAGAACCCTCAATTTCTGTTCAACCAACGGTATCCTCGACATCCCCAGAACCAAAAATACAATCACTGGAAGCAGGACCATCAGTAGCACCTCAAGTAGCAGCATCCCTAAGTGGATCAGCACCAGTTGCTCCATCCGCAGTAGCAGAACCAATGCTAGAAGAGGTAGGATCAATATCAGAAGAAAAAACAAAAGTCGAATACAAAGAACATAAAGAACGTAAAGAACAAAAGGAACAAGAGCAAGAAGAACTAGAATTAGAACAAGAAGAGGAAGCAGCACCAGCAGAACCAGAACGCGATATAGAAGAAGAGCCTGAAACAGAAGCAGAAAGAGCAGCTATAAATAAATATAAGAGCGTGATAGATGCTAAAAGAGTTTTTGCATCTGCAGAGAAAAAATTCTTAGCAGCACAAGCCGAAGTTGATAAACAATCTGAGGCACACCAGCAAGCATTAGCAGTACAAAAAGAAAAATCAAGTGCTTATACCGCAATGCTTCCTATCACTGATGCAACACCGGAAAATCTCGCAAAGGCAGACAAAGCCAGAGAAGATGCTGGTATAGCGCTTGGCTTAGCTAAGGCAGCAGAATTAAAGCTTAATGCTGCACAATTAGCATTAAGTGAAGAACAAGTAAAATTTAAAGCGGCAAAAGATTTACTTAAACACCAAGAGAATAAAGTTAAAAAAAGAATTCACGCAAAAAAAAACAAAAGGAAAGCTAAAGATGCAAAAATAAAAGCTGACGAAAATGCTGCTAAAGCCATAGAAGCATTAAAATCAGCAGAAGCATCTTTAGAAAAGGCAAAGAAAGAAGAATTAACAGATGCGATGGAAAATGTAAAATTAGCCGCTGAAGAACAAAAGCAGGCAAAAGAGGCATTTGATGCTGTCGACCCCAAAGATACTGACCAAAAGAAAGAAAAAAAAGAAGCATTAGATGCTGCCAACCTTGCTCTGAAAAAGGCAAATGATGATGTGTCTGGGGTAAATACCAAAATAAATAACCTAGAAACTTTAATACACAGAACTGAGGCAAAAATAACGAGAACAGCTGCAGAAGCGGAAGCTGCAGGAAATGCATTAAAAGACCTACGAGGTGAACCTGAGCGATTACCAGCAAACTTTGACATGAATAAGTATCTGCAAGAATTTATAAAGGAAAAAGATGCCAGTAGAAAGGAAAAATATGCTCTTCCTTCTGACAAACCTACAACTGACAAAAGTAATCGCGTTGAACACATCAAAAAGTTATCCTCTGAAGAAAGACGGAAAAAAATAGAGGAAGGGATCATTAAACAAGATAAAATTGCCGACCGCAATGAAGGCGTTTTTGGTCTTTTAAATAAATGGAGAGATACTTCAGATCAAGGGACAGGTATATTTAATGCAAAAGTTAGCATGTCCGAAGAAGGCAAATTTGGATTAACAATAAAACCTAAAAACATACCTGTATCCACTAAAGACTTAGTCACTACGGCAAGAAAAGCTGCAGAAGCTGGTTTAAGAATGACGCCTCCTAAATATTTAAAGTTTGATGCAAATGGTTTTAAAGAACCACCAGGTAAGCAAAAAGAAATACAAGATGAATTAAATAAAATAAATGCAATGGTTAGAAAAGCAAGAAAAGAAGCAAACGAGAAAAAAACTTTGGCAGAGGGTGGTGTCAGAGCAGAAGTAAATTCTGTTGATCGAGCTATAAATCGAAACCGAGAAGGCAGTCTATCGGTGGATGCTAATATGCCTAACACACTTCAAAATAATCCAGCAGTTGCCCCGGTACAACAACCACCTGCTAATGCGACTATACAAGCTACAGCTCCTACAACCCGAAGTGCATCCCTTAGTGCAACTAATCCTACTGCACCCATTATTGATAATGTTGCCGATAATAAAGTTTACTCTGAACCCAGCATGAGTTTGATAGCAAATTCACCAGCTCCAAATCCAACATTAACTTCACAAAATGAAATTGAAAAAAATATTGAAACCTTGAATAAAGAAAAGGTAGAGCTAGACAGCCAAAAAGCAGAATTATATAAAGAAAATGAAACTCTGCATACAAATGCTCAGCCTAACCCATCTGCAGACTCCCCAAAGTCAAAATCTGGATTCGCAATCCCTATACCAACTCCAAAATCACCAGATAGCATCAAGAACAAAGACAAATTAATTGAAATTGAAAAACTTCAAGAAGAAAATGCTAAAAAACTTTCGCAGGAATATGAGAAAGCATCGAAGAATAACGAAGAACTTGCAAAAAATATGCAAGACCCCAATGAAAAGGAGAGAGCTTTAGATTTAAATAAGCAAATTACAGAAAAACAAAATAAGCTATTAAACTCACAAAAATCAGTCAGGGAACTAGAAGGGAAAGCTAATGACTTAAATAATAAAGATCCAGAAATAGTAGCGTTGAGAGTAGAACGAAAAAATTTAGAGGAGCAATGTAATAAGTTAAAAGAAGAGCTAGCCAAAACTCCCCCACCAAGTGATCCACATACAATAGAAGTAAAAATACAAAACTTCGAGTCTGAGATTAAAAAAAACATAGAAGCAGAAAAATATAGAACTGAACTAAGAACTACAGATTTACAAGTAGCAAAAAATGAAGAGCAAAGTCTTGCAGAACAGCTTCAAAGGTTACAAGAGCGATTCAAAACACTAGTAAGCCCAATTGTAACAAATCCAGCTCTAAGTACGGCAACCACTGTAACTGCACCAACTGCAAGTCCTTTACCTATACAGGTTGCAGCTCAAGCAAACGCAACGACACAGCCTGCAGCAGCCAATGATCAAAATGCAACTAAACAGGTAGAAAATACTGCCAGTACTCCACAAGATGTAACAGCAAGGATGCAGCCAGTGAGTGCCACGCATACACCTCAACTGGAATTAGAAAAAAAGAAGGCTAAAGAAAAAGAGGATCAGGAGAAAATCCGTGCCCAAGAACAAGCAAAAATTGAACAGGTTAAAGAAAATAAAAACGACAACGGCACTCCTGATGCAAGCAGAAATGCCAACACTCCAAGCATGAAGCCCTCATAAAGATTAATTAGGCTCTGTATGCGGTTTTACTTTAAACTTACAGTGCCTAAGCCGCTGATTAGCCCAAATGCGGATAGTAACCATACAATCACACAAATAACCACGACAACGTTTAAAATAGACTTGATAGGTCCTGCCATTGGAATATATGTGTTTATTAACCACAGTAATACGCCCACTACAACTAGGACTAGAACAATTGATATTAATGACATATTAGTCTCCTACAAGAAAATCATACAATCTAACCTATAACAAATATTTTGCATGATGTCAAATTAAATAATTGGCTATTGACAAAGTTAAGCCGAGATTTATACTGTTTCCATACCAGTCGTTTATAAATGAAAATAGGAGAATTAGGATGAGTAAAAAAATAGCAGTCATTGTCGGTAGCCTGCGTAAAGATTCTCTTAATCGAAAGGTCGCAAATCTATTGATTAAACTGGCCCCCGCTTCACTACAATTTGAACACATCGAAATTGGCAATTTGCCCCTTTTTAATGAAGATCTGGAAAATAATCCCCCCAAAGAATGGATCGAATTTCGGGAAAAAGTAAAAGCCTGTGACGGCCTTTTATTCGCAACCCCTGAATACAACCGTTCTATCTCGGGCGTACTTAAAAATGCTATCGATGTGGGATCCAGACCTTATGGTAAAAGTGTATGGGGCAAAAAACCAGGCGCTGTTATCAGCGTTTCTCCAGGCGCTGTAGGCGGATTTGGTGCTAATCACCACTTAAGACAAACCTTCGTTTTTTTAGATATACCCGTATTACAACAACCTGAAGCCTATATCGGGCACGCTTCAGATCTCTTCGATGATAAAGGTGAAATTACTAAAAAAGACACCCAAGTTTTTTTACAAAAATTTATCGATGCTTATGCTAATTGGATAGAAAAATTAACATAAAATAATAAACATCAAAGGGTAATTATAAACTGCGGTGGAGCCAAAGACCCCACCGTAATTGATGAATTATAGAACGGGAGGTGCACCACCGCCAAACAAATGAACCACCAAAGCCACCAAAAATAAAACAAGAAAGACAAAGAAAATAATTCTTGCTATACCAGCTGCTGTTTGAGCAACACCTGTAAATCCAAGAAGGCCGGCAATTAATGCCACTACTAAAAACGTTAATACCCAAGATAACATATATTTCTCCTTTACGATTCTACCCTACCATTTTACTTTACTTCTTCTCACCCTTTTCTAATACCCTAGAGGGTGCCTCTTGTATCACTCTATTTTGTATTACTGCCTGGATTTTGCAGCTTCGGATGCTCGGCTTTGAGCTTCTTGCGCTGCACGCGCTTTTGCCGATTCAGCAGCTCTTTGTTTCACTGCTTCCGAAGCACGTGCTCTTTCAAGTTCTATTGAATGACGTTGTGATTCTTGTAAGGCTTTTTGCTTAGCAGCTTCATTTGCTCTGTGCTGCTCTTGGATAGCTTTGGCTTTTGTTTCTTCTTGCGCCTTCATTTTAGCCGCTTCACTGGACTCTTGCGCTCGATGCTTGGCTGCTTCGTCTGCTTGTTGTTTTGCAGCTTCTGCAGCAATAGAAGCTGCCTTCGCACGTTCGCGTTGTGCTTCTCGAGCGGCTTTTATGCGAGCAGCTTCAGAAACCTTAGCTTGTTCTTCTTTGGTTGCTTTATCCTGTGCTTCTTGTGTAGCCTTGCCTTGGGTTTCCTGTATGACTGGATTTTTAATATTGCTTGCTGGGGCTATCGGTCTTGTAGAAGATTTAGGTTTTCTTGTTTTATCTCCTTCAGTCGCTTTTGGATTTTTAGGATCAATGACTTTTATGCTTTCAGTGGCCTTAGGTGATTTCAAGGTTTTTAATTGATCCTGTGTTAAGGGTGTGCCTTTATTCTCTTTTAATAATCCTATTTTTTCATTGAAAGGAATAGGCTCTACCGCAGGAGATCGTTTAGAGATAACCGTTTTATTAAAAACAGCGGCAGGTGGTATTGTATCGACCGTTTTTGCTCCCCCCGTAACACTTTTTAATACCGGCGTTACAGCAGGTGAAGACGAAACTTTAGCATTTGTAATGGCTGCACTGTCTATTTTTTTAGCATGTTTTAAAACGGATTCCCCATTAACAAACGCTGCATGCGAGATTGCAGTCACAGCTTTGGGTATTTTCATATTCACATAGCTTGGGTTGAATTTTTTATTATTATAAAAATTCGCAATTTGTTTATTGAGTATCGCGGTATTGCTAATATTAATATTCATAAAATAATTCTTAGTGACAAAATATGGTGGCACATAAATTTCATTGTATCCCAATGGGAACCACGCGATTTCACTTTCTAAATTCACAAATTCTACTAAAGCAGGTGCATAAACAGGGAGTGCAGCACTAGGACCTGGTATCCACACCCAGTGGGAATCCAAAAACGCCCATCGACCATAATGGAAAGGCGCAAATCCCCAAGGTTGACCATCAATCCACGTCCATCCCCAAGGATCAATCCAAACCCATTCCCCTGCCCCATAAGGCACCCAGTCAACACCCACACCCGCAGGTACCCACACTTGACCATACAAATCAGTGGAAATCCATTCTCCATGTTCCTCTAAATCCTCACAACCAATCATTTCATTCGAAACATAACGCGAACTTTCAGGCTTGGGTGCAAAACAGGCTAAATCTAATTCGTCTTTTTTTAATTCCAAAGTTTGGGGATGATTTAAATCATTTCCCATAAATTTTAATGCTTGATTTTCTATCATAGAATAGTTAATTTGTTCCCCTATTACCTTTGCTTCTCCGTTATATACTGAAATAGATGCATTACCTTCTGCATCTATATCTATTCTATAATTACCTGGTTTTTGTATTACAAATGCAAGATTCGGTGTATCAATTTCATAATCTTGTTTGGGAGCAATTTTGTATACATTTAAATCAAGTCTACCTTCGGTTATTTGAAATTGAGCTGTATTATCATCTAAATTTAATATTGTTAAACTCGTATTTTCCCCTACACAAAGAGAAGCTGTACCCAATTGTAATTTTGCGGTAGAACTTTTATCTATCCACAATCTATCCCAGGTACTTAATGGCCGATTTATGGATGCACTCACCCAACCCTCTAAACCCGCCGCTAAAAAACTCACTGAACCATTTATGGAACTTAAGCGAGCAACACGTGTAGGAGGGCTCGCATGTAAAAGAGTGGAGTATAATAAAAATGCCATGATGCTAAGCAGTAAGCAACAACCCCAGATCCTGCGTGCATTTATGATTCTCATTATGACCTTCCTCCAATTCAGAGTAATGCTATAAATAGTACAGCTTAATTGTAGTTCGTCTACTATTAATGTCAAGAATTCGGCTTTAGCCACTCAAAATTTGCTGGTTCTGATATTCCTCCGATACCGAGCCTCTAATCCTTGAAGCCCGATACCGGGGATATTTGTTTCATTCACTCCATCCAGAGAACCATACAATTGTAATTATATATAAACTTAATTTTAATCATCTTCAAAAAATTTATCGATTTCTTTGTCTGCTTGATCTTTTTTATAACCGTATCGCTCTTGTAACTTTCCTGATAATTGATCATAATCGCCTGAAATTTTGATTAGATCATCATCTGTTAATTTACCCCATTGGGTTTTTGCCTTACCTTTGAGCTGATCCCACTTACCTTTAATAATATCTTTATTCATACGTCGTCTCCACTTTTTTGTGTTAAATTCAATGACTGTACTTAAAAAAGTATAGGACAGTTTTAGTATTTATATATTCTAAAAAATATTATAAAATGGATTTTTAACTCAGATACAGATTCTAATGTTATGAGGTTAGTAATATGAAAAGCTTAAGACAAATAAAGTCAGCCAATAAACTTTTAATTGTTGTTTGCAGCCTTCTTCTATCTTATCCGGGTGCCCAGGCTGCAGATTCTATTACACCGCCTGCAGCTGCTGTTAGCGTAATTCCAAGCGGACCTATTTCCTATGCAGACGCTGTTGCTTTAGCAGCACCGGCTGTGGTGAGTATCAAAACCACCAAAGAAGCAACCGTAGAACAAAATCCTCTTTTGAATGATCCCGTTTTAAGACAATTGCTGGGTTTGGATCCCTATGGGCAAATACCCGATACGCAACCTGAAATACCTCAACATTCAGGTGTGGGCAGTGGTGTGATTGTCAGTGATAAGGGCTATATCCTTACCAATCACCATGTTATCAAAAACACCGACAGAATTATTGTTACTTTAGCCGATGGCCGAACTGCAGATGCCAAAATTATAGGCGTTGATCAAGAAACAGATTTAGCAGTACTGCAAATTCAAATTGATAAATTACCGGTTATTCCAATGGGTGTTTCTAAAACACTTAGAGTGGGCGATGTTGTATTAGCCATTGGTAACCCTTTTGGATTCGATAAAACCGTTACTCATGGGATTATCAGCGCAATGGAAAGAACAGGCTCTGAAATAGGCATCTTAGAAAATTTAATTCAAACCGATGCTGCCATCAATCCAGGCAATTCGGGTGGCGCTTTAATTGATGCGCATGGACGTTTAATCGGTATCAATACCGCTATTTATTCTCGATCCGGCGGAAATCAAGGCATTGGTTTCGCAATTCCTATCGATCAAGCTATCAATGTCATGAATCAATTGATTAAAACAGGACATATCGTCAGAGGCTATTTAGGGGTTAACCTTCAAGGACTCAGCAAAGAAGTTAGGGATTCTATCGATTATAAAGAAAGCAATGGCGCCTATGTGCGCGCAATAGTACGAGGCAGCCCTGCCCAAAAAGCAGGCATTTTACCAGGCGATGTCATCACCAAAATTGAAAACATCGCAATTAAAGATGAAAAAATGGCACTCCAACAAATCGCTAATTTAGTGCCCGGTAAAAACTATACCGTCGAAATTTTTAGACACGGAGAATATCTAAGCTTCACCGTCTCTTTAGCAGAACGCAAACAAATCACCCAATCCGTCTCTAAAGAACAAATACCCAAGCAAGAAACACAAAAGCCAAAGTGAGGGTCGGGGTTAAAAATCCCCCCGCCACCTTTGGTGTCGACCCCCTTTTGAAAAAGTGGGTAATGTGCATTTCTGTTGCGCTTCGCTTACAGAAATGAATTTTTTGATTTTTTTTAACGCAAGCATTATGAACCGCACATTTAAGAAGAGCCCTCCTAAAAGCCGGGAATTTTTGCCTGTGGCATTCTGTTTAGGAGGGCCCCCCTAAGACCCCTCCTCCAACAAATCGTGTTGCTCTTGCAACACCTAAGTGCGCCTTACGTCTTTTTATGACCCTAGCGGGCGTTAATTTTGATTTTGGGGGCTCTGCTCCAATCCCCCGCGCTCGCCACGTTGCAGAGGTTGGATTTCGCTATTCGCTACATCTAACCTTAGCCACAAGCATACACTTCGTCTTCAGCAGTCAAGGACTACTCGCTACGCTCCGTTCCTCCTTGACTGCTTTCGACGTTCGTCCTTAGCTGCTTTTGAAGTTCGTTGGGAGGTAAGTAATTGTTGTTGTCGAGATAAAAGATCATAATAATAGAAGTTAGATTGCTTTTCTAATGGAAGTTCTTTGATTACTTCAAAAATTATATTATCTATATCTTGATCAGATATATTTTGATCTATTTTTCGGCCATACTTTAAACATATATCAAATTTATCTTTTTTAGATATCCTGTATTTTTGAAATTTTAGATTTCTATTCAAGAACAAATACTCGATACCAAATTTTTTTTCAATTTCATCTATATATTCTTTAGTAAAACTCTCTTTCCCTAAGTTTTTGATTTTTTCTTTATCCATATTATCCATTTACATTTTCTCCTTAATTAGTTATTAAACCACTTAAGATTTGATTTGTCAAACAACATTTAAATGACTCTGTTGGGGTACCTTTGCCAATGTGACTAGAACTCATCATTCAGCCTATAAGCTAAGATTTTTGGGTAAATGCAGCGCATTTCTGTAAGCGAAGCGCAACAGAAATGCACATTACCCACTTTTTCAAAAGGGGGTCGACACCACAGGTGGCGGGGGGATTTTTAACCCGCCCATTTAATGTGGCGCATGATCCTTTTTAGGCCCTGAAAACCATTTGAGTATTTTGGTTAACATGATAGCCAATGCACTATTACCCAA
This sequence comes from uncultured Francisellaceae bacterium, assembly GCA_945956915.1. Taxonomy (GTDB): domain Bacteria; phylum Pseudomonadota; class Gammaproteobacteria; order UBA6186; family Azoamicaceae; genus CAMFJH01. Next base: position 13,083 of record CAMFJH010000021.1, on the reverse strand, counting down.
GACATTTCCTGCTGTTACAATGGGATCAAATAAAATAAAGATAGCGGTTATAAAAGCAGACATTTCTGGGGTAAATCCAAAATAGCCTTCAAACAAGGGGGTCATGACTAAAATACTACCGCAGGGTACACCAGGAATAGCAAATTGGACCATCATAAAGTAGAAGGTAAAAATCAAATAATTCGAAAAAGAAGGTAAAGTTGCACCAAAAGCAATTAAAATGGACATTGCTAAAATAGGTGTTGTGATATTATTTCCAATACCATGAATATTCACGGTGGCAGGAATTATTGCTCTGGCCATGTGTTCATCATGGGTATTTTTTTCTGCCACATTCATGGTAACAGGCATTGTTGCCAAACTAGACATGGTACTAAAAGCTAACATCCCTGCTGGTAGGGAATTTCTGATATAGCGTACCCATAAAGTGGGTTTAAAACCTGCTGCAATTCCAAACATGATTAGCATGTAAATAATATTAGCCAGTAATACAATACCAATAATAGGTGCGTATGTTGTTACTACAGAACTTAACATACCCTCATGTTCCATTTTTAGGATGAACCCTAAAGCAAATAAGGGCAACAAGGGGATGAATAATTTATTTAAAAATAAAGTCACCCAATGATTAGCGGTTTTCGCAAGTTTTAAGACTGAGGGCCAATGATAAAATGAACAAAAAATGCCTAAAATTAAGCCTGCAACTAAAGCCATTTCAACTTTTATGCCCGTTGAACATTGAAATTGCCAAGCAGGCACTAGCTCTACAGCTGCGCTCATCTGATCATGGGTTACTGATACATAAGGCAAACTAATCATGCCCGCACCATAAGCACTGATAGTTGATATAAAATTAGAGCAACATACCGATAAAAATAAAATGATAACAAATTGTAATGCTTTACCCTGATTGGTGACCATACTGTAAAATAAACAGATAAACATGATAAACGGTAACAGGAAGAGTAACATTTCTTTAATGCTTAAACTGAGTGCATAGAAAAAAGATTTAATTTCAGGACTTATAGAGGGGCCAAAGAAAATTGCCACTGCAAAGATTAATATCAATTGTACAGATAAATTAATTTTGGGTAACTTAAATTTTTTAACTTTCTTTAACATATGCACTCCTACTTCTTTTTAGCAAGACTAAAAACAAAAAAGGGAAGGCATTTTTGCCCTCCCTTTACGATTATCATGATCGACAATGTTCAAACATGGTACTAGGTTCCTGTTGAATTAAGCGCCTCACCCAATGCCTGTTCTACATCAGTTGCAGTCATGGGCTTTAAAGGCTCAATCTTCGTTGAAGATTCATTTTCTTTACGACGTTGAATATGGTACGCCAATCCTGTTCCTGCAGGGATTAAACGACCTACGATTACATTTTCTTTCAAGCCGCGTAGTTCATCTCTTTTACCACTGACAGCAGCTTCTGTTAAAACCCGTGTGGTTTCTTGGAAGGATGCAGCAGAGATAAAGGATTCTGTTGCCAAAGAAGCTTTGGTAATACCTAAGAGTACTGGCTCATAAGTAATGCTTAGCTTATTCGCAGCACTGAGCTTCTCATTTTCCATCTTGATATCAGAGATATCAATTTGCTCACCGCTTAGGTAACGTGAATCCCCAGGTGAACTGATAATCACTTTACGCAACATTTGACGCACAATCACTTCAATATGTTTATCGTTGATTTTCACACCTTGTAAACGGTAAACATCTTGCACTTCATTCACAATGTAATTGGCTAAAGCATCCACACCCAATAAGCGCAATATCTCATGTGGGTTAGGCGCACCATCGGCAATGACTTCACCTCGTTCAACATGTTCGCCTTCAAATACCCCTACATGTCTCCATTTAGGAATTAATTCTTCATGCGCTTCGCCTTCATTAGGCATAATCATTAAACGACGCTTACCTTTGGTTTCTTTACCAAAGCTTACCACACCTGAGATTTCTGCAAGAATTTCGGGTTCTTTGGGTTTACGCGCTTCAAATAAATCCGCTACTCGTGGTAAACCACCGGTAATATCGCGAGTTTTTGAGGTTTCTTGAGGAATACGCGCAATAACATCACCCACGCCAACTTCTGCACCATCCATTACGTTAATAATAGAATCTGCGTTTAAGAAGTAATGCGCTGGTAAGCTTGTTCCCGCTAAACACAAATCATTCCCAGATTGATCAACCAATTTCACCATCGGACGTAAATCACGTCCACCGCTACCGCGATGTTTAGGATCGGTTACTACTGTACTGGTTAAGCCTGTGATTTCATCTGTTTGACGACGCATCGTAATACCATCGATTAAATCTACATAAGAGATAGTACCGGCTACTTCTGTTACCACGGGATGGTTATGCGGATCCCATGTGGCTACTGTTTGGCCTGCTTGTACTTGATCGCCTTCTGCAACCGATAAGTTTGCACCGTAAGGCAATTTATATTTTTCCCACTCACGGCCATGCTCGTCTGCAATGGTTAATTCACCTGAACGTGAAACCGCAACTTGATAGCCTTTGGCATGTTTAACCAGTTTCAAGTTGTGTAAACGGACTCGACCATTGGATTTTACTTGCACGCTGTTTGCGGCTGTCGCTCTGGAAGCCGCTCCCCCGATATGGAAGGTACGCATGGTTAACTGTGTTCCAGGTTCACCGATGGACTGCGCGGCTATCACACCCACAGCTTCGCCTTCGTTCACCAAATCGCCACAGGCCAAATCACGGCCATAACATTTCGCACAAATACCAAAACGGGTTTCACAAGTAATCGCTGAGCGCACTTTGACTTGATCAATACCCTTGGTTTCGAGTTGATCAACCAAAGCTTCGTCTAATAATGTGCCAACCGGTATAAATATCTTATCTGTTTTAGGCTCTAAGATATCCGCAGCCACTACTCGACCTAATACACGCTCTCTTAAGGGTTCTACAACATCTCCCCCTTCAATTAAAGGCGTCATTGTTAAGCCATAAGAGGTGCCACAATCTTGCTCTGTTACCACCACATCTTGTGCCACATCGACTAAACGTCGTGTTAAATAACCCGAGTTTGCAGTTTTTAATGCAGTATCCGCCAAACCTTTACGCGCACCGTGGGTAGAAATAAAGTACTCTAATACGTTTAATCCTTCACGGAAGTTCGCTCGAATCGGCGTTTCGATAATAGAACCATCGGGTTTTGCCATCAAGCCTCGCATACCCGCAAGCTGTCGCATCTGAGCCGCAGAACCTCTTGCACCAGAATCCGCCATCATATAAATAGCATTAAAGGATTCTTGATTAAATGTTTCGCCTTTAGCATTCACCACTTCTTCTGTTGCTAAGGCGCTCATCATTGCTTTAGCCACTTGATCATTGGTTCTAGACCAAATATCGATAACTTTATTGTAACGCTCACCTTGTGTGACTAAACCAGAGGCATATTGCATGCCAATTTCTTTCACTTCTTCTTCAGCTTCCGCAATAATTTGACCCTTAGAATCCGGAATCACCAAATCATTAATACCAATGGAAATACCCGAACGAGAAGCATAGGCAAAGCCCATATACATTAATTGATCAGCTAAAATAACAGAAGCTTTTAACCCTACTTTTCTATAGCAAGTATTAATTAAAGCAGAAATCACTTTCTTGGTCATCACCTGATTGGCTGCACTAAAAGGTAAACCCTCAGGTAAAATTTCAGACAACAAGGCTCTACCTACGGTTGTATCAACAACTCTGTAGCCTTTGTCTTTCTCTTCATCAGCCACAACATCTGCACCCAAGCGATCATTTTCAATACGAACTTTAATCTTCGCATGGATATGAACCACACCATTTTCAAAGGCTCTGTGCACTTCAGCAACGTTGGCAAAAATACTGCCCTCGCCTAAGACGTTCACACATTCACGCGTCATATAATACAAGCCTAATACCACATCCTGAGAAGGCACGATAATAGGTTCACCACTGGCGGGTGATAAAATATTATTGGTAGACATCATTAAAACACGTGCTTCCATTTGTGCTTCAATGGTCAAAGGAACATGGACGGCCATTTGGTCACCGTCGAAGTCCGCGTTATAGGCTGCACACACTAAAGGATGTAATTGAATCGCTTTACCTTCAATTAATAAAGGTTCGAAGGCTTGAATACCCAAGCGATGCAATGTTGGCGCACGGTTTAGCAGCACCGGATGTTCACGAATAACTTCTTCAAGAATATCCCAAACTTCAGGACCTTCTCGCTCTACCATCTTCTTAGCCGCTTTAATAGTCGTCGCTAAGCCACGAAATTCTAATTTAGAAAAAATAAAGGGCTTAAACAATTCAAGGGCCATTTTTTTAGGCAAACCACATTGATGCAAACGTAAGGTAGGACCCACCACAATAACAGAACGTCCTGAATAATCTACACGCTTACCCAATAGATTTTGTCTAAAGCGACCTTGCTTACCTTTAATCATATCGGCTAATGATTTTAAAGGCCGTTTATTAGAACCGGAAATAGCACGACCGCGACGACCATTGTCAAACAAGGCATCAACCGCTTCTTGCAGCATACGTTTTTCATTACGGATAATAATATCCGGTGCACCCAATTCAATCAGACGTTTTAATCGGTTATTACGATTAATCACGCGTCTATATAAATCATTTAAATCAGAAGTCGCAAATCTACCCCCATCCAAAGGCACTAAAGGCCGTAAATCAGGTGGCAATACCGGCAACACATTTAAAATCATCCATTCGGGTTTGTTGCCAGAATCCATGAAGGATTCCATCAGCTTCAATCGTTTTGCAAGCTTCTTAGCACGAGTTTCTGAATTGGTAGCAGGTAATTCTTCTCTGATGCGATCGCTTTCAACTTTTAAATCCAGTTGTTTTAATAAGTCTTGTACTGCTTCAGCACCCATTTTAGCCGTAAATTCAGTACCATGTTGCTCAACAGCTTCCTGGTAAGCTTCTTCACTGAGTAATTGACCTTTTTCAAAAGGCGTCATCCCGGGTTCAACGACTACATAAGCTTCAAAATATAAAACCCGCTCAATATCGCGCAAGGTCATATCGAGCAATAAACCAATACGAGAAGGCAGAGATTTTAAGAACCAAATATGAGCGACTGGGCTTGCAAGCTCTATATGACCCATACGTTCACGACGTACTTTGGCTAAAGCAATTTCCACACCACATTTTTCACAAATAGTCCCACGATATTTTAAGCGTTTGTATTTACCACATAAACACTCATAATCTTTTACAGGACCAAATATCTTTCCACAAAATAGACCATCCCGTTCAGGCTTAAAGGTTCTATAATTTATGGTTTCTGGCTTTTTTACCTCTCCGTATGAACGTGCCCTCATCGTATCAGAAGACGCCAAACCTACGAGTACACTGTTAAATTCTGAACCTTGCCCTTGCTGTCTGAGCAAACTCAATATGTCTCTAGCCATAATTGCCATTGTTTAGTCTCCGGAAACTATTCGTTCTCTAACTCGATATTAATACCCAATGATCGTATTTCTTTTACCAATACGTTGAACGATTCTGGCATGCCTGCTTCCATACGGTGATCACCATCAACAATGTTCTTATACATTTTAGTACGTCCTGCCACATCGTCTGATTTAACAGTAAGCATTTCTTGTAAGGTATACGCCGCACCATAAGCTTCTAATGCCCAGACTTCCATTTCACCGAATCGCTGACCACCAAATTGTGCTTTACCACCTAATGGCTGTTGAGTAACCAAGCTATAAGACCCAGTTGATCGTGCATGCATCTTGTCATCAACCAAATGGTTTAATTTCAACATATACATGTAACCAACCGTCACTGGACGTGCAAACTGCATTCCGGTTCTACCATCGGTTAAAAGGGTTTGCCCGCTTTCAGGTAAATCAGCCATTTTTAATAATTGCTTGATTTCTTCCTCTTTCACACCATCAAAAACAGGTGTTGCAATAGGAATACCGTCTTTTAGGTTATAAGCCAATGTCATCAATGATTCATCGTCAAAAGACTCTAAATCCACTGTTTTTCGACCGTTTAAATTATAAATGCTATTTAAATACTGACGAATCGAATTTGCTTTTGCTTTTTCTCCTTCCGCCATTTCATTTATCATTTTACCTAATTTTAAACCTAAGCCTTTAGCAGCCCATCCTAAATGGGTCTCTAAAACTTGCCCAACGTTCATACGAGAAGGCACGCCTAAAGGATTGAGTACGATATCCACAGGGGTTCCATCTGCCAGATAAGGCATATCTTCAACCGGTACAATCATGGAGATAACACCTTTGTTACCATGACGTCCAGCCATTTTATCACCCGGTTGAATGCGACGTTTCACAGCCAAGTATACTTTTACTATTTTAAGTACACCCGGTGCTAAATCATCTCCCTGCTTTAGCTTCTTATGTCTTTCTTCTAATTGCGCATCATGCGCAATTCTTAAGTCTTTAAGCTGCACAGCGGTAGCTTCTAAATGCTCGTTGGCTTCTTCATTTCTTAAGCGTATTTCAAACCATTGCTCTTTAGTAATGGATTGTAAATAATTTTCAGTCACGTGAGCACCTGCTTTTAAGTGTGCAGGGCCCCCATCAGCGACTTTATTTAACAATAGCTTAAATACTCGTTGATATAAATCTTCTTCGCGAATACGTAACTCGTCATCCAAGTCCTTTTTGATACGTTGCAATTCTAAGGTTTCAATCAGTAAAGCACGTTCATCTTTTTCTACACCATCACGGGTGAAAACTTGAACATCAATAACTGTTGCACTCATGCCCGCGGGCACTCGCAAAGAAGTATCTTTAACATCAGATGCTTTTTCACCAAAAATTGCACGCAATAATTTTTCTTCCGGTGTTAACTGCGTTTCACCTTTAGGGGTTACTTTACCAACCAAAATATCGCCCGATGCCACTTCTGCACCGATATAAACAATTCCGGATTCATCCAAACGAGACAAGGCACCTTCACCCACATTGGGTATATCCGCCGTAATTTCTTCAGGCCCAAGCTTAGTATCGCGCGCAATACCAATCAATTCTTCGATATGTATCGTCGTAAATCGATCTTCTTCTACCACTCTTTCAGATATCAAAATAGAATCTTCAAAGTTGTAACCATTCCAGGGCATAAAGGCAACCAGTAAATTTTGCCCCAGTGCCAATTCGCCCATATCTGTAGAAGGACCATCGGCCAAAACATCGCCACGTCTGATAAAATCACCGGGCTTAACCAAAGGTCTTTGGTTAATACAAGTGTTCTGATTAGAACGTAAATATTTAGTCAAACGATAAATATCCACACCTGCATTGTCTTCTTCTGTTTCAGAATCGTCTACCCGTACCACAATACGCGCAGCATCTACAGAATCCACCACACCGCTTCGGCGTGCAATAACCGTTACTCCAGAGTCAATAGCAACCGCACGCTCCATACCCGTACCGACTAAAGGCTTTTGTGCCCTTAAGGTGGGTACTGCTTGTCGTTGCATGTTCGAGCCCATTAAAGCACGGTTCGCATCGTCGTGTTCTAAGAAAGGAATCAGCGATGCCGCAACAGAAACAATTTGTTTAGGCGATACGTCTATATACTGCACTCTATCTGGTGTAGAGAAAGTAAATTCATTTTTATTCCTGCAAGGAACCAACTCATCAATTATTTCAGAGTTTTCATTGATCGTCGCATTCGCCATTGCGATCACGAATTGCCCTTCCTCAATAGCCGATAAATACTCGACTTCTTCAGTCACTTTTCCATTGACCACTTTTCGATAAGGACTTTCTAAAAATCCATAACTATTGGTTCGTGCATAAACCGATAAAGAATTGATTAGACCAATATTGGGACCTTCTGGTGTTTCGATAGGACAAACACGACCATAATGTGTAATATGTACGTCTCGTACTTCAAAACTGGCTCTTTCTCTTGTTAAACCACCAGGCCCTAAAGCAGAAACACGTCTTTTATGCGTAACTTCTGATAAAGGATTATTCTGATCCATAAACTGCGAAAGCTGACTGGAACCAAAAAATTCTTTAATCGCTGCCGATACTGGCTTCGCATTAATTAAATCTTGTGGCATTAAACCTTCAGAATCAGCCAAGCTTAAGCGTTCTTTTGCAGCACGTTCAACCCTTACTAAGCCAACTCTAAATTGGTTTTCAACCATTTCACCCACAGAACGAACACGTCTATTCCCCAAATGGTCAATATCGTCTACTTCGCCCCTACCATCTCTAATATCAATAAGCGCTTTAAATACAGCAACAATATCTTCTTTAGATAAAGTACCTGAGCCTTCAGATTCGTTTCGACCCACACGACGATTAAATTTCATGCGGCCTACAGCAGATAGATCATAGCGCTCTATCATGAAAAATAAATTTTGGAATAATTGCTCTGCGGCATCTCGTGTAGGTGGTTCACCAGGTCTCATCATTCGATAAATTTCAACCAAAGCCTCCATTTGAGTCTTGGTAGGATCTATTCTTAAAGTATCTGAAAAATAAGGACCATGGTCTAAATCATTGGTATACAAAGTCTTTAAAGTTTTAATGCCCGCATTTTGTAGCAACATTAATACTTCAATAGTCATCTCTGTATTAGCGGCAACAATCACTTCACCACTTTGCTCGTCAATGATATCATTTGCAATGGTTTTGCCAATTAAATAATCTTGAGGAACTTCCAGTTTATTTAATCCTAATTCTTCCATTTGGCGAATATGCTTAGCTGTAACTCGACGTCCTGCTTCAACCAGTACTTCACCCGTGGAAGTCTTAAAATCAAAAAGGGCCGTTTCACCACGCAATCTTGCAGCAACTAATTCTAATATGATTTTTCCATCTTCTAAATGAAAAGTGTTGGTCTCAAAAAAGAGCCCTAAAATTTCTTCTGTGGAATAACCCAATGCTCTTAACAAAATAGAAGCAGGTAATTTACGTCTTCTATCAATACGTACAAATAAGCAATCTTTAGGATCAAATTCAATATCAAGCCAAGACCCTCTGTACGGAATAATGCGGGCAGCATATAATAACTTGCCGGAAGAATGAGTCTTTCCTTTATCGTCTTCAAAAAATACACCGGGTGAACGATGTAATTGTGCGACCACAACGCGTTGCGTACCATTGATAACAAAGGTACCTCTATTAGGGGTCATCAAAGGTAATTCGCCCATATAAACATCTTGTTCACGAATGTCTTTTACAACTTTTGCATCGCTTGGAGATTCTTTATCGTATATAATTAAGCGGATTTTAACCCTTAAAGGCGCACCATAAGTACGGCCGCGCATTTGGCATTCATCCTCATCAAATTCAGGAACACCTAAGTGATAGGAAAGAAATTCTAAAACAGCATGCCCAGAATAACTCACTATAGGAAATACAGAGGTAAAAACACTTTGTAATCCGCTGTCTTTTCTTTTCAAATCAGGCACATTTTCTTGTAAAAATGCTTGATAAGAATCTAATTGAATTTTTAATAATGAAGGAACAGGCACTGAGTCAGGCTGTTTTCCATATTGGGCTCTAATTCGTTTGCATTCTGTAAAAGATAACGATGTCTCGGTTTGTGTCGTTAAAAGGCTCATCATCGATTCCCCTGACAAAGATCAAAGGCTAAATTATAGGCCGACAGCAAAGTATGCTATCGGCCACATTGGGTCCAAAAGTCAAAAACAACACTACTTGATTTCGACGGTAGCGCCAGCTTCAGTAAGTTGTTTCTTGAAGTCTTCTGCATCTTTCTTAGATACGCCTTCTTTAACAACACCGGGTGTTGCTTCAACCAGATCCTTAGCTTCTTTAAGACCTAAGCCCGTGATAGCACGAACAATCTTAATCACTTCTACTTTCTTTTCACCATGATTAGTAATCACTACGGTGAATTCTGTTTGTTCTTCAGCTGCTGCGGCACCACCACCTGCTGCTGCAGGTGCTGCTGCAACGGCTACTGCCGCTGTAACATTAAACTTTTCTTCCATATCGGAGATTAACTCTACGATATCCATTACGCTCATGTTAGCGATTGAATCTAAAATTTCTTTTTTTGAAAGTGCCATAATTTTACTCTCCACAATTTTAATGTTTACAATATTTATGCTGTTGCTTGTTTTTGATCACGAACTGCTGCAATAGTACGCACCAATTTTGTATGCGGTGCAGCCACAGTACGCACAAATTTCGCAATCGGTGCCTGCATAACAGACATTAATTGCGAAATAGCTTCATCTCTTGTAGGCAATTTAGCAATAGCATCTAAATGCTCTTTGCCAAATAACTTGCCACCCAATGACAATGCTTTTACTTCTACTTTGTCATTTGTCTTTTTAAAATCCTTAATCAAGCGTGCAGAAGCAGACAATTCTGTTTTTGCAAATGCCAGTAATACAGGACCTATTAACGCAGTTTCCATACATTCAAAAGATGTACCTTTAAATGCGCGTATAGCCAAAGTATTACGAACGATTTGCACATGAACATCTGCTTTTCGTGCATCAGATCGCAATTTGATCATATCAGAAACCGGAAGGCCCCTATAATCAACTGCAACCACAGACACTGCTTGATTAGCGATATCAGCAACTTCAGCAACAATAGCTTTTTTCTGCTCTAGTTTTAGCGTCACTTGTGATTTACCTCTCGTTTGATGGCCATGATTTACCTCTTTTGCAGTACTACACAGTACTAAAAAGAGACCCCCCACGATGACACTTCATGTGACACCGTCTGCGCAGGGCAACAATCGTTGTTTAAGGAAAAAATCCCCCGGCGGTCTTAGACAGAGCAGATAAGTGAAACACTTATCTTTGCACTACCTTAAAAAACAATACTTAAATATCTAAAGATGCTTGTTCAACCAATAATCCAGGACCCATTGTCGTGGAAACGGTGACTTTTCGCATGTAAACGCCTTTAGAAGAAACCGGTTTTGCTTTGCGCAAATCTCTTATTAGGGCTTCTAAATTTTCTTTCAAAGCATTTACAGAAAAATCTTTTTTACCAATTGAGCAATGAATAATGCCGGTTTTATCCGTTCTATAGCGCACCTGACCTGCTTTAGCATTTTTTACAGCATCCGCAACATTAGGCGTTACCGTACCCACTTTTGGATTTGGCATTAATCCTCTAGGTCCTAAGAAAGAACCTAAACGGCCTACAATACCCATGGCATCTGGACTGGCTATAACCACATCAAAATCTAGGTTGCCGGCTTGAATTTTTTGCGCCAAATCATCCATTCCAATTAAATCTGCACCGGCAGCTTTAGCCGCTTCAGCATTAGCACCTTGGGTAAACACAGCCACTCTAACTGTTTTACCCGTTCCATGCGGTAAATTGGTGGCCCCTCTTACGACTTGATCTGATTTTTTGGGATCAACGCCTAATTTAATCGCAACATCTACACTTTCTTTGAATTTTCTATCCGGTAACTCTTGTATTAATTTAACAGCTTCGGGAAAAGCATAGGCTTTTCCTGGTGTTAGTTTTTCTTGAGTTAATTTCATTAATTTAGATATCTTTGCCATGACTACACTCCTACCGTATCAATACCCATGCTTTTAGCACTACCTGCTATAGTCCGTACAGCAGCTGCTAAATCTGCAGCAGTTAGATCAGGCATTTTTGCTTGAGCAATTTTTTCTAATTGTGCTTTTGTGATTTTACCCACTTTCACAGAATTCGCTGTACTACTGCCTTTGCTAATGCCTACAGCTTCTAAAATCATAGTAGTCGCAGGAGCTGTTTTAATAACAAAAGTAAAACTACGATCACTGTAATAGGTAATAACAACCGGTAATTTTGTGCCTTTCTTTACGTTAGGTAAGGATTGGGTTTGGGCATTAAAAGCTTTACAAAACTCCATAATGTTCAAACCACGTTGACCCAATGCAGGTCCTACTGGAGGGCTAGGATTCGCTTCTCCTGCCTTTACTTGTAACTTAATATAACCTTCAATTTTTTTTGCCATTGTATCACCTCTCTTGAGTACCAGCGCTTAATTTAAAATTAAGCTCCTCATTATTTACTAATTAGCATCGACACAGTCGACTATTAGTCGACACCGCGGTCGACTACGGGTCGACACGGCGGTCGACCCCTACGCTTTCTCTACTTGTCCAAAATTCAAATCTACAGGTGTTGAACGGCCAAAAATCAATACCGCCACTCTTAACCTGTTTTTCTCATAATTAACTTCTTCAACGACGCCGTTAAAGTCTGCAAAAGGTCCTTCTGTGACTCGAATCACTTCACCAGGTTCGAACAACACTTTAGGTTTAGGTTTATCAGTGCCTTCTTGCATCCTATTTAAAATCACATTCACTTCTTTTTCTGTAATAGGTGCAGGATGATCGGAAGTTCCGCCTATAAAGCCTAATACTTTAGGGATATGTCTAATCAGATGCCAAGTTTCTTCATCCATTTCCATATGGACCAAAACATAACCTGGAAAAAATTTTCTCTCACTTTTGCGCTTTTGACCCGATCGTATCTCTACAACCTCTTCGGTGGGTACTAAAATATCTCCGAATTTGTCTTGCAAGCCCATTGTCTTAATACGATCTTCTAAAGAACGCTTAACACTTAATTCAAAGCCCGAATAGGCATGTACCACATACCAACGTTTCGCTAATGACGACATCTTTACACTCCCCAATCAGCGATTAAGCATGTAACCACGCGACTGCGTGCAATAAAAAATAATCTGCGGTCCAAAGGAGCACTCCCATAGCAACCACCATTGCAAGCACAGCCAAAGTGGTGTGTATAGTCTCTTGGCGTGTAGGCCAAAATACTTTACGCACTTCTTGTACGGATTCAAGCCAATACTGCCAAATGCCAGCAATAAAGCTTTTTTTCTCTTTAGGTTCCACTCTTATAACCACACTGATAACCTTTCACTTGTTTGGCAGGCCAGAAGGGAATCGAACCCATAACCTGCGGTTTTGGAGACCGCCACTCTGCCAATTGAGCTACTGGCCTAAAATTTACTCAATTACTTTTGCAACAACGCCAGCCCCAACAGTACGGCCACCTTCTCGTATCGCAAATCGTAAGCCTTCTTCCATTG
>CAMFJH010000020.1 GCA_945956915.1 uncultured Francisellaceae bacterium | reverse complement strand
CCCTAGTTTCCTTAGCAGCATTTTACCTTAATTTATATTTTTGAGACAGCTTCTAATACTTTTTCGATTTCTTCACGTGACCTAGCCATTTTTTCCTCCGATACTTATGAATTTTTAGTAAGTTATTCTATCATTAAAAAATGAAAAATACAATAATTTAAAGAGAGTACTTGCATTAGAAAGACTTTTTCTATATTATTCAGTCTGTTGAAAATAGATATGTCTTTATGTTAGGAAAAAAATGAAAAACACTGGAGAAGGATTTTCTTTTATAGAGGTAATAGTAGCGCTTTTGATCTTGTCTGTAGGCATTGCTGCGAGTAGTTCTTTATTAATAGAAGCCAAAAGCATTCAACAAATAACTCTTAAACAACAAAAAACCATGCTTACTCAGTTCTCGCCTGTTAAACAAAATCTGCCATGAGTAATCGAGTACTCGGAAACAGCTTGATTGGTTTATTGATTAGCATGAGCATTGGTATGGTGGTGGTAGCGGGCGCGGGGACTTGGTATCAAATCGTTCGCAAGCAATATTTAATACAAAACAGTACCCAATCCGTTTTAACGCGGGTCAGAACCGCATTTCAATTTTTATCTGAAGATCTGCAAGCCAGCGGATATCGAGGTGTGCGCAGTCGAGATCCTCATTTTCCGATTACCGAGCATATGGCTGTACAATATCGCCATCCAATCGAGCACCGTATTTTATACCCTGAAGATAGACGTTTGGTTTTTGGATTTGGCAGGCAGGCGCATCCCATGTATGCAAGAGATCGCGATGTGCTGATAATTTATGATATCCCTCGAAACAGAACCCTCTTAGGAGCAGATCTTATCAATACTAAGGATAGCATTCGGACTTTGCAAAATAGTGGCATTCGAGAAGGTGCTTTGGTTCTGATTGCAGATTATGCGCAGGGCGATCTTTTTGTGACAAACCAAGTGATTGACCAATGGATTTTTCATCAAAGTATAAATGCAAACGTTAGAGATACATTAACTAAATTATATAAAATCCAAGATAAAACAGAAGTTGTAGAGTTACAGCGTATCCTGTATTATTTAAAGCCTTTAAAGGTCCCCGCAGAGAAGCCAGTATATGGTTTATATCGTAAAGATTTATTACAGAATCAAATGCCAGCACAAGAATTGGTTCGGGGCATTAGGACTTTTAGCATACAGTATGGTATGGGAGATGCACAATACAAAAATGCTACAGAAATCGAAGATAAGCAAGATTGGCTTAGGGTTAAGAGTGTGAAAATACAGCTAAGCATTGTAAATGAATATACTAAACAGGATGAGCTATTTGATTTTGAAATCGCACTTAAAAACACACCACTCCCATTTTGAAAAAGGTGTGGTACTGATTATGGTCAGTATCGTCCTATTGGTCATATCTTGGTTTGCAAGTGATTTATACATTCAAAGTACCTTAGGCTTGAAAATAGTGATGAATGTGGATAAGGCTATGCAAGCGCAACTCAAAGCTGAACAAGAAGCCCTGCAAATGCTCAAGGAACGAGAAGAAATAGTCAATCGCTTTTTAACAGAAGATCCCAAAACCTATATAGAAAAATACAGCCAGCGCTATGCAAAAGAAATCTTAGGGTTTTTAGCAGAATCGTTAATTGCACAATTGAGAGTCGCTAAATATCAGATAAGCTATGCCATTCCCCTTGTTACAAACAAAGGATACATCAATGTGCAGATTCTTTCTTGGTCAAAGCTTGAAAACCCTTGATTGTTCAAGTGAGTTGTGTTTCGTTTAGGAATTATTGTATGGTGGTGAAGAACTGAATAATTGAACGAGAATTTTAGAATGGGGCATTTAACAGGTAAGACTATTTTTATAACCGGTGCAAGTCGCGGTATAGGTTGCGCGATTGCTTTAAGGTGCGCTAAAGAAGGTGCGCACATTATTTTAGCTGCAAAAACCAAAGATCCACATCCTAAACTTCCCGGGACCATTCATAGCGTGGCAGAAGAGGTAGAAAGCATGGGTGGTCATGCTTTACCCATACAATTAGACGTACGAAATGAAATGGGCGTATCAGAAGCGATGCAAAAAGCTGCTGATTATTTTGGGGGCATTGATATATTGGTGAGTAATGCCAGTGCGATTTCTTTAACGCCTACAGCCGAGACCACCGCTAAGCAACTGGATTTAATGATGGCAGTTAATGTGCGTGCTACTTTTTTGTGTGCCCAAGCCGCATTGCCTTATCTTATTAAGGCATCCAACCCCCATATCTTAAACCTTTCTCCCCCTTTAAGTATGAATCCTAAATGGTTTAGAAATCATTTGGCTTATACCATTTCCAAATATGGTATCAGTATGTGTACCTTGGGAATGGCAGAGGAATTTAAAGGATACGGTATAGCTGTTAATTCGTTATGGCCTAAAACTACGATAGCAACTTCTGCAATCGAGGTTCATTTTCCTAGAGAAATTTTAAATGCTAGCCGTAAACCTGAAATTGTGGCCGATGCAGCGTATGTGATTTTCAATAAAGATAGCCGCTTATATACTGGAAATTTTTATATCGATGAACAGGTATTACGTGCAGAAGGCTTCACAGAGTTTGATGACTATGCTTTGTATCCTAAGGCCCCGCTCTTTTCAGATTTGTTCGTAGAGAATGGGGTGTAGTATTTTGAAATAAAGTCTGTTAAGATTGATTTCTTAGATTTAAATAGTTTTGTTTAATGGGTCTCGTGAAAAATCGCGTTGACCGTTAAGACCTGAAGTAGGGTTGAGTTAGGAGAAAGTGTTCATGAAGAAGAGTGAAAAACGTTCAAAATTGAAAGGTGCCGCACTAACGCTTGCAGCCATTGGATTAGCAGCCATTTCAAGTGGTGCAAATGCTACCATGCAAGTCAGCTCACGTGGAGGCTTGTGTGTTTTTGATCCTGCAGAAAGTTGCTACTGGTTTAAGATTGGCGGTCTTTTACAATTAGACGAAACTATTTTTACCGGTAAAGCCAACTCTAAAAGACATGATTTCCCAAATGGTGCCAATATTCGACGCGCTTGGTTAGATTTTAAAGGCGGCGTAGGTGATGATTGGTCTTATCGAGTGACTTTGGATTTTAGGGGCGAACCTGTTATTATCCGTGAAGCCTATTTAAACTTTTCAGGCGTAGAACAAACCAATCTTGCTGTAGGTCAAGTGTTTATTCCTTTTGGCCTAGAAAATTGGGGTCATAAAAAAGACTTAATGTTTTTAGAACAAAGTTTAATGACTACCACATTTTTAGCCCCTGAATTCGGCTTAGGTCTCTACGCGGATACGCACTTCTGTGATATGTTCACAATTGCCGCAGCCGTTTATCAACCCAGACAAGCAGCACGCTCTTTTGGTTTAGAAAGCCGAGCTTTTAGAACCGCTAGTATTCTCACAGATGAAGGGTTTTTTAGACCTCGCAACGATCGCACCGGTGAAGCGATACGTATTACCTTTTCACCCCTGCATTGTGAAGACACTGTGTATCACTTTGGTGCTTCTTTCAAAGATCAACGTTTAGTTTCTACCACACCAGAAAACTATAGAGTATTGACGAATGTCTTCCAAACAGTGCCAGAAGGACAAGCACGTACAACCGCAACCTTGATTAACGCGGGTGCTCAGCGTGCGCGACGTTTTGCAGTGGGCGGTTTAGAAGCAGCAGCATTGTGGGGTCCTGTGACTGTTCAAGCAGAATATAACAGAGCCAAAATGAAGCTACATCACGAGGCTACCTCTCCTGCAAATTTTGGACATCCAGATTTTTGGGGATGGCATGCACAAGCAGGCTATGTCATAACCGGTGAATCTCGTTGTTATGACTTTTGCTCTGGAACCTTTGGCAGTGTAGTCCCTGCTTCCGATTGCGGTGCCTGGGAAATTGCTGCTCGCTACAGTGCGGTCAATTTGAACGATAAGCACATTTATGGTGGTAGAGAAAACAATGTCACGGTTGGATTAAATTGGTTTGTGAATGAAAATGTTCAAATCAAGTTCAACTATGTTCGGGCACACATTCATCCCACGAATACAAATATCGTGATGAACCATGTGTTTGCCAATAATATTGTAAACAGAGTGGGAAGTACCGCGGGTACTAAACCCTTGTTGGCTGCAGATGCTAAGAAACGTAAACTGGATATTTTCGGTCTACGCTTCCAGGCTGCATTCTACTAGACGATTGAATGTCTAAAAAAAACCCTGCAATCTAATTGTGGGGTTTTTTTTTACTGGTGGAAAATAAATTCTAGCATTACACTGATAAGTAGGTTTCCCTAAACAAAAGAATGGCATATATTATGAGATATTTAGTTAACTTATTACGGTTTACTCTGTCCTTAGGGGCGATAACATTGGTTGGATGTACGTGCATGCCTTTAAAAAAAGCAGATCCTCTGGAGTGTTTTAATAGGGGCATCTATGGCTTCAACAAAGGCCTGGATTATGTATTGATAAGCCCTACGGCACGCTTGTATCGAAAAGTATTTCCCAAACCGATTAAAAACATGATTGGGAATTTTTTTCAAAATTTACAAGAAATTCCGGTAATGGGCAATGATATTTTGCAATGGCGATGGAAAGATGCTCGAGAAGCAGCCACCCGTTTCACTTTAAATACGACTTGGGGTTTAGGAGGTTTATTTGATGTAGCAGCAAAAAATGGTTTAGAGCATCACAAAAATGATTTTGGTATCACTTTAGCCAGATGGGGTTTAGAAGAATCTATTTATGTGGTATTACCGCTAGTGGGACCTTCTACTGCACGAGATGCTTTCGGCGCTTGGGCTGTCAATTATTGGATGACCGTTTACCCTTATATACATTCTAATCGTTTAAGATATACGCTTTTAGGGGTGGATTTTGTGAATATTAGAGCTGATTTTTTCAAGCATGAGGCTGCCTTTGCAGAAGCTGCAGTAGATGAATACCGCCTAGTAAGAGATGCCTATTTACAAAATAGAGCTTTTCAAATTAATGGAGAAGCCGCGCCTAAATTAGACAGTACAACAGATACCAGTGTGCATACGGAAAGTACTGCGGCTCCCGTTGAGTTACAGGGGCCCCCTCCATGATGGAGGGTAATCTACCCCCTACCTTAGTACTGCCTGCTTCATCTAAAATTCTAGTCATAGATGATGATCCTCAGTTGCGTCAAAATATCTATGATTATTTAGAAGACACAGGATTTAACCCAATACTGGCAGAAAATGGAGCTGTCGGTTTAGAGTTGTTTTTTAGTGAAAAACCCGATTTGGTGGTCACCGATCTTCAAATGCCAGTAGTCGATGGTTTAGAGGTGCTCACTAGAATCGTAAAAGAAGCCCCAGACATGCCGATTATAGTGATGTCGGATGAATCGGGCATTCGTGATGTAATCGTTGCTTTGCGGATAGGGTCCTGGGATTGTTTACCCAAACCCTTGGCCAGTTTACCTATTTTAGAGCAGGCCATTTGTAAGGCTTTAGAACGTTCTCGCTTAATACTTGAAAACCAATTATACAGAACACAATTGGAAGCCATGAATAAGGCTTTAAAGAAAAGTCTAGATATACTTCAAGAAGATCAAGAAGCCGGGCGCAGTGTACAAATGCGACTATTACCTGAACAGAATATGAGCTTTGGTTCTTATACTTTAAGACATTCTGTTAATCCTTCTTTGTATTTAAGTGGCGATTTTATAGATTGTTTTAAAATCAATGATGAAAAATTTGGTTTTTATCTTGCAGATGTTTCAGGTCATGGTGCATCGAGTGCTTTTGTGACTATTTTATTAAAAGGACTGATTGAAGAGACTTTAACACAATATCAAATGTATCAAGATCCCTTAATACTCCAGCCTGAAAAATTATTGTCTCATTTAAGTGCAGAAATTTACAATGCTAAATTAGGTAAGTACTTGACAATGGTTTATTGCATAGTGGATCATGTAGATCAATTTTTAATATACAGTATTGGTGGGCATTATCCCAATCCTATTTTGTTAGAAGGCAATACGATCCGTTTTCTAGAGGGTAAGGGGTTCCCGGTGGGGATTATGAAGCAAGCAAGCTATCAACAGTATCGCTTGCCTTTGTCTGAAGGGATACGATTGATGATTTTATCAGATGGTATCACAGAAATTTTAGCCGATAAAGAATTGGCTTTAAAAGAAAAAGTATTGTTTGAAATGATTCAAGCCGCTGATGGCGATATCACCGAGCTTTTAAAAAGCTTAGAAATGGATCAAAAAGAATTGCCAGATGATGTAACAATCTTAGTTTTAAAACGTGCCTAGGAGAACAAAATGAAGTTTTTTAAAATGGGTATTGCTTGTTGTTTAGTGGGTATAACCTTAAGCACTGTAGGGTGTATGCAAAATGGCACACGCCAATCAGCTTTAGGTCCTGCAAGTCCGCAGACACAGATTATCTATACCTATGGTGATGCCCCTTCTTATGATAAGCAATTAGACCAAGGGACGTCCCCAATGAAATTAGGCGCTATCCCTGCTGAAGAACTACCGGGTGGTTTTCCGCGTAAGTTTTTAGAAGAAGATGGTAGTTATGGGGGCGGTAGAGTATTTCGCAGCGTAGAAGAAGCTGAAATAGCTCTTCAAGAAGCAGCAGAGAAAAATATTATCTCTAAATCTGAAAATTGGGGTATTTATCAAGTAGAAGGAGATTGGGCATCGATAACCTATGAGTTACATCCTCATGATTATCGATTACGCCAATCCGCTCCTGTGGTAAAACGCGTGAAATAATTATTTTATATCCCAAGTCAGCTGTAAACCAAGGGCATCAATTTGGTTTTTAACCCGGCCTTTTATAGTTTGACGGGGTTGTCCCGCTGCAAACAGCGGCCCAACAGCAGTAGGTGCGGATTGATTAATACCAACCTTCTTGTAGAACACATGTACATAGCCTACATCCACAGCTAGGCAAGGAGTCCATTGATAGCGCGCACCCAATGCTGCTGCAGTTTGATTGCCATCGGGAATATAAATATTTCGGGTGACATATTTAGTAGAGGTTTTATCAAAAGAGGTTCCGACTTTAAACTGCCAGTTACAATCGTATTGATAGATTCCCCCTAGCGCAAGCCTGTAGGTGTCTCTCCAATTTTGTGCGGAGGATGAACGGCTGCCATCATCATAGCGGATGACTAGATTTTTATAAGTGTTCCAATGGTACCATTGTGCATCCGCAACCATTGCCCAACATTCATTTAGTTTATGATATCCACTTAAGGTGACGGTATCTGGAAGTTTTAATTTGGCTTTTACACGATGCCAAATCACATCTTGAGGCGCAGCTACAAAAACGCCAGGAACAGTAGGTGAAGGTACTAATGCAGGGTTTCTTAACAGTGAATGACCTTTCAACTTAGGCGTTAAGCTAGAACGATAGGCAAGACCAAAGCGCGTGCAATCGTCTACCTCATACAAAGCACCAACGTGAAAGCCATAAGCATTTCGGGTGCCTTTATGTTTAATATAACCATCTGCATTTAGCGTATTAACGCCTATTCTAGAGTCTACTTTTGCAGCCGTATACATAACATCAAATCCTAGCCCCAAGGACATACAGTCATTCATTCTATAAGCTGCACTGGGTGAGAGCGTAACAGTAGTCAATTCAGAACGTGTTGCCATATAACGGGCTACTGAATGATTATGGTAATTGGTTTTAGAACCAAAAGTTGAAACCATGCTAATGCCCCAAGCCCATTGATCAGAAATTTTAGAACCATAATGGAAGGAAGGTATCGCTGCAAAGTTTTGAGGACGTGTGTTTCCGGGTCTCATTGGGAAGCCGAATGAATCTGTTGCAGAGGTTACATGCAATTGAGTACGCGGCAATGCAATAACGCCACCGGCTACCAATTGATCGCCACATAGTCGGGTTAAGCCTGCAGCATTATAAAAATTGGTACTGGCATCCACTGCGAGTGAAGCGGTTCCAGCATAAGCTAAACCCAAATTAGTCACGTTTTGTTCGGGTAAAGAAAAACCATTTGACCAAGCTGTTGAAGAAATACTTAGCAATGTCATGGTTGTTAGTAAGCCATAGGTTTTTCTATATTTCAATTTTTCCTTGTTGATCATTTGGTTCTCCTTAAAATGAATGATGGATAAAAAATAAAAAAAAACATTTTTTAATTATAGCCTAAATATGTATATACACAATAATTTGTTTATATAGCTTTGTTTATATAGAAAAATAAAATTCGGCCGATGGTATATACAGAAGTGCATAACCCCAGATAGATGGATATTGGTCACATGCTGAAAAAAACGTCCGATCAAGATGACGATGAAGCAGAAACTAAAGAATTCAAACTCTTCGAAGAGAGAATGAATGCTTTGTCGCACAGTAAATTAGGTTTTCCTACATCTTTGTTGGGTTCTAATCCCTCCTTTGTCCATTATGAATTATTGGGTATACGTCCGGGGAGTCTTGCCAGTATTTTGATAAATCATGCCGGTGATCCTTTTGTAGAAGCCGATACCTATCATATGGAAGTTAAAACCCAGGAAGTAGCTTTGATTAATACTTTAGCGACCTATTTTGGAATGGCGGATGGTGAAGGAAGAGGCTATGTAACCAGTGGTGGGACAGAGGGGAATGATGCATGCTTACGATGGGCAAAACAATATCTCACACAATGTTTAGCCGAAGAACTCGCTAATTTTTTAGATGAAAAAAAAGCACGTGTGCTTGAAATGCTTAATTTAGAAGCACAATTAGAGCATTTATCTCAGAGTACACAAGATACATCTGCAGAACTTGAAATCCTAAGACAAATAAGAAAAATCAATTTACGTCAAAAAGAAGTGAATACAATTATTGATCAAATGACCAAGCCTTCTCTTTTTTGTACAGGCGAGAATACGCATTATTCTATCCCTAAAATTGCAGAAAGTTGGAACATGGTTTTTATATCAGTAGATTCGTACGAACGAGGATCTATGAATCTTGAAGATTTTGAAAAAAAAATCCATCAACATGTGATCGATTTTCCTTATAATCCTATTGTCGTGAGTGCCAACATAGGGACTACATTTTTAGGCGCCACAGATAATGTTCCCAAAATCAAAGAAATATTAGAAAATACTTCCCCAAAACCTTTATATACTATTCATATGGATGGTGCCTTAAATGGATTTGTATTACCCATTTTAAAACCCTTCGGTGAAGTGGATAATTATTTTAAATATGCAGACAGTTTGGCTATTTCTTTTCATAAATATTTAGGCTTGCCACAACCATCCGGTCTTGCTTTAACAACCAAGAGATTTTTAGATGTGGTTTGTAAGACCAATGATCGGATTATAGAATATGCAGGTAATATTAAAGACATTACCGTTTCAGGTTCTCGTTCTGGATTTAATGTATTGTTGGTTTATAATGCCGTTATTTATGCTCTGGGATTGCGAAAAAGTAAAGATAAATTGGTAAATCTTGTACATTCGGATTTGGAGCGTGCAGATTTTTTTTATAAAAAATTAGTCGAATTGTTAGGGGCTGAAAATGTGTGCCATGATTCTAAACAGTTTAATATTATCATTCCTAAGCCACCTGAAAAATTAATTCAAAAATATCAGTTGATGTCTATGCATGGCAAGTCAGTTATTTGTGTCTTAAATAATGTTACGTATGAATTAATAGAAGAATTTATGGTTGATTTAAAACAAGCCTTACAGGAGAACGCATCATGTTAAAACCTGCCGTAGAATTGCAATCATTTAGAAATGTACAAATGTCTATCGCGGATACCACTCGCCCTAAGATATCTATTTTAAAAAAAGAACATATTAAAGAAGTTTCTGAATTGTTTACTAATTCATTTTGTCATGGGGAACCTTTATGCAAACATTTAGGAATTTCACACGATGATTTTAAACCTTATGCTTTGGAAGTGATAGAAAAAGCTGTGAATGGCCAATTAAGTGTTGTAGCGCTTAATCAAGATGGGCAAGTGACAGGTTGCGTGATTGCTGAAGATGTGGCCAGTCCAATTAAATCACGAGAATACAAATTCCTAAGGCCCATAGAACAATTGTTAAAGACTTTGTCTAAACCTTTTACTGAAAAAAAATATAAGAAAAATTCTGTTGCCCATATTTGGATAACGGCGGTAGTAGATGAACAACAAGGGTTGGGCTTATCTTCTGTGTTAAATAATGCTTGTGTAGCACTTGTATTACAACAGGGGTTTTCTTATGTGTTAGCCGAGTTTACGAGTACTATTAATGAAAAGTTTATGAATCGATTTCCAGAATATTTGAAATGTGAATTAAAATTCAAAGACTTCTTATTAGATGGTCAACGTCCTTTTGCTACTTTAGAAGGTGTTGCCAGCGCTTATATTTGGGCAGCAGCACCCCATGTACGCCTAGCAGATATAGAATTATGTCTTGTTAAATAAACATTGAGGTAATAATAAATGGTAGCCAATAGTATTGTTACATGGATCTTTGAAATAGCACTTATTGCTGGCTTGTGTGGATGCTTAGGGTTTAAGGCTTATCAATTTTGGGGTCGTTTGAAAATTAATAAAGCCTTTAAACAAGCCATGGCAAAAGAGGAATTTGAGATTTATTATCAGCCTATTATCGATTTGAAAAATGGCCGAGTCAGTGGGATAGAGGCTTTATTGCGATGGAATCATCCAAGCCGAGGTATTGTTTCTCCAGCAGACTTTATACCATTAGCAGAAAAATCGGGTATGATTTTAGAAGTGGGTGAGTGGGTTTTAGAACGATCGGCCATGCAAACTTTGGCTTGGCATAACCAAGGCTATACCGCTTTATCTCTAAAAGTGGGTGTCAATTTATCTTCACAACAGTTAAAACAAGGAAATTTATTAGCCACATTGGATAAAGTGATGAAGAAGACAGGATTGGGTCCTACGTATTTGGATTTAGAAATTTCAGAACAAGCCTTGATCGATAAAGAATTAGCCCCTAGAATTCATACTATAGAAGAACGAGGGATTACTTTATCTTTGGATGATTTTGGAACAGGCTTTGCAGGTTTAAATTACTTACAAGAATATAATATCGGTACTATTAAAATTGATAGATCACTTATACAATCGGTAAATACCAAACGAGGGGCTATGATTGTATCAGCCATTTTAACGATGGCACATGAATTAAATATTAAAACGCATGCAGTGGGTGTTGAAACAGCAGAGCAATTGGAGTTTTTACAAAAAAGGGGTTGCTTATTGGCTCAGGGGTATTATTTTTGTAAACCCTTAAATGTAGATAAATTTACGAGGCTCTTAGGTAGCCATTTGAGGTTTTTTGAACAAACAGAAGCCCCTCCCCTGATGCAAACCTTGGGGTAAATAGCAGGTGAAGGACTGCATACTGTTCTATAATAGGAACTAGGTAACCGATGCTCGAGATTAGGAACCATTATGGCCATAGAGGTAGATTATAAACAAGTGACCGCTATTGAAAGGCGGCAGATTGACAGTCAAATTAAGCAAGATTTGGTAGAACATCTTTATAAAAGCAACTTAACTGCAGTTTTGACCGGTGTCTTAACCAGTATTTGTTTCTTTATGTATTATTATCATCATGCTAGTTTTGTGCAATTATTAAGTTGGTTTATTGGTTTTAATTTAGTCTTGACCTATATTGCAAGCATAACCGTGCTGTATAGAAAAAATAGAAACTTATTTGATGTTCAGATTTGGGAAATTGCCTTAGCCATTGGTATTTTAGCCTGCGCTGCTTTTTGGGGGATTTCTGTTTTATTTTCCCCAGATGATATCACTCATCAATATTTGTTATTTGGTCTTTTATTTATGTTGGCGGGTGCTTATTGCATGGGTACAGTAGGTTTATTTTACTTAGGATTAGGGTGTTTGTTTTTTATTTTAACGCCCATTACGATATGGTGCTTTGTTCAAAGAGATTTTTATTATAATCTGGGTGGCTCGATTGTAATCTTGTATTTTATTTTTTTAATGGGTATGAATAAACGCAGCAGTGAATGGCTGAAAGATTCTTTAAAACTGAAATTAGAAAATTCTTATTTTACCCATCAAGCCAATCATGATTTATTAACGGATTTACCGAATCAACGGTCGTTGTTAAGACTGATTGAAAACGCTATCAGAGATCGACGAAGTACAAAACAGGGATTTGCGTTGATTTGTTTTTCTATTAATCGTTTAGAGATGTTTAATAATAGCTTAGGATACCAAGCAGGCGATTTAATTGTACAATCCTTAACCAAACGATTAAGTGCGCTGCTAAGTGATTTAAACCGTCAAGATCCCAAGGTAGATAGATTATTAACATTACCACGTCCGGATGCTTTTGTCATTTTAATGGATCCCTTGCCGGTTGAGACCATGGCCCATGAAGTTCAACAATTGTTTACGGTGCTTGATTTGCCCTTTTATTTAGGTAAACGAGAAGCAAAACTCACAGTCAGTTCAGGCGTCAGTGTCTTTCCTGATGATGGCGATAATGCAAGAATTTTGATGAGTAATGCCTATGCTGCTATGTTTCTAGCCAAACAAAGAGGAGGTAACCAAGTTGAATACTATAAACGAGAAATTAATGAAAAAACGCCGTATTTGTTAGAGCTAGAAACCGATTTACATGCTGCGGTTAAAAACAATGAGTTTTTAGTATACTATCAACCCTTAGTTGATCTTGAAAGTGGACACGTGTTTGGGATGGAAGCTTTAATTCGTTGGAAGAACCCCAAACGAGGGATGGTGCAACCTGTCGATTTTATTCCATTGGCTGAAGAAACAGGCTTGATATTACCGATGGGTGCTTGGATCCTAGAAGAAGCTTGCCGTAAAACCAAACAATGGAATGAAGAGAATTTTAAATTAGCGCCTTTAAAAGTATCTGTTAATCTTTCAGTTAAACAGCTGCGACAAGGAGATTTATTAGAAACCATTGATAATATTTTAGTGAAAACACAATTAAAACCAGAGTTTTTAGATTTAGAACTCACAGAAACAGAGCTTTTAGATGAGCAGTTATTACCCGTGATGAAAGAAATCACGAACAGAGGGGTTTCTTTATCCATAGATGATTTTGGAACAGGGTATTCAGGTTTAAGTTATTTAAGATTTATTAATGTTCATAAAATTAAAATTGATAAATCCTTTATAGATGATGTAACCACAAACGAAGAAAGTGCGACTATTGTTTCTGCCATTTTAGCAATGGCACGAGAATTAAATATTAAAACATTAGCAGAAGGGGTAGAAACTGCTGAACAATTGAAGTTCTTAAAAGACAGAGGGTGTCAGTGTATACAAGGCTATTACTTTTCCAAGCCCCTTCCTTGGGATGAATTTGCTAAATTATTACAGGAACAAAAACATTTATGAGGACTCCCTTTCATTTATTATTGAGAAGACCTATGCGCATTTTTTTAATCAGTATTCTCCTATTGCTAACACATACAGTATTAGCAGCCCCTTTGTTTGAGGGTACTGATAATGTTCATTTTCCCATCGAGACACGATCTCAGACGGCCCAACGCTATTTTAATCAAGGCATGACTTTCTTTTACAGCTTTGAATATGGAGAAGCTATTCGCTCATTTAAAGCAGCACTTGCAGAAGATCCCAAATGTGCCATGTGCGCTTGGGGGCTTGGCTTAGCCTTAAGTGCTAAAAATGGTACAGCTATGAATGGCAAAGAGCGTGAAGAAGCGGCAGAGGCGATTAAAATGGCCAGCAAATTGGTAAACCCAGACAATAAAAAAGAATTCAATTATATTCTGGCATTACAACAAAGACGATCTTCAAAAGTATATAAAAAACGTCATCACTTTGCTTTTTACTGTGGGGGTAAGGGATCCATTAGCTTAAACGAAACGTATAATTATGCGAATGAATTGCGCAAAATGGTACAAGCGTATCCTGAAGATGTGAATGCCAAAGTATTATTTGCAGCAGCATTATTTGATGTTTTGGATTGGAACTTATGGAGTTTGGATGGGAAACCTCAAGTAAGCACTACAGAGCTAATCACTGTCTTAGAGCAAGCATTAGAACTGGATAAAGACCACATTGGGGCTAATCATTATTATGTGCATGCACTTGAAAAATCCCCTAATCCTGAAAAAGCCCTAGAGAGTGCAGCCCGTCTTGAAAAAATGGCGCCAGACATCGAACAAATCGCACATGCGCCTGCGCATTTATATTATGCATTAGGGCGATATAAAGAGGCTACAGTGGCCAACCAAAAAGCCCTAGAAGCCAGAGATCAATATGCTAGAACCTGCCAAACACAAGGGGTAAGGCCTGAAAGCAATTTTTTATATTATCATAATTTACATTCTTTGGTGGCTTCTGCAAGTATGCAAGGCAATAGTGCCCTGGCCATTCAAAATGCCCAAATCTTAACAGACAGTATTTTACAAGACAGTGCTAATTTGCAAGGTTTTATACCGGTTCATATTCTAACCTTGGCGCGTTTTGGTGAATGGCAAACGATTTTAAATACACCCAATGCGAATCCACAATATCAATATGCCTTAGGCATGTGGTACTATGCTCAAGGCTTGGCTTCTATTTACACGAATAATCTATCGTTGGCAAATGAATATTTAGGCGGAGTAAAGGAACTTGCCGCACAAGGGGGGATCCCTAAAAATTTAGGCCAAGAAGGGGCTTATCAATTACAAATTGCTGCAGAAATTTTAGCAGGTGTGTTAGCAGATAAGAAACAGAATGCTGAGGATATGATTGCGCATTTCCAAAAAGCCGTTGAGATTCAAGATAAAATGCTGAATAAAGAACCCCCACTTTGGTATTTTTCGACGCGTGAATTATTGGGCATGGCTTTATTAAAACTTAAGAAAATAGACGAAGCTAAAGTGGTTTTTGAAGAAGAATTAAAACGTCATCCACAAAATCCTTGGGCACTTAACGGGCTGGCACTGTGTTTTAGTGCTAAAGGTGAAACACAAAAGGCTAAAGAATATCAAACCCAGTTGGCAGTGGTGTGGCAATCCCATGATCGCACGCCCTTATATTTGATAAATTTTGATTAAATATTCATTTTTTAATTATTGGGCCTTGCATCACCTGACTTAAACAGGCATAATGCTTAGAATGGGTATTATTTTCGCCTGTTTTTGGAAAATTTAAAGGAATTTTATGGTGAATATCAAATGGGTACAAAAAAAGTATAGTATTTTTTCTAAAGTTTTTATTTGTTTACTAACTTTTTTGGGGCCTCAGGGTTTATGTGCGGCTCCTAGCGATACAGGAGTTCAAAGTATGCCTACCGATGCAAAGGTACAACAAGATTTAATCCCCCGAACCGTTTTATTTTCTGATCCCGATCGCACGCGTGTACAATTAAGTCCTAATGGTGAATTTTTGAGTTATTTGGCCCCTTATAAGGGCGTCTTAAATATTTGGGTAGGCAAACCCAATGATCCTTCCGGGATGCATCCGGTAACCGATAATACACAACGAGGCATTTCGAGCTATCTGTGGGCTTATACCAACAAGCATATTATTTATGTGGACGATGTACAGGGCAATGAAAATTGGCGTATATATCGTGTGGATGTTACAACAGGCGAAAAATTAGCCTTAGCTTCTTTTGATAAAGTACAAGCGCGCCTATTGGCACGTTCTAAGGATGATCCAGAAGATATTTTGATTGAACTCAATAAAAGAAAGCCTGAATATTTTGATATTTACCGCTTAAACATTATCAGTGGCAAATTGACTTTGGTTTTTGAAAACGATCGATTTTCGGATTTTATAGCGGATGAGCACTTAAATTTAAAAGTGACCACCGAATCCACAGAAGATGGTGGTGCGCGTTATTTTGAATTGATAAAAGATAAAGATAATCAGTATAAGCCTAGAGAACTTTTTGTAGTGGCTCAAAAAGACATGTTTAACACCACTCCTTTGTTTATGAATAAAGCTGCCGATACACTTTATATGTTAGACAGCCGAGGTAGAAATACTTCAGCTTTAATGGGCTTTAATCTCAAAACAGGAAAAAGCACCTTAATTGCAGAGGATAAGCGAGTTGATATCTCAGATGTCTTAGTGCATCCGCTTAGCAAAGTGATCCAGGCAACTGCTGCAACCTACACCAAGCCAGAGTGGACTTTCTTAGATAAGTCATTAGCCTCTGACTTTGAGTATTTGAAAAACTTAAAAACAGAAGCCGGTGCATCTTCAAACTCAAAAGAGATAGAAGTGATAAGTCGCAGTTTAGATGATAAAAGTTGGATCGTTGTATTTTTAAGAGATGATGGGGCACCTCATTATTATTTTTACGATAGAACAGCCAAAAAAGCTTGGTTCTTATTTTCAGGCCGATCCCAATTAGATAAATTGAGTTTAAATAAAATGGAGCCGGTGATAATCCCAAGCCGAGATAATTTGTCGTTGGTGAGTTATTTATCAGTCCCTAAACGCGCACTGCCTGTTCCTTTAGTATTGTATGTCCATGGGGGCCCCAGTGCACGAGATGAGTGGGGTTATGATCCCATACATCAGTGGTTAAGCAATAGAGGCTATGCTGTACTGAGTGTTAACTTTAGGGGATCAACAGGTTTTGGAAAGGCATTCGCCAATGCAGGGAATGGGGAATGGGCCGGAAAAATGCAGGACGATTTGGTAGATGCGGTAAAATGGGCGATTGATAAAGGCATTACCACGCCAGATAAAGTGGCGATAATGGGGGGCAGTTATGGCGGATATGCGACATTGGTGGGCATGACAAAATCCAATGATATATTTGCCTGTGGGGTGGATATTGTAGGACCCAGTAATTTAGAAACATTAATGCGATCTATCCCACCGTATTGGAAACCTTTTTATGCTTTATTAAAAATCATGATTGGTGGAGATCCTGAAACAGAAGAAGGGCGTCAATTTCTAGCTTCACAATCGCCTTTAAGTTTTGTGGCTAATATTAAAAAACCCTTGTTGATTGCTCAAGGCGCTAATGATCCCCGAGTAAAGCAAGCAGAGTCTGATCAAATTGTGCAGGCGATGGAACTTAAAAAGATACCGGTTACTTATGTTTTATATCCAGATGAAGGGCATGGTTTTGCTCGGCCTGAAAATAGACTTTCATTTTATGCAGTAACAGAAGCATTTTTAGCTAAACATCTGGGGGGAAGTGTCGAGCCTATTGGAGAAGCTTTTAAAAATTCCAGTATCCAAATTCAAAAAGGCAAAGAAGCGATTTTTGGAGAATAATGATGGATGCAGAAAAACCGCCAATACGACCCACCGTTCCTAGCATTAATGATTCATTATTGACGCGAGAATCGTGGAAAATTTTTCAAATTATGGCGGAATTTGTTGA
Source organism: uncultured Francisellaceae bacterium (assembly GCA_945956915.1). Classification (GTDB taxonomy): domain Bacteria; phylum Pseudomonadota; class Gammaproteobacteria; order UBA6186; family Azoamicaceae; genus CAMFJH01. Next base: position 20,934 of record CAMFJH010000020.1, on the reverse strand, counting down.
AGGATTTGAACGTTTGGTTCATATACGACCTTCAGTGAGTATTTTTGGATCAGCCCGTACCTTATCGGGTCATGCCTATTATAAACAAGCAGAAGAAATTGGCGAAAAATTATCTAATGCCGGTTATTCGGTTGTTACCGGTGGTGGTCCGGGTTTAATGGAAGGTGTTAATAAAGGTGCTTACAAGGGAACATCGACCAGTGTGGGCTTAAATATAGTTTTGCCTTCTCATGAAATTACTAATCGTTATCAAGATATTTCCTTACGTTTTCGTCATTTTTTTACACGTAAAGTAATGTTTGTAAAATATGCTGCGGCTTATGTTATTTTGCCGGGTGGTTTTGGCACCTTAGATGAATTTGCTGAAATTTTAGCTTTAATACAAACCAATAAGACACGGCGTATTCCGGTAATTTTAGTGAATGAGCCTTTTTGGAGAGATTTAATTCGTTGGTTTAAAAATACCTTAGTGGTTCAAGGGATGATTGATGAAAGCGATTTGGAATTTTTTAAAATTGTGAATGAAGCCGATGAAGTCGTTTCGGCCATTAGGCGATTTTATAAACAAGAACCCCCCGATACAGATGTGCCTTTGGTGGGTGAATTATAACAAGATCTCCTTAATATATAAAAATATATAAAAAGTCTATCTATTTTTTTTAGAAAACCAGTATACTATGCATGTCATGTGATATGGGTTCGTTAACCGAATTGAGGTAATGAGGAGTTGAGAAGTCTATGAAACTGGTCTTATTGGGCGCGCCGGGTGCTGGAAAAGGTACGCAGGCTGAATTGTTGTGTAAAAAACTGGGTATTCCTAAAATTTCAACGGGTGATATGTTGCGCGCTGCAATTGCAGCAGGTACATCTGTAGGTCATCAAGTGAAGGATATCATTGCTGCAGGACAATTAGTACCCGATGATTTGATTAATGAATTGGTGCAAATCCGCATTCAAGAACCCGATTGTAAAAAGGGTTATTTATTTGATGGATATCCTAGAACCTTAGCGCAAGCCCAAAGTTTAGAAAACAGTGGTATTGGATTAGATGCGATCATAGAAATTTATGTTTCTGATGAGGAAATTATTGCAAGGCTTGGGGGCAGAAGAATACATGTGGCTTCGGGGCGAGTATACCATACGCTCTATAACCCACCTAAAGTTCCCAATCAAGATGATGAGACAGGGGAAGCATTGATACAAAGAGAAGATGATAAACCCAAGACCATTAAAAAGCGATTGTCTGTTTATCATGCACAGACGGAACCCTTGATTGATTGGTATAAAAAGCGTGCCGGACAAGAAGCCATACGTTACATTGCTATTGAAGGGCATGGCAGAGTTGAAGAGATTTACAAGCAGATAGAAAACCAATTATATCCTCAAAATACCGTTGGCAGGGTATAAAGTTTGAGTGAAAAAACAGCCGTTTTACTCGTTAATTTAGGGACTCCCGATAAGCCCACTGCAAGTTCGATACGGTGTTTTTTAAGAGAATTTTTATGGGATAAACGTGTTGTAGAAATCCCACGTGCCTTATGGTGGTTTCTATTAAATGGATTGATATTACCCTTTAGAACAAAAAAATTGATAAAAAGCTATCGTTCAATTTGGTTACCTGAAGGGTCTCCTTTAAGAGTGCATACGCAAAAATTAGCAGAAGCTTTAGAACAAAAAATATCTACCGTAGATAACTCGATTAGCGTATTATCTGCTATGACCTATGGTAACCCAAGCTTGTCGGAAGCCATAAATACCATTTTAAATACCGATATAAACACGCTGATTGTATTGCCTTTATATCCTCAAGCTTCTGGCAGTACAACGGGTGCGGTATTTGATCGAATCGCAAAGGAACTTTCTACAAAAAGACGCATACCTTCTCTGATTTTTATTCATGAATATTGCCATGAAGAAGCTTACATTGAGGGTATGGCAAAACAGATTGAAAGATTTTGGGTGCAAGAAGGCCGTGGACACCATTTGGTATTTTCTTTTCATGGGTTACCGTTACGTCAAATATTATTGGGGGATACCTACCAAAAGCACTGTATTGATTCAGCCAATAGAATAGCTAAGCTGTTGAAAATAAGTGAAAATAATTGGAGTATTGGTTTTCAATCACGCTTTGGAAAAAACGAATGGATTAAGCCGTATACGGATAAATTATTAGTCGATTTAGCTAAAAGCGGTATTGAATCGCTTGATATTTTTTGTCCGGGATTTGCAAGTGATTGCTTAGAGACTTTAGAAGAATTGGCTATTTTAAATCAAAAAAATTACTTGAATTCGGGGGGTAAAGCTTTCAGATATATTCCTGCGATGAATGCAAATGACCTTCATGTAGAGATTTTTGATAAAATTTTAAAAAAATTTGTACAAATTGTAAAATAAAGTCGATAATATTATGTATAGACATTATATTTGTGCTATGTTTGTATTGTTCATTCATTAAGTAATCAGAGGAGAAACCAATATGGTCGTAAAAGCAAAGAAGAAGGCTGTAAAGAAGACAGCGGTAAAAGGCGCTGTGAAGAAGGCAGCTGTAAAGAAAGCAGTTAAGAAGACAGCAGCAAAAAGCGCTGTAAAGAAAGCTGCGGTAAAGAAGGTTGTTAAGAAGACAGCGGCAAAAAGCGCTGTAAAGAAAGCCGGCGTAAAAAGAGTTGCTAAGAAGGCCGCGGTAAAAGGCGCTGTTAAGAAAGCTGCCGTAAAAAGAACCGTTAAGAAGGCTGCGGTAAAAGGCGCTGTTAAGAAAGCTGCCGTAAAAAGAACCGTTAAGAAGGCTGCTGTGAAGAAAGCTGCAGTCAAAAGAGTAGCGAAGAAAGCAGTAGCTAAGAAAGCGGTTAAAAGAGCAGTTGCTAAAAAAGCTGTAAAGAAAGCCGTTGCTAAAAAAGCCGTTAAAAGAGCGGTTGCTAAGAAGGTTGTAAAAAAGGCCGTTGCTAAAAAAGCTGTTAAAAAAGCAGCTGTAAAGGGTGCGGTTAAGAAACGTGTTGCTAAGAAAAGAGTTGCTAAGAAAGCCAGCCCAGTAGCTGCAACCCTTAATCACTTATTACAGTGGTAAGTACTTAAGTACCCTGCAAACCACTAAAGCGCCGTAAATATATGCTTAAATTACGGCGCTTCTAGTGGAGGTTAATACCCATGAATCCCTCCACTATACTGGCCATTGAAACTGCAACAGATGCTTGTAGTGTTGCGCTTTTAATAAAAGATCAGATATTTCATCGCTATGAACTATCATCTCAAGGGCATACGCATCTTATTTTAGCGATGTTACAATCGGTTATGGGTGAGGCCGGTATCCACTTAGAAGCTGTAGATGCTTTGAGTTTTGGTAGAGGTCCTGGAAGTTTTACAGGGGTCCGAATAGCAGCCAGTGTTATTCAAGGTTTAAGTTTAGGCGTTCAAAAACCGATTATTCCTGTTTCTACTTTGAGAGCGCTAGCCCAGCAAGTCTATCGTGTTGATGGCGCAACCCATGTATTGGCGCAATTAGATGCGCGAATGCAAGAGCACTATTGGGGCTTATTTACAGTAGATGAGCAAGGCATTATGCAGCCATTTTCTGAAGAACGGGTGAGTCCCGCAGCGGATATTGTTTTACCCGCAGGCGTCTGGACGAGTACATTAGCCCTTCCGGATGCGCAGGATGTGGCGACTATAGCAGCAACAGAATACATTATAGGTCGAACAATGAGCGCCGAAGAGGCATTACCTATATATATAAGAGATAACGTTACACGCTAGATTTTTTTAAAGCTTTCTGACTAATTTTTAATTTTTTTAGATTCAAGTTGACATCAAATGCTTTTCTCTATTACATTGAGCCATTACTGTTAGGGACTCAAATATGCTTCGAATATATATAATGAATTTTTTATTGGCTATTTCCACGACTATTGGAATGACAGTCATACCTTTCTTAATTACAGACTCGCTAGGGCTTTCTTTACTGATATTGGGAATCTTAGAGGGTGTAACAGAATTTCTCTCGAATATCTTTCGTTTAGCCAATGGTGTGCTATTTGATAAAATTAAGAATAAACGGAATATTTTTATTTTTTCTACAGGCTTAGCCTTTATGTCTAAAGCAATGCTCTTAGTGCCTTCTTCTATTGCCATTTTATTTGCCAAATTACTAGAGCGGGTAGCCAATGGGACTTTTGCAGCCCCTAGAGATGCATATGTTGCCGGAGAGGCAAGAAACAAAGGAATGGCGTTAGGCCTTTTAAATGTTTCAAAAACGTTTGGGTGCGTAGTAGGTCCTATTTTAGTTAGTGCATCAACTTTTTTTATAGGAGGGCCTGCCAAAGAAAATCTCAGTTATTACATTGTGGCCTGTTGCTTGCTTTCTTTCCCAGCGCTTCTCTTTTCTTTTACCTTGACCGTGGATCACGTAGAAGAGAAAACCTTTTCCTTTAAAGAATTAAAGACAGTGTTTAAAGCAGTATCGCCTATATTGTTTTTAGTATTTATATTTTTCTTAGGACGATTTAACGATGGATTGTTAATGATGTATTTAAAGCACAGTGAATTTCCCGCACAATTTTATCTTGCTACCATCGCGATTTTTAATGGCATCATGATGTTTACAGCCCCTATCATTGGGAGTCAAGTTGATAAAGGCTCTCTAAAAAAGATTGTGTATGCGACCATTTTTGCCTTATGCTTCTTTAATTTTTGTTTCTACCATCTGAATATTCCAGGCGTGGGTTATATAATTAAGGGCATGGATATTGTGAATTGGACGGTAGCGATCTTGGGTCTTTGTGCCTGGGGTATCCAAAGAGCGGGGGCGCAAATCGTATTTTCTGCTTTAATCTTCAAAAGTGTAGACAAAGCATTTTATGGGACAGCCATTGGTATTTTTTATATTGTAAGTGGTTTTTCTACTTTCTTATCTTCTTCAGCCTGTGGATATTTGGCAGAAAATGGGCATTTTCAGTGGGTTTTTTGCCTAAGTGGGCTTTTTGGTTGTGTTGCATTGATTACAGCATTTACTTTCTTAAATAAAGGCATTTATTTCAGGGTACCTACTGCAGTAGCACATGCGACTTAAATTTTAAATTCATCGCCTAAATAGACTTTACGCACTTCAGTATGTTCTAAAATATGTTGAGGTGTGCCTTCTGCTAGCACATGCCCATTATTAACAATATAGGCCCGATGGCAAATATCTAGGGTATCTCGGACATTGTGATCGGTAATTAAAACACCTATCCCTTTTTGGTTTAAGAGTTTAATGATTTGTTTAATTTCTTTAATAGAAATGGGATCAACACCGGCAAAGGGCTCGTCTAATAAAATAAAATGTGGCTCTGTAGCCAATGCACGTGCGATTTCCACTCGTCGTCTTTCGCCTCCAGAAAGACTGATGCCTAGGGAGTCTCGAATATGCGTGATTCTAAATTCATTCAATAAATTTTCTAGATGAGTATCGCGTTTTTCAGGACTTAGATCAGATCGTGTTTCTAAGATGGCCATGATATTATCAGCCACAGAAAGCTTTCTAAAAATAGAAGCTTCTTGGGGTAAATAGCCTAAGCCTGCTTTTGCGCGTTGATGAATAGGAAAAGCGGTAATATCTTGGTTGTTTAAAAAAATAGATCCGGCATCTGAGGGTATGATTCCTAAAATCATATAAAAACAAGAAGTTTTGCCTGCGCCATTTGGGCCTAATAATCCTACAATTTCGCCTTCTGAAATAGATAAAGAAATTTGATCGACAATTTTTCGATGATTGTAGGTTTTGGATAATCCTTGGATGGTCAGTGTGCTCATTTGTTTTGGCCTTTAGGAACTCTGGGGATAATGACTTGGGTGCGTTTGCCGGGTCTGGCTTCTGAAGAAAGGACTTCAGATTTTAATAGATAGCTTAAATACGCCCCTCGGATGATATTGCCTTGTTGCGTTAATTCAGCATTATCGATAAGCAAAATCTTTTCTTCTTCGGGAAAATAATGAATGGTATTGGCATGTCCTGTAATCACGGGTCTTGAAGGGTTGGGTAGTATTTGAAAATGTGCTGGTTTTCCAATAGCAGTTATTTTGCCAAGATTGCCGCTTTTATTACGTTCGATGGTAAGTGTATCTGCTTGTAAGTGTCTATTGCCTTGATCCAGGGTGACATTTTGTTTGTAAATGGCTATGCCTTTTTTATCATCAAATTCGGCAGACTCTGAAGCAATCGTAATCGGTGGTTCATTGGAAGTATCTTGTTGTTTTAAAGTGGTTTCGGGTTGGTTTATAATATTTTTAGGTTTAAAAACCATGGTTTGGGGTGTTTTAAGGTTTGATATATTGGATTCAGCTTTATATTCCCAATGTTCTGCAGCTAAAGTGTGTTTCAATTGCCCTTCTTCAGTAAAACTGCTCATCACGGGTTGATTCATATACTCTTTTTGGGGATGGGCTTTTAAAGAACGCTGAGCTGAGACAGGATCCGCTGGCTTAAAATAGGCCATCGTGAATATGCAAGCTAAAAGTACTAAAACAAGTAATAAAGTATTTTTTTTCATAACGTATCTTAAGTGTACTCGAGCTTGATGGTGTTGTAAATTTTAAGAAGTGTACTTTAAGTCAACCAGTTAAAAAACTTACGGGGCACTATTTTTACAAAATTGAGCTATGAGTCCTTAGTCTAATTAATAATTATTTAAAAAAATAATATCAGTTTGGTAGGGAAGATTGTTTTTTTTTTCATATCTGGTAGAATTAACTTATTAAATTAACTACAAATAAGCGGAGCTACACATGCCATACAATTACCCCAATAATGATCCCTCTCAAGGACTTTCGTCAGAACAGATCGAAGCACTAGCAGAAGTTCAAAAAATAATAGTAGCGAAAGTACTATATAATAGAAATTTGCTTCAATTTATGTTAGATGATAGCAATGCGCCCAAGGTCAGCGCTTTTCTCAACGATTTTGCTCCTCATTATAAAAGTGCTCCCTTAGACAAAAAGTTGAAAGTAACAATAAAGACCATCATTCAAGATATCAAAAATTATCAAATATATTCTGAATATATAAAGAGCTGTAAGACCACAGTTGGCTTCGATGATTTGTTTTTTCAGTTTTTGTTAGAGTTAGGATCTCAACAATTTAATTTAAATAGAATGAGTGAAGGACTAAAAAGTACAAGAACATTAGGTGCTTCTAAAAAACAACTATTAGTACAATCTAAAATTTGCGCTCAAGAATTTACCGAGTTAGAATCCTATCAAGAAATTTGTAATATATTAGTAAAACATATTTCTATGAACGCTTGTACATTTAAACAACACTATCAATGTACATATATTTCTAACGATACTGATTATGGTACTTATGCGGAAGTCGAGAATACTTTCTTAAATGCAAAGCTGTGTCCTTTAGCATCCAAGTTAAATAACTATTTAAAATTTCAATCAAAAAATTTTACGACAGAACAATCGAAAGAACATCTTAAATTACAAGAAAAATATCTTGTAATTGATAAACTGATAAAATCTTCTTTTGAAACGAGCGATTTATCAGTTCATGCTTTTAATTCTTTTGGCTCTTTTGTGGCTTATAGAAAAGTACGTTACTTTTTTGATCTGAATATAGATTTTTTACATACTGCTAAAGGTTTTCTAATTTCTTTGGAGGTAACAGGGAACAAAAAAAATAAACTACTAGAAGCTTTAGTTGAAATAGAGCAGCTAACAGGGGTACTCGAAACTTCAACTTCAGCAAGTGAGCCAGAAATTGAAATGAAATTTTCAAATGAATTTTCTCTCCAAGAAGAGCTGTTTGAAAAACCAGTTTCTGAAGTTGTACCGAGTATTGTGGAGCATGTAAAAGAACCAGTAATAGAAAAAGAATTATCAACAACGATACCTCATAATTCAGATATTAAAGAAAAATCTGAAAATATAAACAGGTCGCTAATCGAAATTAAAAATATCAATCCCGCTATAGAATTTATTATAAAGTTAGATTATAAAGAAAGTGAGATGCTTTTGGAGTGGTTAAAGAAAGCTCCTCATATGGAAGTTGAAATGAATGAACTTAATCGTATTGTGAAAAAGCTTGAAGGGGAAATTATTAATTCTGCCACTAGAGGTTCTCATTACACAATTAAATTTAAAAAATCACTTGCTTTTGTTGATTCTTTTGAAGAAAATACAACAAAAGGCACAGAAAAAAAAGCTAAAGGTACTTTGGTAAGGCCCCACGGTCCAGGTAAATCGAGTCGATTTTTACCCTCATACGCAATTAAGACATTTATGGAGACATTAGGACAAATGGGAGTCACTCAACCCATTTTAGATGCTTATACAAAGGGTTGTATGCTATTCCATAGAATGAAGTCTTCTGAAAAAGAAATGAATCCTTTAATTAAGATAGCACAAAGAGAGTTTGAAAAAATTCAAAACGATCAATCTAAAATGCTTTTATTTTTAAAAATTTATAAAGGAAAAACTACGGTAAATATATCCAATGAAAAAAAACAGTTGTTAGCTAAAAGAATATGTTCTTTCTTACAGAAGATGTCTTAAACTGTGACACAGGTAGGCTTTTTGTGGCCTGCCGAAAAGATTTAAAAAAGATTTGTTAATAGTTCATATTTCAATAAAAATTAGCCATTCAACTAATATAATTATTTGATTAATTGCCTAAGGAGATGTAATATCACACTCTCTTACAAAAGTCTTACAAAAGTACAGGACACCTCCTTAGGGCAAACTTAAGAAAATAGGATCGTGTATTGTGAAATAGCAGCAGAGTGGGTATATTATTGCTTAACTTAGGGATTAAAGAGTACCTGACAATGTCAATTGAAAAAATAAGCTGCATACCTGACCAGACCATTATCGATAAAATGAAAAAGCTAACTTTAAAGCACGAACGGGAACACGAACAGCGAGAATTTAAATTAAAACGACAACCCCCTGAGAAAGCAAAAGTAGTTGCCCCATCCACGGTTAAGCAAATTCCAGTGCAGGTTCAAAAAATAGGCAGAAATGATCCCTGTAGTTGTGGTAGCGGGCAGAAGTACAAAAAATGCTGCGGCTTAGTCCATGTTTAAACGCTTAAAAATAGCTTGGATAGGGATAGTCTTGTGTGTTGTTTATTTACCGCTAGCACACGCAGGTGTTTATCAGTGTGTAAGTCCTGAAGGTGTGGTTGAATATAGAGATAGACCGTGTCAATCTGAAAGCAACCAACAAACTTTTGTGCCAATTCAATATCAAACCACTCAAGAAAAAAAAATTAAACAAGACGAAAAAGTATTAAAAATTACTCAGAAACAAGTAATGGCAGGTGACAAAAAAAGCACCCGAAAAAAGAAAAGTAATTACAAAAAATTAACAATCGAAAAAAACAAGCAAGAACGCTTAAAAAAACGATGTGTCCGTTTGGATGAGAAAATTAATCATATTGAATCTCAATTACGAGCGGGGTGTAAGCTTAAGAAAGCCAATCGCTTAAAAACCCAATTAGAAGATTTTCAAGCCAAAAAAGCGGAATTAAGTACGAATGAATAATCATTTGGCGGATATTAAAAGCGAAGAATCCTTAAGTGGTTCTGTAGAGCGTGTGACTTTTCATAGCCCAGAATCTGGATTTGCCGTACTCCAAGTGAAAGTTCGAGGCAAAAGAGAATTGGTGACGGTTGTAGGCACAACGATGAGTGTCACGCCCGGTGAATATGTAGACTGTACAGGTACTTGGATAAGCGATAAACAGTACGGCCTACAGTTTAAAAGTTCGCACCTTAGAATGGTCATGCCCAGTACAGAAGCGGGAATAGAAAAATATTTAGGTTCTGGTTTAGTAAAAGGTATTGGCCCGCATTTTGCCAAAAAATTGGTAGGGGCCTTTGGGCTAAAAGTATTCGAAGTGATTGAAAATGAACCCGAGCGTTTATTAACACTGCCTGGCATAGGACAATATCGTAAAGATAAAGTCATTAAATCTTGGGGCGATCAAAAAATCATTCGTTCCATCGTCGTGTTTTTACAATCCCATGGTGTGGGCACTGCCAGGGCGGTTAGAATTTATAAGACCTACGGTAAAGATTCCATAGAAAAAGTCAGAGAAAATCCTTATCGATTGGCTTTAGATATTCGTGGCATAGGTTTTAAAACAGCCGATGGTTTGGCAGATCGGTTAGGCATTCCTAAAGACTCTTTAATGCGCGCACAAGCTGGGGTAAGACACGTCTTACAAGAGATGTGTGATTTTGGGCATTGTGCTGCCATTGTTGCAGAATTAAAAGAAAAAGCCGTAACATTATTAGAAATACCCGAAGACATTATTTTAAAAGCCATCGACTCTGAAATTACAATGGGTCGCTTGGTGGCCGATGAAATCGATGAACAGCCCTGTGTATTTTTAGCCCATTTTTATAAAGCTGAAGTGGGAGTCGTTACACATTTAAACCGTTTGGTTTCTGAATCTTGCATCTGGATGCAAGATATAGATGCCACAAAAGCGATCCCTTGGGCTGAGCAAGCAACAGGAATAACCCTTTCTAAAACCCAAACTAAGGCTTTAGGTATTGCCTTAAAAAATAAAGTAAGCATTATTACCGGAGGACCTGGTGTTGGAAAAACCACATTGGTCAATAGCATTTTAAAAATAGCCAAAATGAAAACCCGCTATATTGTATTGTGTGCCCCAACCGGTCGTGCCGCCAAAAGATTATCAGAATCCACAGGTCTTGAAGCCAAAACCTTACATCGATTGTTAGAATTTGATCCGGTATCTTATGGTTTTAAACGCAACGAATATGCTCCTTTAGAAGCTGAATTAGTCGTAGTCGATGAAATGTCGATGGTCGATTTACCCATGATGTTTAGCCTTTTAAAAGCCATTCCTGATCATTGTGCATTAATGCTGGTGGGGGATGTAGACCAATTACCTTCGGTAGGGCCAGGCGCTGTATTAGCCGATTTAATTGCCTCCCAAACTTTGCCTACGGTACGCTTAACCGAAATTTTTAGGCAAGCTGCCCAATCTAAAATTGTGGTGAATGCCCATAAAATTAATCAAGGTAAAATGCCCGAATATAAAATGTCTGCTGAAATAAAAAGCGATTTTTATTTTGTTGAAAGCGATACGCCCGAAGATATTCATGCAAAATTAATGCATGTGGTCGCCAAACGTATTCCCAAACGATTTGGATTTGATCCCATTCGACAAATTCAAGTGTTGGTGCCCATGAATAGAGGCTCTTTAGGTGTGCGTGCACTGAATATGGATTTACAAAAACGCTTAAATCCCCACTATGCTCAAGGTGTGAATCGATACGGCTTTATGTTTTCAGTGGGTGATAAAGTTATTCAAACCGTGAACAATTATGAAAAAGAAGTGTTTAATGGAGATATCGGTATTATCGTTCAATTAAATCGGGATTTAAAAGAAGACAATGAGCATGTGGTGATTCGTTTTGATACTAAAGAAGTGATTTATGAGTTGGACGAGCTGGATGAAGTCTCATTGGCTTATGCAACCACCATTCATAAAGCACAAGGTTCTGAATACCCAGCGGTGGTCATCCCAGTTGCCATGCAGCATTTTAGCTTATTAGAACGTAATTTATTGTATACAGGGGTTACTCGAGGTAAATCCTTGGTTGTAATAGTAGGTCAAATAAAAGCCTTAGGCATGGGGATCAAAACTGTTAAATCAACAAATAGATTAACCAACTTAGTACATAGGCTAGGTCGCTCAAAAATGGGCCATTTTTAATTTTTTTGAAATCTAACTTAATTTTTCTTGAATAATGAATAGATGTAAGCTATATCTCTAAAAGATGAATGTTCATTTTTATTTAACCGCGGAGAATAGTATGAAAAATTTAGCCTTAAGTCTTTTAATCGCTGGTTCATTGGTAATGCCAGTTGCTTTTGCAGCAGATTCTGATATGAAAGCAGATGCTGCTCAAACCTCAGAACCAAAAGCCATGGAACAAGATGATAGCCATGCCAAAAAGCACCATGCAAAAAAACATCATCGTGGCAATAGACATCACAAAAAACATCATGGTAAGCACCATAAACGTCACCATAGACATCACATGAATAACGAAGCTTGTGGCAATGGTGGATGTAACACCGGTCAATGTAATTAATAAAGTAATATAACAATAGCATAAATTTAATAACGGGCCTAAAAACCCGTTATTTTTTTGCCTAAAAATAGATAAATTTGAGTTGCAAGCGATTGGGTTTAGATTATATTTTAAGTTTTTTGTGTTCTGCGCTATAGGCAAGTTTTGGACCCACAGCAGGGCAGAGAAAAATGATTTTTCTATTCTCTGTAATATAAAATCGTACGCATTCAGAGATTTCACCTAAGGGTTTAAAGCAAATACGCATGTCTTGTTGATGCGGTTGATGTTCAATATGTACACCAATATCTCTTAAGGCAGAAGTTAAACGATGCACAATTTGGGTGTTATCCATTTTAGGGTTTACACGCACGTGATTCAGTTCAAATAAAAAAGTTGTCCAAGGGATTTCCGTTTCTTCAGACATCAACGGTTTACTAATGCCTTCAGCGGCTAAGACCATTTTGACGCCTTCAATCACTCGTAGATCGGTATTGATAACAAACTCATAAGCATCTTGAGGACGTTGTCCATAATCAAGGGGGTGAGTGACCTTAAAAGCGTTTATTAGCAATTCGGTGGCTTCAATTGGTATTTGCTGTTTGTTGTTCATATTCTTTTATCGACGCTTTCAAGAGAAAACTTAAAATGAAAATGAGTTGAGAAAAACACACAAATCTGGTATTTAATAAAGCTGAATATAAAATTAAAAGTTTAAAAATAAAGGGGAGAGTGCGATATGTCTAAAACCAAATCAGCGTTTAGTTGCACAGAATGTGGTGCTGTGAGCCCGCAGTGGAACGGACAGTGTGCAGATTGTGAAGCTTGGAATACCATTATAGAAGTTATTGCTTGCCAGTCTTCTAAGGAAAACGCCAGTTCAAACCCACGTTTTAGAGGTTATGCATCCATTGATGACAGGGCAGTTATTCCATTAGCGGATGTTCCTTTTGAAAATCAAAATCGTATTGAGTCGGGTTTATCAGAATTGGATCGAGTACTTGGGGGTGGGCTTGTATCGGGCTCTGTAGTGTTGATGGGGGGGGATCCTGGTATTGGTAAATCAACGGTTTTATTACAAACTCTAGCGCATTTAACAAGAGAGCATAAAACTTTATATGTCACAGGCGAAGAGTCTTTACAACAAGTGAAATTAAGAGCACACCGTTTGGGGGTAGAAGAAGGTGGCTTAAGGTTATTGGCAGAAACGCATGTCGAACGAATTTTGCAAATTGCAGCTCAAGAAAAACCACAGATTATGGTTATCGATTCTATACAAACGATATTTACAGAATTATTACAATCTTCCCCAGGCTCGGTAAGTCAGGTTAGAGAAAGTGCAGCACAATTGGTAAGATATGCCAAGCACACCAATACGGCTTTATTTTTGGTGGGCCATGTAACCAAAGAGGGCACCTTGGCAGGCCCTCGTGTGTTAGAGCACATGGTGGATACTGTGCTGTATTTTGAAGGCGAAGCAGATAGTCGTTATCGGGTGATTCGTGCTGTCAAAAATCGTTTTGGCGCAGTGAATGAATTGGGTATTTTTGCGATGACGGATCGGGGCTTAAAAGGCGTTAATAATCCTTCTGCGATTTTTTTATCACGATTTGAAAGCCAAGTATCTGGCAGTGTTGTGATGGCCACATGGGAAGGCAGCCGTCCTATGCTGGTTGAAGTGCAAGCATTGGTAGACGAAAGTCATTTAAGCAATCCCCGACGTGTTACTGTTGGGTTAGAGCAAAATCGTTTGGCTATTGGCTTAGCGGTATTGCATAGGCATGGTGGTATTGTTACGTACAATCAAGATGTCTTTGTGAATATTGTCGGGGGCGTGCGTGTTTTTGAAACGGCTGCAGATTTACCGGTATTATTAGCCGTGCTATCCAGTTTAAAAGATAAGCCTTTGCCCAATGATTTAATTGTATTTGGAGAAGTGGGTTTGGCGGGTGAAATTCGTCCTGTGCAAAGTGGTCAAGAGCGTATCAAAGAAGCTGCAAAACATGGCTTTAAACGAGCTATTGTACCTTTGGCCAATGTGCCTAAAAGCATTATTCCAGATATGGATGTTGTGGGTGTGAGATCCTTAAGCGAGGCTTTACAGGCTATTTGAATATTTTTTAAATTTTCAGGAGATAAACATGGTCAAGAAAACAAAAACCCATTCATCTAAAACGATAGAAAATGTGAATGTCATTGATATGGTGGGAAAGCTTGAAAAAAAAATAGAAAAGCAAATGGCAGGTTTTGTGAAAGAAATTGTTAAGCTTAAAAAAGCTCAAGAACAATTAAATAAAAAAGTAAGCCAGACGCCTCAAAAAACTACTAAAACCAATCAAACAACTAAAACTAAATCAACGCCTAGTAAAAACAAAGGCAAGGGAAAAACAACTCCAAAATTAACGGTTGTTCGATAAAGGCCAGTTTTGTCCCAAAGTTGACATTTCTTAATATGCCGTATAAAATTATACGGCATATCTTTATGCGGTATAATTTTATACGGTTGAGGAGTATTGAAAAATGGACAAATTTCCTATTACAGTGACGACCGGTAAAGCATTTTGCAACCGTGTAGTTGAACGTAAAATGCTTAAAGAATGTATGCAGCAAGGCAGGCATACGGTGCTTATGGCGCCAAGGCGTTATGGTAAAACCAGCCTTATTTGCCAGGTACTTTCAGAATTGAAATTACACCATACCATTATAGAGTTAACGATGGCTACATCCACGGAAGAGGTTGAAAAGATCCTCATTCAACATGTAAGTGAATTGCTGCACCATCTTTTGCCTAAAACAACCAAAGCAAAACAAAGTATATTGAAATTATTCAATTGGCTAAATCCTGAGCTTGTATTAACTGTTAGTGGTCAAAAGCTTGTATTCCGTCCAAAGGATAAAGACTCGATTGGAGATATTGCTAAGCTTTTAAAAAATTTAAATGATGCTGCAAAATTAGCGAATAAAAGAGTTATTGTTGTGATGGATGAATTTCAGCAATTGTCTACCATTACTGATCATAATATCGAAGCTTCAGTTCGACATGCGATGCAGTATAGTCAGCATGTGAGTTATATTTTTTCAGGTAGCAACCGTAACATGTTGATAAGTATGTTCAATAAAAAAAATCGCCCGCTTTATAATGCTTGCGAAATAATGCCCTTAGGTAGAATTGAAAAAGAGCATTATGTTGCCTTTATCAATGAAGCTGCAAAAGAAAAATGGGGTAAAATGATCCCGATGATTATTTTAGAGACCATTTTTAATCTCTCAGAATTACATCCTATATATGTGAATAGAATTTGTGGATATTTTTGGTTAAAAAATGAATTCCCGACTGAAAAAACGGTTAAACAATATTGGCATAATTACATTGAATCTCAATCTGCAACTTTTACGGAAGAGTTATTAGCCCTTGGAAAAAATCAAAAAATACTTATAGCTTATTTGGCACGCTATCCTACCGCGAAAATAGGTAGTCATGAAGTGTTAACTCAAATAGGTGTACCAGAAGCCAGCGTGCGTCAAGCAGTGAAGGTACTTCTCCTAAAAGATTATCTTCATCAAACTCAGGATGGAATTATTCGAGTATTGGATCCTGCTTTTAAGGGCTTTATTCTAAATTTAAGCGTATGATTTATGTCACCCTCTTTTGTGTAACCTAGGGTAAGTATTAGTTTGAAAATTCTTAGTATTGTTGTACATATTATTAATGATATTTTAAAGCTGATAATACAGAAAGTGAAGGTGAAAATTTTTTTTATCTTAATAGGTTATTTCAAATAAAAGGACTTTACAATGCGCAAAGAAAAGAGGGTGAGCTATTATTATGGCAGCGAAATAATGTTTCGAGATGATATCTTGAAATTAACAGCTGTTAAGTTTATAAAGACCTCTAAATCAATTACATCAAAAGCAGCAAGTAATAAGAGGTATATTAGGCAATTATGGCGAACCATGAATGAAATTCTTTTTGAATTTATTTGGGTTGATCCTAGTGATTTTATGCAGGAAGTGGTTTGTGAAATACGCTTGAAACCTATTTAGTATTTTATTGATGGAGCATTATGCCTCAATTATTTACATGAACTGTAATCACATGAAGCAGCCCAGCCCCTTTTGAAAAAGGGGCCGACAGCATTCATGATTTTTGCGTTTATAAAAAGCCTTAAATGCTGGTGGGGGATTTTAATCGACTGTTTGCAGTTTTTTAAATTTCACGCGATGGGGTTGCAGCGCATCTGTGCCTAAGCGTGCGATGCGATCGGCTTCATAATCGGAGAAATTACCATCGAACCAAGTGATTTTGCCATCTTCTTCGAATGCAAGGATGTGTGTTGCAATACGATCTAAGAACCAGCGATCATGAGAAATCACGAGTGAACAACCGGGGAAGGCTAATAAGGCTTCTTCCAGTGCTCGGAGCGTTTCTACGTCTAGATCATTGGTAGGTTCGTCTAATAATAAGACGTTGCCACCGCTTTGTAGCAGTTTGGCTAAATGTACACGATTTCGTTCTCCACCGGAGAGGTTCCCGATGATTTTTTGTTGATCCGTGCCTTTAAAATTAAAACGACTGACATAAGCACGAGAGGACATTTCAGCTTGACCGACTATCATGATGTCATGCCCATTGGAAATTTCTTCCCATACGGTTTTGGTATCATTTAAGCTGTCACGGGATTGATCCACATAGGCCAATTGCGTGGTTTCTCCAAATTCTAAATGACCGGAATCAGGCTTTTCTTGACCGGTGATTAATTTAAAGAAAGTGGTTTTACCCACACCATTAGGTCCAATGATACCGACAATGGCTCCTTTAGGAACACGAATGTTTAGGTGATCGATTAAGAGACGGCCATTAAATCCCTTGCATACATCGTGGAGTTCAATAACTTTATCACCCAATCTTGGCCCCGCTGGAATAAACAATTCGCGAGTTTCCAAACCTTCTTTTTGGAATTTTTTGGCATCTTCTAATAATTTTTCATAATTAGCCATTCTAGCTTTGCTTTTGGCATGGCGTCCTTTAGGATTCATACGTACCCATTCGGATTCTGCTTTAATAGTCCGGGCAAATGCTGATTCTTGTTTTTCTTCGATAGCTAAGCGGGCTTCTTTTTTGCTTAACCAGCCTGAGTAATTACCTTCAAAAGGAATACCTTTTCCAGAAGAAAGTTCTAAAATCCAGCCGGCGACATTGTCTAAAAAGTAGCGATCATGGGTTACGGCTACAACGGTGCCTTTAAATTCGTGTAAATAACGTTCTAGCCAGGCAACGCTTTCTGCATCTAGATGGTTGGTAGGTTCGTCTAATAAGAGCATATCGGGGGTAGATAATAATAAGCGACATAAAGCTACTCGTCTACGTTCCCCACCCGATAGTTGTGTGACATTCGCATCCCAAGCCGGTAATCTTAGGGCATCTGCGGCGATTTCAAGGGTGCGATCT
Organism: uncultured Francisellaceae bacterium; assembly: GCA_945956915.1. Classification (GTDB taxonomy): domain Bacteria; phylum Pseudomonadota; class Gammaproteobacteria; order UBA6186; family Azoamicaceae; genus CAMFJH01. Next base: position 3,399 of record CAMFJH010000020.1, on the reverse strand, counting down.
AAATCCCAAGCATTGGCTGTATCGATTTTGTTTTGCAACTCACCTTGTTCTGCAAGTAAAGCATTCATTTCGTCATCGTTCATGGGTTCTGCAAATTTCATGCTGATTTCATTAAAGCGATCCAGAATGGCTTTAATTTCTTTAACGCCTTCTTCTACGTTGCCACGGACATCTTTATTGGGATCAAGCTGAGGTTCTTGAGGCAGATAACCAATTTTGATACCTTTACGAGGCGTTGCTTCGCCTAGAATCTCTTTATCGACCCCAGCCATAATTTTAAGAAGTGTCGATTTACCTGATCCATTGGCACCTAAAATACCAATTTTAGCGTCATCGAAAAAAGAAAGGGAAATATCTTCTAAAATTTTGCGTTTAGGGGGCACGACTTTACCCACTTTATGCATAGAAAAAATATAATCTGACATGAGTTGCACCTGTTTAGACTGGTTTAGTTAGTAAAGTGAGTGATTGTTGGGTTTAGCAATACCTTCACACAATATGCTAAGATTATATCATGTTTTTGAAAAGGACAAAGACCTTTTATGAGATGCGCAGCTTATTGTATAGCCACCGCTTTTAATATTCCTGAATTACTGGTTTATTTAAGAACGAATTATGGACTCCATCGTTACAGGGAGGTCTTATATATACGTTATCCCTTAGATGAGCACATTGATGACGGAGAATCGCCTAAAGAAGGGGATGTTTTTATTTTTCCCTATGGGGCGATTGTTTGCTGGGGCATGCGGGATGACCTAGAACGTAGACTCTTACAAGAATTAAAAGCTTTTGAAATACAAGCTGTCGAGATCATAGAAGATGATATTTTTGCTTATGAATACGGTGAAAAAGCCAATATTAAAGAAGACGATATTATTTTGCCTGATAGGGATATTTTGACCAAGCTGGCGTTTTCCCATGGAATAGCGCAATCTGTAAAATTAGGTATTTTTGAACAAACGATCCAAAGGACTATTTATTTAACACGTGAATTACCCGAATTTTTAGAAAAACAAGGTAAAATTCGATTATCCAGAAAAGATATTCGAAAAATGATGGGGCGCTTATTTATAGACAGAAGTTCTATTAATTTACATCAAGAATTATTAGATACCCCAGAATTTTTCTGGGATCATTCAGATTTAGAAGCTTATTATGCAAAAGTCGCGCATTATTTAGATCGAGAACGTAGAGTCAATGTATTGAACCAACGATTAAATATTTTGCAAGAAATATTTGATATGTTGGCAGCGGAGTTAAACCACCAGCATTCTGCACGCTTAGAATGGACTATTATTATATTGATTGTGATCGAAGTTGTTTTAAGTGTTGCAAGAGACGTATTTAAAATTTTGTAATTAAAACGGAAGTTAAACAACTAGGAGGAAAGGAAAATGAAAAAATTATCAGCAGTGTTATTGAGCATTATTTTAGCCAGTAGTGCAGTTGCAGAAGCTGCCGAATCTGATCGCTCTTCTAGGGATGAGAATCAACCGTATACGGGGTCTCCCAGTCCTTCTTCAAAAAGTCCTGCTACCAGTGATAACAGTGATTATCTTGATGAAACAGATCATTAAAGGAAAAGACATGAAAAAACTATCAGCGATATTATTGAGTATGATCTTATCAGGTTGTGCAGTCGGCGGTTCTAATACAGCATCGCTTGCGGAACAAGATGCCACTGCACAGCGTGCTAAACAATTTTTGTCAGAAACTTCACCGCGCAATATGGACACTAATCATCCTAGAGCAACCGATAATATCATTAATCAAATTTATACAGGATCTCCAGTTACTGCTTCGCCCAAAGATCCTGATAGCTCTGATTATATAAAAGAAACTGAATAATTAATTGTGGCAAATAGGGGGTGCATATTTTCTGTAGGCATCTACAGGAACTGTGCAAGCCCAGCTCACTACGCCATGGTCCGTGACAGTGGGTGTGAACACAATGCTATAAGCGCCATTTGCAGCAGGCAGTCCTAAACCGTCATGATCGGCTGTGATGGTAATAATGCTGCCTGCCACAGTAATATCACTGACGATGGTTGAACGCACAGGGCTTAAGCCTAAATTATCGTTTGAGATATTAGCCACAGGCATACCGTTCATCAGTGCTTCACTGACAGCGAGTTTAGCATTTTGTGCGAGCGAGAGCATTTCAGTAGATTTGGCTCTGATGGTGTAATCTTTGTACGCTGGGATTCCGATGGCACTTAAAATGGCTACAATCGCTACTACGATCATTAATTCAATCAGGGTAAACCCCGCTTGGGATGATTGCTGCATTGGATACTCCTTATGGATAAATTAAAAGTGCATGGAGTATACCAGAAAAAAAGATGCGTATGCAAGCTTTCTTAAAAAGTCTAGAGTTATTTGAAAAAAGAATATATAGAATATAAGTAGGGGCTAGTATATTGTTTTCTTAGGATTAGATGCTTGGTATTCTCTCTTTTTCGAAATTCTTTTTAAGCAACATCCATAGAGTAAAGTTAGCCCTTTACAACTGCTGCTTGCAACATTATAAGCTGATCGCCCAACAAACATTCCCGCTGTCATTGCTAATGACAGTTTGGCAATTTTTTCATGTTGGGTTTCATCGGGTTCAGAAGGTACTAATAGCATTGCTGCAGCACCCGTTGCTAATCCACAAATATCTTGGGTTGCTTTAGATAATTTTTGACATTTAGAAGTATTTTTAGCGAAAAAAGCGCCGACAATCGGTGTTTCTTGAAAAATATTTCGCACACACCAATTATCTTGTAATCTTTTAATTCTAGGTTGTAATGGTGTTTCATCTGGATCAGAAGTGTAACCATAATACTCATTTCGTATGCTCTGAGGTGGTTTTTCTGTAGGTTTGGGGGTAGGTACATTAGATAGTAAAGAGGGGCTAATAGGAGTGTAATCAGAATTTTCTGGGCTATCAAGATTTAAACCTTCGGGGGAAGTGGGAGATTGATCAAATGTAAGGGGCATAATGTCTCCTATGTGAAAGTAGGTAGAACTGTTATTGTTCATTATAGTTGAATTTTTTGTTAAATCTTAAATGTAAATCTATGTTATTTGCATGTCAGAAAAGCTAAATTTATGTGTGTGCCCCAGAATTATAATATACTTTTTTTACTTATCTAATAATATTTCGAACTTAGTTAGAATCTATTTACTTTTGCGTGGATACACATTAAAATCTTTGGCATGTTATTTTTAATATTGTTGGGTTGTTTTGCAAACAGGAAGATATAAAATGGATATATTGCGTAAAAATGAAGATACGTTTCTAAATGTGGATAAAAATTATATTACATTTCTTACTGAAATGAAAGAACGTCTTAGAAAAGCCAGGTGCTCCCGCTATAATTTCTGCAACAAAAGTTGCATAACTTAAATTTATAC
>CAMFJH010000019.1 GCA_945956915.1 uncultured Francisellaceae bacterium | reverse complement strand
ATTTGTAACATTAAGTTTATCAAATAAGGAGTCCGGGGAAACAGGGCTAGATCATCATTCACATAATACAATTTTAATCTTTTTATAAGAGTGCTGATATTTTCTTCGATTAATACTTGTATTTTATCAACAAAATCTTTGCGTAACTCTTCAGGAACGCTATTCAACATTATCTCAAAATAATTGGGAAATTCTTTTTCTCGATCGAATGGGTGTACATACATCATGCCAACTAGCTAACTTAATTATTAATGTCTTAATAGTAATGATAGCAAAATTAAGAGGATTTAGGTTAATAATTAAAGATGAAAGTGCAGCAACATACAGTAAATATTTATATTACAGGTGCATTTCATTCCAAGCGGCACGCAAATATAGAATCATAGACCAAAGTGTTAAAACCGATGCAAGATAAATAAAAAAATACCCCAACCACAGGTATATACCAAAAGGCTTTATGCTTGGATCCTGAGATAACAACAAAGCAATGGCTACCATTTGCCCAACTGTTTTTAGCTTTCCCAGATAAGACACTTTTACTTGTGTTCTATTGCCCAATTCTGCCATCCATTCCCTTAGCGCGGAAATCACAATTTCACGGCAGACAATAATCGCTGCAGGAATAGTCAACCAAAAAGTAGCATGGGCTTGTACCAATAAAACCAAAGCAACAGCGACGATTAATTTATCTGCTACGGGATCTAAAAATTCACCTAAAGCAGACACCTGACTAAGCTTTCTGGCTAAATAGCCATCAAACCAATCCGTGATAGCAGCTATGCTAAACACAATAGCTGAACCCATATAAGACCAATGGACTGGTAAATAAAACACAAGAACCAAAATAGGAATCAAAGAGATTCTGAGTATTGTTAAAGCATTAGGCACATTCATGCCTTTATCGTCTCTTATTTTTGACTGAAAAGCAATCGTCATTGTTATTAGGCTCCATGTAAAGCAATATAAATGTGTTCAGCCAACTGCGAGCTAATACCAGGTACTTTAGCTAACTCTTCCACCCCTGCATTACGTACTTCTTGCAAACCTCCAAAATAGCGTAAAAGCGCTAAGCGACGCTGTTTACCAATCCCTGGAATATCTTCTAATACTGAGTGTAGTCGAGTTTTGGCTCTTTTATTTCTATGCGCGTGAATAGCAAAACGATGAGCTTCATCACGTATTTGCTGGATCAGATGAAAGGCTGGGTTGGCTGCATCCCAGGGTGCTAATTGCTTTATCTCACCTTCCACATATAAATGCAAATGCTCTAAACCTGCTTTTCGGGCAGGGCCTTTAGAAATCCCTAAAATCATCAGACCGCTGACTTGTAATTCTTGTAAAACGGCTACTGCGACTCCCACTTGCCCTTTGCCTCCATCGATCACCAAAATATCAGGCAATAGGCCTCCTTCCGCTTTAAGACGTGTATAGCGTCGTGTTAAAGCTTCGGACATCGCTGCGTAATCATCCCCTCCAGTATTTGCTTTGATGTTAAAACGACGATAATCATTTTTTAAAGGACCCAACTCTGTAAAAACAACACAAGAAGCAACTGTTGCTTCTCCTAAACTATGGCTGATATCAAAACACTCCAGCCTTTGTGGCATGGCTTCTAATTGAAGCATATCTTGTAAAGCAACAAATCGATCTGATAAATCTTTTTGACTATGTGCTCTTTTTAAGCTTAATGTATAAGCATGTTTAGCACTTTCATTGGCCATGGCTATCCACTTTAGCTTATCGCCTCTTGAAGCTTTGGCCATATCAATTTTTTTGCCTTTTTTCTCAGTTAATAATGCAATCAAAGTTTCTTTATTCGATAAATTAAGCGGCAACACCCACTCGTCAGGCATATCTTCTTTGGGGATCTGCGACAATAAATAATGTTGAGTGATAAAAGCTTCTAAGCGCGATTGCTCAATATCTGCTTTTTTATCCTCTTCTTCTGAATTGATTAAAATACTTAAAGTGTCGGAAAAATAAGTGCGCGAGCCTAAAATATTGCCTTCTCTTATAACCAAAACATGAATACATCCGCAAGTATTATCGCCAGCAATTCCCAACACATCAACATTGCCTTTTGTATTCATGATAATTTGCTGCTCTTGAACTGTTCTTAAATGGGCAATTTGATCCCTTAAATTAGCTGCTTGCTCATAATGGCAATTTGCACTGGCTATCATCATACGCTCAATCAAAACATGCATGATACTTTGACTTTTTCCCTCTAAAAAACATTTTAAATCTTTAACATTTTCTTGATAGTCTTCTTTAGAAATATACCCCACGCAAGGTGCTGTACACCTTTTGATTTGATACTGTAAACAAGGACGTTTTCGGTTTTTAAAAAACACATCATCACATTGTCTTAATTTAAAAATACCTTGCAGCAAACTTAAAGCTTCTTTTGCAGCTATACTACTGGGATAAGGCCCATAAAAAAATCCCGACTCTGTCTTATCACCCCTATAAAATGATAAGCGTGCAAAAGAATCTGTAAACGACAACCATAAATAGGGGTAAGATTTATCATCTCTAAATAAAATGTTGTAACGCGGTTTTAATTCTTTAATTAAATTAGATTCTAGTAATAACGCCTCTCGCTCATTGCGTGTAATCGTAACTTCTATCGAATGAATGCGTTTAACAAGCTGTAATGATTTAGCATCTAATTGCCTTTGAAAATAACTACTGACTCTTTTTTTTAAATTTTTTGCTTTACCCACATACAACACCGCTCCTTCCTGGTTAAACATGGTGTAAACACCCGGACGCGTGGTTAAATTCTCTAAAAATTGATTTAAATCTTTCAGGAGACTTCTCGAGTTACCAAACCATATCGAATAGCAATGTGAGTAAGATCCACATTAGACTTGACTTTTAATTTTGCGAACAATCGGTATCGATATCCATTAATAGTTTTAGGACTTAAACACAACTGATTGGAAATGGTGTGAACCGAGTCACCATTGGTTATCATCATCAATACTTGCATTTCTCTTTCAGACAATTCCTTAAACGTTTGAGCATTTTCTATAGGCTTCACTGAAGTTAAAGCCATTTTTTGCGCAATAACAGGATCGATATAACAATGATTCGCATGCACCATACGTATGGCATGTACTAATTCCATAAATTCCACATTTTTGCTTAGATACCCTTTGGCACCCGCCTGTAATACCTTCGTTGGGAAAGGCTCTTCTGTACAAGCGGTTAAAGCAATAATTTTAATATCGGGATCATTACGCACACATTTGCGTGTAGCCTCTAATCCACCAATACCTGGCATTTTAAGGTCCATTAACACAATATCTGGATTTTTTTCTCGAATCAGCTTAAGTGCTTCTTCACCAGAATGGGCAGCACCCACGACGACCATATCAGAAAGATCTGAGATTAAACGTGCTATCCCTGCACACATTAGGGCATGATCATCTACTAAGAGTATTTTAATCAAGGCCTCTCACCCAAATTGGCTGCCCAATCAATAGGCTTTGGTTTACCTTTTTCATCAATAGCCACAAAAGTAAATAATCCTTCAGTTACATGCTCTTTAGCACCCATGCGCATACGAATCACCCAAACATCTACTTTGATAGTAATAGAGGTTCGACCTGTTTTTAAAATACTGGCATAACAGCATACCAAATCACCAATATACACAGGTTTTATAAATGCCATACGCTCTATGGCCACAGTTGTGACCCGATTTTTGGCACAGCGGTGTGCCAAAATAGCACCGCCTAAATCCATTTGAGATACCAACCAACCCCCAAAAACATCCCCGTACACATTTGAATTATTAGGCATCGCCAGGGTTTGAATCACCAATTCACCTTCAGGATGTACCTCATTATTCGGATCTAAAATTGATTTCATAATCTCCCCTGTATATCATGAAATGGTTTTTTTGCTACGCACTTGCTGTTGAATGCCCTGTTTGTATAGCCATATACCCAATATTAGGTACAACAGTACACCGATTGCAGTTTCATAAGGTTTAAGCCATGCAATATCCAGTGCAAAAATCTCAGTTGATTGATAATAGGCAAAAGGCAAAGTTAAAATTGCACCGAATATTGCTTCGCCTGCAATAGCTCCAGAGGCAAATAATAATCCTGTATCCGTATCTTTTCTAGGTGCATCATGCATTTTCTTTTCTACTGCATAACTGATTAAACCCCCTACTAAAAAGGCCATCATATATCCTAAGGGAAAATAGATACCCAAAGCAAACAGCAGTACCGGGAAACGCACATTAGAACCAATGCGCTTTAAAAACTCATCCAACAAAATAGCCAATACACCTAAACCTGCTCCAAATTGCAACATAGGCCAAGGTAAATTACCTGCAAAGAAACCTTTTGCAACAGTAGCCATTAAAGTGGACTGCGGTGCAGGGAGTGCATGTGCAGGATCCATTCCTGCACGGGGCAATATATCCCCTATTCCATAGGCTTCTAAAGTCGTTTGCAAGATCACAGGAATAACCAAAGCAGAAGCAACTGTGCCTACAATTAACATCAACTGTTGTTTCCAGGGTGTGGAACCTACAATTTGCCCTGCTTTTAAATCTTGCATGTTATCGCCGCTGACACTAGCTGCAACACATATCACGCCTGCAAAAATAATCACCAACCCACCTGCCTCCAAAGCAGCCGCTGTATTGAGATGAAAATCTATATGCTTTGATAAGATCATTAACAAAATAGAGGCAAAAGCAATAATGGCAGAAATCGTAATGCCTGAAGTAGGTAAAGAAGTTGTTCCAACAATACCCACAATATAAGCAGCAATTGCAGAAGCAACAAAGCCCACCAACAAAGAAAACAATGTTGCAAAAAATACAACAGGCCACATCAAAGTGCCATCGACTGTCAATTGTGATCCTTGAATAAAACTTAAAAACAAGATAAAAATAGGAATCGAAATGGCTACAATACCGATTAAAACATGCTTAAACGGCAAATCTCTATCGGTTCTACTACTTTGAGAAAATTCACTGTCCACCGCATTCATAGCACAAAATGAGGCTTTAATGGCAATCACAATAGGTTTTAGCAAACTGATAACACCCCACACACCCCCTATAGCCAATACACCTACGCCAATATATCGAAAGTTGGCTTTTTGGATGCTGGCTAAAGCCGCGCCTAAGCTTTCAGCTTCCGGTAACCCATACCAAGAAACAAATAAAGGAATACCCACACCCCAAGTTAACACCCCTCCCACTACAAAAGCTATGAGTGCACGAATACCCACAATATAACCAGCAGCCATCATAACCGGCGATAAAACAATACTAACCCCAAATGCGGAACTGCCTACACGGGTCCAAACTGAAAGTTGTTCTCCAGCTACTTTGAACGCTCCTTGTAAAAAAGTTATAAAGCTAGCAAATAAGCTTCCTTTTAGTAATATATGGGTGGATCCTTCTGTGTCTTCACCAGCCTTTAGTAATTCACCTGTGGCTAAACCTTCAGGGTAGGGTAAATTATCTTTAATAATCATGCTGCGTCTTAAAGGGACAGAAAACATAACCCCCAATACACCACCAATCACGGTAATGGCTGCAGTCTGCACATAGTTAAAAGACTGCCAATATCCCATCATAATTAAAGCGGGTATGGTAAAAATGACACCCGCTGCCACGCTTTCTCCAGCAGAAGCAATGGTTTGAACCATATTATTTTCTAAAATATTAGAATTTTTAAAGCGTCTTAAAATCATCATGGAAATTAATGCAGCGGGTATAGAACCTGCAATGGTTCGAGCGAACTTTAAACCCACGAAAGTACTAGAAGCAGCCAATAAAATTGCCAACAATATACCCAGGAACACACCTTTGACAGTTATTTCCGGCAAGGACTTACTTGCTGGCACAAAGGGCTCCACCCGCACTACATCGCAGGGATCAATAGCCATGATTACACCTCGTTGAAACAAAATAACACCATACACCATTTCAATGCTTATTTAAAGAGCTGGATAAAAACAAAGCTTTAGTTATGCAGAATACTTTTTTTACAGGTCTCCAACTTAGTTCTTAGGCTGAGATAAAAAATTGAGTGGTTTATTCCAACCGAAGAATTGATAAACCCTATACCTTAAAATCCCAATATATTCATGCAAAGCAAAATCTGACATTGTAATGTTATACCCAATAGGCAAGACAGAAGGATAGGTGCGCATGTAGTCTGAAGGCACAGGAATTGCATCAATACCAAAATGTTTAAAATAAAGTAAAGCACGTTTCATATGAATACCGGCTGTGACTAAAAAAATCTGATCGGGTCTTTCTTCTTGAATTAAAGGCACGCTGAATTGTGCATTTTCGAAGGTATTACGGCTTTGTATTTCAACTAAAATATCAGAACTGTCTATGTTTAATTTTAGAAGTTCATTTTTATAAAGTTCAGCTTCTGATTTTCCGGTATCTGACATGTCACCGCCGCTTACTAAAATTTTACATTGGTTATCCGATTTTTTGCACGTTTGATACAGGGTTGCACCCTCCAAGATTCTAGAATACGAAAGAGTGCCAGGTACAACCAAATCTAATTGTGGTATTTTAATGGTTCCCATACCCAAAATTAAAATAAGATTTTTCTTAGCCCATACCGTAGATGTTTTGGTGTCATAAAGCGTGGAAGATTGCAGTGCATTCATAAAAAAATGTGGCAATACACCAGTCCCCATACTTAAAGTGAGTGCCAATACTGCTATTAAAATACCTACGCACAATTTTAAGCGTTTAAAAAACACACAAATTAAAGCCAGTACAATACCCCAAAATATAATCATAAATGACATAAAACACTCCTAGCTTTTATATAATCTTTCTATTGTATGGATAGAACTCTTTGAAGTCAATAAGAAAATCTTTATAAATATCAACATTTTGCGCACCTTCTCGTATTTCTTTTTGCTCTTCTTCCATGCTTGTTTTCCCAGTTCAAAGCCATAAAAAAGTCATTCAACTTTCAAATAATAATGCTAGTCAATCATTTTCAATTCGAGTAAAATATGCTTTTATATACTGAATACTCGAGGTGTTATCGATGCCAAACCTATCCAACCCTGCAGAACCTCAAAATTTTGAAGCAGCCCTTAATCAATTAGAGAGCATAGTCAAAAAAATGGAAAGTGGTGAACTCTCCTTGGAAGATGCTTTAAAGCATTTTGAAGAAGGGATCCGCTTATCTAGAGACTGCCAAGTCTCTCTTAAAAATGCTGAACAAAAGGTCCAACTGCTAACAGAAAAAAATGGTTCTATTCAAACCGAAGCTTTCCTTTCTGAATTGATTGAAGAATGAATTCAATAGTGGATACTTTTGCCCAATATCGAGAACAGTGTGCCACCCGTATTGAGCATTTTTTAAATCCTATTTTGCCTGATACTGAATTAAAGCTGCACGAAGCAATGCGATACAGCGTTCTGAATGGGGGTAAAAGACTCCGACCTCTATTGGTTTATGCAACAGGTGAAGTACTCGGTGCCAATCCTAGCCATTTAGATGCAGCGGCGGCTGCGGTAGAACTCATGCACTGCTACTCTCTAGTGCATGATGACTTACCTGCTATGGATAACGATGACTTGCGTAGAGGAAAACCGACTTGTCACAAAGCTTTTGATGAGGCCTTAGCTATTTTAAGCGGAGATGCGCTTCAAGCACTGGCTTTTCAAATCTTAAGTGATAATCACTATAATACCGTTTCTAGCAGCCAACAACTTAAAATGCTACGCATTTTAGCAGAAGCCAGCGGTGCATTAGGAATGGTGGGTGGACAAGCCTTAGATATGCAAACTTTAGGTCTATGTCCCTCATTGGAAGACTTATGCGCTATGCATCAACAAAAAACAGGGGCTTTGATTACCGCCAGCGTGTTATTAGGGGCAGTGGCTGCAGGCTGTCAAGATCCTAAACAATTACTGGCCTTAGAACAGTACTCTGAATGCATAGGCTTGGCCTTCCAGGTACAAGACGATATTTTGGATAGGATCTCTGATACCCAAACACTAGGTAAAACACAGGGCAAAGACCTTAGTCAAGACAAAACAACTTTTCCTGCACTGCTTGGCTTAGCAGCTGCAAAACAATATGCTCGAACTTTACACGATAAAGCCGTTAATGCGCTTTCTTTTTTAAATAACAATGAACGTCTAATCGCTCTATCACAATACTTCATTGAACGTTTATATTAATGCAGGCGGATTGCCACGGCAGCAATCGGGTTGCTACAGCGGGCAACATTACGGGTTGCCACAGCGGGCAACCCCTACTATCGTTTATGAATCATTTTCATCTATAATCAATCTATGTTTAAAATGCTAAAAGACTGGAATATAGATCAGTATAAACATTACAAAAGACCTACCATAATCATGTTTTCATGTCTGGGTCTATTATTCCTAATCCTAATAGGCATTCAAGCCTTTAAGGGATATATGGGAAAAAAATATATGATGATGGCGATGGCACCTGTTACGGTGTCTGCCATCAAAGCTGAAAAGCAAATTTGGCAACCTATCCTACATGCTTCTGCTAGTTTAAGAGCTATGCAGGGAGTAGATGTAACGACCGAAATTGCAGGTCTTGTTCGCAATATTCCTTTTAAATCTGGTTCTGAAGTTAAAAAAGGGGATTTATTGGTTGAACTAAATGCGGACTCTGAACGTGCGCAATTGGCTGCTCTTGAAGCCAGTGCTTCATTAGCTAAAATTACTTTTGATCGCGATAATGCATTGTACTTAAAGCAAACGGTAAGCAAATCAACTATTGATACCGATGCGGCTGATTTAAAAGGCAAGCAAGCACTGGTTGATCAACAAAAAGCCATTATTGCAAAAAAAGATATCACAGCCCCTTTTGATGGCATTTTAGGAATTTCTACTATTAACCCAGGTCAATATCTGAATCCTGCTGATAAAATAGTGACCTTACAGGCTTTAAATCCTATTTTTGCAGACTTCTATATTCCCCAACCCTTGCTGTCTAAAATACAAATTGGTCAAAAAGTAGTATTAAAAACTGAACCTTATTTAGATAAACAATTAACAGGTACCATCAGTACTATTGATCCCAAAGTAGATCCTGCAACTCGTAATGTTCAAGTAGAAGCTACAGTAGATAATCCTGAGCATATATTATTACCGGGTATGTTTTCTAAAGTAGAAATCGATGTAGGCCAACCGGAACCTAGATTAACTTTACCCATTTCTGCAATCAGTTATAACCCGTATGGTGATATAGTCTTTATTGTGGAGAACAGCAAAGAAACCGATCCTAACACTGGCAAAGCTATTCAGACTGTGACACAAGTTTTTGTCACTTTAGGCGAAACCAGAGGGTCTCAAGTCAGCATTGAAAAAGGTATCCAAGAAGGTGATCTTATCGTGACCAGCGGGCAATTGAAATTGAAAAATGGCAGTCGAGTGAATATCAATAATACTGTCGTACCTAATTTTGATGCTAAAACGCCTGTGCCTAATGAATGAAACCCATGAACATGAATATGAATAATACCCTTGCTAACGGTGCCAAGCAAATTACTGATATTTTTATTCATCGCCCAGTACTTGCCACTGTGGTCAGTTTACTGATTTTAGTCTTGGGTTTGCGTTCTATGTTTCAACTACCTGTTAGGCAGTTTCCCTTTACTCAAAATGCAGTCGTTACTGTAACAACGGTCTATACAGGAGCCGATCCGGATGTAATAGCAGGCTTTATTACAACCCCCCTAGAAAACTCTATCGCTCAATCCAATGGTATTGACTATTTAACCTCAAGAAGCACTCAAAGTGTGAGTGTAATAGAAGCACACCTAAAATTAAATTATGATCCCAACAAAGCCTTAAATGAAATCACAACCTATGTAAATGCTGTGCTCAACGTATTACCCCGAAATGCACAACAACCCACGATTACTATCTCAATAGGTACGGATATTGATGCAATGTATATGGGTTTTTACAGCGATGTATTACCCAGTAATAAAATAACAGATTATCTTATTCGGGTCATACAACCCAAATTACAAACTGTAGAAGGGGTGCAATTAGCCGAAATATTGGGTAAAAGGCAATTTGCGATGCGGGCATGGCTTGACCCCAACAAAATGGCAGGATTTGGCATCACTTCTACAGATGTTTCTAATGCTTTAGCCAAAAATGATTTTATTTCGGCGATTGGGCGCACCGATGGTCGTATGGTGACGGTCAATTTAACAGCTGACACGGGTTTACACACGGTAGAAGAGTTTGAAAAATTGGTTATTAAAACTAAAAATGGTGCAATCGTGCGTTTAAGCGATGTGGCTACTGTTTCTTTAGGCTCTGAAGATTATAATACTGTTGTGAGTTTTGATGCCAAAGATGCTGTTTATATTGGTATTAAAATAGCACCCGCAGCCAATTTATTGACCACGATTGAAAAAATTAGGCTGGTGTTCCCCGACATTGAAAAACAACTACCTCAAGGCTTACATGGCCGAATTGTTTATGATTCAACAAAATATGTAGACAGTTCTATACATGAAGTTGAACGATCATTAATAGAAGCCATTTTAATTGTAACCGCTGTGATTTTTTTATTTTTAGGTTCGCTGCGCTCAGTGCTGATTCCCATAGTCGCCATCCCTCTTTCCTTAATTGGCACGTTTACCATTATGTTGGCCTTTGGGTACACGATAAACTTATTAACATTGCTTGCCTTGGTATTGGCTATTGGTTTAGTCGTTGATGATGCAATTATCGTGGTAGAAAATGTGCATCGTCATATTGAAGAAGGCCTTTCTCCTATGAAAGCAGCTCTGATCGGTGCCCGAGAGCTGGCGATGCCTATTATCGCAATTTCGATCGTCTTAATCGCCGTTTACGTGCCTATCGGTTTTATGGAAGGTTTAACCGGAGCTTTATTTACGGAATTCGCATTTACCCTCGCAGGTTCAGTGGGTATTTCTGCTATTGTTGCACTCACATTATCTCCTATGATGTGCTCTGTTTTTTTAAAAAAAGAAAACCATGATAATTCTGTTCAATCTGGACAAGCGATTAAACCTAAACCTTTGAAACGACTTGAACGTTATATCGATAAGCAGTTTACAAGATTAGAAAGGGCTTATGAACGCACCTTAAAGCGCAGCTTAGATTTTATACCTCTGACAGCCCTATTTGCAGTCATTGTTTTAAGCAGTCTTTATTTTTTATATGGAGCTGCTAAACACGAATTGGCACCCGAAGAAGATCAAGGCTTTTTAATTTCTCTTTTAACCACAGCACCCAATGCCAATATTGAACAAACACAACTTTATTCCAAACAAGTCGTTGACGAATTTTTTACGTATCCTGAAATTGATCATACTTTCCAACTCGTGGGTGTCAGTGGTCTTAACACAGCCATCACAGGTATGGTCTTAAAACCTTGGGATGAACGAAATCGAACAGCCAATCAACTACAACCTCTTTTACAACAAAAGCTATCCCAAATTGCAGGGGGCAATACAGTGGTCTTCCAAGAACCCCCTTTGCCTGGAAGCTCGGGACTGCCTGTACAATTTGTGATTGGCACCACAGATCCTTTTCAAAGTTTAGATGAAGTCACTCAAACATTTATGGACAAAGCCCAAGCCAGCGGATTATTTGCTTTCTTAGATAAAGATCTGAAAATCGATAAACTGCAGGCTACAGTCAAAATCAATAGAGATATGACAGGCTTATTGGGATTAACCATGCAAGATGTAGGTGATTTATTAGGCTCTGCATTAGGTGGAAATTACATTAATTATTTCAGTTTGGATGGTCGCTCTTACAAAGTAATTCCCCAAGTAAAGCGTTCTCAGCGCATTTTGCAAGAACAATTGCTAGATTACTATTTTAAAACACCCGAAGGCACCTCCATTCCCTTATCGACTATCGCACAAATCAAAACCGAAGTTGTGCCCCAATCTCTTAATCATTTTCAACAACTAAATGCTACGATTATCTCAGGCGTCACCTTACCCGGCGTTACTTTAGGTCAGGCTTTAACAAGCTTAAAATCGATTGCAAAGGAAGTGGTCCCCCTAGGCTATAGCATTGATTATGCTGGGCAATCTAGGCAATTTATACAAGAAAGCAGTGCTTTGGTCCTTACTTTCTTTTTTGCCTTGGTGATTATATATTTAACGCTGGCAGCTTTATTTGAAAGTTTTAGAGATCCATTAATTGTATTAATTTCTGTTCCCATGTCGATTTTCGGTGCTATGATTTTTATTGTTATCGGTATAGGGGGCGCTAGTTTAAATATTTATACGGAAGTAGGGCTGGTTACCTTAATTGGCCTTATTTCTAAACACGGTATCCTAATCGTGCAATTTGCCAATGATTGCCAAAAAGAAGGCTTAAGCAAATACGAAGCCATTCAAAAAGCAGCTGCAATACGTTTAAGGCCCATACTAATGACAACAGCCTCTATGGTATTGGGCGTTTTGCCCTTACTCACTGCTTCAGGTGCTGGTGCGGTTAGCCGATTTAATATTGGTTTGGTCATCGCTTCTGGTATTTCTATTGGTACTTTATTTACTTTATATGTTGTCCCTGCCCTTTATTTAGTATTGTCTAAAAATCATGATCCAAAACTTAGCGAACGAACTGTATAATTTTTTAGCGCAAAGTAAGCAATATTTAATACCCTGGTTATATTGCATAGCTGCTCTTTGGGGAATTAATATTTTAAATTGGATCACAGGCTCTCGATTAAATGTTTTAGGCATTTATCCCAGACATCTCACGGGTCTTGCGGGCATTCTATTTTCACCTATTTTACACCAAAATTTTAATCATTTATTTTTTAATACGATTCCCTTATTTGCTCTAGGATTACTTATTTTAGCCCAAGGCTTGAATATTTTTCTAACGGTTACGGTGCTTGTCACGATAATTGGAGGATTACTGGTATGGATTGCCGGACGACGGGCCATACATTTGGGTGCCAGTGGGTTGGTATCTGGATATTTTGGATTTTTACTGGCAACGGCTTATGTCCAACCCAGTTTATCCAGTCTCGTTTTAGCTGTTTTAGTGGGTTATTATTTTGCCGGTATTTTTCTAGGCCTGTTCCCCCAAGAAGAAAAAATATCCTGGGAAAGTCATTTATTTGGTTTTATAGGCGGTATCGCTAGCGCTTATTACTTGCATTAGAGCTGTAAGACTGAAAATTTCTGAAAAAAACTAAACAAATTATATTTTAAGGGCACTATATATTTAAACAGTTATATAAATTTTTACTTGAATATGAGAAAATATGTGACTTAGCTTAATAAATTTGACATCGACTGGGAACTCATATGAAACAAAGTGGTATTTTAGAAATGATGGTTTTAGGAGCCCTGTCTTCTACTTCTTATTTATTCTATAAATTGGCTTTAGACGACATCGCGCCCTTTAGCTTGGTATGTTTACGTGTAGGCCTTGGGGGCTTGTTATTATTGCTTTTATTAAAGCTAAGACGTGTTCAGTTCCCTTCCCCAAAAACACATTTTAAATTTTGGAAAAATTGCTTTGTGCTTGGATTTTTTACCAATGGTTTCCCTTTTGTTTGCTTTTGTTATTCGCTGACCACCATTCCGACCAGCCTTTCTGCTCTTATTAATGGGATGACACCCGTATTAACAGTGATTTTAGCCAATATCTTTTTAGAAGATGAACGCTTAACCTTAGAAAAAATCCTTGGGGTTATCTTAGGATTATCCGGATTCGGGGTGCTATTTATACCGGCTTTGATTAAAACCTATTCAAGCCCAGATGCAGCAGCTTTAGATCCTATGGGTATAATGTTCAGCTTTTTAGGATCTTGCAGCTATGCTGTGGGTATTATTTATGCACGTAAATATACACATAAAGCACCGCCTTTCGTAGTGCCTACCCTGCAATTACTAAGCTCTCTTGTTTATCTATTACCCATAGCGATATTAATCGATCCACCCTTAACGCTAAACGAAGTTTCTTTCAATGCTTGGGGCGGTATTTTCGGTTTATGCATGCTGGGCACAGTCTGCGCTTTTGTGCTTTATCACCATGTGCTGACTAAGTTTGGAGTGACCACTTTGGCCATGTCCAATTATTTATTACCTATTTTCGGAACGCTTTTAGGCGTTGTGTTTCTTAAAGAAAGCTTAAGCTTTAATTTCTTGCTCGCTTCTTTATTGATTTTATTGGGGATAGCATCCGTCAATGGGATGCTACCCCTTAGGTTGCGTGCCGCCGCAGCCCCACCATCCTAACTTTTTCACGGTAATTTTCTATTGATTGTGCGTTTAACAAACGTCTTCTATCGTCTCTTAATTCACCATCTAAGCGTTGTGCCAATTGACGTGCAATTCTTAACATCAGTTCGAAAGCAGCAATAGATTGATTAGGGGTTGTCAAACTGAAAAATAACATTAAGCCTGGAGTCACCATGGTGTCCATTTTGTTTAAGTCAAAAATACCCGGTTCTACAGCCGAAGCCACACTAAAAATAGGCTCTCTATCTTCCCGTGCGTCATAACGATGAAAAATATCCATCTCACCAAACTCTAATTGGGCTTCAACAAAAACATCTAGTAGTTTTTTACCTAAAAACACTCCAGGTTGTCTAGCCATAACGCTAAGCGCGATAATATCATTAGCAACCCCCTCTGCCCCCGTTTCAACAGTTTCTGCAGGTTTAGATGTTTTTAACAATACAACCTCTTCAAAACTCGATAAATCCGTTTCTGGATGAGCATAAGATTTTGTTTCGGGCATTAACACAGTTTTAGTTTGTTTTTTTTCTGGATATTGAGAATACGCAGCACTTTTCTTTTTAGCACGCCCCCTAAATAAATCCCAACAAAGACCTATTAATACTACACAACCAACTCCTAATAGAACTAATCGTAAACTGGTTTCCATGACTTAACTCCCTCCTGTTTTACGTTTCAATTAAAGCCACTGCTTGCTCTACATCTACCGATACCAATCGAGATACCCCCGGCTCTTTCATTGTGACACCGATTAAATGATGGGCAACCTCCATCGCCAATTTATTATGGGTAATGATAATAAATTGAATATGTTGAGACATATGTTGCACCAATCTACAAAAGCGGCCTACATTAGCATCATCTAAAGGTGCATCCACTTCATCCAACATACAAAAAGGGGCCGGATTTAAGTGGAATATTGCAAATACTAAAGAAACAGCCGTCAAGGCTTTCTCTCCACCCGAGAGTAGATGAATGGTACTGTTGCGTTTACCTGGTGGCCTTGCCATAACAGTGATGCCTGCTTCTAATAAATCTTCTCCAACCAATTCTAAATATGCTTGTCCGCCTCCAAATAACTTAGGAAACAAAACTTGGAACTCTGCATTGACTTTGTCAAAGGTTTCTTTAAAACATTGCCGAGTTTCTTTATCGATTTTACGAATAGCATTTTCTAATGTCTCTAAAGCTTCGGTTAAATCTTTATACTGCATGTCCAAATACGTTTTGCGTTCAGCTTCAATTTCATACTCTTCTATTGCAGCTAAATTAATAGCCCCTAAGCGTTGAATACGTGTGCTTACCTCTTCTAATGATCTAGCCCATGCCTCTTCTGTGGCTTCTTTAGGAATGCTTTCTAAAACTTGCTCGGGCGACAAACCAAATTCCGATAATTTTTCTTGCACCGTCTGAGAACGCACTTCTAAGGCTTGCCATTCCATTTTTAAGTTTTCTAATTGTGTCCTTAAAAACTCACTTTCGTGTTCGAAAGTAGCACGTCCTTTCTCTTTGGATCGTAAATCTTGTTCTATGGCATCTAATGCTTCCCTGGCTTCATTCAAATCTTGTTCTACAGTTAAACGCTGATCTAACAAAGCTTCTAATTGGGTTCTATCTTGTTCTGCTGTATCTTTTTGATTCAATTCGCGTTCAATAGCAGACTGACGTGTTAATAAATCCGCTTGTTGTTCTTTTAAACGCTCTATACCCTCTACAATGGCCTGATGTTGCGTACGCAAAGTTTCTCTTTGTACTGCATGCGTATGGTAGGCCGTTCTCGCATTTTTTGCACGCTCGGATGTTTCGCTGACTGTCGTTCTGAGATTATCCCGTTCCTGTAATAGAATTTCTTTTCGTGCGCTGTTATCAGCCATCGCATCTAACGCTGCTTGTAAAGCAATACGCGCGCTTTGCACTTCTTCTTGTCCACCATCCAATTGTACTTGATGGTTTGCAATATCTTCTTGTAAACGCTGAATACGGTTTTTGCTATTTTCTAAACGGGTTTGTTTAGCACTTAATTCAGTAGCATATCCTTGAATTTCTCTACTCAAATCTTGATGAGAGCGTCTAAGCTCTGCTTGATCTTGCTCAAAGTTTTGTAGTTGTTCTTCTTGTTCTTCCATACGCCCACGGGCTTCATCCAACTGGACATCAAGCACCATTAATCGTTCAGTCATTTCTTTTAATTGGGCTTCCCTTCTTAATAAGCCTGTATGCCCTTCTTCGCCTTTATATACTTTCACCCATTGTGTGCTTAACCAAATACCTTGTTGTGTAATTACCGATTCAGTAGGCATCAATTGAGCGCGCAAATCAAAGGCTGTTTGTAAATCCTCTACTACATAAATACCTTCTAGTAGCGCCTTTAAATGCTCTGCATAGCTTGAGGTTCGTATTTTGGAAGCCAGTGTCTGTGCACCATATCGAGTGCTTAAAGCGGCAGGTTTAGGTACGCTGTCAGCCTCTAATAGCATCAGCTGTCCAATCGATAAGTTTTCCAGTACGGATTGAACAGAAGATAATTCATTAATACAAACAGCTTCCAATGCTTTACCCAATACAGTTTCTATAGCCTGCTCATACCCAGGTTCAACTATCAACCCCTCACCCAGACGTGGTGCATTTTCTATGCCAGTTGTTTCTAGCCATTTAATAACACCCTGGTCTGTTTTGCCCAAAGCAGCTTGCTGTAGCGTCTGTAAAGAAGCTTCTTTGCCTTTTAGTATTTGTTCTTCATGTTGCAAATTATTAATAGCCTTATTGTTTTCGCTTAATTGGGCACGCAGGCTTTGAATCTCAGAGCTTAATTCTTCTAATTTTTCTTGATATTGCTCTTGTGCCAATTCACGATCCGTCAAAGTAACGCTTAAGCCTTCGCATTCCAACTCTAAGGCCACCACATTTAAACTTGCCAATTCATCCGTCAATCGACTTAAGCGGTGATAGGTTTCTTGAGCATGTCTTTCCAATTGCTCAATGCGATTTTTTTCAATTTCAGTGGTTTTTGCAGGATGCAAAGCCTCTTGGCTAAAAACCTCAAACCCTTGAGTCCATATTTTTAAGGCTTCTTCAGCTGCTTCCAAAGCACCTTCTTCTTCCAGTACCATGGTTTGAAGCGTATCAAATTTTACTTCCAACTCTTCCGTGCTTTGTTGGACTGCTAAAAGTCGATCTTCATCCAGGTGTACTTGTTCATTGGCTTTAGTGCACTGAGACAAAACTTGTTCCAAATCACTTTGCAATTGGCTTTGCCGCTCTTTATAGTGTTCTAAGGTTTGCTCAACCCGGGCAATACGTGCACCCAAATCATAATAAATACTCTGTTGGGTATTCAGTGCATCATTTTTTTCAGTATGATCGATACGACCCTGTTCCAATTCTCTATCGATGCGCCCCCGCAAGGCTTGTTTTTCTTCCAGAGCAGTGGCCAGTGTCTTAATCTCTAAGGATCGGTTTGTGGACTGATCATTTAACACTTGCCAACGTAAAGTCGCCAATTCAGCTTCTAATTTATCTTCCTCAGCTTTATATTGCTTAAATTTGATGGCAGCATCGGATTGACGTTTCAAGCGTTCTAATTGCTTTTCGAGTTCCTGAGTGATATCTGAAATTCGATCTAAATTCTCTCGAGTATGCTTAATACGGTTTTCAGTCTCTTGTCTACGCTTTTTATATAAAGATATCCCTGCAGCTTCTTCTAAAAAGGCACGTAAATCTTCTGGGCGTGCTTCAATTAATTTCGAGATCATGCCTTGTTCAATAATAGCATAACTTCTAGGTCCTAAGCCTGTACCCAAAAAAAGCTCGGTAATATCGCGTCGACGGCAGACTGTGCCATTTAAAGAATACCGAGATTTACCATCTCGAGTCGCTTCTCTTCTAACTGTAATCTCAGCGTAACTGGCAAATTGACCCATCAATTTACCTTCATTATTATCGAATATCAATTCGATCGAGGCTTGTCCTACCGGTTTACGAGTAGTAGAACCGTTAAAGATAACGTCGCTCATCGATTCGCCACGTAAGTTCTTGGCGGAACTTTCCCCCAAAACCCAACGCACAGCATCAATCACATTTGATTTTCCACATCCATTAGGACCAATAATACCAACCAATTCACTTGGAAGTTCCAAGGTGGTAGGATCCACAAAAGATTTAAAGCCAGCAAGCTTAATTTTTTTTAATCGCATCTCTCATAAACCCAATAAAAAGGGACTCAACATAACAAACAGAATAAACTATAGAATAACCTATAACCTCTAGAGATGCACGTGCAAATAGGGGAAGGTACTCGTGATTTTATTTAACCCTCACCCGGATGAGGGTTAAATAAGCACCGATGACCCACTATTATACTGTTTGCACAAACAGATAAAAATTCATGAATGATAATGGTATAATGTATTTATCAAACTATTGCGATTTCCTGAAAAATCTTGCATGATGAAATCAACTTTAATCTAGGAGCCTAAAAATGAACCAGGTGAGCGCCCCTTATCAAGCTGAGAAAAGTTTTTTTAAATCATTTCGCTTCAACCCCGTTATCGGTGTATCGCTTCTGTTTTTTGCACTTTGGTTTATTCCAACTCCTGAAGGTTTAGATTTACAAACCTGGCATTTATTCGGCATTTTCGTCACAACCATCATTGCTGTGATGCTAAAGTGCTTACCCATGGGTGCTTTGTGCATATTGGCTATCAGTGCTTGCACCATTACCCAAACCCTTACCCTTAAACAATCGTTGTCTAGTTTTAACTCACCTATCGTTTGGCTTACTTTTATTGCCTTTTTATTGGCACGTGGATTTATAAAAACTGGATTGGGTGCCCGTATTGCCTATTGTTTTGTCGCCGTGATGGGGCGAAGCACTTTGGGGCTGGCTTATGGCCTTGTGAGTACAGAGCTTTTATTAGCACCTTTTACGCCCAGCAATACCGCTCGGGGAGCTGGGATTGTTTACCCTATCGTAACAGCCCTCAACGAAGAATATGGCAGTACTGCAGAAAAAGGCACAGAACGCAATATTGCAGCTTTTTTACTTAAATTGTGTTATCAAGCCAATATCATTACCAGT
Organism: uncultured Francisellaceae bacterium; assembly: GCA_945956915.1. Classification (GTDB taxonomy): domain Bacteria; phylum Pseudomonadota; class Gammaproteobacteria; order UBA6186; family Azoamicaceae; genus CAMFJH01. Next base: position 20,281 of record CAMFJH010000019.1, on the reverse strand, counting down.
GCCATGTTTTTAACAGCAATGGCGGGTAACCCTCTGACTGCGGGCTTTGCAGAAGAGCTAGGGGTGGATATTTCATGGATGTCTTGGTGTACGGCTGCGATAGTACCAGGGTTAATCAATTTAGCTGTTTTACCTCTGATCCTTTATAAGCTCTATCCGCCAAGCATCAGTAGCACACCCGAGGCACCTCAATTTGCCAAAGAAAAGCTTAAAGAAATGGGTAAACTCAAGAAACAAGAATGGATCATGCTGGGTACTTTTGGTTTACTGCTTATGCTTTGGATTGCAGGCGATCAATGGGATATTAATGCCACCAGTGCAGCGTTTTTAGGACTGGGTATACTTTTAGCCACGGGTGTTCTTCATTGGGAAGATATCCTAAAAGAACACAATGCTTGGCATACTTTTATTTGGCTGGCTACTTTTTTAATGATGTCTAGTTTCCTGTCTGAATTTGGCATGATCAGCTGGTGTAGTGAGCATGTACAAACTTTTGTCAGTCCTATGCATTGGATAACTTCACTGGGGATTATTACTTTATTATACTTTTATAGTCATTATTTATTTGCCAGTATTTCTGCGCACATCAGTTCTATGTACAGTGCTTTTGCTCTTATCGCTATCACAGCGGGTGCCCCACCCTTTATAGCGGTGATGTTGCTGGCAGCCATGTCTTCTCTTTGTGCAGGCATCACCCATTACGGCACAGGGACTGCACCCGTGTATTTTGGCTCTAACTGTATCAGTGTCAAAGACTGGTGGCGTATTGGTGGCATTCTAAGTGTTATTAATATACTCATCTGGGCACTAGTGGGATCCACATGGTGGAAAATCTTAGGCCTTTGGTAATTACATCCTCTTCTTCTCATAGTTTATTATCCTCTTTAGGGGATAATCTTGATTTTATACCCTAGAGGGTATATACTTAGTTTTACCCCTTGTAAGGGATGATTCCAAGAATATTAAGTGGGAGGCTGTTTAAAATGCTAATACATTCCCCTCGCGATTTAGCGCTACTCGTGGTGAGTCAACGAAAAAAATTGTCTTTAAGCCAAGCCGCTGTGGGCGATTTGATAGGTATTAAGCAAGCAACTGTCTCTGCATTCGAAAATAGACCCGAGAATACAAAAATGGATACTGTTTTTCGTATTCTTGCTGCTGTAAATTTAGATATCTATAGCTTAGCCAAAGACAAAATATTAACTGGTAAAGATGAATGGAAAGAAGAATGGTAGACAAACATATTCTCTCTGTTTTCATGAATGGCACATTGGTAGGAAAATTAGAAAAAATGAATACGGGTGGTTTGCAATTTAGCTACCATTCCTCGTGGCTTCAATTAGCAAATGCTCGCCCTATTTCACTGTCCTTACCCTTAATAGAAAAAACTTTTACCGGAGATATTGTTTACAATTTTTTTGATAATTTACTTCCAGACAATCCTATTATTAAATCTAGAATTCAAACCAAATTTAAAACACCGACAAGCAAACCTTTTGACTTATTAGCTAGCATAGGCAAAGATTGTGTTGGAGCCATCCAATTAATACAGGGAGAAGAAACATCCATTCCCTATGAACACGATATGGAGTTTCAAACTCTAACAGACAAGGACATTGCTTCTCTGTTAAACAACACACAAGCTTATCCTTTAGGTATGCATGGTATTCATGATGAATTTCGTATTTCTATTGCGGGTGTGCAAGAAAAAACAGCATTGTTATATTGGAATGGGAAATGGCATAAGCCTTTAAACACTACACCCACCAGTCACATTTTTAAATTACCTATAGGATATATTCCTACACAGCAAATGGACTTAAGTGATAGCTGTGAGAATGAATGGTTATGTTCAAAAATTGCAGAAGCATTTGAATTACCCATTGCCAAATGTGATATCCAATATTTTGAAAACGTAAAAGCACTGGTTGTAAAACGTTTTGATCGCAAATTATCAAAAGACAATAATTCTTTAATTCGCTTACCCCAAGAAGATATGTGCCAAGCCTTAGGTATTTCGCCAAATCTAAAATATGAGGCAGATGGTGGTCCTGGTATTACAGAAATTATGCATTCTCTTTTAGGTTCTTCTAATCCTATATACGATAGAGACACTTTTTTTAAAGCTCAAGTATTATTTTGGCTTTTAGCCGCCATTGATGGGCATGCTAAAAATTTTAGTCTGCAAATAGAAGCAGGTAGTAAATACAGTTTAGCACCTTTGTATGATATTATTTCAGCGCATCCTTTGGTTGCAAAAAAACAATTACAAACACAAAAATTAAAAATGGCTATGGCTTTAAAAGGAAAAAATTCTCATTATCATTGGTATCAAATGCAAAGTCGACATTTTCTAGATACAGCAGATCATGCAAATTATTCTAGAAAAAAAGCTGAAGAAATATTAAATAACATGCTAACACAAGTAGACAGCGTAATAGAAAAAATTTCAGCACTGTTGCCTATCAACTTTCCCACTAATATCTCAGAGCCTATTTTTCAAGGAATGCGCTTTTCTAAACATAAATTACTGGCTAAATAAGACCTGATATTTTACCCATTTCACAGCGTTTGTATATCCATATATGTTATATCTGTGTTATGATCTCTCAAACTTTAACACCTAACAAAATGGAATAAGTTAAATGGCTAACAACATTAAAGCTGCAAATGCCCGAAAAATCCTAGTCACCACTGCGCTACCATACGCCAATGGTCAGCTACATTTAGGCTATATGCTAGAAGCCATTCAAGCTGATATTTGGGTACGTTTTCAAAAGCTGATGGGCAATACCTGTGTTTTTGTCTGTGGAGACGATGCGCATGGCGCGCCAATCATGCTGAAAGCTGAAGAGCAAGGTCTAAGTCCTGAAAGTTGGATTGCTAAAATTCATGGGGATCATGCAAAAGACTTACAAGATTTTAATATTGGCTTGGATAATTTTTATACGACGCATTCTGAAGAAAATAGAATATTGTCTACAGATTTATATAAACGCTTACAAGTCCGAGGCGATATTACTAAACGCACTATCCAACAAGCTTTTGATCCTATTAAACACCTCTTTTTAGCCGATCGTTATGTAAAAGGGGAATGTCCCAAATGTGGTGCTAAAGATCAATATGGCGATAGCTGTGAGGCTTGTGGTGCAACTTATGCGCCTACAGAACTTAAAAATCCGGTTTCTACTCTCTCAGGTGCCACCCCAATTCAAAAAGAATCTGAACACATCTTTTTCTGTTTAGAACGTTATGCAGATATATTACAAAAATGGACCACCAGCGGTACTTTGCAACCTGAGGTCGCCAAAAAATTAAATGAATGGTTTGAAAGTGGATTACAACAGTGGGATATCTCAAGAGATGGCCCTTATTTTGGTTTTGAAATACCCAACGAACCCAATAAATACTTTTATGTCTGGCTTGATGCACCGATAGGCTATATGGCCAGTTTTAAAAATTTATGCGATAAAAAACCTGAATATAATTTTAATGAGTTCTGGTCTAAAGACAGCTCTACAGAACTGTACCATTTTATTGGCAAAGACATTATTTATTTCCATGCCCTCTTCTGGCCTGCTTTATTAACAGGGGGTGAATATAGAACGCCTACCGGTATTTTTGCGCATGGGTTTTTGACCGTAAATGGTGAAAAAATGTCTAAGTCTCGAGGTACTTTTATTACTGCCCGAAACTATTTAGATCATTTTAAACCTGATTACTTGCGTTATTACATGGCTGCAAAATTAGGCACAGGTATTGATGATCTGGATTTCCAGGTAGAAGATTTTATTTCTAGAGTCAATTCCGATTTGGTGGGTAAATTAGTGAATATTGCCAGTCGATGTGCAGGCTTTATCAGCAAACGTTTTGAGGGCAAATTGTCTGCAGGCTGTATTGACCCTACACTGTATCAGCATTTCGTAGAGACAGGGCACTCTATTGCAGGGCATTTTGAACACCGTGAGTTTGCCAAAGCTGTACGAGAAATCATGAATTTGGCAGACGAAGCGAATCGTTATATTGATGAAAACAAGCCTTGGGTTTTGATTAAGCAAGCAGAACACAGCGCAATAGAATCTACTGCTCATCAAGTGTGTAGTATGGGTTTGAATTTATTTAAAGTATTGATAACCTATTTGCAACCGATTTTACCGACATTGGCAGAAGAAGTAGAATCTTTTTTAAAGATTCCTTTAGAATGGGAAGCCCGTATTACTCCGCTTTTAAATCATGCGATTAATCCCTTTAATCCACTCTTACAACGTATTGAATTGGAGCAAGTCATGACCTTGATTACACCGGCTGAAACCTTAACACAATCATCTCCTATTCTAGAAGCCGATCCCATACGTCCGGCCATTAGTATTGATGATTTTGCTAAAATTGACTTACGTATTGCCAAAATTGTGCATGCAGAACCGGTCGTTGAAGCCAATAAATTATTAAAATTGACGCTAGACATCGGTGAAGCCCAAACACGCAAAGTATTTGCGGGTATTAAAGAAGCCTACCAGCCTGAAGATCTGATAGGAAAATATACTGTAATGGTCGCCAATTTAGAACCTAGAAAAATGCGTTTTGGTCTTTCAGAAGGCATGGTATTGGCAGCAGGACCTGGTGGTGCTGATTTATGGATCCTAGAACCCCATCTGGCTAAACCAGGGGTTGAACCCGGCATGCGTGTAAAATAATGCGTCTTGCCGTAATAGCAGAAGAAGATTGTGTGGGCTGTACTAAATGTATAAGCGCCTGCCCAGTCGATGCTATTGTAGGTGCTTCACAATTTTTACACACTGTTTTAGTCGATGAATGCATAGGTTGCCAACTTTGTGTTGCGCCCTGCCCTATGGATTGCATTAGTATGATAGAAAGCCCTATAAAAGATGGCTCTGAGGAAAAACGCGCTAGGGCACAAAAAGCCAAAAAACGGTATTCTGCCCGTCAACAAAGATTAATACAACGTGAAGCGCCTAAATTACTCAATTATAACGATAACCCAAATTATAAAACAGAATTACAATCTGAGCTTCAATTGGCTTTTCAAAGAGTTGAACAAAAACGCAAGCAAATTAGATTGACAGCCTCATCTTAAAGTCGCATTTCCTGTGCCTGTTGCAGCCATAGACCCCTTAGTACCTATTATCCCAGCATTAGGAGCAGTTCTCCCATCTCCTCTCTCTATGTCTGAACGTGAAAAAATGTTAGAAATCGCACGCCTTGCATCAGAAGCCATCGAAAGAATTAAAAAACTGGTTATAAATCCAGACGAAATAGCATTAAAGGTAGCTTCTAAATTTTTAAACCCCTCCACGCTTTCTTCTCTAAAGAAAAATAAAGCTAAATCCTAACTAAAGGCTTGATTCATTTTCCTTTTCAGGGTTATTCTGAATGCATAGAAAGCAAGAATAACCCTTTAAGGAATCTTAATGACTAAAAACAAATGCATAGCTATTTTTAAACGACTTCAAACACAATTACCCAACCCCAAAACTGAACTTCAGTACCACTCACACTTTGAGCTTTTAATTGCTGTGATTTTATCTGCACAAGCCACCGATCTCAGTGTAAACAAAGCCACTGCAATACTTTTCCCCATTGCACGTACGCCCGAGCAAATACTTGCCTTAGGCGAAGAAAAATTAAAAACCTATATTAAAACCATCGGACTTTTCAACACCAAAGCTCGTAATATTATTAAAACATGCCAAATTTTAGTTGACAAACATAATTCAAAAATCCCACATACTCGTGAAGGACTTGAAAGCTTGCCTGGTGTAGGTCGCAAAACAGCGAACGTCGTATTAAACACAGCTTTTGGTGAACCTACAATTGCAGTTGACACACACTTATTTAGGGTGTGTAATAGATCTCGTTTAGCGATTGGTAAGACCCCAAAAGCGGTAGAAGATCAATTGCTAACAGTGGTACCAAAGGCATATCGTCAGAACGCAGGTCATTGGTTGGTGCTTCATGGTCGTTATACATGTACCGCACGCAAACCTCATTGTCCGCAATGTGTCATATCTGATCTCTGCGAATATCCTTTCAAAACAGTTTAAATTAAGCATTCAGCAGCAAGATAGGAAATAATATATGAAAAAATCATCTCCCAAAAAAATAACTTTGAAGCAGGTAGAAACTTTTAAGACAACAGTTCAAAAAGCTGCAGCATCTCAAGAAATTGATTTTAATACATCGATGGAAAAATCAAGGCAGTATCCACAAATACTCATGAATCTCCAACAAAAACTAAATACCTTAGAAAAAAGCATCAGAGAAAATATGAATCCTGACTATACTTTAGCTAAAAAAGAAATTTCAGAACTCAATGCACAACTTTCACCCATCCAAGTCATAGCTAAGGGATTACCTGAAGCCTTAAATACGATGAGTAAAACAACCATACCCGCTTGGAGAGAAAAAATGGGACAATTTCAAGCACAAATGCAATCCATGCCAGAAGTGGCTGCAGATTTTAAAGAACATTTAGAAAAAACCCAACAATACATTGCTCAAGTTGAACAATATCTATCTAAAATCAATGGATTTTTAGAAGAAATTATGCCTATGCTTCAACCTTGTACAGCACAAATAGAACGTTTAGAGCAACACATCAACACAGCACAAGTTGTAAAAAAAACTGATGAATCTTTAAGCGATTTAATTAAACGTCTCGAACTATTAAATAAACTAGCTGCACAACAATTTCAAGAGCTCAAACCTGAATTACAAACCAAAGCACTACAGTTTGGACCAAAACTAAGACAAGCTCAGGATTCTTTACCTGCATGGATGGTGCCACAAGAAATGAAAGGAGAAACTTATGTCGCAAGCAGAAACGGTATCGCGTAAAGAAGCCGAAGCTATCAAAACGATTTATCTTAAAGACTACCAGGTACCCGCTTACCTGGTAGAAAGCATCGAATTGTGTTTTGATTTATATGAACACGAAGCCAAAATCAATGCTAAAATCAAATTTCATCGAAATACAGACCATGCGAGTGCTAACCCGCCCCTGGTTTTATTTGGAAAAAAAATTGATTTACACACCGTAAAACTAGATGGTACCTTACTGCCTTCTTCAGAATATACGGTTAACGAAGAAACCTTAACAATACCTAAGGTACCTCCTGCTTTTAGCTTAGAGATTGAGAATACCATCTATCCACAAGAAAATACCGAATTAAGTGGATTATACCGCTCGGGTAATTTATTCTGTACCCAATGCGAACCCGAAGGTTTTAGATCCATTACCTATTATCCAGATAGGCCCGATGTGATGAGTATTTTTAAAACCACGATTATTGCGAATAAAAAAACGCACCCGGTATTATTATCTAATGGTAATTGCATTGCCAAAGGGGAAGTGAAAGACCAAGCCGATCGTCACTGGGTGACTTGGCAAGATCCTTTTAAAAAGCCCAGCTATTTATTTGCACTGGTTGCAGGGAATTTAATGGCTGTTGAAGATTTTTTCTTAACAATGTCTGGTCGCCTGGTCACACTCAAATTATTTATAGAACATGTGAATTTAGAAAAAGCCGGTTATGCAATGGAAGCGCTTAAAAAAGCGATGAAATGGGACGAAGAAACCTACGGCCGAGAATACGATTTAGATATTTACATGATAGTAGCCGTCAATGACTTTAACATGGGTGCTATGGAAAATAAGGGTTTAAATCTTTTTAATGCCAAATATGTTTTAGCAAGCCCCCAGACTGCAACTGATATGGATTATTATCTAATTGATGCAGTTGTTGGACATGAATATTTTCACAATTGGTCTGGTAACCGTATTACTTGTAGAGATTGGTTCCAACTGAGCTTAAAAGAAGGTCTTACGGTGTTCAGGGAACACCAATTTTCGCAGGCTATTACCCAATCCCCTATTGGTTTAATCGAAAATGCCAAACTGATGCGAAGCAGGCAATTTCCAGAGGATGCAAGTCCTATGGCACATGCTGTTCGCCCTGATTCTTATGTAGAAATTAATAATTTTTACACAGTCACGATTTATGAAAAAGGGGCAGAAGTCATTCGCATGATGCACACTCTATTGGGTGCTGAGGCTTTTAGAAAAGGCATGGATTTATATTTTGCTCAAAATGATGGCCAAGCCGTTACCACGGAAGAATTTGTGTGTGCGATGGAAATGGCTTCTAATCAGGACTTATCGCAATTTAGGTTATGGTATACCCAGGCTGGGACACCCGAAATTAGTATCTTAGAAGCTTATGATCCTAAAACACAGATTTATACCTTAACACTTACTCAAACTTGCGAGCCCACCCCCAATCATCCGACTAAAAAGCCTTTTCACATTCCATTGGGCATAGGTTTATTGGGAGAAAAAGGAGAAGAGTTGCTGTCTGCTAAAGATTCTATTATTGAATTAAAACAGAGCACACAACGCTTTGAATTTAAAAATATAGCTGTTCGTCCGATATTATCAATATTGCGATCTTTTTCAGCGCCTGTAAAAATCAAACCATTTTTGGATCAAGCTTCTTTAGCATTTTTATTGGCTCATGATTCAGATGATTTTAATCGTTGGGATGCTGCACAACAGCTGATTACTCAAGTTTTATTATCACTTATCGAGCAATATCAAAAAGGGGTTATTTTAGCTGAAACTTTAATTCCAGCTAGCTTTATTGAAGCCTATCGTACTCTATTATTAGACATGCATCTTAATACGGCTTTAAAAGCTGAAATGCTTTGCTTCCCTTCAATCCATGAGCTGATTGAAATCATGGAGGTCGCTGATGTCCCTGCTATTTTTGCTGCGCGTACTTTTTTACAGCAATCTTTAGCAGAAATTTTGTACGAACCTTTGATGGAACTTTATCAACAGCATCAAACACCTGGACCCTATGTCTATAATGCAGAGCAAGCCGCGCATCGTCGTTTAAAGAATATTTGTTTATATTATTTAATGAAAATCAAAAAACCCGTTGGAGAACAAGAAGCTCTAAAACTGGCTTTAGAGCAATTTCAACAGGCAAAAAACATGAGCGATTCCATTGGTGCTTTGGCTGCGATTGTACAAAAAAATTCTACACAAAGGGCTGTGGTATTACAAAATTTTTATAACCATTGGCAAGATGAGCCTTTAGTGTTAAACAAGTGGTTGAGTTTACAAGCCAGTGCTGAATTACCCAGTACTTTAGAGGCTGTAAAATCGCTGACAGAACATCCGGCCTTTGATTTTTCAAACCCCAATAAAGTATATGCTTTACTGGGTGGTTTTGCGAATAATGCGGCTTGTTTTCATGATCCCAATGGGTCAGGTTACGCCTTTATTCGAGAGATGGTGTTGTTATTAGATCCTAAAAATCCGCAAGTGGCTACTCGTTTGATGCAACCTTTCTTGCGTTGGAAAAAATTTGATTCAGAAGTACAAGCTTTGATGCGTAAAGAATTAGAGCAGATGCAGGCTAGACCAAATTTATCTAAAGATTTGCAGGAGATTTTAGACAAAATCAATCCTTCTACGCATCCATAAAGGATCCATATCATTATGAGTGTTATACAGCGCTTAAAAAGAATACAACCCACTTTGAAAAAGGGGGTCGGTAGCGTAGCTACCGGGGGGATTTTAGCGATTTTATTATGTCGACCTGTATTTGCCTACGATATTGGGGGATATCTTGATACTTGTGAAGAGAGTTTACAGTCTGGTGTTTCACAAACGGCAGATAATGTTTACTATGATATTAAGAGTGATTTAGGGGCTTATTTAAGGAAAGAAAATCTGCTGATGTTGGGTGGAGTATTATTGAGTGCGGGCATTATGGCGAATACCGGTATTGATAAATCAATACATCATTTTTGGCAACGCAGTATTCGATCTAAAAGCACGGATCAATTTTTCAAGGTGCCCTGTTCTATTGGGGATTTTCACTATCCACCGGTTTATTATAGCAGTATTATTTTGGGTGGATTATTTTATGATGATGAGTGCCCTGAGAGTGCTTTAAGTTTATTGTACACTTGGGGGTACCGCAGCATTAGGACTTTATATTTAGCGGGTGCTCAAAAAGAATTGTTCACTTGGGTGGTGGGTAATGGACGTCCTAATACAAATCAAAGTTCGAAGTGGCAACCTTTTAAACACAAAGCAAAAGAATCAACAAAAAATCAATCGGGTGTAGGGGTAAGTGCGCATGCTTTTAACGGAGCAATACCATTTATCAGTGCAGCGATGATGACAGATCGACCTGTGCTGAAGTATGGTTTATATATTGCTTCTGTATTGCCTGGCTTAGCTAGGGTTAATGATGATCATCATTATTTTTCTCAAGTTTTTTTAGGGTGGTCTTTATCATTTTTATCAGCGCTGGCGATTGATTATACAGAACGGACACGTCAGTGCCCTTTGCATTTTTATGTAATGCCAAGCCAACAGGGAGCAAAATTTTACACATGCTTAGAATTTTAAGGACGCAGATATTAATATTCCTGGGATTTGTTTTTTTATCCCTTTGTCCCAATGCTTTTGCTTATTCATTTTGTGATGAAATTTATAAAACTGCAGATAATCTTTATGAAGATATTAAATCTGATTTTACTTATTATTTGCAGAAAAATAACTTACTGATCCTAGGTGGCACGCTAGTGGGTGCCAGTGTTCTGGCCAATACAACTCTGGACCAAGAAATCAACAATGGATGGCAACGTCATCTAAGAAATGGAAAGCCACGGGTCTTCAAACTAGCCTGTGGGGTTGGCATTTATAATTATAAATTGACCTATCTTGCAAGCACGCTGATAGGTGCTTTTATGCTCGATGAATCTAAACCTTGTAGTCCCTTTAATGCACTGTATCATTGGGGCTATCGAAGCATGCGGACACTGCTGCTGGCAGGCTTGCAAACTGAACTGTTCATTTGGACAATTGGCTCTGGACGTCCAATACAAAATAGGCCTTCTCGATGGTATCCTTTTCACTCTCACAAGCACAGTATTCACGACTCCGGAGTAAGCGGGCATGCTTTTAATGGTGCCATACCCTTTATTACTGCGGGTATGATGTGTGAAGAGCCTTTATATAAATATTCTTTTTATGCGCTATCTATATTGCCTAGTCTTGCAAGAATTAATGATAATAACCATTATGCTTCACAGGTCATCCTTGCTTGGGCTATCTCTTTTTTATCAGCTAATGCCATTGATAAAACCAAACGTTCGCATGCCTGTCCCTGGCAAATACACGCTTATCCTATCGCCCATGGTGCAAGAATTGCAGTTCATGCGAATTTTTAACTTAGCTTCTAACATAGCTAATTTAAAAATCAATCTCAGCTTTAATGCATAGTCGTGTAAATATAAGTCCCCAGACTTCTAGACAAAAATTCCCCATTCCTATAAAATAAGCTGTTTCTTATATTTTTTATATTGAATAGGTTAACTTATGTGTATATCCTCTTTAAACTCAGCTTTATTAAAAATATTTTTATTCTTAACTCTCTTGAGCTTTGGTGGACTTTCACAGGCTAAACCTCATTCAAAAGCCAATGGCTCTAATCCCCAAGCCGTTAGCTTACTCGCAGCACTTCCTTCTTCTTACAGAGAAGCCAGATTTCAAGAGGTCGAAGAAGCCTTTGCCTATCGATGGAACCTTTTTATCAAAGGCAAACAATTTAAAAAATATAGCCCTAATAGAAATGTCACAGAAATTGCTGAAGAATTTCAACATCTGGCTACCTTAAGATTACAAACTTGCTTTGTAGATCCCAAAGCAAGCCATTTAATTTCTAAATCCGAATATATGATAGCCCAAGATTTATTAGAAAAAGGGCTGTTCCGTTCTCCCAATACAATTGCTTTTCAATACAATCGCACCGACCCCAGTTATAATTCGAGCATCATTGTATTAAATGGCTTTAGATTTTTAGCACTGGAAGGCCCAAGCCCTGATTTGGTCAAAAACTTTTTTACCGTATTACAAAATAACCAAGTCACCCAATTGGTAAGACTAACGGCAGCAGAAGAAAAGGGCAAAACTAAAACTGCGCCTTATTGGCTTGGAAAAATCAAAAATGATCCTAAAACTGGAGATATTTTTTTACAAATCCCTCAAATTAAAAACAAAATACCTTATGATATTCAATACTATGCGATAGAAACTTGGTATGATCAGCAAGGTATTTCGCCTAAAGTCTTATTGAATCTTATTCTAAAGGTGCGAAAAAATTATAACCCTTCAACCGGTCTCTTAGCTGCACATTGTGCAGGAGGTGTTGGCAGAACAGGTACTTTTTTAGCTGGCTTTATTTTACTGAATGAAATTGATAAACAAATTGCTAAAGGCATTAATCCTGCGAATGTGGATATCAGTATAGAAAAAATCGTATTTCAACTCTCTTTACAACGTGCTTTTATGGTCACTAAACCTGCTCAATACCAAAGCTTGTATCGCTTGGTGGATTTATACTTAAGGTCTCAAAACAAAGCGGTTCAGACTTCAAGTCCTGCAAGCTTGAATACGACACAATGAATGTAATGCACAGGTTCTACAGGTTGTAGGACCTTCTGCAGGATCCACTGTTGCAGTTCCTTCGCTAAAATCGGTTGCCAATTTTAAAATACTTGCATCCCAACTCGCACATTGTGCATCCCAACTCGCTTCAGAACCCAAACGCTTTAGACTGCCTACTGATTTCATGCCTGGTAAGAGCTGCTCTTCCTCGGCAACTCCCTGAAACTTTAGCCCCTCGGCTCGTATGCTTGCAAATGCAATACCCCTTGGCATGGGAGATCGTGTAACACAATACAAAGGTAGCTGTGGATCTTTGGGCCTTTCCCCAAACCAATGGCTAATCGAGCTTAAGCCTGTTTTATAGTCCAAAACAATTTCTTCCCCTCGGGCCAATTGATCGACTCTATCAATCCGTACGGAGATATGAAAACCTGCCAAATAAATAGAATGCTTTTTCTCTCTTTCGATGATTTTAAAATCATCCCTTGATTTTTCAAGTTCAATAAAACGCAATAGTAATTGAAATAAACGCTTATGCTCTAATGCTACAAATCGGGGTGTCAATGTACTGGGTTTTTGTTTTTGCCACTGAGATAAGGTCTGATCCAGCACTTTTGTTAAGCGTTGGTGCAAAGCAGGCTCTGATAAGGCTAATAATGCAGATTGATCATCTAAACCTTCCCAAAATTGCATCAAAACTTGATGTAAAATTTCTCCCCGAATGGCAGGATCTAAACCCAGTTTATTTTTTGGAATAGGTTTCGCCCCCAAACGCACTTCTGCAAAAGCTCTGAAAGGACAGGCAGCTTGCAATTGTATGCTGCGAGTTCCTTGTTTGACACGTTCATTTTCTAATAAAGCAGGCGCTTGTATTTCTTTATTTAAATTATCTTCTGAGGATTTAATTATCCCTATTTTAGACAATTGGCTTTGCAAAGGTTTTAAATGCCAGGACTCTGATGCCAACGCTGGGAATTCATATAATAAAGCACTTTTCTCTCTTTTTTCTTCTTCTACCATCCGAGCATAACTGAAAATAACATAAGGCGCTCCCCTGGCTAAAGTATCGGTTAAACGTTTAGCCACTTTTAGTTCTCTTTTAGCAGAACTCCTGGGAATTTCTAAACGTCTTTGTAAAGACAAAGGAATAAAAGGGTTGGGTGAAGGTTCTAGAGGCCATGCTTCTCTGTGTAACCCCAATACCCATACATAATCAAAAGGCAGGCCTGCGGCTTCTAGCATGCCTAAAATATGCACCTGAGGACGATGAGATTGGGGTAAAAAAGAAAGGGATTGTGCTAAAGTTCTTATTCTAAATAAGCATTCTGAAAAACTATGCTTAGCTAACACACGTCCTAATTGAGCGTATTCCTTGATTAGTGCATCCCAACGCATATTTAATTGGAACTCTTGACTGTCCGCTGTTCTTTCACCTGGCCAGCCCAAACATTCTAAAAGTTGATGAATAAGCTCACACCAATCTTCAGAACTTCTTTTGGATTTTAGATTTAGGCTGGCACGTAATTCTGCAAAATTTTCTAAAGGTACACAAAAAGGTTTAAGTGTTGAATCTTGATCATTAGAACTGCGTTCATTAAAATGCTTTAATAAATTCATTAAGTGTGGCCAAGAAAAACTGGCTTCCCCCTGCTCCCTTAAAAAAATATCAAAACTGGCACGTCGATGACTTTCGCTCATCCCACCTATAAAAAAAGGAGAGCGAAGCCAAATACTCAGTGTTTCCAAGGGGATTTGAGATTTTAACAAACCCAGACCTAACAAAGCCGCATTAATAAATGGATAGGACACTAAAGACAAAGGCGCTGAAATATTAAATTGTCCTGAAGCTAAAGTTTCTTGAAAAGCACGCTCAACATTTTGTCTTTTTCTTTCTAAATCAGGAATGACAATGGCAATACTGGCTTTGGGATCTTGTTCTAACCATAGTTTGGATTGATGGGCCGCAGCTAATAATTCGGTACGTTCATCTAAAGTTTCTAAAGTATTGACGATGCCTTTTTGAGTCTGCAACAAAGAGCGATGCTGTATACTGACACCCTTATTTACCATACAATTCAATAAATCTTCTAATTGAGGGGTTAGTTCATCAAAAGCAACGAGCTGAATCTGATCTGGCAATTCAAGTCCTAAATTATTAATTTTATCTATCAACACATCGATGCGCGTATTCGAATCTATCCAGCCTTCAGTTTTACAACGGGTTTGATAAGCCTGTGCCCACTTTATAAAAGCTGAAATCTCGTCTGTTAGCAGTGGTTGCTCAAAATCAAAAGGATTGATGCGCCAAGCTTTACACAAGCCCCAAGCACTGGAGGCTTGGCGAGCGGTGGGCGCTGATCGCAGTAAATGCTCACCCCATTCGGAATCTGCAATTATTTTTTCCCAAAGAATCAGTTCTTCTGCAGTACTTAAGGCTTCGGGAATTAAAGCATCTAGCCATTCTTCTAAAGAAAGGGCATCCTCTAAAGATTGTGCTATACGACGATTGGGTGTGAGTTGAAAGATAGTTTAGTCCTAGAATGTCATGATTTGGTGCCGAAGGCGGGACTCGAACCCGCACAACTTTCGTCACCACCCCCTCAAGATGGCGTGTCTACCAATTCCACCACTTCGGCTATGTTAATATTTCAATTACTCGGGGATTTTTGGAATATCACCTTTTTCAGGCAGCTGTTGGCTTTCCTGAACAGTAGGGGTATCCAATAATTTATCGAGGTGTTGAGGATGCACTCTGGATGCTGTTAATTTACCTAAGGTCAAACTGCTAATAAAAAACACAGTAACTAAAATAGCCGTTAGGCGTGTTAAAAAATTACCAGAGCCCTGGCTCCCGAATACAGTTTGAGAAGCACCCGCCCCAAAAGAAGCACCGGCTTCCGCCCCCTTACCTTGCTGCAATAAAACAAGCACAATCACAGCGAGGGCCGTAAAAATGTGAATGGCTAAAACAATCTGTTCCATTAAATTATACCTTTTACACAATGACAAATATCAAAAAAAGCTTGGGGATCCGTGGATGCACCCCCGACTAAACCACCATCAATATTCGGCTGACTAAATAACTCTACAGCATTGCTGGCTTTAACACTACCACCGTACAGCAATCGTATCTCTAAAGCAAGTTTAGGATTTGCTGCAACTATGTACTTACGAATGGCTGCATGAACTTCTTCAGCTTCCAAAGGACTTGCTGTCAAGCCCGTGCCTATTGCCCAAACAGGTTCATAGGCGATAATAGCGTTGTTAAAACAAGTCCAGCCAGCCAGTTCGACCACGGCCTCCAGTTGAGCTTGGATGACAGCTAAGGTCTGCCCGGCTTCTCGCTCGGCTCGGGTTTCTCCCACACAAAGCACGGGGCTCAGCCCAGCATCATACGCGGCTTTAAATTTTTTTGCAACGAAGGCATCCGATTCTAGAAAAAGGGTACGTCGCTCGGAATGGCCCACCAGTACATACTGACACCCTACTTCCTTAAGCATTAGGGGCGAGACTTCACCTGTGTAAGCGCCCTGTTCTTCACAAAAGGTATTTTGAGCGCCCAATTGCAAATTGCAGGCAAGTTCCTGATGCAGAGCTTGTAGATAAACCGTAGGCGGACATATCACAATATCCATAAAATCCAATTCCAGCTGGATTTTGGGCTTTAAAGACATCTCCGTTTGCCAATACGCCATCCATTGTTGTGCTTTTTCCCAAGTACTTTGCATCTTCCAATTGGCGATGACACAGGGCTTGCGAGTAATCACGGCGCTTATTTCTTTTCTTTTTCTTTCTTAGGCTTTTTCTTTTCTTTACGTGGGCTTTGACCTTTCATAAGCGTTCTCCATACATTCAGGTTAAACAATTTAACTAAAAAAATCATTTTATCATATTTTAAGCGTATATGTCAGACAGACAAAAAACTGTATATAAAACCAGATTTTATTCTGCTATTGTGTGCTGCGAACAACATTTGGGTATACTACTATTTTTTTCGTGAGAGAAAATCATGGCTCAAAATGCATTGTATGCCCAATCCGGGGGAGTGACTGCCGTTATTAATGCCTCTGCGTGTGGCGTTATTCAAATGGTGCGAGAACACCCCCAGGCTTTTAACAAACTTTATGCCGGGCGAAATGGCATTATAGGCATCTTAAACGAAGATCTGATTGACACTTCTTTCGAATCCACAGAAGACATTGCCGCTTTAAAATATACCCCGGGTGGTGCTTTTGGTTCTTGCCGATACAAATTAAAAAGTATTGAGCAAAATAAAGCAGAATATGAAAGACTGATACGCGTATTTAAAGCGCATAATATTGGCACTTTTTTTTATAATGGGGGTGGTGATTCCCAAGATACTGCTCATAAAATTTCAGAAATGAGCAAAGAGATGGGTTACCCTTTAACCTGCATTGGCATTCCCAAAACCATTGATAACGATTTACCTTTTACCGATAATTCTCCTGGCTTTGGTTCTGTTGCCAAATATGTGGCTGTTTCCATACAAGAAGCAAGCTTAGATGTGGCTTCTATGGCCAGTTCTTCTACCAAAGTGTTTATCTTAGAAGTGATGGGGCGACATGCAGGATGGATTGCAGCCGCCGCAGGATTGGCACCTGTTACTGAACATCAACCTTCCCCTATTATTTTATTTCCTGAAATTCTTTTTGATCCTGAATTATTTTCTGCGCGTGTTAAAGAAACTGTTCAACGCTTTGGATATTGCACCGTTGTGGTTTCTGAAGGATTAAAAAATGCCGAGGGTAAATTTTTATCTGAAAGTGGATTAACCGATGCCTTTGGTCATGCACAATTAGGTGGTGTGGCACCCATGATCGCACAATTGATCAAAGAAAAATTAGGCTTAAAATATCACTGGGGGGTATCTGATTATTTACAACGTTCAGCCCGTCATATCGCTTCAGAAGTGGATGTAGCCCAAGCCTATGCCTTAGGTAGAACCGCGGTAGAATTTGCAATGCTGGGCAAAAATGCCCTCATGCCTACCATTATCCGCACACAACAATCGCCTTATCAATGGGGTATTGGAGAAGTGCTTTTAGAAAAAGTGGCCAATCAAGAAAAGAAAATGCCCCGCTCTTATATTTCTGAGGATGGTTTTAGTATTACACCAGAATGTAGAGATTACTTAGAGCCTTTAATTCAGGGGGAATCTTATCCACCTTATTTAAATGGCACCCCTCGTTATGTAGCGCTACAGAACAAAGCTGTGCAAAAACAACTTCATGAATCACCGGTTGCATTATAGGAAATACGATGTCTATGCCTTTTATTTTAGTTTTGTATTACAGTCGGACAGGGGCCACGGCCCAAATGGCAGATCTGATTGCTCGTGGTATTAACAGTGTGCAAGGTGTGGAAGCCCGTGTTCGCACTGTGCCCCCTGTCTCGCCTATCACAGAAATTGCCTCTCCTCCTGTACCTCCAGAAGGTGCACCCTATGCCACACTGGATGATTTGAAAAACTGCATAGGCCTTGCCATGGGCAGCCCTACTCGCTTTGGCAATATGGCAGCTCCCTTAAAATATTTTTTAGATACCACCGGCAGTCTTTGGTTTTCTGGAGATTTATCCGGCAAGCCTGCAGCGGTCTTCACTTCTACTGCGAGTCTTCATGGTGGTCAGGAAACAACTTTATTGAGCATGATGTTGCCCCTACTACACCATGGGGCTCTGATTGTCGGCTTACCCTATACAGAACCGGCATTAAGCACCACAACCTCAGGAGGCACACCGTATGGCCCCTCACATCTTGCTGGCGCAGACGCTAAACTACCCATCACAGAAGATGAAAGAAATCTATGCATCGCTTTAGGTAAACGATTGGCTACTATTGCATTAAAATGCATTAATTTTTAAATATTAAAGGGAACTCAAAGGCAGGACTGTTCTTGTAGAAGCGATTATACATTGGTCTGCTAATCTTAAACATTTTGTCAATCAACTAGCATTATATTCTATTTGAAATTCTTGACATAAATGCTAACACTATTGTAATAACGAAAAAACAGGCTAATATAGTCTCAGATCTTAATTTTTCCGGGAGTCACAGTTTTGTAGGAAAAAGCTTGCAAGTGCTACACTTTAGAACATTATATTCCCTGGATTCACAAGCATAAAATATAATATAGAGGCTAGAAATGAAACAAGCAGAATTAGACAAATTAAAAAAGTTACAAAAAGATCTTCGTTTAGGTAAGAAAATCTCTGAAAGTGATGCTGATTCATATTATGATTTATTAGACAGTCTTGGAGGATTAAGTTTAGCACGTGCAGGTGATAGCTATTGCCTTTGTAACGAACAAGGCGTAAAGATTGAATCAACCGAATTAATTACTAAAACATTTCAGCCAATGATAACCCGTGCTGAAGCTGCTATCAACATGAAGGATAACTCGAATGAATCATCTCCGCCGCCTTATAGTGCAAATGATCAACAACCCTATCAAAATCAAGGCAATACACAAACTTCACAAACAGCAGTACAAACGTCTGGAAGCAGCGTCGAACAAATAAATTTTAATAATAACTCAAACTTCCAAAACCCGGCGCCCAATTTTACTGCTAATACTTCTAATTGTGAAAAATCAAATAACCTACCCAGCTTTATGCTGCCGCAGTTCAAGTCTGCTACCCCTTCTCATTCCCCCGAGTTAAATCTATTCTTAAGCTACGTAGCAGAGAACTGCCCTAGGATGGCTAAAAAGATGCTACAAACAAACCCTGGCTTAGCTTTAATGCATGGAAATGTTAGAAATTTAGCCAATCAAGAATTTGAAAATATTACAGCATTTCAATATGCAATATGGGCGCATAATTTTCATATGTCTTTCATCATTGGTACTTACTTATCTGATAATGAAAGGCAATCGCAAAGTCAGAAAGGAGAAGGTGTTTGGGTCGCAAAACACGGTCAATACAACTTGCTTAAGTATCAAACCGAATATACGCGTTGGACTAGGATGCGTGAATTACAAACCAATCCCGCGGGATTTCTCCATCAACCTAATGGAATAGAAGAATATACGAAGATACACCGAGAAATATATAAAATGATAGAATCTTCGGGGCCCATTGCTGGTGTTCTCATTGAAGCTCCTTTTCACGCAGGTGGTGGATATCATCAATCTTTTTATCTGGGAAAACCGGAAGAGGCAAAACGAATGGCGGAGGAGGAGAAAGCTGCTAGCGAATTTCATAATGAATTTACAAAACTAGCAATACCAAAACAGGTGAATAACGTAAAACTATGGTCTCAATTACATCGTTGTGTTTACCCAGAAACATCATATCCAACTCATAAACAATTTATTGACGGTCTACTGTCTGTTCTGGGAGAGGATAGTAAAAAAACATTCGCAATTCGGGACGCATTCACTTGAGCTTATCTAAAACCAACAGCCTATAGCTGAATGCTTCATCTGATAAAAACCATCAATCTGTTAAAGGCATCATTGTATTTTCCTTCGTGTTTTTGCCGAATAAGTTCATTGACTATATTCTGATTCAAGTCATTTCTAAAGTCCGCTCTAAAACACAAAAAACGTGAAAATAGATGTGTATAATAAAAAATCATCTGAAACGAACTTTTGCTCTAAATCACTGTCTGGCATAGGCATTTTTTATCTCCGAATTATTAGATTAAGAATGATGGTTTGCTTAAGCCTAAAAAATACTTGAATACATGCTAAAACTTTTATAAGCTAAGCATTTGATATTTAGTCGAACCTGAAAAACCCCCTCATGCAATACACTCCGCGCCATAAGATACAG
>CAMFJH010000018.1 GCA_945956915.1 uncultured Francisellaceae bacterium | reverse complement strand
CTGGCAGAAAGAAAAAGTTGCTTAGCGATTACTCTACAAAATCGGGTGAAGATCATCCAGCATAGAAAAAACGCGTCCAAAGGTATCGTGAGAGGGGATGCCATGAGGCAGTTTCAAAAAGGTTTTAAGCCAATCAATTTTGCTTTCAGCAAATTCACAGATATCTATCCAGCCATCTGCACCACAAATAGTACCTAAAATGGCTATAACAAGAATATCGTAAAAATTATGTAAGCATCGGTGGGTGTCTTCTCGGGGGTCCTCAAGCGTTGTGAAATGAGTCACGAAAGTGTCGGTTAGGTTCATAGCTAATCCTTGCTGCTAAAAATAATTTTGCAAGCAAGTATTTCCCCATTAAACTAGTTAAAAATCAAGCCATTGTTTATATGCGATTGCCCTGGCATTAAGACAAAGGGATGCGGACCAACTTTTACAAAGATTATTGACTAAAGAACCGTCCTAATTGACCTATATAAAATAATTCTTGGTATTTTAGCACAATGTTTATCTTTTGCAACAGAATCTTTTTTCTGCCATGCCAAACAATTTTACCTAAAATTATGTATGAATACTTACATTATTTTTTTTATTTTCCGTCACTGACGTTGTTAAAGCATCGGGAAGATTTTTAGTTGAAGCTTGAGAAGCACTAGAGGAGTTAATGGATGAACTACTCAAAGAATCTAAGCTTGGGAAATTTTGTCTCACGTACATCATGTGCATATCTTTTTTATATGTATTGAATGATTCTGATAGCTCACTAAATCTATCTCCAAGTGTTTTGAGAGTTTCAAAATCTTCTTTGGTATCTTGCTCGGGAACATTGTCCTGCAGCTCGATATTTAATTTTTTAGCAGATATTATTAATTCTAATTGTCTTTCCATATCCCTAGGCTCTAATACTGAAGTAATTTGTTTTTGTTTTGCAATGGCATCTTCGATAATAGGTGTAACGAATTTATTTTGTTCTTCTTCAGGCATTGATGAAAAACCTACTGGAGCAAAATCATATTTTTCTACCAGTGATTTTGCAATTGGCATAAGAATTGCCTGTAGAGTTTCATCGGGAAAATTAGGAAACAAAACTTCAGTCACCCGAGAACGCAAAGCTGTGTAGGGATCATCCGCAATTTTTCCTGTTGAAGTATGCTTAACTTTAGGAATAGGTTTATTTGCAGTTATTATTATAGATAATCTGCTGATATCAAGATCCGCATTAAAATATGGATTAGGATATGTTCTTTTTCCTGGATCTAAATAATCCAATAAAAAAGATAATGCTGAAGGTGTACCACCTTTTTTCTGAGCAAATAATACCCTATCAAAATCGTCTAGTATTAGTGTGGCATTAAGATAAGGAGTAGCGTTACGATTATTTTTGCTGAGTAAGGTTTTCGCAATAATTCCAGGGTTATGTGACATTAAGGTTCTTGCAGAACCTTCTAAATTTTCACTAGAAAGATCTTCAAGACGCCGGACAGTGAGAACAAAATAAGGCAAGTCTAAACAATCTAACAACTTGACTGCAGCACGACTTTTTCCCGTACCTGGATCTCCCTGAAAATAATAAATTCCACGATTATTTCTTCCGCTATCACTTGGTTGATTTGAATCAACAATAAATTTATGTGCAATTAATCTCAATTTAGCCCTGAGTCCAGGCTCAAAATTTCTAAAAAAAGAACTCGTGTCTATGAGAGTTAATTTATCATGACTAACTTGTAAATGTTCACTGGGCATCGCTAATGCAGTGTCAATGAATTGTCTTGTAAGTTCGAGATAAATAGCATCATCCCTTGCAGATAATAATGCCTTTTCAATCTGATGACGCACATCATCAGAAACCACTTTTTTCTTTTTCGTTACATAAACTTTCTCTAGTGCATATATAGGCTCTTTATCAATACCGTCTCGTAATAACTGAACTTGAAAACCTAATTTAAATAACTCTTTTTTCGCTTCATCTTTCGGCATAGTAGAAAAAGATTTTTCAATACTGTCAACACTAATAAATGGCATACCTCCAAACACGGGCCTAAAAAAATAATTCCAGAACTTCGTCCCTTCTCCCACAATCTTAGTCAAAGTATCAATTTTTGCACCAGAATTTTTGAGAAGTACATGATGCAATCTATCTAATTTTTTTTTATTCAAATGTTCAATTAATGCTTTATGAAGCTCATCTTCATCTTTTTTATCTAAGTAAGCAGAAAAAACAAAATCAGTTTGTTCATATATAGAAAGATCAAAAATATTTTTATAACTTACTGAAGCTGTTGGTGACACATCTGAAAACATTTTATACTCCGATTATCAATCAAATAAAAAAAATAACATTTTTTTACTATTTCCGCAAATTTTTATTTAAACTACAGATAATTCATAAAGAGCTATGTCTTATGTCATAAAAAAGAGCAGGGGTTTTTTACTAGTGTTTTCCAGTGGTATGTCAATTTGAGCGCATCCTTTAAAAGGTGAAAAGAATAGTAATATTTTAAATTATTTCTCAAATAGAAAGATTAATAAAAGATATATAGTTTAAATTGACATTTATGCAATCTATTATTTGTGATATATCTTGATGCAATTTTTTGCTTAAATCTCATAAGTTCATGTACAATAAAAAAACCTTAAAAATTCTCTAGAAATTATTTCTCTTTAATTTAATAAATTAGCGAGGAACAATAATTTAAACAGTATATGGAGCAAAAAATGTTCGCCGCCTTGATGACTAGATTGGATGTACGAATTGTTAGCTCAATAGTATCGCGCACAAGCGCAGGCTCAAATAATGAATTTGCTGAGGCTTCAGAAGAAGGAGAGGTTTGTAGTATAAGTGCAGTAAATTATAAGGATGTTTTTGATCTTTCTATATTTGATCAAACTGACTTTGATTTTAGTGCTCATGTAGATAGTAAAGATGAAGATGAGCTTCATAAAGCATTAATTCAACATTTGAATAGAAAAAAAATAGCCAGATTAGAAGAAGTGATACTATATAATGTGGGCTTTAAAATGGCAGTACTTTTAGGAATTATTGAAGAAGGAACCTGGTTTTGGAATGATTTTCTAAGACCAGTGCTCGGAGCTCTGCCACAAATTAAAAATATTGAATTTGCTTTTTCTGCGATATCTAAAGATGAAGCAAAAAGACAGTTAGTTAAGTTGCGTTCTCAGATTGGATTACTAAGGGATGGTATTACCAAAGAGCCAATATATGAATTAGAAAAAACCTATGCTGTAAATAAAAGATCAATAATGTCTATGTATCCTGCGTTAGCAGGTCACATTGAAAGAAAGTTGTTACTTTTTAGAGGAAAAGCAGTTTTGCAACAAACGAAACAACTTGTTGAACATGCATTAGCTTTGCCAACTAAATTTCTTAAGATTCACCAAGATAAAATTCAATTATTAAGTTCCAATGATTTTTTTAAACAATGTGATCCAAAATTGTTGAATAAATTAAAAACAATCGCACATAAATTTATTGTTGATTCAAAACAACCAAATGATAGTGAAAAAAATAATCGTGGAGTTTATTATTTTCATGGAGATCCTGGCACAGGAAAAAGCCGTTCAGTTGTTGAATTATTAAAAATCTTGGGTTTGCCTTTTTTTAGCCCACCTATTAGAAGTATGAAAGATTTATCTCCTCAAAACTTAGAGGGGCAAGATCATGCATCCGGAAAAAATAATGCTGGATTATTTGCAAAAACTTTATTGGCTAGAAATAATACTGACGGCATACCTTATCTTAACGCTGTTCTAATACTAGATGATTTTGATCGGATATTATTTTCTCAAGACCAGACAACACACAGTCCTTCTGCATTAACTTTTTTATTAGATTGCTTAGATCCGAATAAAAAAACCTATTTTAATCCATATTTTAACACTTATCTTGATATCAGCAGGTTATCGATTATAGTGATTACAAACAAATCTCTCCCTAAAGTCAAGCCAATTTTAGCAGGCAGAACTGAAAATGATCCGTATACAGCTTTACGTTCTCGAGTTACCCAAGTATTTTTTCCAAATTTTTCCGATCAAAGATTAAAGACCGTCCTCATTCCAATTGTAAAATCACTGTTAGAAAAATATAATTTTACTTCTGAAGATTATATGCCGATGCATAAATATGAGTTTGTTCTAAATATAATTGATGATACCATTGAAAAACAAAAAAAAAACTTATCTGTATTAGAACCTAGAAGCCTGGAAAGAAAACTAGAATTTATCATAGCAGCCAAAAAATTATGTATTAATTTTAAAGAGGAGGGCATAGTAGAAGAAAAAGAGAGTGAGGATTATTCTAAAGCATTACAGGTGCTTCAATCTAAGTTTTTGTTACTGTCTGAGGAATTTGATACATATAAAGCTGAAGCACAAATGAAAAATGCTAATGACGAAAATAATTCGGGACCCACTTTAGTTTACTCCCCTTCCATTTCTAAACCTTTAACTAACAGTAATTCAGCTCCGCCAAACACAAATGTTAAAAATGATATTGTAAGTTTTAGTAGCTGATTTTTATATTTTATCAATTAGATTTTAAATTTTTGTAGCATAAACCTACTCCAAGCGATATTGCAGATGCTAAAATTAATCCATGGCGGCTACAAAACATATCGTAACATTTAGTTATCGGGCTTTGTCCTTTGCTAATACCAAAATCTGTACCAGATACTTGAGCCATATCAGGAATTCTCATGGATGGCCAAGTAACTTTGGTTTTAGTTCTTTGTGCAATATTGCCGGCAGTTGAAGTTTCACATTCCATTTTACAATCGAACATTGTATTTTCAGGAAAGATGTTTGTATTGTTGTTGCTGTTACTACTCTCAAAGGCTTGTTTAGCACCCATGCTTTTTTCCAAAAAATTACGTAGTGGTTCTATATATAAATCAATATCCCACCATTCTCCAATTAAGTCTTCTGGGACGTGATGTTCTGCTACAAGTTCATTTCCACAAAATTGACGAATAATAGGGTGTAAAAACTGTTGTTCTCTTTGTTCTTTTGAGCACACATTGAGCCCTTCTTCAGAACTCGGTAAATTTTTTGGAAGAGTTGTATAATTTAAAGTAAGTGTGTAATAATTTTTCTGCTGACCAAAATCTGTCGCATGAATATAATCTACAGGTAAATCTGCATAATATTTTAATTCATTTTTTTCTTTATCCATAACTATTAAATCACAAATAAACCCAAATTGTTGCCACATTGATGAAGCAGTGTTTATTCTCTCAATAAGAGCCCTGGTTAATATTTCTGCATTTATACTCATTGAGAAAAAATTTAAAGGTTCATTATGATATTTAACACCTAATATTCTATCTAATATTTCTATGTTATAACGAAAACCATGAATAAAGGGAGAAGCAGTTTTTTTGTAATCACGAACTTGCATTAGTGTACCAATAAAATATAAGTCTTTGACGTTTGTTGATTCCCATTCAAATGTTTGTTTTGGAAAACGATTATTTAATGTGAGTTCGGGGCTACATTCGTCTGTAAAAATTGAATTATCAAATTTAAATCCTGTACACGTTATAACGTGGTCATATATTTCTGTGCCTTCTGCACCATTAGCACGATAAACAATCCTTACAAAAAAAGAATTTCCTCGACGTTCGATTTTTTTCACATCATCACTTAATATTGCATTTTGTGACTTCAAATGATAAGTATCAAACAAATTATTATTAACTGCTCTCAAATGACCAGGAAAATGGCTTGTCCATGCCATGGTGGGCTTATTGGGGCTTACCACATGAATGTAAGCAGCAAATTCAGAAAGGCTTTCAGCAGTTTCAAAAGCTGAGTTGCCTTTTCCAATGATTAATACTTTTTTATTTCTATATTTCTCTGGATTAAGATTATCATCATAATATCGTTCAGTTTGCTCAATGCCCACAATAAGCGGGATATAAGGTATTGATACGCCAGTTGCTATAATCAATCGTTTACAATAATATTTTTCCCCATTAGCATCTGTGATAATAAAAAAGCCATTGTTATCTTTTGAAATTTTAATTCCTTTAACATTGTATTTTATTTTTAATGAATAATAATTAGCAAAATCACCCAGATAGTCGACCAAATTATTTGCTTTAGGAAAATAGTCTTTTGTATAGTTTTTTAATACTAAGTTAGGGTTATCACATATTAGAGAATTCCAATCCCATCTTAGATTTACCTCTTTGTCTGTCTGGCCTGTATGAATCTTATTTATTGAAAGAAGCGTTCTATGACGAGGAAATTTCGTAAAAAAATTCCCACATTTGCCTGAAGATTCTAGGATAAGATAATCGCGTGCTTTTTTTTCGAAAAAATAACCAAGTTGAAGGCCGGCTGGGCCAGCGCCAATAATAATATAATCTCTCATGTCCCTAATTCCCTATTAATCTTGTCATTTTAAAGCGCCATTCTTTAACAACATAAAAGTCATTTTTATTTATAATAATTTTTATAACTAACATGCACATAAAGAAAGTTACACTACCATAGAACATAATAATGGTAAGAAAAATACAAAGCAAGCATTATTGAAAACATTAGGAAAATTACCTTGCTAAATGTACCTTGACAATAAGAAATAGTAATGTACAATAAAAATTACCTAACATATAAAAAGGAGTTTATATTATGGAATTAAATAACCGTCTAAAATCAACATTTAGTGAAGCATTGTCTTAAATGATTTTGAAATCAGGTGTTCAACTGTATTCACAAGCAATAGATTTATCATCGCGTATTAAAATATCTTCAGGGACCAGGTGGTGTGATGAGGTAGCTTATGGTGATGACTGTTATCGTGGTTATGTTCCGTTGGATGATTGGAGAGAACCCCATAAAAAGGAAATAAATGCTTTACTTACTTCGACTTTACCTATCAATAATTATGAATACATTGGTATTAGTTCGATTTCAAAAGATTTACTAAGCATGTCAAAGAAATTATCTTTTATCGAAAATAAAACTGTATATGATATCGAGAAAAATGAAAATTTGTATAATGAATTCGTACGCTCTATCTTAAATTTCTTTTCAGGTCAGGTAATAGAAAAAGAAAATATTGAAATTCTTGGCTCTTTTGTAAACTCTATTTGTGGTTTAAAATCTACTGCCTATAACCCAAAAGAATCTGTATATTTAGGTTTGCATATAGATTGTTGGGATAAATTGCCCTGGGATCAACGTAACACAGCAAGGAATAGGATTTTAATCAATTTAGGAGATGAAGAACGATATTTTTTATTTGTTAACTTGACTGCTTCTCAGATACTAAAGCATATTAAAATGATTTCAAATGGTGCTCCACCTTACCCTTACCATAATTTTTTTGAATTATTTCCAAACTATCCCGTAGTTAAAATAAAGCTATTTCCAGGGGAGTATTATATAGCTCCAACTGAAAATATTATGCATGATGGTTCAACTGAAGAGAAAATACATTTAGATATAGTTTTTGCAATGCTGGGGCAATTCAAAATAATATAAACAACTAAAACTCTTTAATCTCTATTCTTGTAACAAAGGAAACACATTAATGACAATTCCAAATTCAGCAGATAACCATAGTGAGATTCATGATGATACGAATTCTATACGAGCAGTTGTTCTCAAGAAAATGTCAAAAACAACCCTCCCATTAATTACCATTGGTTTGATCAGTACTGGGGAAGAATTCTTTAAAATGTCTCTCGCTTCAGGTTTAGGTAAAGAAGCTTTGGCAACCAATGCCCTTTTTAACACATCATTTAGCTTTTTACTCGCAGATAAAGGGATCTTAAGCCCCCTTACATCTTTGATTTCTCAAGCTCATGGTAATGGACAAAAACCATTAGTAGGTCATCTTGTTCAACAAGGATGGATATTAAGTACTCTTTTAAGTCTTCCTACTATGGTGGGTTTATGGGCTGTTGAACCTGTCTTAAATCTGCTGGGCCAGTCTCAATCCATTACAGAAATGGTTGGTCAATATGCTAAAATAACCAGCTTGGGGTGCCTCCCTCTGTATTGGACAGTTGTAGATACTACTTTTTTACAATCTATTTCTAAACCCCATCTTATCGTACCATTTATTTTGCTATCTTCTAGTATTGGTATGCTTGTATCTTATACTTTAATTCCAGGTAATTTTGGATTTACCTCACAAGGTATTTTAGGTTTACCTTTGACAATGGTAACTCAAAATTGGACAACTAATATAATTTTAAAAATTTCTCTAGCACTGCACCCAGATTTTAAATCTTATGGATTATTCAAATGCTTTCGTATAGATACTAAGATCTTAAAAGAGCTATTAAGTTTAGGTGTCCCATTATCGATTGGAAATGTAGGAGAACAGCTAAAATTTTTCCTTTTAGGAAATATGAAAGGCTGGCTAGGCACTCAGCAATTAGCGCTCAACCAAGCTTCAAATATTTTTTTACAATTTCTAATGCCCCCTATAATAGGAATAAGGCAAGGCACTCAAATATGTATTGCTCAATTTAGAGGAAAAAAGGATTATGCTAAAATGCGACAATTTGGTCGTATGGGTATATTATTGGAAGCAAGCTTACACATAATTCCATTAACAGCTTATACTCTTTTTCCAATGGCATTAGCAAAATACTTCCTTCCTGATGAAAACCTAGATGATTTAGAAAGTTTTGTAAGAGTAGTCTTTATAACAAAAGCGATAAATAATTTTATACAATCACTACAAAGCTCGTTTTCAGAAAATATAAAAAGCCTACTAGAAACTCGTTTTCCAACAGTGATACAGTTAATAGCTTCATTGGCCATAGTCTTACCGCTTTCATATTTACTAGCCTTTGTGTTTGAGATGGATATTATCGGCATGAATATAGCTTCTTGCATAGGTGGTACCTTTGCTGTTCCTTTTGTAGCAAGAAAATGGCACAGCATTAGTCATGATGTTCAAGATATAGATACTGCTGCAGAAAATGAACGCCTTAGAAGCTCGTTATTCCATGAACCTATAAGTTTAACCACACCACAAGAAAACAAGTTAGAAGTTAATACTGAAAGAGAATCACTATACAACAATAATGCAATTCCTTCAGAAGGAAAAAAAGACGATGTATGTTTCATGTATAACTCGTTTAATCGCCGCAATAAAACTTTAGCATCGATTGGCAGCCAAAAACCATTAACCGAAGAAGAGCGGTCAAATTTTAAAGATGAGCAGATATTATTAGTACCTTCAATCACGCCTGAAGGAGCATATGCTTTTGAAAATAAGCAGTATCGATTTTTTTAATTTATCAACCTGTTTTTTTGTAGATTCTTAGGAACTAAGCTTTTAATATTTTTTTTATTTTTATTCCCTTACCAATATGAAATTCTAAATGTGCAATATCGTGAATTTTAAAAGAAAAATTAGGCATAGGATCTTCCCAGGTTGTACTAATTTGTTTAATTCTCTCATCTTTGATATCATTTAAAGGATTTTTTTCTAAAAAATCTTTTTTTATCTTTTCTAAACTCTCCTTACATGCTAAAAAATATTGCTTAAATTTGCAAAAAATTTCTTTAATCTCTTCAAAAGAATGTTTTTTAAAGCCAGAAACTGTTTCCATGCAAATGTTTATTACTTTTTTTGTTTCTTCTAATTCTATCTCCCAATCCAAGTATTCGGGGTTAAAACCATATTTTTTTATTAATTTATCTGCGTTCATTACAAAGTGCATAATTAATTTTTTAGAGAAAGTATCTACGTCTGCATTCCATTTTTCCTGAAAACTATTAAGAATATTTTTAGGCACAACCTTAATCTCTCCAAAGGTGCTTGAATTAACTCCAAACAGCATTTTTTCCAAATATTTTATCTCAAGAGTCGTGAAAAGGTAGCCCATTGGTAATCCTAAAACTTCAAAAAACACCATCAAAACGATTGCAGATTTTACATAAATATTTTTACATATCTCAAAAATTTTAATATTATGCGGAAATAACTTGAGGATGTTTTTATAAATAGCATTATAAATTTGAAACTCCATATCTGCAAATGTAAAAATCCTATATTCAGAAGTACCATCATTTTTTAGATTAAAGTAAGGATTCAAATATAATGTATTTAATTCAACAAAAAATTTTCTAAGTGATTTTTCGACTATAGATCCTTCTTCCATATGTGACCAATCATGTTCGCTATAAAAATATCTTCCTGAAAAAATCATATCAGCATATATTGGCAACTCTAAATTAGGAAAATTATAACTAACAACTCTTCCTCCATTTTTTGAAAACCTTAAAAATTTCTTTATATCAACATGTCCCAAAACAGGAATAGGAACACAGAAGTTTTTCTTTCCAAAGATTTTTTCCAAAAAAATTCTTCTGATGCTAAAGGAGGGCAATATGATTTTTTTTTTATTATGTGTCTCAATCAGGTGGAAAACTTTATTGTTTTCTGCAAGCGCTTTTAGCATTTCAGGCCATTTTTCTTCATTATTTAATTCCAATGTGAAAAAAGTCTTTTCAAAATTTGAAAGAATGCTAATTTTCTTTAAAATATTTTTAAATTTTTTTTCATTTATTATATGCATATCTTCTTTCATTTTCAAACTATTTCTAATTAATTCAATTGCGAGGTCATAACCAGGCAAGTCATCTCTTAAGCTATGTGCTTTCAAACTTGAAAGTTTTCCATAACATAAATTTAGATCTTTATGGTCTTGGATCAATTGAACTAAAGCAGCTAAGGAACAAAACTCTTGTGCAGAAATTAGTTTTTTTTGACATGCAGAAAGTGCTAATAGCTGGCAGTTTTTTTTCCAAAGCCAATGACCTAACACGCCCTTTTTTAAATCGCTTGCTAACTCATATAATTCGCTACATGTATTTAAGGATAACTCTTTTAAAACATTTGATTTTATGTTGCAGGTTAAAATTTCAAAAGATAAACTTGTAATCATTAGCTATTCTTTAACAATCGAAATACTTTTAAGAAACACTGCCACATCATTACACCAAATTTTTGCACCACTGTTAAAAAAATTATGTGCTTGTGCTGCATTAATCCCATGTTTTGGGTATATTAAAACTTTAGAGATTCTCTTATTTTTTTTAAAGATTTTATTTAATTCAACAGCTGGAGCAATGTTATAATCATTTTTTGCTTGTATTATCATGAGAGGAGTTTGTATTCGCATTACTGTATTTATAATCAACTCCCGTACTTTACTAAATTTTTCCCACATCATAGCACCTGGAGAAAAAGAAATCCCTGCACAAAAAGAATTTGTTTTATTTACTGCTAATAATGCAAGAATTCCACCTAAAGAATAACCAGCACAGATCACGTTTTTTTGTGCTACCCATGTGCAATTATAAATCAGTGCTCTTTGGGTCAAAATTTGTTCACATTCTTTTTCTAATATCTTTACAAGAGAAATATCACAGCGTTCTATATTATTTTCAAAGGGTTTTAATTTTTCATCCAAAGATAATCCTTCTACTCCATTATAGCCAAGTCTAGAAAACATAAAAACTCCTATCCCCATTTTTAAATATGCAAGAACAAATGAGGGTGGAGTAGCATCATCCATATTACTAAATAAATGGCTATCACCTTTACTGCCGTGATTCCATAAAATGCAAGGTACTGTAGTACTAGAGCATGGACGCCAAATTCTTAACCTTTCTTTAACATTAAATTCATAATGAT
Source organism: uncultured Francisellaceae bacterium (assembly GCA_945956915.1). Taxonomy (GTDB): domain Bacteria; phylum Pseudomonadota; class Gammaproteobacteria; order UBA6186; family Azoamicaceae; genus CAMFJH01. Next base: position 34,568 of record CAMFJH010000018.1, on the reverse strand, counting down.
ACGTATCTATATTTTTTCTCAATGAATATGGAATCATGATCTTTCCAATTCTGAATAAAGGCAAAAAGATATTGTTTTAATAAATACTTCTTCGACAACCGGTTGTGCAATCGAGTCAAATAATTTTCCATAATCTTTTAATAATTCAAAAAAAATTTTTGTCTGAAATAAAGTTTCACAGCTTATTATTATTCTATAGAAAAATATAAATTCAGATAAAGCAGGAATAATTTTTAAATATTTTATTGATCCAGAAATAGTGATAGGATGCACATTACCAGTTGCATCACCTAATAAAATAACAGGGATTTTTTTTGGAGACATAAAGTTTATTTGGTTAGTGGCGATACTTGGAATAACATCATAATTTCTTTGATAAAAGGGTATTGACTGCATAATTTGCTGAATTTTAGTTGAGCATTTTACTTTAGTAAGTGAGACAACCGCATTTTCTTTTAAGCTTTGCAGTTTTATTAACAATGCCTTTGTAGCATCATCAATTTTTGTCGAAAAACCTACGCAATTCAGCAAATTTTTATATAAAGTTTTTCTCATCTCAACATTTTTGCTCATGACCATCCATTGTTTTCCTGGAATAAAACGTCTCCAATAAACTTGCTTTTCATTTGTCTCGTTTGCAAACATCATTTCATTTACTGAAGTTTTGTATTTGTTTAATTCGATTAATTTAAAGTAAGTTTCTAGTTTTAATTTTTTAATTGTTTTAGAACCACTAGCAAGTATATATATTTTATCAGAACAATTTTCATCAATTTTTTCACTAATATTATAAATTGGAGATTGATACTTAAATGATATTTTGGCATTTAAAACTGAATAAATTCCTTGTTGAATTACACTGATAGGCGCTCGTAAAATTCCTGTTTCTTTTTCAAATAATCCACCGTGCTTCAATATATAATCAAAACCATCCTGACCAATTATTTCTTTTAAAACAAGACTATCTTTAATTGCTATTGTATAAAATCTAGATAAAGAATCTGCTTTACTTCGCTCTTCATAAATTGTAATATGACAATTAAGATATTCTAAACTTTTCGCCAATAACAATCCTGAAATACCAGCGCCAACAATAAATATATTTAGTTTTTCTAACTCATTTGTTATCGCATATTTTTTTTTACTAGCTGATAAAGACGTTTTATGCATTAAAATTTTTAATAAATTACAGTCTTTACAATTTTTCCCCTCAGAAATCGTTTCACTAAAAATCGTAATAAGCTTGTCATTTATTGTTTTTTTAATATTTTCTACTTTATTTTGAGAATTCTGATTGCTAACTTTAATATTTAAATCAAAAATAACTTTTTTATAAAAAATATCAAAATCAATATTTGGGAATTCATGCAGAATTGTTTTAGCTATTGTTTTAATTTTTTCCGATAAAAAAAAATAATTTTCAACTCTGTCATAATGGTTAATCATAGGACAACCTCTGAAAATATTTTTCTAAAAACACCATTCATATCTTCAACTTATGCAGTTTCAAGTAAAGCAGGGGATTTTAACTCTTCCAATAGCGTTTTTGCGAGTGTTTGCATCTGTAATCTACAATAGTGTGTTTCTGTAGATTCAAATGATCCTGTTTCGTATATCTTATGTGAAGGAGCCCTGCCACCACATAATCTAAAAAAGTCACATTGTTTTTTACAGTTTTCTGTACCAGTTCGTATAGATGTTCTGATTTTAATGAAATTTTCATTATCTAAAATATCTTCAAGTTTCGAAATTTTTAAAATATTTCCAATAACAAATTTGTCCCTATCTCCATTAATTCCACCTGCAAGCTCAGGACAATAGGTAGAAATATTTCCATTATTCTGAATAGTCAAAACGTTCAATTCTTTAACTTCTTGTGGAGTTGGGAAAAAATCCAAATTTGCTGCAGCTTTTTGAATATTCGTGCTCATTTCTATTAATTCTCTAATAAAAATCTTATTTCTTATAGGTGACCAGGATCTGAATAAAGTTTTAATAAATTTTTCATATTTTTTTTGGTACTCAATAAATTCTCCCTGAGTGTCATCAAAGCTCGTATTAGTATTTTCACCAATTATTGTCTCGACAATAAGTGAAAGACGTGTAAATCCTAAATCAAGAAAAAAATTAAGTAAATCTTCCGGATAATCCAAACTTTGTTTTGTAATAACAGAAATTGCAGCAAGATCTATTTCATGTTTTCTTAAAAAATCAATCCCCTTTATGACAGCATCAAAAGAGCCTTTATTATTCCATCCAACTCGATTTGCATCATGCAAAAATTTTGGCCCATCCAAACTTACGCCAATTTTAAAAGAATGTTCTTTAAAAAAATCACACCACCTGTCATTAATAAGCGTAGCATTAGTCTGAATACCATTTATTACTATTTTTCCATTCACATTATAACGATTTATAAGCGTCATTACATGTTCATAGAAATCAATTCCCACAGAGAGTGGCTCGCCAGCATGCCATAAAAACATAACTTCTTTTGCTAATAAATCACTTGATAAGAGTTTTTTTATGGATTCCTCTAGAATAGTTTCATTCATCTTTGCTTTGACATTTCTATCTGGAACATAGCAATATTTGCAATTTAAGTTGCAAAAAGAAGTAGGTTGCAAAACTATTAGCTCAGTTTTTCCTGATTTCACAATAATCTCCGTATCAATCAGGTTTCATAACCTTCAAATGATATTACCATGTCTGTCTGCTTTAGTATTTGTACTATCACGCATCAGAACTTTGTCTTTTGGTGTTACCTTTATTAATCGGGGATAAGCAAAACGAATAGCCTATCCCCTTTAAATTAGGGTTTTAAATTACACCCCACATGCGCCCCATAATACTTTCGACCATGACGCATCAGAATTTTGGTCTTTGCTACAGTGACTACCCAAGAAATTAGATACTGCATTTGAATCTATTTCCTGTAAAGCACTTAAAACATTATTTTCAATAGCTCTGGATTGCTTGTTTTCTTTCATGTTTGCGGGCTCCTTTCTTTGGTTAAATACATTACTACATCCTAATTTTACTGAAGCATTTACATTTTATCTCAATATCTCATATTGTCAATAAAGACAAACCATAGTCAAATTATTATTTTTTATTAAGAATAGGTCATTTGTGCTATTGAACCCTGGTGAGATTGACCAGTTTATAATGTCTTGTTTGACATTATCATTAAACAAAAATTTTGCATTTTTTTAATAAGGCACTTATAATCATTTCTTTCTTTCAAGTGTTTTAACTACTGATGATCTGTAATAAATATTTTATATATTCAATTAGTTGGTTGTTACTTAACCTGTCAATCAGTGTAAGTTCTATCATTTGGTTGTCCGAAATAGTTCAAGATACGACGCCAGCAACTTTAATTAGAAGTGGCGGGTTGCTCGCTGGATCTTTACTACTTCCAATCATTCCAGGTGCCCTTGCAGCATATTACAGAAAAAAAGCTGAATTTGCTTCCACAGATGCATATATGAAAAAATTTGTTCAATCCTATAAAAATTCACCTGAACTGTTTCTGGATAAATCATTTAGAGCAACACATGAACCTTGGCTCCTGAAAGATGCTCGTGGAATCTTGAAAAATATGCAAGAAATTATTTATGGTACCACTTTGGGAGTAGCTTCTTTTATTTTAGATGCTGTAATAATGGCTTGCATAGTTGATGTTTGGTTTGCTGCAGCATATGTAACAAGTGCTTCAGCCTTTGCATCTACCTTATGCTGTACTACAGGCAAAATAAAAACATTATCTACAGATTCAATGAATAAAGAAATTGAATTAACAAATACGCTTAAATCTGGTTGGGACAATATTGTAATTGGAAATAAAATCAACTTTAATGTTTGGTATAAAAAATATCAATCAATATTTGCTGCAACACAAAAGCTTTCTGTTAGCTACTCTACTTGGACAAAATTTATAGGTTCATTTAGTACAATTATCGCAATTATACCCATATTAATAACAACTGGCGTTTTATTTTATTTTTATAAGGAAGCTAAAAATCTCGATCAGATAGCCTTATTATTTGCAATAATTCCTCGACAACTGCAAACCATTCAATATTTTAAAGATTTATCAAGTACTTTAACAGAAATGAGTGGTGCTATAGCAAGAAAAAATATTTTAGTAGATACCCTTGAAGATCCTTTTAAAAATAAACTACAGGTAGCTTACAAATTAAAGTGGGATAAATTGTCTTTTAGTTTAAGTCAAGCAAATACTAATCAAGATATAACACTTACATCTCCAGAAGATTTTTTATCTCGCATTGAAGCTTTAGGGACAGGTCGGTTAACAATAAGGGGAGAAAATAAATCTGGAAAATCCATTTTATTATACATGTTACATGACTATTTATTAAATAAAAAATTAAACTCATTTTTTCTTCCCGTAGGTGTAGACCTTGCTTTTAATTCATCAGCAATAGATAAAACATCTACGGGAGGAAAGTTATTGGTAGCTTTAGAAGAAATAGACAATAAATTTACCAATGAGAAATTTATTTTACTAGATGAATGGGATGCAAATTTGGATACACCAAATATGGAAAAAATGTCTAATTTAATTCATAAATTTTCTCAGACCAAATGTGTTATAGAAGCAAGGCATCGATCGGAGTCAAAAAATGAACAACCTATTTTAGTAGAATCTGAATTCGAAGAATATAAAGGTATTAAAAAAGAAGTTTTTTTTAATTACGATTTAAAAAATAGTATTCTAAAAAATGATGATAACTTGACAGTACACCTGCAACCCTCTCCGCCTGATGAACCGCAATTTTCATACAGGGAATTAAAAAATTCAGCTACATAAAGTTAATTAGGAATAATATGCCAATTTTTGAACTAACAGTAAACTTGCCACCCTTTTCAGCACTTATGTATAAAAAATTCGAGGCTTTAAATTTACATGAATATCAAGCAGATTTTTTAGAAAAAAAAATTATATTACAAGAATTTTTTTTAAGTCCAGATGAGTATCGCCAATATTTTGTAGAGTTAAAAAAATACCTTGCCATTAATTACCTTTATAATACTCATGTGGCAATGATCAATAGAAAAGTAGATGCTATATGGCATCAATTCTTGCTCTTTACAAAAGAATACCATACTTTTTGTGAAAAATATTTTGGCCAATATATGCATCATACTCCCGCAGATGAAGAAGAAAATAACACTGAAAATATAGGGAAATTACAAAAAGATGCAGAAAATTTTGTTATGTTATATTATCAAACATTTGGAGAGCTTAATGATATTTGGTTTGGTAATAATTAAAAGTTAAATCTCTGTGAAAATTTTATTCATTACTAGGTTTTGAACATCCATCTTTAGCTAATAAATTTTCTGTATTTGTCAATACTATTTTATTGCGATTAAAAGATTGAGACATAAAAAACAGGTCTGTTTGTGTTCTTTCGGAGGAGCTCGAAACAGTGGGTAAAAACATTTTTTTTATGTTATTTTCAGATTTACTCCTTTGTAATCGGGATGAATTTACTCTACTTTCATGATCTGAGAATGCAGCATACAATGGATAATAATCAACAGAATGAGACGGAACTCTGTGTCGCATATCAGGTTCTGATTTTCTTCTTAACATAGAATTATGAGTATATATATTGCCAGATTGATTGGGTAGTAAACCAAGAAGAGGCTCATTTTGTTCAACAGCATCTATGTTAGAAACATTAATAAGGGGTGCATTTTGTAAATCTGCATCTATATTAACAACATCATGACTGGTGTAATGCCATTTTTTTGCCATAAAAGGAATAGCGAAAATTGCACCAATACAAGAGGCTACATTCATACCAATAAGATCCATCTCAAATATAAAAGCCATTAGATATGAAAGTGGTAATACTATAGCTAGAGAAGATATTAATTGGATAATAGTGGGAAAGCGAGTTTTTAATAGACTTTTAATATTTTCTGACAAAGAACCTTGCAGTGATTGCAAAAGATTATTTATTGCTTTTGTTACAAAGACAATTCTTATAAAGCTTTCCAAATCATCTAAGTTATCATCAGGGAGGAAATATTTTGCTAATTCAATTGGAAAGAGTGTATAAGCAGTTAGCAGTGCTATATTCAAGCTTGCTTCAATTAATACACCAAACAAACCAACTTTCCTCATGCTAATATAATCTTGCTTACCTCTAAATTGAGCAATACATATTTGAGTACCTTGTCTTATTCCTATTATAGGAGGCATTAAAAATTGTAAAAAAATATTCGAAGCTTGATTAAGCGCTAATTGTCGAGTTCCTAGCCAACCTTTCATATTACCTAGAACAAAGTATTTTAGCTGCTCTCCTAAAGCTCCAATAAACAAAGGCATTCCTACATTAAATACCTTTTTTAAGATTTTAGCATTGATACAAAAACATTTAAATAATCCATAGGGTTTAAAACCTGGATATAAAACAAGAAAAATTTTCAAAACGATATTAGTTATCCAATTTTGAATTACCATTGTCCAAGGTGGACCTAAAATACCTAGCACAGGAAATCCAAAGTTGCCTAAAATTAAAGTATAAGATCCAAATACACCGATGCCAGAAGATAGCAAAATAAAAGGTATTACAAGGTATGATTTAGAGATAGATTGTAAAAAGGTTGTATCTACTATTGTCCAATATAGGGGGAGGCACCCCAAGCTTGTTATTCTAGCATATTGTCCAATAGTATATGTAATAGTTGCTGACTGTCCAAGCAGGTTTAATAGAGGTTCAACAGCCCATAAACCCGCTATGGTGGGAAGACTTAAAGCAGTGCTTAATATCCATCCTTGCTGAACAAGATGGCCTACATATAGATTTTGTCTTTTACCGTGAGCTTCAGCTATCAAATAAGAGAGAGGATTCAAAAGACCATTATCAGTCAATAAAAAACTAAAAGATGTGTTATACAGTGCATTAATCGCCAAAGCTTCTTTGCCTAGCTTCGAAATAAAAGACATTTCAAAAAAATCTTCTGCTGTACTAATTAAACCAATGACAATTAGCGGAACAGTTGTTTTTGACATTTTTTTAAGAACAGTTGCACGTATAGAACTCCTATCGATATTACTCAAACTTTCTCTTGAATTATCCATGCGGTTTGGAGGCATCCACTAAGCTCCTATTAAAAAATAAATATTGAAATACGTTTTTACACATTGTACTACTAATTTGCTGCTTGCATCCATTATTGCTAGAAATTATCAGCTTAAAGTTGCTTATATCCATATCCCTTAGACTTTGAGTTTGTTTGATATTCAACACTCAAAAATCGTATATTTATTTTTTAAAGCTCCTTAGGTTATATTGAGTTATTTAAATTATATGGCATATCTTATTTGTTTTTAAATCATTTTGATTCGTATTGATCTGCAGGGGAGGATGGGAGCCCTGTCGATATGGTGTAAATGGGAGAGAATTTTTTTGCTCAGATGTACTCTCAAGATCGATAGGCAAGTGTATTGTAAGAGTTCTATTTTCTCGTACTGAACCTTCTTGATTATTTAGACATAAACTTTGAGCAATTTCTTTCCATTTTGGCAATTGCCTTTTTAACATTAGAATATCTAACCTACCTGTTTTTGATAGCTGCTCTGTAATCAAAGGTAATAAGATCTGTAAACTTTGTCCTTGTGATTGGGTAATTAAAAAGTGATAAGGTAATTTTCCTATAAATCCTTGCATGTAATAACTCGTGGGTTTTACCTCCTTATCAAAATAAATCTGAAAGCTTATGTGCCCACTAAGATACGCAGCTCCTAAGGTGTAGCATACAAAAGCAAATAAATTCGAATGATTAGCATTTTCTGACCAAAACGGTAACATATACATAAGCATCGAATCTATACGCATTCCAAAAACATGCAATGCATTATTGTTATCGGGAATAGAATAGACATGCAAAAGCTCATTCAAAAACTCAGATGTAACATTGAAAGCAGAACTACGTAACTTATTCAATATTTTTGCAATAGAAATACTTACTTCCCAGTCCTTATCTAACAACAATTTCACTAGTGCATCCAATAGCTTTGGTGTCGCTGCGTTACCGAGACTAGCTACTGCGCCTGCAGCGGAAATGCGTACATTCCTATCGTTATCTGTCAGCATCACAATAAGCGCATCTAATTGCTCTAGTTTTGTAATACCCAGACTTGCTATCGCATCTACAGCAGAACTACGCACATTGCCCTTTCTATCCGCCAGCAACTCCATCAACATATCCAATAGCTTTGGCGTCGCAGCCGTACCTAGAGTACCTACCGCTTTTGCAGCAGAACTACGCACTGTAGTATCTTTATCAGTTAATAATACAAAGAGAACATCTAGCAGTTCTGATTTAATAGTTTTTAGCCCAATTACTAACTCTGCAGAAGAATTACGCACATTGCTGTCTTTATCTGCCAATAATACAAGAAGCGCGTCTGATAGCTCTGGTCTCTTAGCATCCAGATTTTTTACTACTTTTATTGCAGAAAAGCTTACATTTTTATCTTTATCTGTCAACAACACAAGAAGCGGATCTAACAACTCTGGTTTTATAATACTTAGCCTTGCTGCTGCCTTTACAGTAGAAATACGTACATGACTATCCTTGTCTGTTAACAATACAAGAAGCAGATCCAATAATTTTTGAGTTATATTACCACCCAGCCTTCCTACTGTCTTTACAGCAGAGCTACGCACATGGCTATCGTTATCCATTAACAAGACAAAAATTGCATCCAGTAATTTTGGAGGTACAGCGCTGCCTAATTTACATAAAGCTTTTGTGACAGAACACACTGCATAATTATTTTCATAAGCCAATAATTGGATTGATTCTAGTAATTCTGGTTTCGCAGTAGCAACTAACTTTCCAAGTACCTTTCCTGCAGAACGATATATATAACCATCTTTAGATGTTAGTAAAACTGCGAATACATCCAACAGTTTCTGTGTCACAGCCGCACCCAATTTACCTATGACTTTTACAAGAGTATCCTGCATTTTCCCATCTTCTTCTAAAAAATTTGTCAATGAATCCAGTAACTCCAGTGTCGCGGTTGCGCCTAAATTCCCGGCCGCTTCTACAGCAAGCTTGCGTGTATACCAGTCATCATGCACAAGCAAACTCAAAAGAGTGTTTAACAATCTTGGTGTCGCAGCTGAACCTAGATTACCTATCGACTCTGCAACATAGGCTGGCACTACGGCATTTTCGTCCATGAGCGCATCTACCAGTTCGTTCAATGCTTCGGGAATCTTGACAATTGAATTTATTTTACGCAAAGATTCTGCGGCAAAACGACGTACCCATTTGTCGTTATCTATCAACAATTTTACCACTGCACTCAATAGCTCAGGCGTTACAGCTGCACCGAGTTCTCCTATAACTTTTACAGTATTACCACGCACCCATTCACTTCTATTTGTCAATAATGTTATGAATGCAGATGTATTCACTATTTTTAGCTTTGTGGAAACACCTAGATAGCCCACTACCTTTGCTGAATTGCAGCATACTGTCACATCTCCCAAAAACACCCCTAACGTAGACAAAGCTTTTGGTGTTAAGATCCTGCTAATCTCTATCCATGATAATAAAAATTTTTTGTCTTCACTTTCACTAGGATTTGGAAATAAGGTATATAAATCTTGCCTCTCGTTCATACAAAGGTTTGTGCTGATTCTACAAGCTGAAAAAAAAGGGGATTTAATTAACCTTAAATTTTCCATATCCTTTATATTGCTGTTTGTGAAATATTTTATTGTTTGATATAACTTTAAAAAAGCGAATTGCAAATTTTTTATAATTGACTCAATTATCTTTTGATTATTTAACTGTAATCCTTCATCAACACAACGTACTAATAATGCTAGTTGATAATGTTCTAACATATCTTGTGTTAACACTTGCCCCTTGGTGTGGCCCTCTAATTGTTGCAGGTAATCTCTATAAACAGTTGCATTTTCCCTAAGCAATCCTGCAGTGAACCACCACACATTTTGCCAATGGGGATTATATTTTTCTTTCATTATTGTTTTTTGAATGTAAGTTCGAGTTGTTAAATCTTTACTGGCAAGTTTTTCTGATATATAAATTGCAGTATAATATTCTTGAAAAGCAAAATGAAGGAATTTATAACACTGTTGATTTTCTGAAAAATTCTTCATATCCATTGTAGACTTAATCAAGCCTGATTCACAAATTTTTTTAAAAAATGCACTGCAAGATTCTGCTTTTTGCTGTTTATTATTTCGCAAAATCTCTTTATCTAGGACATTCTCTACCATTTGCCAAGGAATGATGGTAAGTCCTGCTTTAAAACTGTGAAATGCTATCGCTGATAGAACAAGTTGCTCATTTGCATAGAGCTGTGTAAAGCTGTTTTGCTTCATTATCTGCAATTTGCTTATATCCAGTGATTCTGTATTGTGATTAATGTAAGATAGCTTATATAAATTTTTTTCCATTAATTGATATAAACAAGTCATTGAAGATAATGATGAAAATTCTTGGATGAAGTCTTTAGCTTGATCTTTTTGGATGGAGTCTTCCATAATTCTACACAATAAATTCAGATTAAGTGGAATATGTACATTAGCCCAAATAAGAGGATGTTTTTTTAATGAACTGATGAAACTACTAAGTAATGCTTCATTAGGGGTTTGTAAAAAATATGATTGGATGTACTGATAAATGTTCTCATCTGTAAATCCGATTATTTCGACATTACGCCGCTTTTTATTAATATCCAGAGTACAAGAGGATGAAGTTGTTACTAATAGAGAGAGGTTAGAATACCTATCACCACATGCTAATAAATTTTTTAGAATAGATTGAAAGGGATGAATCTCTGGTTTTTTATCATAGCCATCTAAAATTAAAAGTACTTGATTTTGTTCAATCGCTGGTTCAATTTTCTGTTTCCAAATCTCATTAAATTCATTTTGATCACAATCGTTAAATTGACTTACTCTTATCCATTCTGATAGACTAGCTTCTTTTATATTCGGCAAAAGACGAAGTTTAGATAATGTTAAGGTAAATACCCAAATATAATGGGCATATAGCTGCCCCTTACTCCATTGATGAGCCACATACCGTACAAAAGTTGTTTTACCAATACCCGCTTTACCTTGTAATAATACCAAACGAGGCGTTTCATCTAAATTTTTAGTAAGTTTCAATGCTTGATTATTAAACAATTTTTGAATCGGTTCAAATAAATTTTCAGCTTTAATCGTATGCTTATCTCCAAATAAATCTTCCGTAATGGCAGCACGAGCCTCTTCGTATATTTTGACCTCTGCCAAATCTTTTAATCCCTCAATATCATCTATTTTATTAATTTTAAGGTCTTTAGATACTATCTGTAAATTAATATATTTTTCTTCCAGTTTCAAAGGTACTCCAAATAGACTTGAAATAGCAGCATATTCCAGTGTTGAATAACTCACTTTAAGTTGTGCTAGCAATTGTGCTTCTTTAGCATCTAAAACTGTTTGATCAAGTATAGATATATCTTTATTAGTTATTTTGATGACATCATGTTTTGCACATGGCTTAATTTCTGTGTTTCCGGAACTTGGATAATTATTAGCTTCAGAAATGCTGCTCAAGTTTTGCAAAGCTATATTGATTTCTTCGTCAGCATGTTTGACCTCATGACTTGAACAATTAAACTTGAGCATAATTTTTTCCTTTTAGATAACTTAAGTTGATCTGTTCCCGAAATTCCGGACTTCTTTCTCTATGCAGCTAAAGCCATCATCTCATACATTTCAGGCGATTGGTAGCCTAATGTATAATGTCGCCTCTTTCTGTTGTAAAACGCCACAATATATTCAAAATGCTTTGCTCTGCCTCCTCTCTTGTTTTGTAAATATGGTGATAAATAAGCTCTGTCTTTAAAGTGTGGAAAAAGCTTTCTACTACAGCATTATCCCAACAATTACCCCGTCGGCTCATGCTGGATGTAATTGAATAGCTTGACAAAATGGATTGGTACTCGCAAGATGCATACTGACTCCGGCGGATTCAATGGGTCATTGCAACACTTCAATAATTTTATCAAGTGGTGAAAAAAATTGCAACACTTTCCTTGGTCTTTGGTTTAACTGCAAAGCAATTGCATTTAAGTACTTTTTGGGCAATCGCATTAAAAATAGATAAATTTTAATTTTTATACCTCTCTATTAAATTTATAACTTCTCATGGGTTTTTTATAAAATTTTTAATATTCTAATGTCAGATTTTATTGTTTTTCCCTAGAAAATCTTAAAAAATCAGTTTTTTACTAAAAAAAAGGGTTGTGTTGCAAGAATCCTGCGCTTGTGATACTATGCACGTATATTTATGGTGATTGGTCAAGCAAAATGAGCAATGGAATCAGTTTTAAGTGGAGGCATTTTCCAGCGGATCTTATCTTATTAATGGTTCGTTGGTATTTATCCTATTCTTTAAGTTACCGTAATATTGAAGAGATGATGTTGGAACGGGGAATTCATGTTGATCACACAACCATCAATCGCTGGGTAATTTATTACGCACCCTTATTAGAAACTGCATTTAGAAAAAAATTTAAGAGTAATGTTGGAAAAAGTTGGCGCATGGATGAGACGTACATTAAAATAAAAGGTGTCTGGCATTATTTATATCGTGCGGTTGATAAGAATGGCGATACAGTTGAATTTATGCTATCAGAAAAGCGTGATAAACCTGCTGCAGAAGCCTTTTTTATAAAAGCAATCGGTTTAAATGATTTGCCAGAAAAAGTAACAATTGATAAAAGCGGTTCAAATTATGCTGGATTAAAATCAATCAACGCTACGCTCGCACTCATATTATTACTTGGATTTTCTATTATGGAAATAAAAATACGGCAAATAAAATATTTAAACAATATTGTTGAACAAGATCACAGAGGCATTAAAAGAATCACAAATCCGATGATGGGTTTTAAAGCATTTCATTCTGCGGAATCTACATTAGCAGGCATCGAACTGTGGCGCATGCTTAAAAAAGGTCAACATATTGATGCGGCAAACTCTTCAATCTTTGAGCAGTTTTATGCGCTCGCTGCTTAACCTCGTCTAGTAAAAATACGTTTACAATTTGTGAGTGCCAGATAATTTTTTTGCAACACAACCAATATACGTGCATAGTATCACAAGCGCAGGATTCTTGCAACACAACCCTTTTTTCTTCTGCTGTCATCCTTAAAGTATCAGAAACAGCTAGAAGCTTTGTTTCAGCCGATTTATTTTTGGAATGCCGAATAGTATTATTAGATTGATTAGGTGTTTTCTTACTCATTGTGATCCACGTTACTAAAGTAGGATAGGGAATACCAGCTTTTTGAGCTAATTCTACAGTACTTAGGGCATTAGGGGAAAATACTTTAGCTAATAATTTTTCTTTGAACTCTTTCGAATATTGTCTGCATTTACGCATAGTAGGACTCCGTTATCGCCCCACTAAGTTAGAGGCGACAACTTTCCTGAAACAGGGGGTGCGCTCGTTGCTTAACTTCGTCTAGGAAAAATGCGTTTACAGTTTCTGAGTGCCAGATAATTTTTTTGCAACACAACCTCTAATAGCTTGTCAATAGCAGAATTAAGTCGATACGTTTCAAACAGTGACCATTGCTCAATTTGGTCTAAAATAACATTAAAATTTGACATCATTAATGCTCACTATATATTAATTACGATATAATATTCCATTGAAATTTTTCCATATCCTTATGTCGCTCTTCATCGTATGCATGAACATAACGACGAGTAGTAGACTCTGAACTATGGCGTAAGTTCCCTTAAATGTGCTTAAAAGCAATGCCTGCTCTATCTTGCATTGAAGCTGATAAATGCCTCAACCAATGCGGGGAAAAGTTGAATAATTTTTCTTGCTTTTCCTTATTCTCTGGAAATTTTTTAGCCGTCTCTAAAGCTAATGACTTAAGTAATTTTCCCATAGCTCTGACTTTAAGTCCTTTATTAGAACGCCATGAGGGAATAATAGGGGTATCCAACTCAGGAGGCACTGGGAGTGGAGCAAGTGCCAAGTGTGTACGGAATTGCTCAATTTCAGCTAATAATACAGGATTCACAGGGATTTTGCCTTCTTTACCGCCCTTCCCTTTCACATAAAACCACCAAGCCTCCGCATTTTTTCGGAAAGCACGCCAAGTATGGGTTGCCAACTCATTCACCCTCAAGCCCAAAAAGAAAAGTATGGCTACCAAAAATCTTAAACGAGCCAATTCATCTTTTTCATGCCTTGTATGCGCAGGCCAATCGTTTAAGGTCTTAAGCATCGCCTCCCATTCGTCTAATTCTAAAATACGTTCTTGCAATTTCAATGTTTCTTCATCGCTATTTAAACCTTTGCGTTTTGTACGTTGCTTTATAAGACTGATTGGATTAAAGGCCAAATAACGAGCTGCAACCAGATAATCGAATAATGAGTTTATAATTCGAATGGCCGTATTTTTAGCAGATTCACTTAATGGACCAATAAAGGGTCTCCATTCTGGAGTGCCTCTTTTTCCGTTTTTCCCATAACTGGGCGCACACCATATTGATTTTGGCTTTGGATTGCTCAAAAATTCAAAGTAAAGTGTAAAATCTGCTCTGTTTAAACTCGATAATGGTTTTTTAAGATTATGAATACACCATAACAAAAGCCGTTCAGCCTCTTTTTGATAATTTCGATGCGTAGTAGGTGTTTGCTTATATTCATTAAGCCAACATAAAATAGCCTCATAATCATTTGTTGCATTTATTTGACACTTTTCTTTTAATTCTCTATTATTCCCGTGTTCTCCACTTAAAAATCCGATGAAGGCTTGCTCCGGGATTTGACTTAAAATAGGTAAATGATGATGGTTTTCAAGATTCGGCATGATCTAACCTTAAAGCATTATTTTTCGTTTCTACTAAACTGGCTTTTAATTGTCGATTTCTTTCCTCTAACTGACCAATTGTTTGATTGCTGGTCTGTAAGTTATGCTGTAATTCTTTCTGCATACCCAGTTGCATTTCTAATTGATTTTTGAAATATTTTAATTCAGTTTCAGAAATAGATAATGTGATTTCCATTTCTTTGATTTTATTTTGCTTGGTTTTAATTTCCTCTTGTAAAGAATGAATTTTTGCCTTATGTCCTTGAATATTTATACCATGATCTTTTTCTTTTTGGGTTATTTGTGTTAATTGATTTTCGATATTCGCATATTTAAGTTCAAGTTGATGGTTCTTGGTTTTTAAATTGTCAATTTCAAGTATTGCCTGGTGACGATGCTTTTCTAGGCGTTCCTTATATTCATTAATTTCCGTTTGATAATATTCTATTGTATCTTGTAATTGTTTTTGTAAAGTTTCTTGTGTTCTTTCATGACTGTTTTTTAATTCCAGCAATAAGTTCTGCATTGTTTGTTCTAGCTTTTTATGGGACTCCTCTGAGGATTTGAGCGCTTGTTCTAAAGTTGTAGCCTTTTGTCTCTCTTCGGAAAGTTGAATTTGCAAAAGGCTTATACCAGATTTAAGTTCTACGTTTTCTGTGCCAAATAATTGGTTTTTCTCTAAGGCATTTTGTAATTGCCTTCCAGATTCTTGCAAGCTTTCTTGAATCATGTTGATTTGTTCTTTTGTATCTTTCTTGACATTATCAATTTCAACTTGTTTTTCAGCGCGTATTTCAGTGCGTACGGCTTCAACTGCTCGCATTAAAGGATCGGTTAAAGCAACGGATCCTTTATCAGGCTGGCTAAAGTCTTCATCCTCAATTCCCCTGCCTTCCCGCCAGTTTTTTCGGTACTTATAAATTTCGTTTGGACTGCCTTTGCTAAATCCAAGCACCAGTAAATGTTCTCGAATTGCGTCTCCAGTTACCTTGTTACCAGGGATGCCGTTTGCCACTAATTCATCGCATGCACGCCAAATTTCATGCTCGCGACGAGTTTTTGGTGTTTTCATCATATTCTTTTACCTTCCTTATTCCATATTTGTATGAAGAGGTGTGCAGAGTATAACTGTTTATATTTAATAGAGTATTCCCAATCATACGCATCTTCATCATAAACTATTTTATAGATTTAAATTTTCTTTAAAAAGTTTTTTAACCGTTTCCATAGTGATAAACATATGTTTTTTATCATCTAAAAACTCTTTGAAACCGTAATTTCTATAAAAATCACCAACTTCTTCATTTAAAATGTCAACATCAATAAGATAAATACCCACTCTTGAAGATAATGAAATTGCTTCTTTAAAAACTTCTTGCAAAATAATTTTTCCGAAACCCGCATTGGTATATAATTTATTACGGGCAAGTCTACCAAGTTTCAAACAAGGTACTTTTTCTTTCTGAGGCGCTTTTTTTGCATCAACAGGAGGTAACATACTAAATTCAATAGAATAATTACTAATGGTATAATACCCATAGATTATTTTTGGTTCATTCTTAGCATCTATATCTATAGCTACATGAGTTACAGCATTATGTTTTTTTTGCCTCTGATTAGCCTGATTCTGGAGAAAATCATTTAATTCCTTTGCACCACAATCAAAATTATCCCTGTTGTGTTTATCCTTATCCAACACTTCAAAGATTATTCTCATTTAGTACGCCCTTGTGTTTTCACATTATCCTGGTTTTTAAGCAAATAGGAAGGTATATTATAGACAGCCTGATTATTTTCATCTATTTGGTACATGGCAAGTACTTTTTGATAAGCAGCTTTCAATTTTTCATTAGGTTCTGGTGAATTCTCTAAAAAATGTAACAACAAATCACGATCCTTCGCAGATAGTTCTCTTGAATCATCTACCGCATCAAAAACTTCTTTAGCCTTACTTTCAGAGGCTTTCACCATAAAATCTGATAAACTATCATACCCACCAATGAAAGCAGCTAATTCTAAAAAATATTTATTTTGAGCTGTAGTTCTCATATCTATTCGTGCACTTGCAATTTTTCTGCGCATTATATTACCCTCACACCTAAGCTTAAATATTAGTATAGCACATTCCGTACATTTGTACACACAACTTTAGCATGTTCTTCTAAATATTCGGGGCCTATAGGAAACTGCTATTAATGAACTCTGCCACAAGTTGTGGCAGAATTAATACAATTAATTCAAAATGCTATACATAATCCAGTTATATGAATCAAACCCTCTTAAAATACATGTTTCAATATATTTACTATTATATAGTATATATATGTATATGCAAATAAATATAAATTTGCGCGTTAATCACCATTATCGGTACCAAATATGAAATATATACGTTTTTAAATGTTACCTATTAAAAAGCGCTTTTACACGTATAATTTCAACATTATGCAGATAAACATTATGTTGACAAGCATAATGTTTATCTGCATAATAATAAATATGTTATTTTTAAATCGTACTACAGAATTGACTCGATTAAATAGAATCTCCGAACAGGAAGAGTCTTCTTTTGTAGTGATTTGGGGTAGAAGAAGGATCGGCAAAACCCGATTATTGTTGGAATGGTTGCAATCACAAAATAGCGTGTACTGGGTTGCCGACGAGTCAGCAGCTACCGTACAAAGAAGATATTTTAGCCTGGCCTTAGAACAACAATTGCCAGGGTTTGCACAAATTGAATATCCAGATTGGGGCATTTTATTTGAACGCTTAGCCAAAGAAGTCATGACTATTGGTTGGCGCGGGCCTTTAGTAATGGATGAATTCCCTTACCTAGTAACCACTTCGCCTGAATTACCCAGTATTTTACAACGTTTTATTGATCACTTAGCCCCTCCTGCTAAGCTGATAGTCGCTATTTGTGGATCTAGCCAACGACTAATGCAGGGTTTGGTATTAGACGCTAAAGAACCATTGTATGGTCGTGCTAAAGAAATCATTAAACTTGCACCTATTGATCCGGCTTATTTAAAAGAGGCACTAAAATTAACAGATCCTAAAGATATCGTAAAAGCATATAGTGTATGGGGAGGCATTCCTCGTTATTGGGAATTAGCCGCTCCCTATGGAAAAAATCTTTTAGAAGCTGTCGAAGCCTTAGCGTTAGATCCCCAAGGTATATTGCACGATGAACCGCCTCGTTTATTACTAGAGGAAGCTCCTCCTGCTACTGCCTTACGCCCTATTTTAGATGTTATCGGCCTAGGTGTACATCGTTTATCTGAAATTGCAGGCCGTTTAGGGCAACCGGCGACTTCTTTAGCACGTCCTTTAGAACGTTTAAGAGAACTACAATTCATTGAGAAAGAGATACCTTTTGGTATTCCAGAAGTAGTGATAAAGCGAGCTTTATATAAAATTAAAGATCCGTTCTTAAGATTTTGGTATGGTGCTGTTGCCAAAAAAAGAAGTGTGTTGACCCAAGTGGGTAAGCAAGCACGACTCTTATGGTTACAAGATACTTTACCTACTCTTATAAACCAAACCTGGGAAGAGCTGTGTCGTACTGCTATTTCTCATCTCAGTACAAAACTAGATAATATTATCTTTGAGCCTGCCCAACGGTTTTGGCATGGCAATGGCCCCGAATGGGATGTTGTTGCTAAAGCTTTTAGTAAAAAAATATTACTAGTGGGCGAAGCCAAATGGACTGAAAAAGTGCCCTCTGTCGCTTTTTTACAAGAGGTACTTTCTCAATTAATAGCTAAAGGCACACCCTATCCTATTACAGAAGATATGACTGTTTATTATATATTATTTATTCCAGAAAAGCCTAAAGTTAAAATGCAATGGCCAAAAAATGTTTATATTTTCGATGCTGAAGATGTGATTTTTCATACACCTCATATCTTTTAGCTAATACTGCTTCTGTCGCAAAAAGACAAGCGTTGTGCTAAAATCAAGAATAATTTTATATGGGTTATTACAATGCTCATCATTTTGCAAGTTTCTTATAACGGGCGGTGTCAGAAGCGATTGTTTTTAGAAAAAGTAAAGATTTTTGATAATCTACCATTCATTAATTGCATAGCACACTCCCAAAATTAAAATGGATAATTTATTTGGTAAAATGTTTACCCTGCCAATTTCCAGTATTGACCTGTATCATTTTACACTGTTTTGAATATGCATACTTTAAATGCCGGAATAATCAGACCCTCATTAAAATTAACCGATCCTAAAGATATTGTAAAAGCATTAGTGTATGGGGTGACATTCCTCTTGCTATAAAATTTTTTATTAATTTTGTGTTCGAAATATGCGAAAACAAGTTTATTGCCTAAATTAATAATTTTAGCATATAATTTAATAAAATATTTGAAAGATTTTATGGGGAGATACAGCTATGCCTAACTTTATGAAAGTTTACGGAAAATTGTTAGAGGATATCCGTTCCAATAAATTTGTAGATGCAAGCTTACATCTTGAAGGCACGGAGTGTGGAGAAAGCGACGCCGTGGAGTTAGCCGATGCGTTGAGAAATAATGAACATATTACTACTCTTTTCTTATCTGATAACTGCATAGGTGATGAAGGTGCGATTGCATTATCTACTATAGGGCAAAATGATCGTAGCAAGCTGCATACTGTAAATGTTATTGGTAATAGCATAGGTGAGATGGGAGCAGCTGCTTTTGCGACCAGTAGGTTTACAACGTTAATATTAAATGACAACCCCATTAGAAAGGGTATTATTCCATTTTCTAATAATGAAACGATAGTAGAGCTTTCCGCATCTAGCTGTGGAATTGATGACGAAGGTGCTAATGCTTTGTTTTTGAATCCAAAATTAAAAAAATTAGACTTGTCTAATAATCGACTTACAGGGGATTTGCCAAGTCAATTATTTGGCAATAAGGTCTTGGAACACCTTAATTTGTCTTACAATCCGCTAAACGGAAGAATAAATAAAGGTTTAACTTCTGATCATTTGATAACATTTGATTTGTCTAATACCATGCTTAAAGATGATGGGGCGATAGAAATTGCTTCTAAGTGTACTCGCTTGGAGGAACTTAATTTAAATGAAAATAATATCGGGGATGAGGGAGCTACGGCGCTAGCAAGACTTCTAAATTTAAGAACACTCTCGCTTTCGGGAAATAAAATTAAAAATGAGGGAGCAGTTGCTTTATTCAGTGGTCAAAAATTAACAAGGCTGCTTCTGGGTTTTAATCAAATTGATGATGATTGTATAGAGGCATGTGCTTTAGCTAATAAACGAATGCATTTAGAATTAAACGGAAATTCAATTGCCCGACCCATGATCCAGAGCGTTCAATTACAGAATATACCAGAAAGAAAGGATAATAGTGACCAGAGTAGCATGCCCAAACAAAGATAATTTTTAAAAATATATAATGGTAAAAGCAAACATCAATTTTAAGAGAATAGTTTTGTTAAAAAATTGAAGTATGAAAACCAATAGAGTGCATCTATGCCCTCCCTCTCTTCAAACCAATGATGAATAGAACCATCAACTTCATAATTTCCTGCTTAAATTCGAGAGTACATACCCTTAAATTTTGAAGTGCTGCTATAAAACTAAATAAATATTGAACTAAAAAAGAAAATTATACTCAAACCTATATAAAAGATAAGGTGGAGAGCTGAATTATGCCAATACCTAAAAAAGTTGATTATTCGAGAGCTTCTTCAGAAGGTAGATTAGTTGAATCTCTAATGCAACAAGCATGGAGAAAACGTGAAGATGCTATTAGAAACGCTGAATGGACCGAAGAGCTCATGGGTAATCGAGCAAGTATCAGTATGCAAGTAAACACAGATAAGGGTCCATTAATATTTGAGCACTCTTCTGCTAGTAATAATAGTATTCACTCAGAGCCGATTTTAATGGCAAAAGCTATTAACTGGATGTTTGATAATTTGGAGAGCCTCCCTAATACATTACGTGAAAAATTAAAAGATAGGCAAAAGATAGATTTAGATAAATACTTATACCAAAGATATTATAGTCAAACAAAAAAACAACAAGTGGAAGCAGCAAATAAAGAACTTTGGGAGGATATAACCAGTTTTTCTGACGTATTTGCCGAGCAGGTTGTGTCTGTAAATATTTTTACTGAACGACCTCCATGTCACAGTTCTTGTGGAACAAATGATGGATGCCATGAAAAGTTTAACCGTGTACTTCCTCAAAAACAACATAAAGTGTATTTTGCATTTGAGCACATGAGCAACAATCTTTTTCCGTGTCAATTATTTGGAGAGGCTGTAGAAAGGTTAAGAAGGGAAGTAAAAGGAATTGCTGAAGTACAATCAATTATTGTAGGGTTAATCGAATTAATTGAGACAACTCAAGATAAAATCAAAAAATTAGAAGTTATTCATGGTATAGAAGGAGCAAAGCCATTTGCTTGTAAAGAATATGAAGATGTTTTACCTAAGTTACAAGTTGAGATGAGAAAGATTGACGATTTTATAAATGCTAAGAAAAAAGAACTTAGCAAAAACCGGAGTTCAGGGGCTGACACTGCCTGGAGTGACAGCGATGATGAGAGAGACAAACCAAAATCTTCTTCTGTTACTCAATCCTCGCAAGAAATCAAAAAAAATGTAGATGTGGGTCATACAGCTTTAGGCACTCATTCGCAACAACCTTCATCCACCCCAGGGCCAGTAAGAACTACCCAAGGGCCAGTAAAAAAAGCAGTTTTATCACTAAAACCCTTAATCAACAAAAAAAATGTACCATCAGAAACTAATGAATTTGCAAGCTCAGCCGATTTATCCTCAAGCTCTACCTCTAGTTCTGCTACAAGTTCTAATTTGCACACCGATTTCTCCTCGAGCTCTAGCTCTAGTTCTGCCACTTCTTCAAGATTACCAGATTTGTCCTTGAGTTCTATCTCTAGTTCTGCTACAAGCTCTTATTTGCACTTGGATCCTAGTGCCTCTAGTAGCACGATGGAACAAGATGAGCAGCCAGTAGACTTAAATGTTGATCCAAATATTTTTAATGCTCATACAGGCGAAGAGGAAGAAGTTCTTCGAGCCATACGCGAATTTAGAGAGGAAGCAAAAGACAATTATGCAGCAAATATAGATCGAGCGCTATTGGAGTCTGAACAAGAGGAAAAAGCCAGGCAAGCAAATATGGCACAAGAAATAGGAGTATCACCAAAAAAGATAAAGCGACCGCATAGTTTTTTACCTTCTCATCTTCATTTTCATGACCCCGCCCACCGCGCTGGAGCCAGTCGCCGAGATATAAAAACTCCCACCACAGAGCCCACAAGAAATACAGGCCGGCCAGTTCTCTTTTTATCTGGTATTCGTTCTGGTCCCAGTCTACGCTCTAGAGTCGCCCCTCCCCCTCAGTTGACGCCTTCTAGCGAAAACCCTGATTCTGAAAGCCTACCGCCAAAAAACTCCGATTTTAAAAAACCGGATTGAAGATTTTAAAATACTTGAACTTTTTCTTTAAGTAGAGCACTAACCACATAGAAGATGCTTGAGAAGGGGTATGTTGCACAGCGACATCTTCTATCAGAAAATGAGCGAGGTGTGAAATGTCTAGCCAAGAACCTATAGATTTAGTAAAAGTAAAAGTTATAGAACAAATTGAAGAATTAGAGAAAGCAAGCTGGGTTTATTTAAACTTAATTTCACAATCAAAGACTTTGGATAAGATGCTTTTCTCAAACATTCAAAACTTTCGTGCAAATTTAGATAGGCTCAAATTGAAACTAAAAAATCCATTACAAGAAGAATCAGAATCAGATGTTGAAGAGGAGGAGTCAGATGATGAACTGGAAAATGAAGCCGTTGTTGATCCAGTACAAGAGTTAAAAGCACTTATAACACGAGCAAAAGAGATAGACTTAATATCTGTAAATAAAGAAAATTCTGAAGCTGCAGTAGCTTTTACAAAAACATTAGATAATGCTGAAGATATATCATTAACAATTCTGAATATAATCATAGGAGACATATGTCAGGCACGGAATCTCTACGTCACCAATAATTCAGAATTATTTAAAGAGGAACAAAGCTTATCAAAATCACAAAAAAAACAAATAGAAAATGCTAAAAGGTTACAAGACCTATATGCGGTAAAAGGAAAAGTAGAGCCGTCGACCTTGCTTGAATATATTAAAAGCGAATTGCACTTTATATACTTTTTTGATAAAGATAAGTCAAGAAATAAGCCTAACAGTTTTTCTGAAAAATATTCTGTTGCATTACGAAAAGCTGCATCTGAAGTTATACAGTTATTGCCAACCCAAACACTTTCACAAGAGATAATTAGTTCAAAATTAACTTTGGAAAAAGAAATTGAATTACAATTATCAGGTCAAGAAATTAAAGTGAATAAGTATGGAATTCCTTACAGTGAATACAAAATGAAGAAAGATGAAGTTCTGTACACATTATTACTGGAACTGCAAATCAATCCAACAGAAGAAGTGATTAAAAAAACTAGAGATATGTTGAGTGGGTTTTTAAAAATCTTAGAAGCATTTACTGGGGGGCCTGAGAGTCAAGATGCACGGCCAGAAGCTCTGAAAGAACAATCAAATATAGAACAAGATTCACAGATTTCAGTAACACAAGAAGCCATAGTAGCATCTCCAAATCTGCAACTTTTAAAATTACAGGTGCAAAATTACTATGCTATATGCCTAAATTTAATCAATAACGAGCCAGCTCAAGCAGAAATACCTTTGGCACATGAGTATGTAAAAAATCATTCTGAAATGTTCAAAAAATTAGACCATAATAAAGAAGGATTTTTAAAAAAACTGTATGAAGAAATTCAATATTTACAATTGGTATTGTCTCAGCTTACAGATTCGCATTCAAAATCAAGCATCAGCGAAGAACTAAAAAAAATTATAGAATCCTTACCTGAAGTCCCAAATGCTCCCACAACAATGCCAATCTCTCCTCAAAATGAGTCTGGCACCTTAACAACAATACCTGAAACTCCATCAATTTCTCTAACAGCAAAACCACAACCCTTACCCATATCTAAAGAGCATCTTAAGCTCAAAAAAATCATACAAACTTTAAGTGATTCTAATGATGCTTATATTGAAAAATATGCAAAACACGGAGGTGTTAAAAAACCCACACAAAGAGAATTTAGATTTTCGCTACTCGCAGATACACATAATAAACTAGAGAACGCTAAAAGCAGGAAAATCGAATTGGACGATTTATTAATATTGTTTGACAATCCCAAAAATTCGGTTGAATTGATGGATACAATGTTCAGACAGTATCTGCATGATTACAAAAATGATGAAAAACACGATCATCATATCGGAGGAAGTTTATTTAAAGGTGAGGTAGGAAAAATGTTGGCTCTTGCTGAAAAAGAATTAGATCTCTCTTTTCCAAAACAGAATGCAAAGGCAACAAAAAAAAATAAAAAAGATTAAAAATTTTTTGAGTTTTTTTGTGTGAAATTGTGTTATATTAGCTAATGGCTTACTTTAGACAACATTTATTTGATCTGACCTACATTATTCCAGATTTATTGGGCATTATCGGTGTATTCTTGATTTTATATTATTATTTTCTTTTGCAAGCAGGAAAGTGTACAGCTCAAAATCTAAGTTTTTCCCTTGGAAATATGGTGGGTGCTATTTTGGTATTAATTTCACTTTGGTTTCAGTGGAATTTAGCCTCTGTGCTTATAGAAATAGCCTGGTGTTTTATCAGTGGTTATGGTCTTATCAAGCATTATACCAAATCAAAAAAATCTTTTAATGAAAACTTCAAAAATTAGACCTGAGCCAAAATTTTGAATACCAGCTTTCTAGTGTATCGTCGCATTCCGTGAGGTATGTCTTATAGCAATGCTATGCAAAAAACAATGAACAGGATTAAAATAATGTATCATATAACTTCGGTATTTCTATAAGCTTTTAAGAAGGCAACACATGACTAAAATGCATATTGAAGTAGATATTCAAAACCAGAGCCTTAATTTGTGGGATGAAGCACAATGTATCAAAACCTATCCTATCTCTACAGGGCTTTTGGGTGTGGGTGAATTAAAAGGCAGTTTTAAAACACCCCGTGGCATGCATTATATCCGTGCCAAAATAGGTGCAAATGCACCTGAAAATACAGTGTTTGTTGCACGTAGACCCACCGGAGAAATATATCAACCTGAATTTAGAAATCAATTTCACGATAGAGATTGGATTTTAACACGCATATTATGGTTATCTGGTTTAGAGCTTGGCAAAAACCGCCTTGGCGAATGTGATACCTTTAGTCGTTATATTTATATACATGGCACACCTAATGATGCTAAAATGGGTGTTCCCGGTTCGCATGGTTGCATACGCATGCATAACAAAGAGATTGTAGATTTATTTGATAGAGTTCCTGTTGGAACCAGAGTTTTGATAAATGACTGAGATTGTTCCTAATACCCTAGACTGGCCTCCTCCTTATACTGTGCGACGCAGTTTAAAAGCCAATCAAATTCTTTTATATGTTAAACCGCTTACAGGATTAGAAGTTGTGATTCCAAATGATAGGCAACGATTTAATATTTCCAAGATTATAGAAGAAAGACGATCTTGGATTGAAAAAATGCTTAAAAAATTATTTTTTTCTGAACAAAAACCCGTTGCAAATACTGAAATATCAATAGAAAAAACACTCCCGGCATTTTTTAAATTTGAAGCCTTGTTGCAAGAATGGAAAATAAGCTATGTTGAAAAACATACCCAACAAAGAATCCGTTTATACACTGATACAGAAAAGCAAATGCTACTATTAAGTGGTAACCTAGAAAACAATAGAGATAAAGTAAAAAGACTTTTAAACCAGTGGTTAATAAAATTTGCATACCGCCATTTTCTGCCCTGGATTAGGGAATTAAGTGAGCGTATAGGCCTTAAATTTGAAAACCTTATTGTTCGGGGACAAAATACTTTATGGGGAAGTTGTAATGCAAAAAAGACCATTAGCTTAAATTATAAATTGCTTTTTCTGCCAACTCATCTAGTACAATATGTATTATTACACGAATTATGTCATTTAAAATATCTCAATCATTCTAAACAATTCTGGAACCTCTTAGAAAAATGGGATCCCAATTATAAAAATCACAAGCAAGCATTAAGGCAAGTAAATTGTCATTTGTTAAATCTAGACTGATCATGCAGCCAGATACCTAGGTTAGTATTGAAAATTTGACGCCTAAAGAATCTTAAGCTACTTATTAAAGTAACATAGTTTTTTTGGGAGCTACTCGAATGCATTTATATTTAAAATCAAAACCCTATTATCTCCTTTTAGGCTCTTTAATGCTACTTGCTCCCCAAATTTCCTACACAGCAGACCTCTTACCCACAGATAGCCAAACAACCACTCCTAATCCAAATCCGCTTTCTGACAAAGCCCCCGCTAATCCAGAAACACCGATACCCATTGAAATGCTTAGTAAACCTACTGCAGAAAGTACAAATACGAATAGCGATACCAGTACCCCTGCTACAAACAATGAGGCAAATACTATAGAAAAAGATACCACGCCCATGGAGCCCAATGCACTCTCCCCTTCTGAAGCCTTAGATCGTTTAATGGCTGGCAATAAACGCTTTGTTGAAAATAAAATGGTTTGTCCTGATAAAACACAAGAAAGACGCACAGCAACCTCTAAGAAACAAGCCCCCTTTGCCATTATATTAGGGTGTTCGGATTCTAGAGTCTCTCCCGAACTAGCCTTTGATCAGGGAGTAGGCGATATTTTTGTGGTAAGAACTGCTGGAAATTGTGCAAGCCCAGTTGAGGTGGACAGTGTAGATTATTCGGTGGAAGTGAACAAATCTGCTATTATTGTTGTATTGGGTCATGAGCGCTGTGGTGCTGTAGACGCAGTTTTTACAGGGAATGATGCTGATATTCCCGATATCAAAAAACTCATTAAACCCACTATTGATAAAGTGAAAAAACTTAAAAGTGCTTCCCTTGATGATGCTATTATTGCTAATATCAGAAACAGTATGAGTCGGCTTGCGGCTTCCCCCGTTATTAAAAAGCATATCCATGAAGGAAAAGTACGGCTTCAAGGCGGATATTATCATCTAGATACGGGTAAGATAGATATCCTACCGGAGGGAATCGTCCCTTAGAACTTCGAGCTCTTCCCAACGGCTAAAAGCTTTTTGAAGTGCTTGTTCATTTTTTTGTAATTTTTCTTGCAAAGTTTGAATATAAGCTTTATCTTGCTGATAAAAGCCTTCTTGAGCCATTTCTGCTTGTAAAGCATTTTGTTCTGCTTCTAATTTTGCAATTTTATTAGGTAACTCTTCTAATTCTTTTTTCATTTTAGAATTAAAATTAATGTTGGTTTTTTGTATTTTCGTGTTTTCAGGTTTTTCTTGTGTTTCTGGGGTAGATGCAGATTTTAGCAGGCTTACACTAGGTTTTAAATGTGCAATAGGAATATCTTTAAAACCACCCACATACTCTTTAATTTCACCTTGACCTGCAAAATACAGTGTACTAGTGGCAACAGAATCCACGAATGTTCTATCGTGACTGACGAGTAAAATAGTCCCTTTATATTCAACCAAAATGTCTTCTAACAATTCCAAAGATTCAATATCTAAATCATTGGTAGGTTCATCTAGAATTAAAAGATTCGAAGGTAAACTGAACAATTTAGCTAACAATAAACGATTGCATTCTCCACCTGATAATAATTTAACCGCCATACGTACTCGTTCAGGTACAAATAAAAAATCGGCCAAATAGCTGATCACATGCTTTTCTTTGCCGTTGATATTGATAAATTCTCGACCCCCTGCAACATTTTCGATAGCAGATAATTCGGGATTAATCCCCGCGCGTAATTGATCAAAATAAGCAATTTGCAAATTAGTACCCAATTTAAGTTTGCCTGTTTGAGTTTCTAATTTGCCTAATAATAGTTTTAAAAAAGTACTTTTACCGACACCATTAGGACCGATCAATGCAATTTTATCATTTTTAAAAATATTGATGCTAAAATCTTTTACAATAGGCATTTGCTGGTTAAATGCATAACCTAGATTTTCAGCTTTAATCACTAAATCGCCTGATTGCATAGCTGTGTTGCTTGAAAATTGGGGTTTACCTTGCAGTATCCTGCGTTCCTTATATTCTTCTCTTAAGGCTTTTAAGGCCCGGACACGGCCTTCATTACGGGTACGTCTTGCTTTAATACCTTGACGGATCCAAGCTTCTTCTTTGGCTAAATTTTTATCAAATAATTTTGCTTGAACGGCTTCTACTTCTAATCGATGCTGTTTATATTCTAAAAATTTATCGTAATCGCCCACAAAAGAAATAAGATTTCCTCTGTCTAACTCTAGAATACGTTTAGATAATTTTCTTAAGAGTGTTCTGTCGTGCGTAATACATAAAACAGAACCATTATATTGATTCAAATATTCTTCTAGCCATTCTATGGCTTCTAAATCTAGATGATTGGTAGGTTCATCTAATAATAATAAATC
This sequence comes from uncultured Francisellaceae bacterium, assembly GCA_945956915.1. GTDB lineage: Bacteria > Pseudomonadota > Gammaproteobacteria > UBA6186 > Azoamicaceae > CAMFJH01. The sequence goes on along the minus strand of CAMFJH010000018.1, from coordinate 6,101 downwards.
GGGTTGAGAGACTAAGGCTCTTGCTAATGCCACACGCCTTTGCCATCCACCTGAGAGATCCGACATTTTTTTATCTGCAGGGAGATCCAAGCGAGTTAAAATAGTTTCTATAATTTGGTGATATTGCCAGCCTTCTTTTACTTCTAACTCTCGTTGCACTGTCGAAAGTTCATTGAGCCATTGCTCATTGGCTTTTTCGCCTGTTACTTGGCTTAAATGATGATATCGTTTCAGTAATAAGCCTACATCTTCTAGACCTTCAGCCACAACATCATAAACCAACATCTCATCTGAATTGGGTAAGTTTTGTGCTAATTCTGCAATCTTTAAACTGGGCTCACGGATAATCTTGCCATCATCTGGCTTTAAATGTCCCATCAGAACCTTTAAGAGGCAGGATTTACCCATCCCGTTACGACCAATTAAAAAAATCCGTTCTTTAGAATCAATTTGCAGATTGATTCTATCTAAAAGCGGTGCTTCTCCAAAAGCTAAGGAAAGATTTTCTAATCGAATTAATGCCATATTTGACTCAATACCAGTCTCGTGCGTGTTTCTAGGTTCTTATTTTAATATACCTGAATATTCCTCCTGATGGAAGAGACTTGCGGAAGTAAGTAAATTAAATTATACATAAATTATGTAAGGTAACTTATTAAGGTTGAGACAATATGATAAGCAACCCTATTGCTAATGGGTCTAAAAAGTATCTAAAAACTAAAATAATTGCAATCATGATTAGTAATCTCTATGCAACTTCTGGTATGGCTTCTTGTTTAAGCTACCTTGAAGAAAGTTATGAGCATGTTAAAAATGTTGCTTTAGAAGGTGATAATGAATTTCATTTACCTTTGTATGCCTGGCATGCCCGATATGCCTATTCACGCGAAAAAATTAGAAAATATAATGAAATTTTATATGGCTTTGGTTTTGGGCGTGGTATAACCGATTCTTGTGGAAATTGGAGTGGGCTATTTGCCAGTTGGTTTTTAGATTCTAAGAAAAACTTTCAACCCCTACTTGGGTATGCACAAACTTATAATGTATTAAAATTAGGTGCTTGGGAAACCAATCTGGGTTTTGCAGCTATTATCACAGCACGAAAAGATATTAATAATTACACGCCCTTCCCAGGACTCTTGCCCGTTATCAGTATCGCTTATCAACCCGTTACGATATACACGACTTATATACCAGTTAAAAATGTCGTTTGCATTTTTAGCAAATTTAGATTTTAAAATTTTATAAAACATTAAAGTTTTTAGAAATCTCTTCAATTTTCTTAGATAAATCATTTAATTCCTTATGAGTGCTGCTTAATTTTTCTGCATGATTATCAATATCTTCTTCGCTATCGGCAACAATTTGCTGGGAAATTTCTTCTAGCTCTTTGGCTTTTTCTTGAACAATACGGGAGGAATCTAAGGTTTGTTGGAATGCCTGTTGAAAACTAGAAAGCATTTCATTTAAGGCATCTGCCATATCCTGAAATTCATCTTCTGATTCTACTTTTACACGTTTTGTGAGATCTTGTTCACTGGCAAGAATGCGAATAATCTCAGAAAATTCTTCAATAGGTTGGCTAATATTTTTGGCCACTAACATACCCATATAAGCGGCTATCAGCATTAAAAGACCGCTTACTATTAATGTCATCATAATAATTTTTTTGCCCAAACTCCATACTGGACCAAAAGCCTCTTTTTCATCTATTTTGGCAACAATTGCCCAATTTAAACCCGGGATGTTTAAGGGTGCATAGGCAGACAGTACCGAAACATCTCGATAATCTTTAAAGATTCCCACCCCAGTTTCACCTTTTAAAGCTTTTAAAGAAGCACCTTCTGTATTGATAGGTTGTAAACCTATACTGGTATTTTTTGCTTTCATCGCGTTTACAACATCTACCGGTATTCCTATTTTGCGCATGGTATTTAGATAAGCTTCGGGTTCTTCTATAAAAAATCGACTGGGACTTCTTAAGGTTGCATCAGAACCCACAAGATAGGTTTCACCACTTTTTCCAAGACCAACTTCTTTCCACAATCCTTGATTTGTCATAATGTTATTGATAACGCCAATAGGTATCTGAAATATTAAAACGCCAATTTTCTTATCTTTATCATAAATAGGTGTTGCCATAAAAGCAGCTTGATTGTTGTAAGAAGGTAAATAGGGTACAAAATCGGTAATCGTGATATAACCAGGCTTTGAGGCATCATTAGCTGCTTTAAAAACATGTCCTAGAGCAGTATTAGCAAAAGGACCATTTTTAAGAGAAGTGGTAAAATCTAATTCTTTAAAGACTGTATAGACCACTTCTCCTGTATCAGAATCGACTAAAATAATATCATGGTAATCAAATCTCTTTAAAAAATCTCTAAATGCTGGATGAAATTTTTTGTGGCTTTCATTATAAGTGGTACCATCTTTGGCATCTGTTAAGTTGTCTTTATTGTGAAGTTGATTAGGGTTTTGAATAATATAATTATATTGTAATGCAAAAGATCGATCACTTAAAAAATTAAATAATTTTGCCCCATCAAAATGTAGTTGATTACCGTTTAAACGATCATATTCATTTGAAAAATCATCGGTATAATGCCTTATCAGCTCTGTTTTATATTTACCAATGGGAATAGAACCTAATTCTTTTTGATAATTATAAAACCCTTTTTTAAAATCTATCATGGCATTAATCACCATTGGATTATCTGCCATCGCTAATAATTGATTTTCTATTGTTTGAAAATAAGTTTGAATTTGCTCCGTTTTAATCGCACGAATAGAAATTAATTGTTCTTTTGCGGTTTTCTTTAAAGACTGACCAGCCATATAATAAGCCAGTATTCCTACAACCAATCCGGTAATAACCACCGAAACTACAGCAATTAAGATAGAATTTAAAACAAGTCTCTTAGAGATACGCATAAAGTATCTATCGGCTAAGGGCTCTTTTACTTAATAATGAGTGTATTTTATATCGATTTAAAATACGAAATACTAAAGGCCAGACGACAATGCTGCTCAGTGTAGAAACCCAAACCAAGCTTGTTTGAGGCGGATAGCCTATCAATGATCGTATGCTTAATAAAATCAATTGACCTAAACCGACTAATACCAAGATGCACAAAAGCTGGTGCCAAAAAGGTTGTAATCGTATACGTGGACCCAGCGCTTTGGCCAGAAAAGCAATGATACTCATTGCTAAAGCTGTTTGTCCCAACAGATCTCCTTTTAAAACATCCATTAGGATTCCTAAGCACCAAGCCAGTCCTAAACCCGCTAATTGTGGCTCTGAAATCACCCAAAAAATTAGGATTAAACTGTTCCATTCGGGTTTAAGCCAATGTGCACTAAATGGTAATGGTATAATCATTAAGATTAAACCTGCAATAAAAGACAAAATCATAAATAGGATTTTTTTCATATCGAGCTCTGTGCTTTAATCAGCAAAACCATTCGTGTGCGATCCAAACGTGCACTGGGTTTTATTTGTACGGTAGCAAAAGAATCCGAGCTATCTCTATTGATTGCACTGATAACACCCACGGGATACCCTGCAGGATATCGGCCACCTAGACCTGAAGTAATGAGTAAATCGCCGACTTGAATATCTACTGTTGTGGGGACATAATGTAAATCCAAGGTTTTAAGCGTACCTGTGCCCATGGCTATTCCACGCACCCCATTTCTTAGATCTTCGACCGGAATGCCATGGCTTGGATCGGTTAATAATATCACTCGACTTGTGTTTTCAAAAACTTCTATGACTTCGCCAATAACACCTTCAGCATCCAACACGGGTTGCCCTACATAAATGCCTTCTTCTTTTCCTTTGTTTAGGCATACCTGGTGGCTATAAGGATCGCCATCTACATTCACAATTTCTGCAATCAATAAGTGATCACCCAATCGAGCTGAAGACTGCAATAAAGATCTTAATTGCGTGTTTTCAGCTTCTAAAGCCATTAATTTTTGTAAGCGCCCTTGTTGTAGAAATTCTATTTCTTTTAAGGCTTGATTTTCATGGATTAAGTTTTGTTGTGAGAGGCAATAATTGCACACATTCTGCCATGCTTTAGCCGTTCCATTCACAACTTTAGGTAAAGGCGAGACGAGCGTAGATAAGAATTCACGAATAGGATCCAATCGTTCATGCTGTTGATGATCGTATACCATCAACCCGACTGACATGCTGATTACCAATAACAAAGCCAATCCTTGGCTAGGCTCTCGGGAAAATAAAAATTTAATAACAACCTCTATCTAGCTATACAAGCTCACAATATCTACTTTAATCGGTTGATAATAAATCACCGCCCCGTTTTTCCATCATCTCGAGTGCTCTGCCCCCGCCCCGTACTACACAGGTGAGTGGATCTTCTGCAACGATGACGGGTAAACCGGTTTCTTCCATTAATAACCGATCTAAATCACGAAGCAAGGCTCCACCACCGGTTAGGACAATTCCTTTTTCTGCAATATCTGCAGCCAATTCAGGGGGAGCTTGTTCTAATGCCAATCGAACAGCACCAATAATACCGGCTAAAGGTTCTTGCATGGCCTCCAAAATCTCATTAGAGTTTAGGGTAAAGCTGCGAGGCACACCTTCGGCTAAATTACGTCCTCGTACTTCAACTTCACGTATTTCTGTCCCTGGAAAAGCTGTGCCAATTTCTTGCTTAATGCGCTCTGCAGTGGATTCACCAATTAAAGTTCCGTAATTACGTCGTACATAATTAATAATACTTTCATCAAAGCGATCTCCACCCACTCGAGCAGAGGCTGCATAAACCACTCCATTTAAAGAAATAATGGCGACTTCTGTGGTGCCCCCACCAATATCAATCACCATAGAACCACTGGCTTTATCCACAGGCATCCCAGCACCAATAGCAGCTGCCATGGGCTCTTCGATGAGGTAAACTTCTCGAGCACCTGCACCTAAGGCAGCTTCTCGAATAGCCCTACGCTCTACTTGTGTAGAACCACAAGGTACGCAAATCAAAATACGAGGACTGGGTCTTAAGAATTTGTTTTTGTGTACTTTATGAATAAAATGCTGAATCATTTTTGCCGTGACGTCGAAATCTGCGATAACGCCATCCCTCATGGGCCTAATCGCGGTAATATTGCCGGGCGTTCTGCCCAACATGCATTTTGCCTCTATACCCACAGCTACGACTGCTTTGTGCCCTCCTCCGGCACCCCGCTCTTCACGTATAGCCACAACAGAGGGCTCATCCAATACAATTTCGCCACCAATAGAAATTAAGGTATTAGCAGTACCCAAATCCATTGCCATATCATTAGAAAAAAGTCCGAGAATCGCCTTAAACATAATATCTGTATCCCACTTAAAATTTTCAATAGAGATACTCTACCAATTGCTGAGCTTTTGAGCAAGATGATGTGCAGGTCAAGAAAGCATGTTAGCTAACAACAGCGTTATGGCTCTGCACATCCTTATGGGCATAAGTTACAACCCTCTCTTATTTAAGGCAGCATTTACTTTTGCACTCCTTTCTTCCAGTGTTTCGACTGAAGCATTATTCGTAGATACAAGATTGGTTGTACTTGAAGAGCTTGGCGCAACAAAGGTCAACATACTTAAGCTGCCATTCGAAACTTCAGAGGGGTTATTGGGAGTATCTAATGCTTCTTGACCGTTATTAATAATACCTGGAAGCATTCTAAATACCACACATGCTGTATTATTTTGTAAATCTTCCGCTGTGTATTTCTGATCTTCTTCTGGTGACCCTATACAAGATAAAGAGCATGGTAATTTTTTTTCTTGCGCTCTAATAAAGTCATAATTTCTTCCTCGATATGCTAAAACAAGTAATTTTATATCATGAATTAAATATTGTATTCTCATTATGCTCACACATTCTTCGTAGGTTGCACGTTCAGCATTCAACATTAAAGCCTCTTGCATTTCTTTAGTTAATTCGATCCCCCTAAGCGTTATTAACGAATGATTTGCACTCAACAAAGAATCTGAAAATGGCTTTCCCCCCTCAGCTCCAATTTCGTTACCCGAAATATTTAAAGTCCGAAGGCTTGTGTTCTGCGCTAATGAGGCTGCACCCGCA
>CAMFJH010000017.1 GCA_945956915.1 uncultured Francisellaceae bacterium | reverse complement strand
GGAGCATCAGACTATTTATTTGTTTTTAAACACCTTTTTTCCCGGACACTAGTGCCATGCCGTGGCTGCGGTTCGACGTAAATCATGAATAGTAAATGCTTTAAGCTCCACTAATCCACTTTTATCATTTTTGCAAAGACGATCCAGTGCACGATTTAAACTATCCGGCAAAATATGACTTGTTTTTGTATCTCGACCCGTATCAAATACAAATATTGAATGTCCAGTTAATGTTAATAACGACTTTATAAGACTAACTGCAAGAAGAGACAAATAAATAGTATGTGCTTGACGATTTTTTGTCCTAGAAGACGGAAGCACCCATACTCCCCTTTCTAAATCTAATTCTGCCCAACACATCCCTGCAACTTCTCCCCTACGCGTACCAGTTAAAATTAATAATTTCAACGCAATAATCGTTATATAAGCCATACTAAGGCTTGGGTGATCTAATGCCAACCATAATTGGCGTAACTCTACCAAACTTAACACATGATCTCGAGGTCGATTTGCTGTTGCAGAAAAATCTTTTGGTTTAAGCATACGTGCAGGGTTTTGATCTATGAAATGGCGTGCCAATGCGTAATCTAACATCAAATTAAGTGTTGTTAATGCCTTACGGGTTTCTTCCTTGATCCCTTTTCGGGTCATCGCATCCAGTGCTGCTGCCAAATGAGAACGTCTAATATCCTTAACCAATAAGGTACAGGTCTGAGGTTCAAGGTCCGTACCGAATACATAGGTAACGCTTTATACCGACACTTTTGGCCCAAAAGGGTTCTTTAAAGGTTCTAGTCTACACGATTCTTCATCAAAATACCCCAAATCATAATTCATGAAAATGACTAACAATGTCCCATCTTCAATTTCCTTGATGCCCACATTTTGCCCAGCGAAGAAAGCTCTTAGATTCCCAGCTTGCCGCCAGAAGGACTTGTGTTTGTAGATTCAGCGTTAGTGTTTGGTTCTTTATCTTTTTCTTGTTCAAGATGAAATGTCACAGGTGATCCACTGCCTGCAGATAAGCTTTCAGATGAAATGGCTCGAACTTGGTTAAGCAAAGATACTGGTACTGTTAAAGGTGGTAACGAAGGAGGTAGCAAAGCATTTCGCAAATCTTCGTGCTGTTCTCCTAATTTTTCTAATAATATTTTTTTTTGTTCAGTACTCAAATGCTGTTTAAATTTATCAAATAAAATGGGCAAAGCAGCCTTTAATATTGGATTTGCAAGACAATTATCAAGATTATTGTGCAAAATCATAATATCAAAAAATTGAAGAATTTCTTTTTTTGTTGCAACACCTTCTATAATTTTACAAATTTCTCTTCGATCGTGATCGTCCCGGTACTCTGATCGTATCTGATCTGTCATAAAAGTAACAAAATCTTTTCCTTTTAAATCTTTTTTTCTAATTCTGGCAGATTCATAAAATCACACATAATTTTTGGAAGCTTATCATGGGTGTTGTGCTCTTGAATCAAATAGCTACAAACTTCTTTCCATTGATTTATTAATTCTGGCGTGAATACAGGCTCTCCTTCAAAATCATATACCCACATATTCTGTACATAAGAGGATTTGATCTTAGCCTCGCAGTAACCATTAAGAAAATTAATACAGGCGCGCCAGTCTTTTCTTTTTTCTTGCATTACGTTTTCCAATAAAATTTTTAATTCTTTAATCATATCCATTTTTATCGGGTGAAACGGGAAGAAAATAGGGATTGCACCACAAGATATTGCATCTTGAAAAGCATTGTCTCCAGCACATCCAATAAACGTTCTGCTTAATTTTTTATTCAGAAGATCATAATTCTCTAGATCCAAGTAAGTACTCAAAACTTTTAAAACTCTTCCTGATTTAGAACTTGCTAGATCAATAGTATTGATTTTATCGCTTGCAGCATCTAAATATTCAATTTTTGAAAACCCTAATGTGCTTAGTTGTGATTGTACACTTTTATTTAAAAATTCTTCTTGAGCAAAAAATCGGCCCTGTAAAAATACATTTCGTTTATCCTCTGACAAGCATCCACCTATAGCATTTAAGATCCTTTTTAAAGGTGCCGTCCCGATATTTCTAAAATGAGTTGGAATGAAAAGCATGCTTTTTACAGTTTCCAGTAATTCTTTAGCATCTTTTGATTCGGGCAATTGTTCACCAAACAAAAGCATATTAAATTTTTTATTTTTTACTTTAAACAATGCTTCAGCTTGCTCTTTTTCAGATGTTTCGATATTGTTTTCTAATAAAATTCCGATCCCATTAGAAAAGCCCATCACGAAAATACTATCAATTTCATTGGAGTCATGTGGGCCATGTTCAGCTATGTACAAAAATCTTTTATCATGCAAAAAGAGCGCGCGTAGATAAAACAAATTTATTCTCAGCTCTGCTGAAACAACCACAAAATAATCAATATTTTTTGTTTTTTTCTATAATTCCAATGCGACTCTTCCTGTGAAAAAATAGTAAATTTATCTGGATTTATAGCATTAACTATCGCAAAATATTTAGAAAATGTGTCTGCTTTAACGATTGCATCTGATGGAATAATTTTATATTTTTTTAAAAAATTTACTAAAATTTCTAAACTTTCAATTGATTCATGACTCCATTTTACATAATAAATAATATTATAATCCAAAAACGTTTCTCTAAACTAGAGCCTACATTTAACATATGTGCAATATCGCCCATACCATCTGGACAATTGGTTCCTGTAATACAAATTGTTTTCTTTTTAGCCACCGGATTTAAAACCATAATGCTAACGCACCTAATTTAATAGCTTACTAAAAAAGTTAGATCTCAAGATTGATGTGCTCGTGTTCGGCTGGATGAACCTAAGCTCTTGTCAAGCGGTTTTAAGAATATACCCATTTCTGCAGCTACTGCATGCCCTAATAGCTTGTTAGCTTGCACTGAAGAGACACTTATCAGTTCATTACCAGGCAATTTTTCTAATGAAGTGAAAGCCTTTTGTACTTTATTGAGCTTTTCTATTAATTCGCTGTTTGTCTGCAGATCTACCACCTCTAGCTCAGAACGATCTCTTGTTTCTTTTAATTCCCTATCTATTGTATGTGAAATTAAAAGTGGTTGGGATAATTCAGTAGTCAATCTATTAATTTTTAAAGAAAGCGAATTTAAATATTCTCTGCTCGAAGGGTTATATAGATTAACAAGTTTAGTTAATACCGATAGTTTTTCCAATACATTGCCTGTTGTTAACCATTGCAATTGTTTTCTATTCGCTAATTCTATTAAATATTGTACATTCCCGGCACAGAATTGTATTTGTTCCCATAAAACCAACATTTGACGATACTGCCGATGCCCAACAGAAGGGGCTTTGACAAGATCGTTGCCTGCTTGCAAAGTTGTTAACCATATATAGTGATCTGCTGTCAATTGCTCACTCAATGTGGTTATCAACTCGTAGAGAAACGCATTATCAATCACAGAAATAATAATAAATTTTACATCACTAGGGCTACAGATCCCTAATACATGAATAATAGGTTTTGCTAAACTAGGCTTTTGCATACCTAGAGTATAAGCTGCGTTTTCAGCAATATACACACCAGGATCTAGATGGCAGGAAGAAAGTTCAGAAAATTCTGAAATTCTAAAAAATTGCATACCGTGAATTTCTAGAGGTTCAGCACCTATATTTTGAAAGTCCATGATTGTCCACGTGTTAAAAATAAAAGCTAAGTTAGGCACCCTTGCAATTAGCTTCGCATTGGCGACTTTTCGCTTTATTTCAGTTTCATTTTCGTTTTGATTCTGTAATTCTTGTTCTCCTGTCTGCTGGATTTCGTTAGCGTGTGTCATTTGACATTCATTTGCAGTAAATTGTTGTACAATTGACATATGTGTGCTCAATTGACATTCTTGATCATCTTCTTGTTTTGGCAATAACGTATTGCTTTGTGCAAGCAAAGTAGGTTTACAGAATGCAAGTTTAGAATTAATAATTGTCTCACAAGTAGCCCTTAAATCTGGCAGTGTTTGCAAAGCTTCTTCAGGCATCAGTGATTGGTATAAAAAGATTAATTTTTGAGCATAACCATTTAACAACTCTTTTACTGGCTCTTGTCGCTCAATATCTAAACTATCATCTGATTCATTCTGTAATATAAACAATTCTTTGCCTTGCTGTAATAATGATTTTTTTCCAACAAGCGTTGAAATAGTTAATATTTTTTTCAAAATTAATTGACGAACATGGCCACGCAGCTGGCCAACAATCGCTTGTGGTGCCATGTTTGCACGTTCCTCTTTTTGATTATTGCGAAATAATTCCTCGAATGCCTGGAAATCAAGGCAAAGTTCTTTGACTTCGTTTGGCGCCATGATACTCAGTTTTTGCTTTCCTAATAACTCACGCAACCTTGTACCGGCTTGCATAAACTCATCTAAAAGCGTCGTTTCGCGCACTGTTACAATGGCTTCTGTCGTTAATGTTTGTGGAAGATCAGCCCCTCTTGCATGTTGTTGGTCTATGTAGACCAGTCTTTTTGAGAGATCTGCCCCCAATTTTGCTGCAAGTTCTAAAGGTTCACTTGTTTCAAAACCTATAATATTAGAATCTTTTTTCGATATAGCACTTAATTTATTACCATTGAAAAAAACCACCCAATCGATGTCATCCCCTGTTCCTGCTAATAAATTTCTTGCGATTTCTAGATTGGCACAACCCTGCCCCCTAAACCACCCACCTAACTCGATAATAAACCGAAGGTTCGGATTCTTATTAATTTTATCCAACATTTGCGAAATAATAGCTTTATCATTATTTCTATCCATATAGGTTATGGACTCTTTTGTTAATTCTTCACGCAATTTTGCAAGAATCAAGTCGATATTGCTTGGATTTAGATCAACTAAGCGCAATGGGCTTAAAAATAAATTATTACTACTCGTACCTGTAAAACCTTTTATTCTAAGCGGCTGTGCACAAAAATCATAAGGTGTAGATATTAGCTGAGTATCATACTGCTGTATTGAAGGCAGAATAAAATGTTGCAAACAATATTCAACAAATTTTTCGCTTTTGCTAAAATCGCCGTGAAAATCTGCTATCTTGTCTAAATAAACTTGAATATTGCTAATATCTTTTTCTGGGAAATATTTTTGGAATTCGGCATTCAGCTCATCTATTGGAATGACAGCTATCATATATTTTAATTTAAAATTTAATAATATATGTTGCAATAAGTTTTGAAAAATGCCTTCAGTACGTACAGCGCATATTGTCAACCAAATGGTAAATAAATATTTAGAATAACTAGATCCTTCACTAGGCGCCTCTGCATTCTTAAAAGGAATAGCCCAGTGTCGCTTAACGGGATCAAGTTCCGTCTTAGAGAATCCAAATTTTCCGTTTAAATCCATTGATAATGCTATGGGTAAGACATGATACAACAATTTGTATAGAGAATTTACAAGATACGATTTTTGATCTATGCTGCACTGGTTATTAAGATACAAAGAAAGTTCCCTCTCTGTTAATCTTATTTGTTTACAAACAATAGTAAGCAGCTCTGAACTTTTCATAAAAGCCTGAATGATTGTTGGCAATACCAAAGTCTTAAAATTATCCAGCTTTTGCTTTGGTAGCGCATTCCCCACCCGCAAATCCGTGCTTATTTCGGGAAGGGTTATCAACACATTGTAACAAGCCAACAATAATTCAAACAATGCAGTTTCTGGTTTTGCTGGTTCGCCAATTGGATAAATTAAATTTCGTTTTTTAAAGTCGCAAGCAGCATCCATTTCATCTATAAAAAATACGTTTCGCTCTAAAAACAATTCTAAAATTCCATTAAGATGAAAAACACATGCACCTAATTCTTCTGCATTTTTTTGTTGAGGATCCCAATACTCAAGTAGCTCTATAAAAGTTAATTGCAAGGCTGCTAAACTTTCTCGACTGGTTACAATACAGCCTTTAGACAAAATAACTGTATTAATAACATCATAAATAGCTTGGAATCTCACCGATGAATATTTAGCATTTCTATCGAATATAAATTCGTATGACTGTAGCTCTAATGCTTCTTGAAAAGTTTTTTTGAAGTCTCTGCTATTTAACTCAAATAATTCTTCTAAGAAAACTATCGTTGCCAAATGTACACCATCAGCAGTTAGCGCAGCCGCGCAAGGCAAGCCAGCTTTGGTTTTACCAGAGCCCATAGGCATTGAAAACAACTGATTATCTTTGTTAAATGCAGCTAAAAACTGTTTTTGAATAGGACGTAATTTTTTGCCGCTGTTATCTTGGAAGCGTGTTTGAATTTTTTGCCTATTTTCATAGGTCTCCTTTAGCTCTTTATTATCTTCAACCGCTGCTTTATAATAATAATCTTTATAATCTACTGCTTGCACTGCCATTGCTGTGGGTAGGTTGCTCGCAAAAAAACTCGCACAAGATTTAAAATATTGTTCCAAAATTCTGCTATATTCTTTCACAGATTGTATATGGTTTTCAATTGCTTTTCGTTCTGCTAGTTGCTCTACTCTTAATAAAAGCTTTTTATTGGTTAATTTCGCAATAATATCCGCTATAGATTGATCATGATAAGCTTTAATAAAGAATAAGGTTATTTTTAATTCTTGTGGCGTTAAATATTTTGCAACTGTTTTATTAAATTCTTCGGACTTAGAAAGGTCAATATAGTCTGAGAACACACCTAGTATTGCATCTAAAAACAGGGTGTCGCCAAGACGCAACATATCTTGAGCGACAACATAAGCTGGATTGTTTGGATCTTGGGGCAACAAAGAAAAATTAAGCGTTTGATGGCTTGCCAAAATAAACAAAGCATATAATTTAACTGCAATGTAATTCGGATTGCTGATAGTAGCTTTTTCTTCAAATTTACGATCATTGAGTTCTAATCCAAATTTTGCAGGTATCTCGCAAAAAATCCATTTTAAAATCAACCATTCTTCTAAATTTGCGAAACAAACACGCTGTTTTAATTCTTTCAGTATGGGTATTGCACAATCGGGTTGGTGCTGCGATAAATAAATATAAGCTAAATACCATAAATGCTGAGAAGCAAGGCTTTGTATTTCGATTGTATTTGTTTTTGACGACCATTTTAAAGTAATATATTTTTGAGTATCGTTTAATTTTTTATTCGCGATCTCTGTCATATATTTTTTTTGTGCGCGTTGAAAATTGTTATCGTTTAAAGAGAAAATTTCTGAAAAATGCGTATCCAGTTTTAACACATAATGACCATGCTCACAGCTACTCTTTAAATATTGTCCACTCTCTGAATAAAGATCAGCATGAAACTTTTTAAGATAGGGAACCATAAACAATACATCCTGAGAACCATCACTGTTTACGGTACTTTCTTTAAATACTAAATAATTATAAAAATGAGGCAACCAAACATTTTCTAATTGCTCGACTAAGGCCCAATTTCTTCCATCTTGCAAATGCCAACCATACCCAAAATCAGTTTTAATTGCTGTTAACTCTAAACCATATCGTAAAAACCGCACTGAAATTGGTTGGATCTTGTCAATGACCTTGGACGCTATACATTCTATAAACAAAGGTGACTCAAAATTCAATGCCCACGGAAGATAGATTGGCAGATCTTGCGGTGCTAATAATACGAGTGTATCATGATACTGCAATTCTAAACCTTCTTTTTGCTTTAGCACTTTTTTTACACTGCCAGAACGATTTCCCAACCAAGTAATTGCACCTTTGTGTGCTAGGGCAAATACGAGATCACTTGTGCGATCGGTATTTACCCAAAATGTATAATCCTGCTCAAACAATATCAAAGGTAAGCTATTCGTAATTTTAGTGATTGCAGTATCTGCGGACATTAATTGCTCTAAACTCATCAATTGCATTTTGTGTGTACAATTTTGCACCTTTGCATGTCTTAGAATGTTACCTGAAATTGCATCTATAAAATAATCATTACCCATCCATTGGATGTTATATGTCTTCCCCTCTGTTTGAGCAACTAGAATTTTATTGCCAAAAATGGCTTTATAGTTATTAGTTTTTGCAATTCCATAAGGAATAAGCTGGCTGTATGTATTATTTTGATGCACCCAAGTACTTCTGCTAAAATCGAAATACAAAAAATCTCCAAATTTTACTTGAGTACTTTCTGGCGCTCTCATCATGCCTATGGGTATTATTTGGGCTTGCTTTAAAATAGCAGAATCATGCAAGATGGTTAATAACATATTGGAAAATTCCGGCGAATCAACAAACACAGTTCGGCAACTCAAATAACTTTCTAATGCTATTTCTGCACTTTGTATAAACTTCTGTACCAATGGATCATCAGCATAGTTTTGCTCCGTATCAGAAACCATATAAATGTCTTGAGTCATCTTTAACCTGCTGTACAAAATTCGTCCCATTAGGCGCAATTTTGTCTCGGGATTTAATCCATTTTTTGCTTCTAAATCACTGTACTGACTCCATGCAAATAAAAACTGATAGCAATACAACTGATGCAATAAAAAACTATTACTGTTCTCTGCGACACATTGTTCGACCATTTGATCTATTCTATGGATTATCAGATCAAAATCAGAATTTTGAGGATCAACCAAAGACAAACTATAGATGGTTTTTATATAAAATAGCATTGCTAAATCAAGATGATTGTCTTTTTGACAGTTTGACACACCGTCCAATAAAGTTTGCACTAATAATGCAAATGCTGGATCATTTTTGCTTTCATAAATAAAACAACTATTATATAAAGAGTGAAATATGAAATTTTGATAGTGTGTTTCCAACAATTTAAGCTGACATTCTTTAAAGAATGTAATAAACAAATGAATATTGATCACATCAATTTGCTTAATGTGGCCAGGTCTATACTTGGTGCATAAGATTTGATAAATTAAATAGGCTTCTTTAAAATTACTCGAAAAATTATCTTTTAAGAGGATGATTGCGACATTTTCATTAGCATCCTCATCATCTTCTACTGCTGTTTCTATACTAGCTACTTTTTTGATTAAATGATCAGATGGTATTGTCGATAAAACATTGTCTCCAGAGACAAATGACTTATACACTATCAGCATGTCAGAATGGCTTGAATCTTCTTGTGGAAAGAATTTTTTGAGATACTCGACTAAATTTTGAGGCGATTCCTGTGATGACATCCTAAAACAATATTCACTATTCAAAATAAACATGACTGCTATATAAAAAAACTGATCTATTTTTTCTAAGTTCTTTGCTTCAATTTTGCTTTTTAGTTCCTCTGACCAACCTGTACCCACCACAACACTGTTTTGCCATAACTCAATCAAGCTACGAATGCTAACATTTTGTTTATTTCTGCAAGAATTATAAGTTTTTTTCACAGATTCTGCTGTTTCAGCATAGGTGCGTAAATGTTCTCCAATCAATCCAATACACATATACAAACTAGATCTACTATCAAAATCATCTGGTATCCCCTTTAACATTTTTTTTATTTTCTGTAATAAGGCAATATCATTTTGATCCAAAACAAGTAATTGGTCGCACCTTATTTCAGTACCTATTTCTTTAAATACCCTCAAAAACGAATCTTGTAGTTCTTTTATTTCTTCTGACTTTAGTAAATTTTGAAAATATTTTTCGATTAAGGTCCCTAACAACAAAGTTGACCACACCATAAAGTGTTTTTCTTTAGTATGTACAAAAACATTTTTATGCAGTGCTTGTAAATATGTATAATTTAATTCTGTCATTTTATGCATCAATTTATAAAGTAAATCTTTATTTTTATCTTCTAAATTACTATAATCAATCTGAAACAACCATTTTTCAATATAATAAATAACATAATCAAATTGAGACTTGCTGTTAAAAGCTTGGCAATGTTGTTGTAATATGTCCCAACTTTCCGGCTTATAACAAGCTTCGGGACTAGCAATTAATGCTTCTAATTGACACAAGGTTTTTTGCATAGAGCTCTCACTCTCTATCTTTGTCTCGCTCCTTCCAATCACATTTCCTGTAACAATAGCATCAATCAATGGTATAATAGCTGCATTCGCAGGAGCATGCGACACACTCGGTATTTGATGAGTATCTTTTATCAGGACAACACCATTAAACATGACCTGTGTCAGCAAAGAATTTAAATTACTTTGTTGCTCTGGTGTTAGTCTGTCCCATAGGCATTTATCATCCATGCCTTGTTTTGCTTGGGTAATTAATCTTTGTTGACCCGCAGTTAGGCTAATATTTTTCAGTGATTCTAAATAGTCTAAAAAACTATGATATTTAACTTTTAACAGTAATTCATGCCAAAGATCCACATTCTTATTAAACTTAAACAACGTCAATAACCAAGTTTCTATCACTTCCCAAGAACAGATGCCAGAAAATTGTGGGTCAATTATCTCTACACCTAAGTGCATTAATAAAGGTTCTGAATCTACTGGCTGCATATATTGGGGAACAAAATTTGGCAAAATATCTTCGTAAATTGCATTGGCACCTTGTTGAATATTTTTAACCAATGCGGGTATTAATAATTCTGTAATTAATGCTATTAAAATATTCGAGTCCTGAATTAAAAATACCTGACTATTAAAAAATTGCGTACGCCCTGTGCTAGAATCATGGAATTGCCTATGATAATTTATACCATCTCCTGTATTAAAAACCATCAAATAAACTTTTTCTTCAAATTGTATAATATTATAGATAACAGCATGCCCACTGCCAAAACCATCAGACCAGCCTGCCGGAATCGCAATAGACTGGTCTTCATCAAATAATTTTTTAGCTCTTTTTGCAAGTTCATAAGCATAAAAATATGCGTGTTCGGGTTGTTGTGATGAAGCATAGCTTTGATTGTTAAAAGCTGCTAATAATTGAACGATGATATTGGCATTTTTTAAATGTTTACGGCAATACGAGGGCACATTATGATCATTTAATTTTTTGGATATGTATCCTAAAGTATTGACAAAGGTATTTCCCTCCCACTTTGTACCTCTTAGCCAAAAACCATTATGTATATGTCCAAACAAACTATTGTCTACGATTGGCCTAGAAACATTACCCTGCACATGAATAATGGTTTGCTCTTCTTGTTCTTTTTTCTGTTCTTCTATCACAAAACCTTGCATTAATTTTGGATCTAATCCTCCTAAACTAGCAGTTATTTCATCAATTAATAGGTTCCAATGTATACCCAATCTTAGTAAATTTATTTTAAAGTTTTGAGTGTGCGCATGCGAACTCATTAATAAATATTTTAGATAGTCTTTTTTTTCATACTCTTCTAGTGTTTTTGTCATTTCATGCTTAGCCATATAATCGATTAATCGATAAGACTCTATTTTTTCTATGATGCATTTCAAATTATCAAGATATTGATTTTTATTTTGAAATTTTACAAGATTTTTTTCCAAACAAATTATCAGTACTTTAGTCACACTGGGTATTATTTTCGCAGTCTCTTCAATTGATAATGTTTGTTTAAAGCAATCTAAACTCCACGCAAGTATGGGGTGAAAAAAGGGGTAAGCTTGGATTTCAGCTAAGCTAACTGCTTGTTGGCAAAGCATCTCTATTAGCAACAAGTTTCCTCTGGTTATGTGTTCAGCATAATCAGCAACTACGTTAGATAGGCTAAAATCCCTTAACGCCCGTAAGTCTATTTTCTGTACGATGCTTGCAATAAACACCCTTTTTTCTGGCCCGTATGTAACAAGATCAGGATCTATACCGAAGCGATTGATATACGCCTCTAAAATAGGTAGCACTAATTCGTCAGAATAATTAGGTGGAATTGCTACTACAAAATTATCAAAATTCAATTCTTTACTAGACTGCACGTTTTCTAAAAAAATCTTGAATAATTCTACTTTCTGTTGATCTTCAAAGGCACCTTGCCTAAGCAGTACATATAATAAGTTAATTAACTCTTCTTTTTCTTCAAGTGTGATCCTAGCACAAAATTTTAAAAAAACCATAATATTTGAA
Organism: uncultured Francisellaceae bacterium; assembly: GCA_945956915.1. Taxonomy (GTDB): domain Bacteria; phylum Pseudomonadota; class Gammaproteobacteria; order UBA6186; family Azoamicaceae; genus CAMFJH01. Next base: position 37,115 of record CAMFJH010000017.1, on the reverse strand, counting down.
ATTTGTGTCGGCAAAAGCTGAGAACAAGCTTTAAGTTCCAATTGTATCAAAGTAAAAATATCCGTCTCATCTTCCAGTAGAGGCACTTTTGACGATAAGTCAAAGTCACTATCCATAATTTTTTGCACAATTTCAATCAATTTTTCTTTAGTGCTAAAATTTCTTGCCAAATCATTTAGAATAGTTGCTAATTCTGTTTGCTCCTCCAGAGAGAGTTGTGGTTTTAAGCTGGTCTCTAAAGATTCTTCTATTTCTTCTTTTGTTTCAAACGGATAATTAATATCATTAGCTGTATACATAAGACCCTCATAAACTGTCAAAGTTTTTTATCTCTACTTGCTAACTTAAAATAATAGAAGCACTATAACACATTTTCTATGCTAAAAAAAGCCGTATAGTCCGATAATTTGGATAGTAATTAGATTTTGAATTAAAAAAAATTAGTTAGCATAATAAATAATTCAATTAATTGTATAAAAGGAGCCATATCACAGTCTTCAAAACAAAATTAATTTTTTGGCGAGTACTGATGAAAACAAGCTTCAATTCTCCAACCACTGGGATCTACTATAAAGGCTCCATAATAACCTGGGTGATAATGCCCTCTTGGACCTGGTGCTCCGTTATCCATACCTCCTAGTTCAAGGCAAACTTTATACCATGTATCTACAGCCTCGACTGAAGGTGCAACAAAGGCAACATGAACTCCTTGAGCATTACCAATTTGCTCAGCTTGATTATATCCTTTATCTGAAATCCAAAATGAAGGCTTAGGGGGAGTACCATAACCAATAACTTGTACGTCTGGTAAATCAAGTGTAACTATACGCTCATAACCTAATGCTCTCAAAGATTTATCATAGAACTCTGCAGAATTTGTAAAATTAATGACAGCTAATGAAGTATGATCAATCATGTCTATGTACTCACAATATATTTTAAAAATAAATTTTAATATATTTTTTATCTTGCATGCAAACACTTTTTCAAGTTAGTTACTCAGGCGTAAAATTTGCATGTTTAAGCTCATGATTGTGGTCTGTTTTGAGGTGTGCTTGCTTTAGCTGCAGCTTCGTCAAACCTTTCTCCAAAATCTTGAAGAGTTTCAGGATCAACACAAAGCTGAGCCAGCAAATTATAGAAAGGTTTTCCTTTCAAATCTGAAAAAAGCTTCTCTTCATAATGCGCTAAAATACCGACACATAAAGTGGGAAATTCTGTTATGGCAAGCAACTCAGCTATTCGCGTACCCTCAGATTTCGCTCTGGGTGGCATTTTAATTAAATCCATTTCTAGTATTATCTTAGCCATATTATCTAAGCCTATTTTTTCGCCAAGCTTTTGCATTATGATATCTCCTACTCTATCTACTTTCTTGCAAGATAATTGAGATTCAATAAATTTACTGATATATTTGTCAGGCATCGCTGTTAGCAGTTCGTCCAGAGCTATCGAATTTTTTAAAAATTTTGTTATTATAGGAAGAGAAGTGTGTGAATTCTTAGTTATTTTCTCTACAATTGCGGGTGATAATTTATCTACATATCCTTTGCTCAATAAATAATCTAAAAACACACCCCTGCCATAATTTTGAATTGATAGCTTAATTAAATTTTCTTTGCTTGAGGTATCTTCTACAATAGATTTAACATCAAATTTTTCTAACATTGATTCTAAAGCATTACTGTCTAGCTCACGCTCAAAATTGTGCTCGAATAAACTAAACAATAAATTTTTTTGTTGATTTTTATCTAAATTCAATATACCAGAAGTTTTAGATAGAAATTTTTCAACTTTATGGCCATCACCTGTTTTAACAATAAAATTTAACATATCCGATAATTTTAAACGTATTATTTCTTTGACTTCGCTGGAAGCTTTTTCGTGCTGAATTATACTTGCATCTATAATTTTAGTAAGAAAATCATTCGACAATTTACTAAGTTGCTCGACAGTTTTATTTGAAACATTCAATAATTTATCGGCAGAAAACTTTTCACTAAATGAATCAAAAATCTGAATACGCATGTTATCATCTGATTTTTGTTCTAAACGTGAGCTCCAAAAACAACATTCAACAAATTTAGGAAAATCATCTAAATAAAGAGATGTTTTTTCTAAAACTTGTTTTAAGAATTCAACATTTCTTTGATTGTGTTCCGCATCAATTGTATATTGATCAGAATCAAGTAGTTTATCTTTTATTTTGACAAAGGTTTGCTCCGAAAAATATTGCATAAAAACAGGGTTTTTAAAAAATATTTGACATACCTCCAAAATGTCATTCACAGGATTAATCGCATTTATAGCTGTTTGAATAAATGCTTCAACGATAGATTGACGGTGCTCTTCAGGTATTTTATTTTCATAGCTTGCTGCAAAGCTAATTAATTGAGACACTAATCCCATATCTACATTTCCAATGGTTCTAATCGAAAATGATGAACGAACTTCTTTCTTTTGAGAAATCACTGTCTGTAAATATGAAAAGTATTTATCGATATTAAGCGTGTCCACTATCTTTTCTTTTGTTAAAACATTTTCTAATAATGCTAATTGTTCAGGTGTAAATTTATCAATATACTGCGGAGTTCCGTATAAAATGTCAAAACCAGACTTACCTGATTTTGGCATTATATCTGACAACCTGGCTCCTTTTGCCAACAAGAGTTCAACCACCTCTTTATAATTATTTTTGATGGCCCACAATAGTAAATTTTCATTCAGATCTTTTGTGACACGCTCTTTTTCATCATAAACAGTATAGTTAAATTCAAGATTTCCTGGATAATTATCCTGTAATAATCCTAAGATACACTTTTGATTACTGGGATTGCGAGCAGCATGATTTAATAACGAAATTAATAATGGTTGACTATATTTATTTGAATACTTCACATTTTCATTGCTTTGGAAGCTAAAAATTGCTGCTGTATTTTTTCCAATTATAAGTGTGGAAATAATGTCATTAATAATATCTATGTCTTCAGCATTTTCTTTAGCATCCAACTCAGGTGTTTTATTAAAGATATCTATAAGATTAGCTAACACAGGCTTTTGCTCATTCCAAGCCCTATTTTCAAAAAAGACAGAATCTATTTTTGTTGAATATTCTTTTATCAATCCTAAATGTGGCTTTAATCTTTCATAATTTGCAAATCGGGTAAATTCATTTAAAAATTCAAGATTGAAATTGTGCTCATCTGTTGCATTCAATATGCGCCTTGCAATATCTGTATGTCCATCTTCCAAAAGGATACAAATGCTATTTCTTAATTCCAAAACAATACTAGGATCTTTCAATTTTTCATTAAGTGGAATTTTCTCAAAAACCAGCAAAAAACAATCAATGATCTCTGAGCTTGACAAACCTGGACTTTTTTTAATCGCTTTAATTTGATCTAAAATATTTTTCAAAGGACATACCGAAGAAACATTTTCAGGCTTTGTTATTTGAATCAGCGTTTTAGCAAGAATAAAATTACTATTTTTTATTGCACATTCAAATAATTTCAAAAATTCGTCGGTGAGATTTTGCGCCTTTTCAGGCAACAAAGCTTTGTCCACAAGTACCTTTAGTATTTCATTGGCAAATGTATTGTTAAATTTTTTATTATCCATATTAACTGCTAATTGCAACAAAACACCTTTAACACTATCTAAACTTAATTGCTCAACCACATTTATTCTCTGCAGAAGATCTGAAATAATTTCTACGTTTCCACCACCTACTGCATAAGCAAAAACATCGTATTCACGAGAAACTCTAGAATAAAAATTCTTTTGTTGAGCTTTTTGAAAAACATTAGCACCACTTTCAATTAATCGATTATAACTTGCTAAATCTCCTCTTTCACAAGCCATCATTAATTGTGTGGTTCCTCTAGAAAAAACTGTAAAATTAGCCTGTTCAAAGACATAAGTAAAATCTTCAAATTGCTTGCTATGCCCATACCCATCTAATGTTAAAGGAGACATATCAATTTCATCTGATACATTTATCTTTAATGCCTTTAACAAATTTTCATATTTCTGTTTTAAGTCTTTCCCCTCAAATGCCAATGATTCACTCAGCACAGATTTTTCATAAAAAGTTTTTAATAACTCATCTTGTTCATTTTCAGATAATACAATAATAACTTTTTCCATCAAATCAACTGGCAAATTAAGCTCATCACTTTTTTCAATTAATATTCTTAAAAATTTAAGGTCATTTTGCCGAGCAGCCTCATCAAAAGCTGTTCGAATCCATGCTGCATTTTCTGGTTCTCGTTTTTCAACTGAAAAATGCTGTTCTAACAAATCTGTTAATCGTAAATAATCACGATTCTTCATTGCAAAAGCAACTGGATGTAGAGGATCCGTTATCTCGTTTAAAACATTAGGGAATACCTTAAATGTAACCGCTATTAATTCTGGATCATTACAAACAACAGCTTCTGTTAATAATTTCTTTATAACACCTTGGTTAGTTAACCAAAGAGATTTTATTTTTTGTAATATTTCAGCAAACTGATTTTGTAGAACAGCCTTTTTATCTGTTTTTCCAGTACCAGAAGTAGATGCCTTTATTACATGCAATTGTAACAATATTTTTTTAGCTGCATAAAAATTCGATAAGCAAGCCAGAGTATCTTCCGGCATACCCATATATAATTCATTAAGCAGCTTAGTATCTATAGTAAAATCTTGAAAAGTAGCAATCAGCTTGCAAGCTGATAAAAGAATATTCTCCTCATCTTTGCTTTCTGATCGTAATTTTAAAATTTCCTCTATACTTAATAAATCTCTTGCAATTCTTGCAACCTTGTTAATATCTTCATCTGTGCGCACTGTAAAATAGTGTTCAACTGCGGCACGTTCAGAAACACCTCGCAACAACTGCACCGCGACTTGTTCATATTTGACTCTTAATGCTTTTGCACGTGTGAGTAGTTTAGTTGTGTATTCAACTTGATCGGGGCGATTTGTTAAAATTTTAGTGCTTAAAAGCGTTTTTTTAACCTCTAGATGTCTTGGTAACCACACGTATTTATCTTGCATTAATAAACTTTTTATATCGCCATTTATAAAATTAATTTGTTCTTTTATTTTAAGATACTGAAGATCTTTTTTTACTTCTAACGGACGAGCACCTGCATAAATAATGCCTGTAGATGACTCTATCCACATTTGAGGATGTTGATTCTCAAAAATTTCTTTTTTATCTTTTTTTAGTTCTTGTGCTTCATTTGGTGTAATAATCATTGCCCGTAATATGCCCTGCTTATCTCTAAACATTAAAATATCCTGTATAGACATACGAACACTGTCAAACAAATCATGTTGTTCTGCATACATGCTGATGTGATTTTTTGAAATATACAATTTAGGGTCTACTTCAAGATAAGCCGTATTGACTGTATCTATTGATTGTAACATAGAAGATAGCGGAACTATGTTTTCCAATGTCTGTTCAAATTGATCTGAATTTTTTCTTAAGTTATCAATGGCCTTACAAATCCAAACACGATGTTTTAAAGCAACACCGAAAGCATCTTGTCCCAATTTGGAAACTTCAAAGTCAGCTTCTAATTCCGCTTCTGTTTCTGCTTCCGTTTCAGTTTCTGCTTCCGCTTCTGTATCTTGATCAAAGTTTTCTCTAAACAAAACTGTAGGCTTGCAATTTTCGATGCCCATTTCAACAAGCATTTCTATACTCGTTTTAAATTTTTGACTTTTTTCTTCGTCAAGCGAATCCATAAAAGATATTTTCGACAATAGTTTTGTTCTTAAAGCAATCAATTTTTTTTGTTTCTCTTCTAAAACGCTTTTTAAAGCAGCATCTTGATTCTCAACTGCACCATACCGCTCAAACAAACTCTCGACTCTTGTTTTTAAAAACAAAGATGAATCTGTGTTAATTGTATTTAATATTTCTGCTTTTCTAAGTTGTTGATTAGGAACATCAGATTCGCTTTCATTTTTTAATAATAACAGTAATATTTCTTGATACAATGTGTTATCCATTTCTTGCAACACAAACCTTAAATGTTCCTCACTTAATTCTGCCACTTCATTTTTATAAAGAAAATCTATTATCTCTTCTATCGAAGGTGGATCATTAGGATCATGGCGATTAAAACAGGATTCTAAGATATGAGGATCCATGAAAACTTCTAGTTTTTGATCTTTAGCCAATCCTCTCATACGCATAGCAGCTTGTAAAAATTTACTTAAAGTTGTATCGTAAGAAAATGTAATAGAGGCTTTTGCTGTACTACTTTGTAAAACGTCTGTACCTTCGATATGTAATTGATCATAATAGGTAAGCCACTCATTTTCTTTACAATTATTTAATGCTTTTTTGATGGCTGATTGCTCGGTAGAACCAATCAGGATAATATCTCTGGGGACATGATAATCATGTACATTTATTGCACAAAATTCGTTTTTTTCATTAAAAAATAATACATATTTTCTTTTTCCTTCTTTGGTGCTTTGAAAATAATTTGCGATTTTTTCAGCAACCATAAAATTGGTCGCTCCAGTAAACAAACCACCAGCGTCAATAATCGCATGTGTTAGATTTTCTTTAGAAGTGTTCTTTTTTAATAATTTAAACACCAAATCTTCTTTTGAATTATCAATAATATTAATATCTGTTTTTTCAACTTTTTTAACAATATGATCAACTGTAACGCCATTGGTTCCCATATATTTTTGTTGATCAAAAACCATGCGTGCAATGCTTCTATAGTTGTTGGTTGTTCCGCCAATGCCTTGCACGGTTTTATATAAATAAGCGCGTTGATTAGAATTATACTCCAAAGTAGATTGCTCTACTTTAATAGTTGATAAAATGTGATTTTCTAAAGCATAAAAAATAAATGGCTTACTTTGCTGTAACTTTTCAACAATCTTCTTTAAATGCTCTGTGTTTTTATCAAAATTATCTAAGGTTAACTCACTCAGCAATGCAAAGGTTTCTTTTTCTGCTTTTAAATCTCCTGCAATAGAATTCATTAACTCACGAAATAAATTGCCTGTTTCGGTTAGATCATAGCTCGCTTTATTGTCTCTAATTAATTCGAGTTTTGCTTGCTCTTTAAATCTTTCTAAAATAACATATACCATAAAATCAGGCATGCCCTTTGATATATAAGCTTGAATCGTATAATTAATAGTTTCATCTGGGTTTGCAAAATGAGTTGTTCTAAAATCTTCTTTTTTATGACTAACAATATGAGGTGTGTCGCTTGCGATAAAAGGTACTGCACACGGCTGTTTTTGTAATTGCTCTTTATCTAATAACAGTCCATAATGCTTGCCATTCTCTTTTTTTAGTGCAGAGGGCAGTAACCGTGTCAGTTCGGCTTTATACAAAGAAAGGATATGTTTGTTAGCAGAGCTCAGTTTCGAGAAAAGATCGCTTTCTATTGTTTTTACTTCTGACATTTCTAAGTCATTTAGCAAATATTTTTTAACAAGTTTGGTGTTTCCCACTTCATTTAAGGCATCTAAAATGGGGCTGTTTCTATCATGCGTCAGCTGTTCAGCAATGTTTGACATCATGGTTTTCCACAACTCTTCTTTGCCAGGTGGTACAATACCTGGATTTTTTATAATATCTTCGACTGTATGACCATGATATACTTGTAAAGGCAATAAGAATTCATATAATTTTATGGCTATGTTAATTTCTTTTTGATCAACACCCGATAGCCCTAAGGAATAAATTAGTTTTTTTCTAACATTCAAACCTGTATGAACCTCATCAATAATAGCATCTGCTTCAAATTTGAATAATTTAACCGTTTTTTCTAGCCAATGTGCTTGATTTATTAGTTCTGTTAAAACCTTTACTTCTTCTAATTCTGCTGAAACTTTTTCATTTCCCATGGCTGCTATCAACGCTTGTTGTTGCGAAATAGATTTTAGGATTTCGACATAACGTAAATTAATAGAAGCGATGCTTTCACCCGTTGTGACTAAATAATCGCGATTATGTTTAATATTCACTAGCCATTCATATAATGCTTTAAGATCCACTGCACTACAAGGGGTCTGGCGATTAAAACGTAATGACTTTGTTTTTTGATTTAGAAAACGCATAGAAGCATTATTTAAATCTCTTACATTGGTATTAAATAGTGGATCAGGTACTTCTATGACCGATAAATTATTACCCGTGGCTTTTGCTTTGGCGATAATGGGTAATAAAAAAGTTTTACCAAACCCCATAATTAGCTGACTCATTAAATCTTTAAACTGATGATCTGTTCTTTCTACATGCGATCGCAAATACGCCACTTGCTCTGGTCTTAACAAAACTTCACCACAAAATTGAAAGACACTTAAAGCAGGTGAATCTTTAGATGGATCTATATTATTTTGAGCAGCAAGTAGATTGGCAATATTTGCAAAAGCAACTGATATATCTTTATCATCTTTATCATTGATTTCTGTTAATTTTTTATCAATAGTTTCAAGCTGTTGACAATGTGTTGCAACATACAAATATTCTGTAATTAATGAATAAACTTTCACGACTTGTGCTGGTGCCAGACCTGTGGAATCGACAAAACTTTTTTCATCACCCAACAAATATAAATTTAAAATCATTTGCTCATTTATTTCTTGAGTAATTTTTCCCTGCAAGGCTAATTGATGCAATCGATTAGACTCTTGTGATGCAGGACCTTGATTTATCATATCTTTAATTAAGCCAAGTAATATTTCCTTACATTGTTTACTTGCATTTAAGGAATTCTTTAGTGTTTTGCTTAGAGCTTCTTTCTGTGCTTTAACCGAAAAATGTTGTGTAGCTAACCCGCTTTGTTTCTGTGCGATTTTGTTTCTAATCTCTCCTATTGCTTTCTCATACGCAAGCTCTTTGGCTGAAAAATTTTCAAAACTGATTTTCTTTAATTCTTCTTTTTCTTTTTTAAACGCTTCCTTTAAACTGAAAACTTTTTCTTCCCCACTGAATGCCAGTTGTTTATACTCTGCCAAAAATATTGCGGAATTTGCTGACTTTGCAATATCTTTTATCGATTGCAATTGATATTTTTCCAAAATGTCAATTGCTGACGGATAAGATAATGGCTTAGGTAATATATAACTTCTAGCTTTTGCCAGAGGCTCGTTGCTTTCAGCAAGCAAGGATGCCAATTGCTTAGGTGTATTTGAAAACACTTCTTTACGGACACCTTCAACTTCTGTAGTTACACTTAAATTTTCATACCTACTTTTCAATTCGTTGTAAAAAGTAGACTTATCGAATATATAACCATCAACTTTATTACTATATGAATAATAACTTCCCGTACTTATAGGCTTCAAAAATTCTTGAACAGACTTTAAGCTAAACTGCTCATCTTCCAATATCTTATATAAGATAATGATTAAATTTTGCCCGTACAATCGATGTCCATTACCTATAATCTTTAGCTTATAGCTTAGAAAATTTTTGAGTTTCTTTCTTTCTTCCATTAACCCTAAATCTTTTGAAGTGGCAATATGATAATACGTTAAAAAATTTTCAAAAAAATCTTTTAGATCTAAATTTAAAGCCAATTTTTCTGTTGCCACTGCTATTTTTTTATTTGAACCATACTGATTTATACATGTTTCTCTATCTTTACCTGAGATATTGGAATCATCTGGCGTGCGTGGCAAATCCATCAAATTCAAAATCTCTGTCTCATTCTCACTATCTTTTATGACAGTACAAGTATATGTCTGAGTGAGATATTCACTACTTTCATCAAATAATTTATGTTCTAAAAGATGATCTTGTGCCTTTTTAGCTGATTTTTGTTGACTAGAATCAAAATCTCTAACATGCTCTCTTTGAAAATTTTCTGCTAACAATCTATTCCTTTGTAAAACTAACAATGGTGCATCAGATAAATTTAAGCATTCAAGCTCTTGTTGAGCTGTTAACTGCATGTTAACTGGAATTTTATTTTTAACACTTTGGTATTTTTTTAAAGCGGTATCTATGTATTGTGGTAGCTTAGCTTGAAAGTTTTTAGCTTCTATATAAAAACATTTACCATCCGTATTTAAAGGCTCTATAAACCCAATATTAGTGTCTTTATATTTAGAACTTGCATATAGGTACAATGCATAAGCTTTTACGGCTATAAATTCAGGTGTATTAATTGCTTTTTCACTAGTCTCCGTTAGCTCTTTAGTACTGGCTGGCAAGCTGCTAAATATCAGCATTAAATTTTCTATTTCCTTTTGAGTACCTTTAATGCCACCTGATTTTTCACAAGCTTGTAAAACGCTTAAAGCACTCTCCGGATCAAAATTAGCAAGATGCACATATGCTAAATATAACGCGTCTGCACCATTTTTCGCAGTTGCTTTTCCATGTAAGTCCAAGGTGAATGTTAAAAATTCACTTTGTTTGCAATACTTCTGATCAAATTCGTTTTGTTTGATAACAAATTTTTGATGTGCGTTTTCGGTGTCTAAACATACAGGTGTATATTCAAAATTTAAAGCATCTTCATTACTTAGAAGTGTTTCATCTACAATAAAATATTGTCTAGGCAATAAAGCTATGCGCTCTCCTGATTTTTTTTCTAAAAATAGAGCATTTTTAATATGAGATAAATCATTAAATGTTTCGGATAACAATAAAGTTCCTTCTGGATTTACACAATTGATTACCAAAGGATCTGTCTTGATCACATGAAAAGTCAATTGGTATCTTGGCAATGTAATAATATATAAAGGTTGATTAAGCACAGCATCGTCGTGAACTATCGCTGATTCTAATTCACGCACCTCAATAAATTTCGTATTTTCAAAACAAGAAAATTTTTTCCCAAATAAAGAAGCGGCTGTTTGTGCTTGAGTCCATATTTTAAAAGGGGATAATTCAATACGCCCTACTTCAGTGTCAAAACCTGTTATTCTACAAACCTCCCGATTGCTTCCTTTTTCTTCAATCCGCAACTCCTTGGGATCATGTATACTTAACCAAAAATGATGGTTATTGTCCGCCAAAGTTTTAGGAATAAAGCTTTCTAACTTGCGAAGTGTTTGATAGGTTATTAACTCGTAACGTTGCGGGCCTTGCTCTTTAGAGCTAATATTTTTTTGAAATATATAACCATTGAAAGTTTTTTTAATCCAATAATCGCTGCCATCTTTTTCGATTTCATATATTGAGGGTTCTCTATCATAAGCATATTGCACAATACAATGAAATGCATGAGTAACGCTATTGCCAAACAAATCAACAAACTGCTGATTGTTAAAAATTGTGCTGGGAAGTGGCAAAAACTGTTTCCCATCGTTTAAAATTTGTCCACTTTCAAGATTAATGTCTACTAAATGCTCCCCTGATTCGTTATTATAAGAATAAAATACGTTTGGATATTCAAAAAATGATTTTATATCCCCCGGTATCCCGATTTCTTTTAATTTTTCTGCGCAAGCAATATTCACTTGCTCTGGATTCTGTATTAAATAGGACTCCATACTAAAGCGAATTTTCTCTTGTGTTATAAAATCAAACGGATTTTGTAAATTCTCACTCAAACCATCCACAGTACCTGACAATTTAGCTCTTAGATAATTTTCAACAAACTTTGCTGTTTTTTCAAAGGCAATATGTGGTATTAAGCGACCGAGTAAAAATACTTGGTAATAATAAAGTTGACTTTCAAATGCTTTATCTTTTGTTTTCTTAATAATATCTACAAGAGAAGCATTTAATTGTTCTAAATTATCAATAGCACTTTTTGTATATTCAGATTGCGTTTCAATTAAATAATTATTCAATAATATTTGCATTTTTATGAAAAATAAAGCAACCGCATTGGGCACGCCTTCTTTTATATTATCAAGTAATCCTTTTCTCAAAAAAACATAAAGCGTATCATAGGCATTGGGTGTTTCTCTTAATGCTTGCAGCAGAAGATTAGGTTGGAACACATTGGATTCGCATACCGTTTGCCACTTATCTTGTGCCAACAATGTCATATTCTCTTGAAAAAAATTAACAGTTGAAAGTACTTGGCAGTCGGCTGAAGAGCGCACATGGCAAAATTGCTTGAAATAAAACTCTTCTTGTGTAATAACATTTTTTATATGTTGATATTCTGATTGTCCAACTTGTATCGTACTTGATTGAAATTCTTTATCGTCAATATGCCTTTCATCAACCTCTCTATTAACATCATGTCTCAAAAAATTTTCTATGTCTTTATCTTGTATCGTTCGCTTTGATTTACTAACAGCATTAGCGTTAATTTCTATCTTGCTTTTTATACCGAATTTTTCAAGGGAAGATGGTGTTTGGAATTCCCACTGATATAGTTCTCTATTTTTTTTTGCGAAAAAATTTAAATCTGCTGCTGTTAATGTCTTTAATAAATTTTGTGAATCATTTCGAAGTCTATTACTTAACATTTTCCCTATAACTGCTTGTATATTGTCAACATTTGCAAGATCATCAAATTTTCTTATTACTTCTTTCACCCTCTGATCCGATGCTATCTGCGTTTTACAATGACATAAAACCAGGATACATTTTTCTGAGTTACTCAAACGTTGCAAAGCTTCAGGATCTATATTATATGCTTTAGGTCTACTAGAAATTAAATTGTCATAATAGCTCAACAAACATTTTTTTTCTTCGGGATCTTCTTCAATAAGTTTTATATAAATATCTTTAACAGATAACTTATCTTTGGGAAATTGATTAAAAAACTCCAACAATTGCTGCATTCTTGTATCACATGAAAATTCTGCACTGGATAAATATGGATTAAATTTATTTTTTTGCAATACTGTGCTAGCACCAAATTCATTCATTAATTCTTTAACGGAAATGCCTTCTTTCCCACTTCTGGTCTGTGCAAGAATAGCCAATCCAGACAATAAAGTCATGACCTGTTGAGGCATCAGCTGAGAGAGTTCTTCGTTTAAATTTGCACCGAATTGAAGCATGCTTTGCTGAGAATAGATATTTATTATATTTTTAATAATACTCAGTATTTTACTTTTCTGTTCGACACTTATATCTAAAAACTCTTTATGTAAGGGCCAGGTCATTAATATTTTTTCAATACGAAACACAATTTCTCTATGATTAACTGATTTCCCTAACACTGCTTTTTCAGACCAAAACAAAATGTTTTCCATTTTTTCCATTAAAATTTGCAGAGTATCTTCTGTGCTGCATTCTAGCAATGGCATTACATCTTTATCATCATTTTTTTGTTCTCTATTGAGATTCTGTGTGGTTTCGGTATTTATACTAGAAAGATTTTCTGAAATAGCAGGGAACTTCTCAACTTCAAAAGTATGCTGCTGAAATGATATCGACGATTCACTTAAACCACCCACAACAAGACCTTGTACAGCCAAGTCTAATTTTTGATTTATTTGAGCTACAAATTTGACAATAGATGCTATCTCATACCGTGTAAAAGCACTGTGATTTTTATAAACCCTTTTTGACAAATTTGAAACAGCGTTTCTCAGTTGACGTTGAATAACAGGATTACTTAATTGGTTTTTTTCGGCCTGTGTGTTTGCAAAGTGCGCAATCATTTCTTTTCTATAAGCACACATAAAACGCTGATAGGATCTGGCACCTAATTTTGCTCTTACAACAGGATGGAAAAGAGCTTCTGAACATTTTCCAGAACGCTGACCTGTTATAAAAGAATTCTTGGTTACAACCACTTTGGGATCCACTCTTTTTCCATCCAAATGCGCTGCTAAAGGTAAAACATGTTCATACAAATCTTTTTGATCACTTATTTTAGCTACACTTTTAACATCCGGATTAGAAGAAGCTTTTTTCCAATTAGAGGCAATATCGGCTTTTAGAAGCTCCTCCAGATACCCTTGAAATTCAGGTTCTTCTATCTTTTTATCTGGAAATTGATACACGTAAGCAGGAAAATGTTTTTGTTTAAAAATGCCTTGATAGAATGTTGTTTGATGTTCATGATACTCAGCTCCTGCACCCGTATTATAAACAATAATGCTCATTATTCCATTTGTTTCTTTTCTAAATTCATACAAGATAGCATGTTTATAAAATCCACCTGCGAAAAAAAAGCTTTGTCCATCATGTAGATTTTTGATTTGCTGTTGAAAGTCAAAAGCTAATGCCTTTATCAAATCCAGCCTTTCAGTTTCTTTTTTACGTTCACTTTCTGTTTTAATGATTTCATTTTTTTTGTTTAAATCTTCAAAAATTCCAAATGATGACATAAGTTCTTTAACTATTGTTTCTATTGGCTTTTGTTCTAGATCTAAGTTTAAATCCTCATCACTATCTAAATCTATATCTACCATATATCTTCTTTTATCTCTTTTTTTTATTTTTTTTTCTCCTGGTTCTGTCCACGATTTGTTTTCTGCTGATGCACACCATTGCATACCATCATAATAATGTGCAACATAGGTGAATCGACGTTTTTTCTCTACGTATATAATATCTTCCAATTTTTCTTTTAGGTCTACCCATTTATTATCTTCTATCAATTCATACTTTTTATACTTCTCTTCATAAGGTATATCTTTTTTACTTTCAAATAATTGACCAGCCCGTATACATTCAGATATTTTTTTGCTATTCTCTTCTATTTTTTCAATCACTTTTTCAAGTTCAACAACATTAGCTTCTACATTTTCTCCAAGACCACCATGAATAAATTCTAAAAATATGCTTGCTATTTCGCCAGGATTTCCACCTTGAAAATTAGAATTTTCTAACCATGCATCATTATTAACCATAGAGAACAGTTTCGGCTCTAAAATTCTATCACCAAATGTTGTCGGCTCTTCACTGCTTTTTTGCAATAAAGGCGTAAACATATCGCCTTTCATTGCTGTTATTTGTTCACTTATTTTTCCTATATTTTCAATAATTTTTTTTATTTCTTTTTCCTTTTCGGAAGCGCCATCTTGCGCCAACTTTATTTTCGAAACTAGTTGATCTGGTTTTTTTTCTTTTAGCACTTCAACCTCTGCTCTTAGGCGGCTGCTTTCTTGGCGAAATGTCGCCAGTTTTTTTTGTTCTAGTCTTAAAAAATTTTGCAGTCTTTCAATAGGTATCTCAACCCCAAAATATTCTGAATTTTCAAAATTAAAATATATTTCCAGCTGTTCACCAACTAATGTTTCTTGTTGCTCCTTAACCCTAGCTAATACTAAATCCATATCTTTAATCTTTTGTTCTAGCCATTTAATTTGTAATTTTATTTTTTCTGGCTCAGCCAGTTGCTTGTCAAGTGGAATTTCTTGTAATTCTTTCACTTGCTCCCTAGATTTGACAAATTCTTCATCCACTTCATTTTTCGACTTTGTTTCTTCTGACCTAAGATGCATTTTTACTGAAAACTCTTGTTCGTCAACTATTTTTTTATCCCATTTTTTAAGAAAATTTAAAAGCATCGAATACTTAGCCTTTTCATGGAGTGCTTCTTTATTATCTTCTAGCAATTTTAATTCTTGTTTTTTATAGCTATGTTCATAATAAGATAAAATTTCTTTGTCTTGAATTTTATATAACAATTTTAGCAATTTTTCTTTAGTGGTATTTTGCAAATACTCATGAATTATGGATTCTTCTTTTTGGCTCAGCTCTTGAGCTTGTTTTATTTCACTAAAAAATTTATCTCGTATTTCTTTTTCGACTACTCGTTCAGCATCTTGCTCATATTGAGAAACCATGGCAGGTGTTTTAAATTTAATCCACTTTTTTATGCCCTCTTGAACAAATTGAGTTTCCCATTGTTTTTTTTGTTTGTTGAATTGAAAATCTTTCCATAGCCCATTTTTTACAAAAAGTTGTCTGCCAATTTCTTGGTTTTCTGCATAGAAAATTATTTTTTTTGCTTTGTCTATAAAATCAACTGGATTTGCTGTATACGCACGCCAAATCAGCTCTTTTACATCAATTTCAGACATAAAACCCTCTCACTACTATTATATATAATCCCTCTCACTACTATTATATATAATATTGTCTTATTTTATTTAAGTATGGACTATTTAGACAAATAGTGTATTTTTTTAAAGCATGTATATGCAATTAATCTTAGATTTTGGATCAATTTTTTTAAAACTTATATCAATAGACTGATATGCTGATCTCATAAAACTTTTTAAACTCTACTTGCATTAACTAATTAATTTAAGTAATCTGTCTTCCTTGACCATGAGCAAAAGTACGCTTCAATACTATTGTACCGGAAAACTTTTGCAATTATAACAGCTGTAGTATTTTATCGTGCAAGATGCAATCGCTATGCAATCATGCTAGTGTCAGCCCAGCGCTCAAGTGGAAGTAGTCTAAATTTTTGCATAGTATTTGCTGCTATTTCTAATTCTGCTTTTAATGCGGCTACCTGCTGTTGTGCGGCCATACTGACTTCTTTTTCCATCGTTAGTTGACGCTCAAGTACAAGTTGTCTAGCTGCCATCTGATGCAAGGCTTCTAATACCGACTTTAGATCCGGTGTATGAGTACCTATGCTTTGAAGATAGTTAATATATTCTTCTTTATTTCTTTCCATTATCATTCTCCAATATTATTTACTACCTTTAAATTTTTGATGCTGTATAAAATTATCCGACGCCATATCGAATACCTGCGTATCATGCTCTTAATATTTAGCTTTAACAATCCGGCAAGATTACCTAGGGGAGTGGATTAGGTGAAAAACACCTATTAAATCTTTAATCATTTTGGAAAAAGAGGGACAATCTAAGTCCCTCTTTAGGTTCGGCATCAATTAAATTATAATTAGTTGACTGTCTTTGTTTTTTCTGTACTAATAATTTTCTTAGCATCCAAGTCGGATAACCAAGTTTTATTATTTTCTAAATACTGAAATTGATACTCACCTAGGTTTTTATCAAAAACGTTATGAGCTTTAAAAATCCTGTTATCATGAATACCCAAATATTTTATGTTAGCAGATTTGCAAAAATTTTCCACACTGTTGATATTACTGATCTTGTCATCAACAAAGATAATACTCTTAGCTTGAATATTCATTTGAGCTAAAAAAGCACCTAGCACTTCTCCTTTCGGATAGTGATTGGTATAGATAATGCCATCCTTATAGACAGGAAAATCTTTTCCATTCTGTTTGGCTAACTGAGTTATTTCAAAATAGTTTTTAGATATCCCAGATGTAATACGGAGATCAATATTATGCTTTTTTAAATGCCCACTTCTCCAATCTTCAACCGATGGCAGCTTGCCCATTTCTCCACTTCTAAAAGCAGTTAAGGCAATTGTTCTTATTTTTTGTGATTGCAAGTCCTGGATTAATTGTGGGATCTCAGGATCAGTTAATTGCCATTTTGATTGCAATAGCAAAATACTGTGCAGTAAGTCTCGAGTAGGTTTTCCCAGACGCTTTTCTATATTATCCATAGTGCTTTCAAAAAAAGGTGCTGCAACCTGTAATTGAACAATATTTTCTGGATAAACCAGCACTTCGTCTACATCAAAAATCACCAAAGCATCCGCAGGTGCTTTTTTTAAAACAGTAGCCAACTCCTTTATATTTTGAATGCTCATTGTTTGAGCAAACGCACTTTGTAAATAAAAAAGAGAGCATAACAATATTGTTACAATCTTCAAGTTTTGTTTCAATTTTTTCATAATATAACTCCTTCTTTGGTATTGACGTTTATGTTAACTTTAACGTTATTGATCGCTTTTTTCATAGCACGTATTTTTTCTCCTATAAACGCATTGTTAAGATTTTTACTGCAATCTGATTTTTCTGCAAGTGCCCAATTATCCAAATATTGATTAATCACTGGAATTAATTGTATGAATTTTTTATGTCGAGGCTTTAAGGCATACACTTCGACAATCCGCTCTATAGTTCCTATGACTGCTTGGTGAGGCTTTTTTTTATAAATACGAAATTTACCTTCTAAAGCTTCTTTTAAATATTGTATTCCTTCTTCAAAATATTCCTTTTCATGCTTGCATAAATAATATCCATAGGTTCTTTTCATCACTAAAATTTCATAATGATCTTCATCTTTTTTACAATACTCTATCGCCATTTTTAAGGCTTTGCTAAGTGCTTGCTTAGCTTTATCAAACTCCTTTAATTGTATAGCCGTTCTACCGTAAGCATGCATGGTAATTGCTAATTCCAAATTTTCACTATTGAAACTTTCTTGAGTCTCTAGGGCTTTTTCTAAAAATTCTTTAGATAACTCAATATACATTTTCGATTTTTCAGGTGATGCATCTAATGATTTTTTATAAAAAACCAAACCAAGCGAACGATTCGCCAAAGCCAAATACTGAAGATTTTTATTTTTATTCAAAATTTTTAAAACTTTTTCATAAGCCACCTGTGCTTCATCAAATCTACATTCATTATAGAGTATATGACCATCTATGATGAAAGAAAGTGCTGAAGCTCCTTTTTTGGTATGAGCCAATTGAATTTCATGTCTTGCTTTATTGTATTCACCTTGATAATAATATGAGGTTGCTAAATCCTCTAAAATTCTATTAACCAGCTCATTTTGTCCAGGTCCAATAAACTGTGCAAGATGTTTTGCTTTTTCGAGCAGTCGAATGGCCTCATCCGTATCTCTAAAGCAATGAATATGGTAAGCCCCTGATTTACCCAAGAGATTAATCAGTTTATGTGTTTTTAGTAAAGCACTATTTTTCTTGTTCAAATAACTTAAAAAATATTCAACATGAGGAATAATGAGTCTTAATTTTTCAATATTATGCTTATCCCAAAAATCATAAATAAAATATTGATCCATAGCCACGAGTACTTTTTCTTCTATTAAATCTTCTTCTCCTTTTTCATGAATTTGTATTTTAATACTATCTCTTAATACATTGTGCATATTTAAATATAATTCCCCATTAATATTAATAATATCTAGAACAGAATATTTGTGTAAAACTTCTAAAGCACTGGAAATATCTTTTACAGTATTCTTGAAAATAGATACTGGAATAATATCATGCGAAAAATGTGAGCAAAGTTTAAGCAGATAATAAGCTTCTGATAATTCTTCAATCAACTTCTTTTTTGAGATTTCAAAAGCCGTTAAAGTAGTTTTAACATAATGATTCTGCTCAAAAGAATAATAACTTAAAAATGTTTTTCTTCTTTCATATAAGCTATCATACTCTTTAATATAATCATCTATTGTAATTATATTGTTGTTTTTAAGGTAATTAATTGCCTGGGAAATAGCCAGAGGATAATAACTTAATTTGCTTGCCAATTTTTGTGCATTACCGTGAGTTTCTTTTGTAAGCACTTTTAAAATCAATCTTTCGGCCTCTTCTTTTGCCTGATCAAATTCTTTCAGCTCTAAAATATTCCAAGCATCCCATTTTTTAGAAGAAGAAGTAATCACAAGATGGTGCTGTTTAGAATGAATAGAAACTAAATCTTTAATGCTATCGTAATCATCTACGTTATCAAAAATCAGCAACATGGTTTTTCTACTTTTTAGATTATCTTGCAGTAAGGGAATGATTAGTTTTTTAACTTGATCATCATTAAGGCGATAAACCTCAGATTGAGTAACAATACCCATAACAATCGCAAAAGCTCGAATCGAATTTATCAGCGATTGTTCTGAATCTGCCTTAAAAATATAAGTTCCCCCTTCATACTCGACAGCATTTTGTTTTGCATATTGATAAGAAACTTGGGTTTTACCCATCCCTTGATATCCTACCACTACAACTTTTTTATTTTCTTTTAAAGAATTTTTAATATTTTCAATAAATTCTATACGTCCTGCAAAGAATTCACAGGGTTCTGGCACTTTACAAATTTCTTTTGCTTCAAAATTTGTTATGGCATTGTAATATTTGGAGTTATTATCCGCTATTGCTGCAGTGGGTTCTTTTTTAAGAACCATAGTCAAGAACCCAACACAAATTAAAAGAAAACAAAGCACTAATGCCCCAGTTTTTTTTCTCAAAATGCTAAAAAAAACAGAGTTTTCTTCTTTTTTTTGTAAAATGACGTTAGTATGCGTTTCTGATTTTTGCAAAGAAGGAGAGAATTCAAAATATTTTTGACACTGTGCATTAAATGCCAAAACATGGGTATCTAAATTTTCATCATTCCATATTCTTCTTAAAATTTTAAAAAAGAAGTTATAATAACTGTGCTCCATTGCTAAGCTTATATACTCAAGCTCTTGAACTTGTTCAAAAAAATGGGCATTATCGGTCAACATGCTATCAGAAAAAATGAAAAAAATTCGATTGGGTTTTTCAGCTTGAATTTGATTGAAAACATTGCTAAAATCTTTATACGTTTCTTTCACTAGCATTGAGGTAGTTATGCCTAGTTGATGTAGATGCAATTTGAGTTGGTTAATATAGATGACTTTATCTTTTTCATCTTTATGATACACAATCACACAGCATAAATTTTCTTTGTACACCGACATCATGGCAGATATTTTTTTAAGTTCTAATTCAAATTCAATTTGGACCATAAGACTGGCATAATATTTCTTGAGTGCAGAAAATTTATCCGAGTTTTCTATAAAATCTATAATATTTTCTTGAGTACCCGCTACCTTGAGCTTTAAACGGATATTTCGAATGTGATTTTCAATAGTTTTAGGTGAGAGTACCAATAAAGAAGCAATTTTTTTGGTTATCCTGCCACTTAAGATACAGGCAATAATATCTATTTCTCTTTGTGTAAAAACTATCTCATTAATTGTTTTTAGAGAAGCGTGATATATTTCATGGGGAAGAGAAATCTCGATAATTTTTTCTTGCTGATTACTCATTTTCACCATTTAAAGTCCCTTTCTTGTTAACCTATCCACTATCATAAGATTGCCTGTCGGTCTTTTTAATCTTTGTGCCTCCTATAAACGAAGACTATTTTATATGATTAATGAGCATCTTACAAGTCTTTATTTTTTGTTCGTGAACACAGGAACTAACAAACTACCTTTTAAGCAAATTTTTAAAAAGACATGAGATCTATCCTGAGTAAGGGGCTAATAACTAAATATGGACTTTAAAAAAACTACCGTCCTGTCCTTTGGGCAAAAGTAATTCTGGGTGCCTTAGCACCCTGAGCATTAGCATCTCTCAAAGCTTGAGCGCGTGCAAGGTCTGCTTCAGCTCTGCTTTTTGCTTCACGTGCTTCTTGCTGCTCTTTTAGTAAAAGCAATCGTTGGCCTTCTTGCTCTACTATGATTGCGGCAGTTCTTTCTTCTGCTTTCAATCTGCTTTCTTCTGCTTGTTTAAGCAATTCTTGTTTTTCTGCAAGCTTTTCTGTTAACTCAGTAATTAAGGCTCTTTGGTTTGGAGAACGTGATCTTTTTTTTGAGGAGGTAGATGCTTCCTCTTCGGATCCTTGCTCATCAGCATTGTGGGTAGATCTCTGTCTTTTTGTACTTTGTTCTAGTTCTCTGGCTTCGAATTCTTGCTTTTTATCCAAAAGCACACTTTTTTCTACATGAGTGTCATCTTCTGAGGGAAAAACACTGCTTGCTTCTGTCACTTCTTTTTGTTCAAACGTTCTTCGAGGCTTGAGGTTTTTTCTGTCTGCTTTATGCTTAGAAGCTCTTCTCTCTCTTTCTCTGTATTCCTCAATAATATCATATCCCAAAATTTCTTTGATATTCGCTCTTGGCGTTTTATCTAAACCCTTAATAAGTTCTTTACGTTCAACAACTGCCTTCCACAATTTGTGTTGAAGGATAACCTCAGGTTCTCCCTCCCAATCGCCCTGTTCCAATATTGCACATTGCAAAGCAAGAATTTCTTCTGGGGAATAAATAGTCGTACGTTTTTTTGTGTTTATAATGGTTGTAAAAAGCTCCCATTCATCCCGCAGTTCATTTTCATAAACCGAAAGATCTTTAAACATAGCCATTTTTCTTTTTTTCGAGCTTCCAAGATCTTCTGTATTTTGCATTAGTAGAGATAAATCTGCTTCTTTTTCTACAGCAACAATGGCTCTCTCCACTGCTTTTATTTTAAAATAAATAAGATCTTTAGCTATCCTGAGTACATCAAGCTTATCATTTTCTGTTTGCAACTTTAGGTTTAAAGACTCTATAGATTCTAAACATTTTTTTTGTTTTTCTTCATTCATTGTTAATAATTGCTTAAATATCTGCGATAAATCGCTTATCCTTTCTTCCGTGATTTTTGGCACCCCTGGTAATAACTGAATATTCTGAGTAAATTCGTTTATTTTTTTGGGTAACCTTTCTAGCTCACTCTTATTAATTTCAACATTCGCTTCCGCCAGATTTCTTGCAGTTTCTTGGTTTAACATTTCTTCTTTTTTAATTTCCAGCTGCTTTTTTAATAACTCCTGATAAGCTATCAAGTGATTTTTACGCTCGTCAGCAGAAACTTGCGATGATAATATTTCTTTAAGCTGAGTATCTTCCTGGCGATAAGGTTGAACTGGCACTACGGGAGAAGGACCTTCGAAAGGAGGCGCTGGTGGTGGGGGAGGTGCTTCTTCTTCGCTAATCTTTAGTTCATCATTTGTCATTATGCATTACTCTCTATTTAAAAACGACTAAAATTCTTTTTAAAATCTTGCTATAAAACCAATACTACCTAAGATATTATTTTTTAGGGATATTTTAATTGGACTTACTTCTTTTGGTGCAATATTTTTAAATTTTTTGGTTTGTTCATAACCAATCAAAGCTCTTATGCCAATACAGTTCGTAAATTGATAACCTAAGCCTGCCATTAGGCTTGGAACATATTTCTTCGAAGAAAAACTACGTTTTGACTCTATCACGTCTTCTTCTGGTAGTATTTCTAATTGATACGCAAGTGGTTTATACCCAGCTTTTAAAGTTAATGAAGACACCGCTAAAGAGCCGATTAAAGAAAAGCCACACGTACCCAAGGGCAAACGACCCAGCACATTGATATGTGGCCCATATAAATTAATCTTATTTTCCGAAATAATAAACTCTTCTTCTTTTACCAATAAACCAAATGATTGATTGCCCCCAATAGCCAGAGAGCTTCGATTGCGCGCTTGGCTAAGCAAATACCCGAACTCTAAGCCGAAATAATTATTAAGTTGGACCCCAAGAAAAGCATTTGCTTGGGGTAGAAATTGTCTAAACTCGCCTTTGCCATACCCTGCTTGAAAAACCAATTTACGATGAACATATTCTAATCCACCATACGACGAGAGATCACAAATATCCAATGCATGACTAAGTCCTGGTAAAAAATGTAAACACCCAAATAAAACAACTTGAATAAATCTTAAAATAGTTTTATTTGGCTTTGGTGTGCCAATTGTCTTTGTTGAATGCATAGCTGTACTCACTTTTTATAATTAAAATACCAAATAATATATTTATCCTTGTTCTTCCACACACACTTTACCATAAAAGAAATATAATTTAAATGTATATACGCGCAAAAATTATTTTTTATTTTTATAAAAAACTGTAAAAATATACAGCTAAAATATAAGCAAGGTTAAGGGCGATATTTTGAAGTGCTCAGTTCTTGTATTTGTAAGGGTTTGGAATCGTTTTCTATCATCTTCTTTAAACGTTTTAAACCATCTGCTTGAATTTGGCGCGCGCGCTCTCTTGTAAGACCTATAGCATCACCTATTTCTGCTAAGGTGCAGAGCGGATAGCCTGATAACCCAAACCGACGTTTTAATACTTCTCTACAATTTTGGGGTAAATGTTCTATACGCTCATTTAATTTTTCTCGCGCTTGTTCAAGTTTAACCGCTTCTAAAGGATCCAAAGCCGATTCATCGGCTAAGAGATCATTTAAGGATTGGTTATATTCACCGCCCGAACTGCGTGGTGCATCTAAGGAACTACTTTCTTCTACCCACATAAACACATTCTCAACCTCTTCCAAACCCGTTTCCATCAACTTCGATAATTCAGTGCGGCTTGGGAAATGTTGATTTTTTTTAGTTGCGTCACGAACCTGTTTGTAGCAAGAATGAATGGCTTTGTTAATATGGATGGGTAAACGAACCACACGAGACTGATTCATAATGGCACGCTCGATGGCTTGCCTAATCCACCAAGTCGCATAGGTAGAAAATCTAAAACCTTTTTCAGGATCAAATTTTTCTACTGCGTGCATTAGCCCTAAATTACCTTCTTCAATCAAATCTGATAAAGACAAACCCTTATTTTGATATCGACGCGCGATTTTAACAACCAAACGCAGATTGCACTCGATCAAACGGTTTCGAGCGCTATTATCTCCATGCTTATGGGCCCAAGATAAACAGACCTCCTCTTCCTTAGTTAACAAAGGTTTTAATGCTATGGCATTCAAATAGACCTGAGTAACATCTCGGGAATTTAAATCCTGGGTTGAAAATCGACCTATGTGTTTTTTCTTCATGAATAGTTGGACAACTAGCCCCTATAAAGTTCCGTCTCTCAAAAAGACCCTCTATTATGAACAGCTCTTGTATTTTCCCTCTATTTCCAATATGATAGGGTTTGAGCTAAAAACCTAAACTTGTAAGTACCCATATATGTGCAATGAACGATACACCCGACATTATTACAGAACGTCTCAACCAGGACTATAAGGCCGGTTTTATTACCGATATAGAAAATGATACTTTACCACCGGGTTTAAATATAGAGATTATCAAGCGCATATCTGCTAAAAAACAAGAACCCGCTTTTATGTTAGCATGGCGTTTAAAAGCTTTTGAACATTGGAAAACCTTAAAAGAACCGCATTGGGCAAAATTAAATTATAAACCCATCGATTATCAAGAGATTATTTATTATTCTGCACCTAAATCTCAAACGCAACCTAAAAGCTTGGATGAAGTCGATCCTGAATTGTTAAAAACCTATGAAAAATTGGGTATTTCTCTACGTGAGCAAGAACGCCTCTCGGGTATTGCTATTGATGCCGTTTTCGACAGTGTTTCTGTAGCCACGACTTTTAAAGAAAAATTGGCGACACTGGGTATTATTTTTTGCTCTTTCTCGGAAGCCGTTCGAGAACATCCTGAATTGATTCAACAATACCTAGGCAGTGTGGTCCCTTACACCGATAATTTTTTTGCTTGCTTAAATGCTGCTGTTTTTACCGATGGCTCTTTTTGCTATATTCCCAAAGGTGTGCGTTGCCCTATGGAATTGTCTACCTACTTTCGTATTAATGCCAAAGCAACCGGTCAATTTGAGCGCACTTTAATTATTGCAGAACCTGATAGCTATGTTAGCTATCTTGAAGGATGTACAGCGCCCATGCGTGACGAAAATCAATTACATGCAGCGGTGGTAGAATTGATAGCACTCGAGAATGCGCATATTAAATATTCTACTGTGCAAAATTGGTACCCAGGAGATAAAGACGGCAAAGGTGGGATTTACAATTTCGTGACTAAACGCGGTCTGTGTAAAGGCAAAGCTTCTAAAATATCGTGGACCCAAGTAGAAACGGGCTCGGCCATTACTTGGAAATATCCGAGTGTGGTACTCCTTGGAGACAATAGCCAAGGTGAATTTTATTCAGTGGCCCTTACCAACCACCATCAACAAGCAGATACCGGTACGAAAATGATTCATATCGGTGCCAACACCAAAAGTACCATTTTGGCTAAAGGCCTTTCTGCAGGGTTAGGGCAAAACACCTATAGAGGACTTGTAAAAATACATCCTAAAGCCCAGTCGGCACAAAATTATACCCAATGCGATTCTTTATTGTTAGGTAACACCTGCGGCGCGCATACTTTTCCCAGTATAGAAGTGAAAAACAAAAGCGCTAAAATTGAACACGAAGCCACAACCTGTAAAATCTCTGAAGAACAATTATTTTATTGCAGACAACGCGGTTTATCTTCCGAAGATGCCATTAACATGATTGTGAATGGTTTTTGTAAAGAAGTATTTAAAGAATTACCCATGGAATTTGCGGTTGAAGCCCAAAAATTACTTTCCGTCAGCCTTGAAGGTGCTGTAGGGTAAACAATAAAAGAGGATTATACATGAGTCATTTTTCAGATACTTTATTAAGCATCCAACACTTACACGCAGGGGTTGAACAGTCACCCGAAAAAGCTATCTTAAAAGATTTGAATCTTGAAGTTCGTCGTGGAGAAATCCATGCCATCATGGGGCCCAATGGTGCGGGCAAAACAACATTGGCCAATGTATTGGCTGCAAAACCAGGCTACACGGTTACCCAAGGTGATATTCTTTTTTTAGGCGAATCCTTGTTAGGGCTTACACCAGAACAATGCGCCTGGAAAGGTATTTTTTTAGGCTTTCAGTATCCCATCGCTATACCCGGTGTTAGCAATATCCAATTTTTAAAATCTGCTGTGAATGCCGTGCGTCAACAACAAGCTAAACCGCCTTTAGACGCTATGGATTTCCTGAAAATTGTTAAAGAAAAAATGGCTATCTTAGAAATGCCTGAAGCATTATTATATCGCGCATTAAACGATGGCTTTTCTGGTGGGGAAAAAAAGCGTAATGAAATCTTACAAATGTCTTTGTTAGAACCCACCTTGGCTATTTTAGATGAAACCGATTCCGGCCTGGATATTGATGCACTGAAAATGGTCGCTTTGGGTATTAATCAACTTAAATCTGCTGACAAGGCTATTATTTTAATTACGCATTATCAACGTTTATTGGATTATATTGAGCCTGATTTTGTGCATGTTTTATCAGATGGCAAAATTATTCATTCCGGCGATAAAACCTTAGGTCTTACCCTAGAGAGTAAAGGTTATACTTGGCTAAACAACCAAGAGGTCTAGCACAATGGAAAAACCCTATACACTAGACACCTTAATAGAAAACATAGAACATAAATACCAAGCTGAACCTTTGATGTTGTTTTTAAACGGAGAGTGTATACTGCAAAAATCTGATTTTTTATTAAATTGCACTGAACATGAACTACATATCAGCATTTTAAAAAATACCAGTACGCCCAAACCAGTTCATATTATCCATATCTTAGATGCCCCAAAGACTATACTCGCAACTCGTATCTATGGACTGGAAAATGCTCGTG
This sequence comes from uncultured Francisellaceae bacterium, assembly GCA_945956915.1. Lineage (GTDB taxonomy): Bacteria > Pseudomonadota > Gammaproteobacteria > UBA6186 > Azoamicaceae > CAMFJH01. The sequence continues at coordinate 10,075 of CAMFJH010000017.1, read as the reverse complement.
CCACTATTTTTGAAACCTATTATTTACTAGGTGCTTCAGATCCTAAAACTGAACAGGTTTATACCAATATTTATTTATCTGCGCGCACCCATTTACAGCATTATTTACTTTGTGAATCAAGTGCCACAAATACTCTAGTACACACCTTAAGTGTCAATCAACAACAAGACTCCGAATATAACGGTACCCTTTTACAAAACAATCTTGGACATCAAGAAACGCGTGTTAGTTTAAATTTGTATCAACCCGGAGCTACAGCCAAGTTACAAGCACTCAGCTTAGCTTCCAAAACCCAAAGCAAATCTTTAAATCTTTGTGCAGAACATCATGCACACAATTGCAATAGTGATATGAAAGTTAGAGGCATTGTCAATGATAAGGCAAAAAATCATTTTACAGGCACTATTATTGTACATCCCAATGCTTCTCAATCAGATGCTCATTTAGAAGTAAAACAGCTGTTATTATCCGAACAAGCAGAAGCCCATGCCAAACCTGAATTAGAAATCCATAATGATGAAGTAAAATGTACACACGGTGCTACGGTTGGACATTTAGATACAGAAGCCCTATTTTATTTAACAACACGTGGGATCCCAGAAGCTGAAGCTAAAAAATTACTGATCCAAGCTTTTATGCATCCTGTTTTAGAACACATACCCGCTCATGAATGCTTAAATACTATTCAAATGACACATGGATACTAAATGGATATTAACAAGCTGCGATCAGAGTTCCCTACCCTACAACAAACCATCAATGGTTTTCCTTTAGCTTATTTAGATAATGCAGCCACGACTCAAAAGCCCTCTTGTGTAATCGAAGCCTTGACAAAACACTATCAGCAGCACAATGCTAATATTCATCGAAGCGTACATACCTTAGGCGAACAGTCCACACAAGCCTATGAACAAACACGCCGCACAGTCCAAAAATTTATCAATGCCAAAGATAGCAAAGAATGTATTTTCGTCAAAAGCACCACAGAAGCGATTAATTTAGTGGCTACAAGCTTTGGATCTTTCCTAAAACCCGGGGATGAAATACTCATTTCAGAAATGGAACATCATTCCAATATCGTACCCTGGCAAATGGTGTGTGCACGTCAAGGAGCTAAGCTTTGTGTTATTCCGATGAACGATTCTGGTGAATTAGAATTGAACACGCTTACTAATTTATTAAGTTCTAAAACGAAATTATTGGCCCTCACCCATATTTCTAATACCCTAGGCACCCTAAATCCTATTAAAGAAGTTATCGCCTTAGCACACACACATCAAATTCCTGTATTCATTGACGGTGCCCAATCAGCGCCGCATCTTAAAATTGATGTGCAAGACTTAGATTGTGATTTTTTCACTTTCTCTAGCCATAAAACCTATGGCCCCACAGGTGCCGGTGTTCTATTCGGCAAAGCACACTGGCTAGAAAAAATGCCCCCTTATCAAGGCGGCGGAGATATGATTGCCAAGGTTTCTTTTGCAGAAACTCTATACAATGAATTGCCCTATAAATTTGAAGCAGGCACACCGCCCATTGCAGCAGTCATAGGCATGGGCCGGGCTTTAGAATATTTGATGTCCCTAGATTTTCAAGCAATCATGCAACATGAAGATCAGCTCTTAAGATGCGCTACTGAGCAATTATGCGAAATACCTGGTCTTAAAATTATCGGCAGACCCCAACACAAAATAGCAGTGATATCTTTCACCCTGGATAATATTCATCCGCATGATATTGGCACCATCGTTGATCAATCTGGCGTAGCTATCCGAAGTGGTCACCACTGCGCCATGCCCGTCATGACTTTTTTTGGAATCCCCTCTACCGCACGCCTCTCTATTGGCTTATATAATACTATCGAGGATGTTAACCAGCTGATTACAGCTTTAAAAAAAGCCAAAGCGATGTTTAAATAAAAATCATCTTTTTATAAAAGTGGGTGTAGTGTGCTACGCACTCGTTTTTATTTTTGAGATTTTACAAATTGAACAAAAGCTTCAACAGGTAACGGTTTAGAAAATAAATACCCCTGCGCTTCATCACAATGATGTTCTTTTAATAAAGCCAATTGCTCTGTCGTTTCTACACCTTCAGCCAATACTCTTAAATTCAAATTCTTACCCATATTAATAATAGTATGTACCAAATTGATATCATTTTTATTAGTACAAATATCCGCAATAAATGTCTTATCAATTTTTAATTTCCTAAAAGGAAATTTTCGTAAATAACTTAGACTACTATACCCTGTTCCAAAATCATCCACCACCAATTCAATACCCAAGTCTGTAATTTTTTCTAATATTTCTAACATAAAAACAGGATTTTCAACAATTGTAGTTTCCGTTAATTCAAGTTCTAAATACGCAGGGTTTAATCCTGTTTCTTTTAAAATTTCTTTTACTTTCAGATCAAATAAGGGATATCTAAATTGTATGCTTGAGACATTCACGGCTACTTTTAATGGCGACATTCCTTCGTTTTGCCATTGTTTATTCTGAAGGCAAGCTGTTTTCAAAACCCATTCCCCAATAGGCACAATTAAACCATTTTCTTCTGCTATTGGGATAAATAAATCTGGTCCTAACAAACCCAACCGAGGATGATTCCATCGAATCAAAGCCTCTGTCCCTTTTACTTTTCCAGATTCAATACTCATTAAAGGCTGATAATACAATTCAAATTGGTTTTGCATTATTGCATTTCTTAAATCATTTTCCAAGGTTAATTGCTGTAACACTTGTTGTGCAATATCATCCTTAAAAAATTTAAAACTGTGTTTTCCCGAATTTTTTACACTGTACATGGCCCCATCTGCTTTTTGTAATAATTCTTCTGGGGTTTCTCCATCTTTAGGAAATACACTAATCCCTATACTTGCAGTTAAAGAAAACTCATGATTATATAAGGTAAAAGGCTTGGCAACTACTTCTATAATTTTTTTGGCCAGATCGGTGGCTCTAGAAGGTTCATTGTTATCAACTGATACTACTACAAATTCATCTCCACCCAATCTACCAAAAGTGTCTGAAATTTTAAGTGTTTCTAACACCCGTTTTGCTATCAGCTTTAAAACAGCATCACCTGCAGCATGGCCTAGACTATCATTGATGCCTTTAAATTTATCTAAATCAAATAATAAAACTGAAATCGAGCCTTGTGTACTTTTAATAATAGAAATTGCTTGAGTGATACGATCATATAACAAACGTCGGTTAGGCAAATTAGTTAATTTATCATGTGTTGCTTGAAATAATAATTCCTTTTGCATTACTTTTTGTTCTGAAATATCTCTAAAACTCCAGACCCTTCCTACAACATTTTCGTTCACTCTGTGGGGTTTACAATATTGCTCAAAATAACGTTCATCTTTAAGATTTAATTCAACCACTGATTCCGAAAAAACATTTTTCTGAACACTACTAATTCTCTCTAAGAACGCCTCGGGATCCATTAATTGTTTTGATAAAAAATCAAAAATGGGCTTGCTTAAATTAGCGCCTACAATCTCTTTAGGTATTTTCCACATCTCAAAAAAAACATTATTATAATCGATTAACTTACCTTCCAAATCTTCTACAAGAATACCATCTGTCGTGGCCTCAAGTGTCGCCCGAACCAAAGCAAGCGTTTTTTCAAGTTCAAAGGTGCGTTTTTGAATAACATCTTCCAAACCGCTAACATGCTGTTGTAATTTTGCATTTAAAATCCATTTTCCTGTTAAAGACGCAGCCAATTGTTGTACTTCAACCACATCAAAAGGTTTTTTTAAAATAATTAGATTATCAGAAACGCCCAGTCTTACAATCATTTCATTCCAAGAATAATCTGAATAAGCCGTGCAAATAACAATTTGAACCCAAGGATCTACTTTCCAAATTTCTTGTACCGTTTCAACCCCATCCCAACCCGGTGGCATGCGAATATCCACAAACGCTAAAGCAAAAGGTTTTTTTTGAGCCACAGCTTCTTTAATATATTGAACACCTTCTTGACCTTGAGATGCAAAACTTAAATTGAATTGGGGTAAGTCTTGTAGGATCTTATCAGGCGTTTTAAATTCGTCTGCAAATAATTTATCTTCCAAAGCATTCAAACTATTTTTTTCTGTATCTACCACAGGCCTTAAAATTTTTCTAAAATCTTCATGGATAGATTTGTTGTCATCGATTATGATAATTCGTGGGTCCAAGTTTTGTTCTATGCTATTTTCCATAACATTGAGTATAATATATTTCTAAAAACTTGACTATTACAATTTTTAATTATAGGCTAAATACATGAGCTTATATAAAAATATGAATAAAAACATTATTTGCCATTTTAAGGTAGGTCACTCTTGTTACATTAACCATCACCGTGTATATAATCTGTTTTTATGAAACTTTCATTAAAAAAATTATTAACCTTATTTTTAACTACGGCTATTTTTTCGATTCTGTTATTATCTTTTTTTTCTTTATATTTTAATCACAAATTAGTCAACAACCAAGAACAGCTTTTAGATATTACCAAGATATACCTTTCAAGACAAGAAATGCAAAATGCACTTTCTAGTTTTTTCAGTCGACAGCAAAACTTTTTACTGAGCAATGATCTAAATGATCTTGAAGATTTAAAAAACATTATGCTCACTAAAGAATTAGAAACTCAATTTACAAATGGTCTAAACAGTTTAAGGCAACTTGCAGAAACTTACCCGGATGTTAATCATGTGGTTAAAAAATTGCAATTACAATCTCAGCAATTTTTATTAACAGACAAACAATTGCTTATCCTGGTTAAAGAAAAATTTCTTTCCCAACTTGTTCTAAATAAAAAAATACAAATGCTTAAGCCTTTGTTGATTGACTTTCGCAAAAAAACAACCCTTTTAGTTGGAAAACTAGAAGCACATCCTGATAAAATGACCCAAGAAAACATTAAAAATCTCAATAACGCTTTATCTGAATTTCCTTTTCTATTGTGGCAAACTATTTCAAGCCCAAGCCAAGATAATTTAGGGAATTTAAATGCCTCTGAATTAGTTCAGTCTATGAATCTTATTGATAGCGAATTAAAAAACTTAAATAAAACCAGCAGTGCTGAAATCAATCAATCTATATTGGAAATAGAAAATCAATTTCAAGTTATCAGGCAACAAATACTGGATAACCCAAATGATAATTTACTGAATCTATTATCTTTGATCTTAGAATGGAATCTAAAAATAAACAATGCCATTGACGCTTTACAAAAAACGCAAGGGAAAATGGTGTCTGAATTCAATGAGTTGAATACGCTAGTCACACACTTAAAAAATAATTCACTCCTTCATTCAGAAAAAATAATTTTTCAAAGCAAAATCATTATGACTATCATTGTATCTTGCGTTGTATTGTTTTTAATAGGAATAGGCACTTATTTATTACATGTTATTTCAGCATCTTTTAACTCACTGATTACAACAATGAAAAACATGGTGGATGAAAAAGTAAATTTCAGCAACAGGGTTAAAAAAATACCGTTTTCCGACCTTAACGAAGTAGGCGTTTCCTTTAACAGCATGACGGATAAAGTACAATTTCTTTATTCACATATGGAATCTTTAGTCGATGAAAAAACGATAGCGCTTAGCAAGGCAAACCATGCTTTAGAAATTGATTTGCAAAAGCGTATTGAAATGGAAAAAACAGTAGAATCTCTCAATAAAAATCTTGTGGTTGCAGCCAGACAAGCGGGTATGGCAGATGTAGCAACTTCTGTTTTACACAATGTGGGAAATGCTTTAAATAGCATTATCGTTTCCTTAAGTGTTTTAGGCGATCATTTTCAGCATAACGACTTTAAAAAATTACTTGCTGTTTCTACTATGTTAGAATCCAACTTACCCAATCTTATTGTTTATTTAACAGAAGATGAAAAAGGAAAATTGATACCCGCTTATCTTATTGCACTTATTAAATCTATATATACAAAATATGAGCTATCTGCTTCTGAAATCACACTCATTAATACGCACATTAAGCATATCGAAAGTATTATTTCTATGCAACAAAATGTCAGTGGAACAAAACTCATTTCTGAGACTGTGTTTTTACCCGACGTGGTTGAAACTGCAATCCAAATGGCAGGTATTACAGATGATATTCTTATCGAAAAACAATTTATTGCAAATCCTTCAATTCTCACAGACAAATCTAAACTTATTCAAATTTTATTGAATTTAATTTTAAATGCCAAAGACGCTTTGATTGAAAATTCTACAAACAATGCAAAGAAAACAATCACAATTCAAATCACTGAAATGCATGATCAGGTTCAAATTGCTGTTACAGACAATGGCATAGGCATCGAGCAAAAAAATCTAGATAATATCTTTGCCTTTGGATTTACCACAAAAACCAAGGGCCATGGTTTTGGATTACATGGCAGTGCGCTTACTGCTAAAGAATTAGGCGGTAATTTGCAAGTTAGCAGTAAAGGCCTTGGAACAGGCTCTACTTTTACATTAACCCTACCTATTTCTTTGGAAACAAAAAAATAATACCTTACTTTTCTTTAAGCGCTTTTTGCAAAGCATCTCCAAAAAATGAATTACTCTGAGGTTCGGGTTTTCTGTGAACTTTAGGTACATTTTCACGGCGATCAGGCTTTGCATTGTTTGATCCCGTTCCAGTTCTCGTAATATCATCCTGTAATCGCAAAGTTAGAGCAATACGTTTACGTTTAACATCCACTTCCAATACTTTTACTGTAACGATATCACCGGCTTTTACAACATCTCGCGGATTTTGAATAAATTTATCCGATAAAGCGGAGATATGTACCAGCCCATCTTGATGTACACCAATATCTACAAATGCGCCAAAATTAGCCACATTAGTGACGACTCCTTCTAAAATCATGCCTGGTTTTACGTCTTCTATTTTCTGCACTTTTTGATCAAAAGTTGCTGTTTTAAATTCTGGGCGGGGATCTCGACCTGGCTTTTCCAATTCACTGATAATATCTGTTACGGTGGGTATTCCAAAGCTTTGATCGATAAAATCAGCAGGCCTTAGAGAAGACAAAAAGCTTTTATTACCCATTAATTCTTGCAAAGGTTTTTGTGTCTTAGCCAATATACGATCAACCACCGGATAAGATTCCGGATGCACTGCCGAAGCATCTAAAGGATTCTCACCTTTAATAATACGTAAAAAGCCTGCAGCTTGTTCAAAGGTTTTGGCTCCAAATCTTGGAATTTTCATTAAACTTTGTCGATCTTTAAAAGGACCGTTTTGATCTCTAAAATTAACAATATTTTTGGCTAATGTTGAATTTAAACCTGCTACTCGGCTTAACAAAGGTACCGAGGCTGTATTAATATCTACCCCTACAGCGTTTACACAATCTTCGACAACCACATCCAAAGAACGTGCTAAAGGTGTTTGACTTACATCATGTTGATATTGTCCCACGCCAATGGCTTTGGGTTCAATTTTTACCAATTCAGCTAAAGGATCTTGTAGTCTACGTGCGATAGAAACAGCCCCTCGAATACTCACATCTAAATCAGGAAACTCTTCAGAAGCAAATTTAGAGGCTGAATAAACAGAAGCCCCTGCTTCTGAAACCATGATTTTTTTCAATTGCAATTCTGGATGCTTTTTAATTAAATCTAAAACCAACTGATCAGTTTCTCTAGAAGCAGTCCCATTCCCAATACTCATCAATTCTACAGCATGGTTTTTACACAACAAGGCCAATATTTGTATAGATTCATCCCATTTATCTTGAGGTGCATGGGGATAAATAGTCGTATGCTGCACAAATTTACCAGTAGCATCTATCACAGCCACTTTTACACCCGTTCTAAATCCAGGATCTAATCCTAAAGTCACTCGAGCACCTGCTGGGGCACTCATCAATAAATCTCTTAAATTATTTGCAAAAACTTGTATGGCTTGTTCATCTGCTTTTTCTCTTAATTGGCTAATAAATTCTGTTTCCAACTGTAAGAGCAATTTAAAACGCCAACCCCATTTTACACTTTCCATTAACCAGGCATCACTCGCCCTGCCTAAATTTTGAATTTGGTAACGAGCGGCAATCAAGTTTTCGTATTTTTCTGTATCACATACTACAGAAATGCTTAAATAGCCTTCATTACGTCCTCGGAGTAAAGCGAGCATACGATGCGAAGGCACAGTTTTTAATGTTTCTGAATAATCAAAATAATCTTTAAATTTTTCGCCTACTTCTTCCTTGCCTTCAATCACAAGACTGGTCAATCGGCCTTCTTCCCAGGCTTTAGCACGCAAGCTTCCAATTAGATCGGCATCTTCTGCAAATTGTTCCATTAAGATATAACGTGCACCTTCTAAAGCTGCTTTGGTATCGGGCACATTCAATTCTAGATTAATATAGGCTTCTGCCATTTTTATAGGATCTAATGTTGGATCACTTAATAGGGCTTGTGCTAAAGGTTCAAGCCCTGCTTCTTTAGCCATCTGGGCTTTGGTACGACGTTTAGGTTTATAGGGTAAATACAAATCTTCTAGGCGTGCTTTAGAATCGGCTTCTTCAATCGCCAATTGTAATTCAGGTGTTAATTTGCCCTGTTCCTCAATACTTTTTAGGATGGCTAGGCGGCGCTCTTCTAAGGCTCTTAAATAAAGCAAATCTTCTTCTGTGGTTCTCAAATCTGTATCGCTTAAGCCCCCTGTGGCTTCTTTTCTATATCGGGCTATAAAAGGCACTTTATCGCCTTTATCTAAAAGATCTACAGCTACTTGTATTTGCATAGGGTTAACATTTAATTTAGCAGCAATTTGCTCAATAATGGAGAGTTTCACAGTGTCTTTATCCTAAATTATATAAAGATTCATTATGCCTTATGCACTTTACTCATCACAAGAGTCTTTGGCAGAAAAAATTTGCCAAGGAGTTCACCAACCCCTTATAATCCTTGCTTTAGACTTAGAAAAACCCTCTATGCCGGGGTAGCTCAGTTGGTAGAGCAACTGATTCGTAATCAGTAGGTCCGCGGTTCGATTCCGCGCTTCGGCACCATTTACACTAGTTTTGCCCTGTGCTTTCATTCAGTTCTGCTTCAATTTCTTCAATCGTTGGTAAGCTAGTTTTGAGTTCTTTAGGCAATGCTTTGGATAATGTATACTCTGAAATACCAATAGGAGCTTTCATACTTCCCAGCGCATATTCAGCCACGATTTTACTTTTAGATTTACATAGCAAAATACCAATTGTTGGGTTATCGTGTTCTTTTTTAAATAAATCATCTACTGCAGCAAGATAAAAACCTAATTGACCTGTATGTTCTGGTTTAAATTTATTAGCCTTAAGCTCGATCACGAAAAAACAACGTAAATTAATATGATAAAAAAGCAAATCAACAAAGAACTCCTGATCATCAAAATAGGGGTACCTGAGATCCAACAAAAGCGAACCCCTGCCCTAATTCTAGAAGAAAGTCTCTTATATGCGTAATCAATGCATCTTCAATTGCCCGTTTCTTTGCTTTACCTTGAAAGTAAGAAAATCGAATTTGTATGGGTCTTTTAGCAATTGATTTGCTAAATCTGATTGAGGAGCAGGCAAATGCTCATGGAAGTTGTTGATTTTATGAGAAGATATACCTTGGCGTTCGTATAGACCCGCCTCAATCTGCATCTCTAAAACAGCACGCGACCAACCAAATTCTATAACTTTTTGGATATACCAAAGACGTGTATCTGCATTTTTAACGCGATGCAGCAATACAATAATGTGCCCCCATGGCAATTGGTGCACAAGTTGTGCACCAATTTCAAGTTCAGGATATGTGATCGCGAAAAGTCTCATTCTTTTAAGGTTTGCAATAGAAAACCCTCCCATTTCTGGAAATTCTTGACGCATATCATGTGAAAATTGTTCCAGAAGCTTTTCCCCCCCACTTAAATAAATTTTGTTTTCCAACCAACTCTTTGCCCGTTTGCCAATAAAACATTATTAATTCACGATTACTGGCTAAGGATGCACGAATCTGAGCTTTTCTACAGGGATTCCCGCCATCGATTTAACCCAGGTATAATCAGGGTTGTAAGCCAGT
>CAMFJH010000016.1 GCA_945956915.1 uncultured Francisellaceae bacterium | reverse complement strand
AGGCTGCACCCGCAGGTCCAATTTGGTTATACGAAATATCTAAAGTCTGAAGGCTGGTGTTCTGCACCAATGAGGTTGCACCCGCATCTCCAATTCCGTTACCCAAAATATTTAAAGTCTGTATGGAAGGGCTAGCCTGCAAAAAAGGTATAATCCAAGCAATCAGCTCTGCATCTGTAATCTTTAATACTATTAAATTAAGGGTGTTTTCTGCAGTAGCACACGCCTTTCTCAATCGCTCTGGCATCTTAGCAAGAATCATTTCAGTGGTAATTTTTTTTTCAATTTGATTCGCTTCAATACTCATACTAAACCTCTCTAGTTTTATGATGTTATCTGAGTGTAATTGCAATAAAGCAAATCACACTGCCTACAAGCATTGTGTCAGACATAAAACTAAATGTCAAGAGGGGGAAAATATTAAATTCATCGCCTATATTCTAGCAAGGGAGCATATGGGGTAAAATTAGGCCTTATTTTTTATAGAACTTCAATCTATATTTAGGTTAAAGGAAGCTAGGGTATTTAAACCTTAAAAAAATTGCATTCTTAATTTTTTAAAGAATCTAATGCCATTAATACTTTATCTACTGGCAAACCGACTACATTGCTATAACTGCCATTAATGGTTTTTACCAAACTGGCACCATAACCTTGAATGCCATAAGCCCCTGCTTTATCCAAAGGTTCTTCAGTTTCTACATACCTTTTGATTTCATCTTGCGATAAATTTCTGAAAATAATTTCAGTTTTGACTATCCCACTTATTTCTTGCTTGTCTTTTTTAATGCAATAGCCGGTTATCACCTCATGTTTTTTTCCAGATAAAAAGCTTAAAATGCGTATAGCATCTTGCTTATTTTCGGGTTTAGATAAAATTTGATTTTCACAGCACACCGTAGTGTCAGCGGCAATAATAGGCCAGTTCTTCATGTTTTCTTCTAAAAAGACAGCATTCGCTTTTAGTTTTGCTAAACGAATCACCATCTCTGCAGGATTTTCATTTTCTAATGGTGTTTCATCAACCTCAGGGGTTTTTAGATGGATATCAAAACCAAAATTACCAAGAAGTGCTAAGCGTCTAGGAGAACTTGAAGCTAAAATAATATTCATGATATTTTCCTTTTAATTTACTTTAAATAATCAGTAATCGTCTACTTTCTAAGGGTTTTGGACCTAAACGTAAACTGAGGGCTTGACGCATAATACGTTTGGCATCCAATAATACCCGAGGATCATCCAATTTATTTTGATCCAATGCTAATAAACTGCTGCCTTTAAATATTCTATTATTTTCTTTTGAGCTCGAGAATGCTAAACGGTTATTTGCCTGTATAGGGATAGGCCCTTGCTCGGGATCAAACAAATAATAAAGATCAGGATCAACTTTAGGACCATATTTTTTGTGCATATCTAAGTGTTCTACAACTTGTTTTAATTCTAAGCCATAACCCAGTTCTTGTAACAATATTTTTTCAAAGTATCTTAAAATTTTTTGTTCACAACCATTTACTTCAAGTTGCCTTAAAGTCTCTTGATAATGAAAAAACAAGGCTTCGTGTGCATCCCAGCGGTTTAGCAAACGCATTAATAACTCATTCACATAAAAAGCACTGATCAAATGTTTGCCCGATAAATGATGGGATCGACTTTGACCATCTACTTGCGTTAACGTTAAAAGCTCGCCTTTGCCCTTACAAGAAATCAATAAGGGCGTAAAAGGTTGTAACAATCCTCTAGCCAGAGATTTTGGGCGTTTAGCGCCTTTTGCAATTGCCGCAATTCTGCCTTGCTTGGGTGTAAGCAGTTCTAATAAAAGACTTGTTTCTTGGTAAGGCCTGCTGTGTAAAACATAGGCAGGTTCGGAATCAATATGCGTATGTGAGTGTGCCATCTAGGGGGTTAATCCAAGTACCCCAAACTGGTAAGTGCTCGCTCATCATCAGACCAACTGCCTTTGACTTTGACCCATAATTTGAGATGTACTTTTTTATTGAGCATTTGTTCCAAATCGACTCTAGAGCGAATGCCGATTTCCTTTAAGCGCTCCCCGCCTCTGCCTATGATAATGGGTTTTTGCCCATCGCGTTCTACTAAGATAACGGCATGGATGGTACATAAGTGTTCTTCATCTTTAAAGGATTCAATTTCAATGGTAATAGCATAAGGAATTTCCTGCCCCAACATACGGGTTAATTTTTCACGAATAATTTCTGCTGCTCGAAAACGTAGGGTTTTATCGGTAATTTGATTCTCTGGAAAATAATGAGGACTTTCCGGTAATAAACTAAAGATCTTTTTTTCTAGGGCTTCTATATTTGTGCCTTTAGAGGCAGAAATGGGCATGATATCGTGAAAGATTTCTTTTCTAGACAATTCTTCCATATAGGGCAGTAAGATATCTTTTTCACCAATCGTATCAACTTTATTCACTGCCAAAATGATAGGACACGTTAAATGCGAAAGTAATTCAAATACCAATTGATCTTCTTCAGTCCATCGAGTGCTATCTACCACAAAAATGACCAGATCCACATCACGTAGCGCTTTGCGAGCGGCTTTATTCATGTATTTATTTAAAGCACGTTTTTCTTCAATATGAATACCGGGCGTATCTACAAAAATGGCTTGGCGATCCCCCAGTGTTTTGACACCTAACATTTGGTGTCGGGTGGTTTGGGGTTTTCTCGAGGTAATACTCAGTTTTTGACCTAAAATCCGGTTTAATAAGGTAGATTTCCCGACATTGGGTCTTCCCATAATAGCGACATAACCACACCAGGTGGGATTTGATAAATTAGACATGCGGTACCTTTAATATGGATAAGATAGATTCTGCCACCAGCTGCTCTGCTTGGCGCCTACTGGTTCCTGTGGCTTGTAGGGGACTGGGCAATACTGAAATTGTACATTGAACTGTAAATATCGGATCTTGTGCATCGCCTTCCATGCTGATTATTTTATACTCAGGCAAGGGTAAATGCTTGGCTTGCATCCATTCTTGTAATTTTGTTTTTGCATCTTTCTGAGATCCTTCAATGGCTACGGTTGCTAAACGCTTCTCATACCAGCTTATAATTCTTGCACTACAAGTGGCCATATCTGCATCTAAATAAATAGCCCCTATAATCGCTTCTAGGGCATCGGACAAAATAGAAATGCGTTGATGTCCACCACTTTTCAATTCTCCTAGGCCCAAGCATAGAAATTCACCAATATTTAATTCTTTTGCGAGTTCAGCCACAGTTTCGCCTTTTACTAATTGCGCACGCAAACGCGTCAGCACACCTTCTTGTGCTTTTGGAAAACGTTTAAAGACTTCAATTCCTATGGTACAGTTAAGCAGAGCATCGCCTATAAATTCTAAGCGTTCGTTATGATTAGCACCCACCGAACGATGCCTTAATGCTGTTTTTAAGAGGGTTTTTTGTTTAAATTGATACCCCAAATGATGCATCAAGCGATTTAGTTTATCATCTGAAATAGAAAATGACATTTAGATTACTGGATCCAAGTCGCTATTCTATTCCAACGGATTTTGTTTAGCCATTGAGACTCTAAGGAATCCCAACTCATCCACACAGAAAATGCACGACCTAAAATGTCTTCATCTTTAACAAAACCCCAAACGCGGCTGTCTCCACTGTTATCACGATTGTCTCCCATTACAAAATAACTGCCTTTGGGCACAACAACATCTTTATATTGATAATCTGGGCCATCTGACAAATCTGATCTAACAAAAATAGAATGCTTTTTATCACCCAATTGCTCTTCCAGCTCGCGTACAGACCAAGAAGGTCCATGTAAGGTATAATCTAATGCTTCTTTATTAAAGACTTGCTTGACCGCTTCTCCATTGATATAAATTGTTTTATCTTTATATTCTACATGGTCCCCTGGAAGACCTACCACACGCTTGATCATATCCTTAGAATCAATATCCGTATCATGTTTAAAGACAATCACATCTCCCCGTTTGGGCTCTCCGATGGCAAATAATTTAGTACCAGAACCCGGTAAACGAATACCATAATTGTATTTGTTCACCAGAATAAAATCCCCTTCCCATAGGGTTGGATGCATAGAAGCCGAAGGAATTCTAAACGGTTCTGCTAAAAATGAACGTAAAATTAAAACGATTAATAATACTGGGAAAAAAGATTTAGAATATTCTACATACCAAGGTTGTTTAATGACATTGGTATTGCGTAGGGCCCCCGAAGAAACCGCTTGCATTTCACGTTTTCTTTTGAAAAATAAAACATCCATTAACCAAATAAACCCTGTGATCGCTGTGGCTATCAATAAAATTTCTGAGAATCTCATGTCTTTTCCTTGTCTACTTTTAAAATGGCTAAAAAGGCCTCTTGTGGAATTTCCACATTGCCCACCTGTTTCATACGTTTTTTACCGGCTTTTTGCTTTTCTAATAATTTTCGTTTACGAGAAACGTCTCCTCCGTAGCATTTTGCAATTACGTTTTTCCGTAAGGCTTTCACGGTGGAGCGCGCAATAATATGCGCTCCAATAGCAGCTTGGATAGCCACATCAAACATTTGCCTGGGTATTAGGGTTTGCATTCTTTCTGTTAACTCACGCCCCCTTTGGAAAGCTTTATCTTTATGAACGATAAGATCCAGTGCATCGACTTTTTCACCATTAATTAAAACGTCAAGCTTTACCAAATCGGCTGCTTGAAAACGTACAAAATGATAATCCAACGAAGCGAATCCTCGACTGACAGATTTCAAGCGATCGAAAAAATCTAAAACCACTTCATTCATCGGTAGCTCATAGCTTAAAGCAACCTGATTGCCTAAATACAACATTTTAAGTTGCACACCGCGTTTTTCATTACATAAGGTAATCACGGTGCCCACGTAAGTCTGGGGCACTAAAATATTGGCTTCAACAATTGGCTCTCTCAATTCTGAGATAAAAGAAGGATCGGGTAATTTAGAGGGGTTATCCACTTTCATTACTTCGCCTTTACGGGTAACAATTTCAAATACAACCGTAGGCGCGGTGGTAATTAAATTTAAATTGTATTCGCGTTCTAAACGCTCTTGCACAATTTCCATATGCAAAAGCCCTAAAAAGCCGCATCTAAACCCAAAACCAAGTGCTTGAGAGACTTCGGGCTCGTAAAACAAGGCAGAGTCGTTTAAGCATAGTTTACTCAAAGCTTCTCTAAAATCTTCGTAATCTTCAGAATCGATTGGAAACAATCCGGCATAAACTTTGGGTTGTACTTTTTGAAAACCGGGTAAAGCCTCTTGGGCTGGCTTATTGACTAAGGTAATGGTATCACCTACTGGGGCGCCATTAATTTCTTTGATACCGGCTATTAAATATCCGACCTCGCCAGCACTGAGGGTTCCGGTTTTTAGGCGTTTGGGGGTAAAAATACCGACTTCATTAATTTCGTGGGTACGTTGAGTAGACATAACCAGCATTTTATCGCCTACGCGAAGCACACCGTTCTTGACCCGGATCAAAGAGACCACCCCTAGATAATTATCAAACCAAGAGTCAATAATTAAAGCTTGTAAAGGCGCGTTGGGATCACCTACTGGTTCTGGGATGGCATGTACCAAATGTTCTAGCAAATCTGTAACGCCCAAACCACTTTTAGCACTGATTCGTACAGCATCTGCGGCTGCAATGCCTATAATCTCTTCTATTTCTTGAATAACACGTTCAGGTTCTACTTGGGGTAAATCAATTTTATTAAGCACAGGTATTACTTCTAAACCTTGCTCGAGTGCGGTATAGCAATTGGCCACAGTTTGTGCTTCTACACCTTGTGCTGCATCTACCACCAATAAAGCCCCTTCGCAGGCTGATAACGAACGGGAGACTTCATAGGCAAAGTCTACATGTCCTGGGGTATCGATAAAATTAAGTTGATATTCTATACCGTCTAGGGCTTTATATTTTAAACTTACGCATTGAGCCTTGATGGTGATGCCGCGTTCTCGTTCCAAATCCATAGAATCTAGAACTTGTTCGGACATCTCACGAGCCGTGAGACCTCCACAGGTTTGTATAAATCTATCAGCTAAAGTGGATTTACCGTGGTCAATGTGGGCAATAATGGAAAAATTTCTTATATGCTTCATCTTGGGTCAATTAAATCTCTATAGGGAACATGGAGATTAATTCTACCTGAATTTTAAGGTATTTGCATAATAAAAAGGGTGGCTTTTTTAGTTATTCATGTAGCAAAAATGGATGTACCCCTTTATCAATAGCACCTCTTGCACGTGCGATACGGGATTTAACCGTGCCTAAACGGCATTTCATCACTTTTGCTATTTTTCGATACGGAAAGCGATCGCGCTCACGTAAGGTTAAAGCTTTAAGCACATCTTTAGGCAAGCCTCTCATCACTTTATAGACTGCGGCTTCCATTTCATCTCGAATCATTAAACTTTCAGGGGTATCTTGCTCGGATTGTGTATTTTTCAATAAGAATTTCTCTTTACCCGATTCATCGATTTGCAAAGAAAGCCTAGGCAGGCGACGACCTTGAGTCATAATATGATTTTTAGCTGTGTTAATTGCAATACGGTACAACCAAGTATAAAAAGCACTTTCGCCTCTAAATTTATAAATACCTAAATAAGCTTTCATAAAGACTTCTTGGGTGAGATCCATTACATCCCCGTGGTCTTTAATATAACGAGCAATTACTCGAGCTACTTTGGGTTGATAACGCATCATTAAGGTATCGAATGCAGCTCGCTCGCCCATATTGATAGCTTCGATTAATTGCCCGTCTACTCTATAGTCAATCATTGCACCTCCGCCTACTACAAACAACAAGTCAACAGATGTTAGTTTTGTTCCAGGGATTGATAAGACTATGTTAGTAATTTAATAAACTTAATTCAAGTTTTAGTATCTAATGCTAAAACCATAATCTCAAAGTAAATTATTTTTTATGACAGGCAAATTATTTTTTAATTATATTACAATCACTTAAGCTGTCTGATCCGAGAACATAGCACACGATATATCGGTGGGGATACACTGTCCCGAGGAATGATAAGTGTTAACACACGTTGAGATGATTTTAAACGCACTATCACGCAAAATAAGCTCTTAAAACTATCTCCTTGTAGATGCCCATAAGCACTTTGCCCTTTTTTAAATTGGCAACCAATACGACCATTGGATTCTTGCCAGAGCTTGACAACAGATTGAGGGGTAGAACGAAACACATGGGTGCGGATTATCTTGCTTGCATGCCCTATAATGATGGCCATAAACAGTACTTTAAGGATGAGCTTAGGCAACACCCAAGCAGCAATACAAAAAGCACCTGAGTGTGTAAGTACAGTGACTATTAATAAATATCGAGAGAAACCTAATTCCCATTCAAAACGCTCTAGGTACACGCTTTTTCTTGAGTAGCTCTAAGCTTATTCACAACTATTTGAAACCTGGGCTGGATCACTGCCTCCTTCCCCATCAACCACATATAAATATCGGGATCAGGTTCCATTAAAAGCTCGGCAAAGGCTTTCTGTTCATGCTCACTTAAGGTATCATAATGCTTATCCAGAAACGAGATGAGTAAAATATCGAGTTCAAGCATACCTCGTCTACATTGCCATCGTAATTTTGCCTTAGGGTCTTCATGATTCATGTTCATACAGGATATATCCTATGATTACACAACTTAAACTAGATGCCTATGCCCTTATCAAGGTTTCAGGCCCTGATGCTCTCTCTTTTTTACAAGGGCAATTGACATGCGATGTCAGAGATTTAACTGCCAATGATCTAAGACTTGGTGCTTATTGTAATCTAAAAGGCCGTGTGATTGTACTATTTAAGCTTTTTATGAAAGACAATGAATGCTATTTGCAATGTCCTAAAGATTTATTAGAACAAGCGATTGCCAAATTAAAACAACACGCCCTATTTTCCAATGTACAGATAAGCGATCAAAGCCATGAATGGATAAAAATTGGGCTTATTGGAACAAGTGAAGAGATAGAACCATTGTTTGCTCAATCCAAAGATTTATTTAAAAATATCATGATACTTTCTATTTCTTATGGCTCTACAAATAATAGGCTTACACTCCAAGGACAAAATCGATGGGAATTGATAGTGCCCTTAGCAGAAATCAAGCCTGTAGAAGAAATGCTTTCTAACGATTGTATGCCTCAGGAAGCCCATTATTGGACATTAATGGATATCCGAGCCGGTATACCAGAAATTACTGCAGCCACTTCCGAACAATTTTTGCCACATTATATCAACCTCCCTGCTCTACAGGGGGTGAGTTTTACTAAAGGTTGTTATCATGGTCAGGAGATAATCGCGAGGATGCAATATCGTGCAACGATTAATAAGCAGATGGTCTATGAAAAAATGGATAAGCAAGGTGTGGATATTAGTCTAGAAAAAAATAAAGAAGTTGTTATGAGTGTCAAAAATGATAATGGTATCATCGAGCGTTTAGTTATTGAATCGATAGGCATATCCTAAGAATCTACTATTTAATAAAAAAATATTATAAGTTAATTTCATTATTTATGTTCTTTGTTCTAATAGATCATAAACATAACCTTTTTCCCTTTTCCCAACAGCAATCACTATAATATAAATTTCTTGATCGCAAACTTTATATACTAAGCGATATCTGGATGCTTTTAATTTGATTTTATAATGATCTTTATATGGATAAAATACTAAATCCTTACTCGCCTGGAGCGGGAACCCCTCCTCCAGAATTGGCTGCACGCCAGCATATACTTGATAAGGAATGATTTATAGTCCAGCTCATAAAGATACTGATTTTACCGTCCCATTATTTGGTGCATTCATGAAGCGAACGATGAACCCTGAACCTTAGCATTGTTTATAATGATTTCATATTATCAATAAACCAAACAAAACCTTTATTGATTTTATCATGCTGCTTTACACTTACAGGATTATCAGCGTCAAAGGGTAAATGAATTGCATCTAAAAATCTCTTTTGCGCAAATAGCAAGTACATAGGCAGTAATAAATTGATAAGCCTCAAAACTTCTAATATGCTTTTTTTATCCGTTAGCCATCCACTGAAACAAGTTTCATATAATTTTTGGTAGTCTAGAGAAGAACCGTCTATTTTGTAGAGATTACCCGGAATTTTCAGGAAAGCTGCAAGCGAAAAAAATGGATGCGTAATCGCTGTCTCGCCCAAATCAATAATGCTCAATTTCTTTGTAGCACGCGAAACTAAGATATTATTATCATGGAAGTCCGAATGATTCAAGCACTCAGCTACCCCGTATTTTGACAGTGCTTGGCATAAAGACTCTACTTTGCAGATCGAATCCTGTAATATTTTAATCTGTGCGGATTCTAATCCATGATTTTCTAAAAAAGCTTCATTATTGACAAGTTCTAAGTATAATCTGGGAAAGTGCCGAAGACGCCAATCAGGAACCCCCACTCGCAGAAAGGCATCCACATGAGGCGTTGTTGCCTCCTGCATGCTTTTATAAACATCTAATCCCTGCCGCAATAAATCTACATTAAGATGTCCATCCATCACTGTACGTAAAGATGCATCACCACATTCTCTCATTAAAAAACAATTCAAAGCCTTATCTGATGCGATCATTTCAGGAATTTCAGTTATTCCACATAAATCACGGCATTTCTCAATGACATCGACTTCAACAAAAAGTGCCTCTGGAGTTTGCTTCAGATACACTATCCCATGGGTAGTCCTTATTTTTAAAACCGTAGACCATAGTGTTTTTACCACTGTTTCCACATTATTGAATGCATTTGTGCCAAGGGTATTTTTTGCCCAAAGGATCATTTTATCATGCATGCTTTGATTAGTAGCCAAATTATTCTCTCATATTTATGTATTATTTTTAATAATACGAGTGAGTACCGATTGAAAAGCTTCTGGACTGACACCAAATTCTCCTCTAAATGGAAAATTTAAAGCAACAATCAAAAAGATAATAGAGGAAATAACAGCTGACAAACAAAACATTAAAATAATATGCATCAATAAGGTCGCTCCAAATAGAAAATTTATACCCAACATAAAAAAAGCACCTAACACAATCACAAACCAAATATCGGGACCTAAGGCCGAGCGAGCCTTCCCTATTCGTTTTTCCCTAGCATCAAATATCGATTGCACCTCACCTAAAATTTTATTTCGTATGTATCTATTTTGATCACTTTCTTTAGCCTCATTAAACAGGGCCGTTTGGGTTTCAATTTTATCAATAATGGTATTTCCCAATTCATCAGGCTCATTGCCGTTTTTTAAAGCTATCCACTCAGAAGACACAACATGTTGAATATACGATTTTATATCTTTTTGGATATCAATACCGGTGGGCACTGGCAATAGCAGGCTATATCGATAAATACTGGCTGTAAGACTTGCTTCACGCTGAACTGCAGCCTCTGCTTGATTATAATTATCAAAAATATAAAAAGCTGTAAAACCCATAACAATCGCATACAATACCGTAATAGAAGCCCCTACCGCCCCTATAACACCATTGTCAGTGTATCTAATATGATGGGGTAATAAATGTCGAACTAAAAACAAAAAACTCAAAGAAAGAATCAGAGTCATAACAAAAATCAATATATACAACACTGGATTTGAAATGCCATACAAAAAATTGATTATATAATTAATCATTTATATTCCTTATGTTTAGTTCCCATCGTTTAATTTTAGCCTAGATACAAGTAAACACAACACCACTCGAATTAGTTAAACAACTTAAAAACACATACATTAATTGGAGGGAGATCTTTTTCTTTTATGCCGATTATTTTGCATGAGATCAGGATCTTGTTTTAACTCAGATTGAGTAATTTTTGCTTGAACATGTTTTAATTCTATTTCAGCAGCAATTAATTGTTTATTATAAAACATCAATTGATTGACAATAAGATCAAGTCCTGAAAATTTAAGATTGCCTTGAGTTTTATTTCCCAACACACACATTAATTCTTCATCTGAGAGCATGATACTCTCAACTTTCTGCTTTGTTTCTTTGTCTAGTCTATTTAAGATATTTTGTAATTTTATTTGAGTAATCTTTAATAACTGTTCCCCTTTAATAGACAGTAATGTCGCATCTGAGATAAGCTGTTTTTTCCCTAATTGTGTTTTGTGCTCTTTTAAATGTGATTGCGAAACAAAAGGACGTTGGGCTAATCTCCAAGCTCGAATAGCAGATTTCTCTTTGCCATGCATAAAGGCCGAAACCGTTTGTAAATAATTCTGAATAATATTCTTCTTCATGTATGTACCCCTTATAAACTGCATATTGGTACTTTAAATTTTTAAATTCTACTATTTAGGACAGCAGGTATTAAACTAGGTTCTACAACCCAAATTTAATACCTGTATATACCCTCTTAAGTTTACAGTATTACAATGCCATGTTGATGTGAACTGCAAAGACATGAGCACGATTTCGCACATAATGGCCAGCCAATGTCCCTAGGCGCGTTCGATTAAATATAGAGGCTTTACCAAAAGAAATATACTCATAATCAAAACCCAATTCGACATTGCTACAGGTTTTATAAAGCAAACCCGTACCTACTCTCCATTGTTTATCTACCGGTAAATTGGGTAAGCGTTCTCTGGCATTACAAGGCGAACTGTCATAAGAAACACCTGCTTTATACATCCAATTTGAAGAAAAACAATAGTGCCCACCAATACCTACCCGATAAGTGTTTTTCCAATGCTTTGTCGCAGGCAAGGTTATGCCCGCAATCTCTACATCGGTATTTTTAAATACTTTCCAATTCACCCAAGCCACTTCTCCCAATAATTTAAAATCAGGTGTTATTTCTTGGCTTAAGCTGCTAATGATACTTTGGGGTGTTTTAATGGTAACTGAAACAGCAGGTACCACATCTAATCTTAAAAAAGTGATGTTCCCTTTCAAATGATGGTTTACACTAGAACGGTACGCAATTCCAAGGTTTGTTCCCTCACAAGGCGTCCATAATAATCCAAGTGTTGCACCAGGCGCATAACTGTGCGCATTTACATCGGCTTGCCCATCTCCAGGTGCTGAAATAGGAATTGCTGATCGGTTCTCTAAAGTGGCATACTCCAGCAAAACACCTAGTCCTAAGGATAAAGAGTCATCGATCTGAATAGCTACCGAAGGGTTTAGATCCAAAGTTAATAGATCCGCACTTTGATTAAAGTAGCGCCCCACCCAGCCATCGGTATAGCTCACTAAACCTCCAAAAGGAGAAGTGACAGAAAGACCGAATTTTAGGTCTTCATTACAATCTAAAACGCCAAAAAAACTCATACCCGCCAGTAGGCCACCCGCATTTCTATTTCCATTTCCTGAAAAAGTATTATGAAAATTCGGCCTAAATTTAATCTGTGAGCTAAACAATTGAGAAGCCAATTGTACTTCCGAATCACTGAGCTTTGTCATGGCTGCACAATTAAAATAACTGCTGGAGGCATCAAAGGTTGTTGCTTGACCTACAGCAGCTGTGCCAATAATGCCAGTGCCCATTTCAAAAACCTGAAATCCACTTGCATAAACATTTTGGGAAAATAGACAAGACAAGAGTGTTCCGAATAATATCCGTTCAAGTGGGTGTTTCATATTAAGTCCTTTTAAATTAATAACCAAATTTCCATTTTACACCAATGCCTAAGATCGTGTTAATATATCAGATATTTTTTACTACAACGAGTTAAACAACTTATGTTACGTTTTATATTCATATTCCTCTTAGCCACCGCTTTGGTAGGTTGTGCTCCTAAAATAACCTTCAACGATGAATTAACACCGCTCTTGCCCAAACAACAAACTTTTAAAAATAAAGGACTGGCTTTAATATTGGGGGGCGGCGGTGCCAAAGGCATTACACACGTTGGCGTACTAGAAGAATTAGATAAAGCCGGTATTAAACCTGATCTCATCATAGGGTGTAGCGCTGGTGCCATTGTGGGTGGCATGTATGCATCAAATCCCAATATTCAAAATTTAAAAAATGCCATTTTATCTGGAAAAAAATCAGAAGTCATGGCACTTAGCCCAAGTGAGTGGCCTTATAGCCTTTATAGCCAAACTTTATTACGGGCTTATTTAAAAAAACATATCAAAGCATATCAGTTTTGTAACTTAAAGATCCCTTTTATAGCAATTGCAACTAACTTGCAATTTGGCAATATAACCGCATTTAGCCAGGGAGCTCTGATTGAACCCATTTTAGCATCTGCCGCATACCCAGGTGCCTTCCAACCGATAAAAATTTCTAATCAATACTTTGTCGATGGCGGCATTGTTGAACCCGTTCCCGTTAAACTGGCAAAAAAATTAGGCTTTAAAAAAATCATTGCTGTTAATATTGCTGAAAAACTTCCAGATAGCTCACCCAATCATTTGTTGGGTCTTCTTATGCGCAGCATGGAGATCTCCTATATCAAACAGTGTCAAAATTCAATTGAAAATGCGGATATCGTCATCGATTTTGATTTTAAAAATATCGGAACATTTACCGATGAGTATAATGATTATTTATATTCTGAAGGAAAAAAAGCTGCCCGTAAAGCGATCCCAAAAATCAAAAAAATGCTTGCACAATAAGCTATACTGTCGAAGTGGATACTTTAAAGCCATTTCTACCCGCAGCCTTTACTTCATATAATGCTTCATCTGCTTTTTTGATATATTCCGTTGAACTCAAAGCTTCGCCATTATAAAAAGCAATGCCTATACTGGTCGATATCTTGGGGGTTTCTACCGTTAAAAGCGGTGTTTGTCTTAAATTATCAATTAATTTTTCAGCAATTTTTATCGCTTCTTCTTTCTCGTGAAGATCATCTAACAAAATAACAAATTCATCCCCACCCAGCCGAACAATAAAATCGTATTTACGCACATTATTTTTAAGAAAATCCGCAAATTTAACCAATAATTTATCGCCTATTGGATGTCCTAAATTATCATTCACCCATTTAAAATGATCGATGTCTAAAAACATTAAGGCAATAAGGCTTTTTTTACGTTGTGATTTATCCATAGCATGGTGCAAAACTTCCTCAAAGAATTTTCTATTCGGAAGTTTAGTGAGAAAATCATGTTTAGCCATATAAGACAATCGTTGCCTAGCTTCTTTAAGTTTTTTAATTACTTTTTCTTTTTCTTCAAAGATAATTTGGTTGTTTAATCCAGCAGCAATTAAACTTGCCATGGTTTCTAATATTTTAATATGTAATTGATTAAAGGCTTCAGGGTGTCTGGATAAAATTTTGATAACACCCACTGTTTTCCCTGAGTAAATAAGCGGTGCAACAACCATAGAGCGTGCCAGTACTTTTCTACAAGCTTCCAAGTTAACCCGTGCATCTACTTCTGTATCTTTTGAAATCAAAACTTTATTTTCAAGAATGCATAATCCCGAAATACTGTTTTTCATAGGAAGTTTCAAGTTATGATAATTAGCAACTGTGCCCGCCACAGCCTTATAAACCATAAACTCACCTTCCACAAGTTCAACCACAGCCCCTGTAGCCGGCGTTAAATCCTGCATTTTTTGAGCAACCAATTGCATAAAATCATTTAAATTAAATTGAGCCGCAATCAGAATGCTTTGTGTTTCAATAATTTTTTCTAATAATTGAATATTATAAGAAGCACTTTCTCGAAACATATAAGCTCCCTAAAAAGAGAATTATAAAACATACCTTAAACTAAAACAAAAGTAGACTAAAATACACAAAAAGTCAAGGAAGCATTATTTAAAAAGTCCAAGCAATATTAGCAAATAAAACATATTTATTTTTAGCTTGAATGCCGTATAGATTTTGAACAATAGGCTTTCCTACAGCCATTTGTAAGATAAGATTTTTAGTAGAATACCACAAAGAAGGACTTAGTAATATCACATTCCCCCCAGAATTGGGATCCTTTTCAGAATTGATTATATTCTTTTGAATGCATTGACCTGTTAATTCCAAGGCCCAATTAAAAATCCATTTATTGCTGCTATAAGCGATATTCCTACCTATTCCAAATTGATAAAGCAATGCGTTTCCAAATTTTGTTTCATTATCTCTTGAAGTCAAATTTACCCCCTGAGAGCTGAATAACAGCCAATCCACACAGGTTCGTAAAAAAGTTGCACCTAGGAAACAAGCTGGTGATCCAAATCCTAAAGTCGGATATTTTGAAACACTTCCCGTAGGTATCGAAAGATTCGTAACCACTGTTGCTTGTTCAGTAAAAGATACGTTTTGAGTATTATAAAAAGCATATTCATATTGTAAAATGATATCTTCAATACCTCTTGAAGAAAAAATATTATCTTTGTATTTAGGTGCAAAAGGAATTGCTAAATAGATAGAAGAGGTATCCGAGGGGGCGTATATAATATTGGGCATAAGATCCGTTGAGTATTTGCCTTTAGCATAAAAATAATCACTCGTAATATTAATTTGTACGGTGCCTTTATCAAAAATATTTTCACCAAAACTTATTAAAGAACCCGGTTGCTGGGAAGATGGCAAAGAAAAATTTCCGATTTTAGGCGGTTCTTCCTCTTTTTCTTTTTTTTTGACAGGCGTGCTCCCATAACAAAATGATGTGTTTATCATTGAAAAGACACATAAAAAATAGACAGAAAATTTTATATAACCCAAATAAAAGATCCTCGAAAATGGCTATTTTGGCCACCAACAATTAAGGCAAATATCGTCAATAAATAAATTAACATGCCCTAAGGTTGCAGAATCTGGCATTGCAGTTGGATTTCCCTCTAAAGGATTAACAACGTAGGTCAAAGTTCTTTTTTGAGCATTATACTTAGGTTCTAGCAATTGAACAAAAAAGTTTAGATGTTCTTGAGATCCCGAATCTTCTATAAAAGCATTCACAGCAGCATTAGGTGGATTTATTGTAAATCCATTGGGATCTGAATTATTCCAAAGTTTTAACAGTTGATCTAGGGTAATTAATTCAACTTTTCGGATAGGTCTTTGTGTAAATGCGATGGCATAAGGAGAAACATCATGTAAGGTCAGCTTAAAAGTGCCTGGTTTAGAAACATCATTTTTTTCTATATTGGCTTTTGGAGCCGATTGAATAATTAAATAAAATTCCTGTGGTTGGCTTGCTTTATTTAGCTCATTTTTACTTTCCCCCGTTTGCTCTGCATTCGTAGGTTTTGCTAGGGCACCCGTTGCACTCACCATCATTGGGTTGATCAAAAATAATAAAAAAGTTATTGATAAGATCGTGAGTTTTTTTCTATTTTCAAGCATCTTGGAATTCTCCTTTTGTATATGCAAAGCTAATATTCTGTCTACTCCTTTAGAGTATAGACAATAATCATACATTTTCAGAGCCATAAATTAAGTTAACTTTCTTTATTTATAAAATAGCACAGGAACAGCAGGCTGAGCTTTTTGCTCTCTGGTTAATAGACAAGTCCTTTTTTTGACGGAAAACATTATACAGCATTAGCTGCATTTTGCCATTTAAATTCTTCCCCTTTGAGGATTCTTCTGCTGGACTTAGCTCTGCCCTTAAGCGCTCAACTTGTTTCTCATCAAGGCAAACTGAATTATTACTTTCATCATCGGAATCTATTTGCGCAGGACTTCTGTCGGCCCTTAAAAAGGGTTGTTGCAATCCATCTTCTTTGATAATTTGTTGGATAATGATTTCAGGGTTTCCAGAATACATCTTACGAAAATCATTTGCAAAATGACGCATCACCGCGATGGAAGCAAAAAGCAATGCAGGAAAGAAAACCCTTCTAAAATTTGTTTGTTCTATTGGCAAATTCTCAGCAAGAACGAGGTCCGCGCCTAAATTTCCAAGCAAAAACACAGTAAAACCATACAGTACAGCAGTATTAACTCTTTCACTGATCACATAAATATTATTTTTTGTACAAACCCCTATAGGGGCAACTCTAGCATAAGCAAAAAAAGCAGCAGGAATGGCCGGTAAAATTTCAAATGATATTCTAGCTGATACACTCGAAAAATCAACAGTTTCCATTTTATTTATTATTCTGACAATATCAATGCTGATAATCTGATTAAGACCAAAATAAATAGCAAAATGATTAAATAGATCACAAGTGAATCTTAACTTTCTACACAAATGCTTTTCTTTAAAATCAGGGCTAAGCGAATTATATAGCCAAAAAAATAAGGCTATTGTAATAGGACCAGAAGCAATCACTTTTAAAAATCTCTCCATATCAATCCCTCCTGACTCTGCTTCTTCAGGAAACAATTGGGTATGCACTAAAATGGCAATGCCTAGGCATTTGCTTAAAACAACTGAACTACTGGACAATGCTTCTAAGATTCTAACGAGTACATTGACTAACTTTTTTGGGTTTCTTAATGCATAAACGCCACAAGCAAAGCCAATTATGCCTAAAACCGGCTCAAACCACATAACAGTAGAAACATCTTTAAAATCGTTATCTAAACGTAAAATTTGTAGCGTAACAGCAATGGGAATTTGTGACAGTAATAATGATTTTATAAGCGGATTTGCGTTTAACAATGCAGCTAAACTTTCACGGTTTTTAAACAACTCTACACGATGAACCTTATAAACCTTCTCTTTATCCGAAATTTCTACCGTAAATAAAGGCGATTTTGGAACAGACAATACCGTAGCACGTAAAGAGCGCGCTTTTTTTAATTTAGCTTTGAATGCTTCATTTTGCAAAAGCTCATTTGTGCTTTGCATAAATTGTTGGACTGCACTAAATATATCTAAGCTTTTTCCCCGAGGCTTATTTGAACAAGCAAAAATATAATATTGATACAATATAACATTGAGGTTTTCTATTATTTTTTTTTGAAAAATTTCTTCAAATTCATCATGGATTTCTTTCACCTTTTCAAGCCTAACTACTATTTTAATTTTTTGTTTAAATTCAGAAGAAATTTCCCCATCAAAAATCTCGATTTTCCTTTGATCTTTTATTGTTTGAAGTGCCATAGTTGCCGTATCAAAAGCTGACTTTATTATCTGAAGATTTTTTACAATTAAGTTTTCAGAAGCATCTATATCTTTTGATATTAAGTGAGGATTCTTTATAAGAAAACCAGCATTTTCTCTAATTTCAAAGGGAAATGGTTTTAGAAAAAACAAAGTCAGCAAATTAATAATTGCTTGAGGATTATTTAATTCTAAACTTTGAAAGATAGTAATAAACTCTTCTAAAATTTTTCCCTCAAGTTTTTTAGCATCTGTTTTACCATTAAATATTTTTGAAATATATTCAAGCCCTTTTTTTATGCCCTCAGAATTATTGACCAAAGGCTCTTCTTTCAATTTTTTGGCAAGCCCTCTAAGATTTTTTTGAAATAAACTTTGGATCATGACTGCATTATACAACTTTATCAAACTTGATATAAAAAAAGTACCCAATACCATTTCTGTTTGTTCAACACTACAATTTTCACCTTGTAGTTTTTGTTCAATACTACTAAAAAAATCGTCTTCAATAAAACGTTGTGCATCATTTATAGTTAAAAACTTGCTATTTTGTTTTCGCCATGATCCTTCAAACGCTGACATGCCTGGACAATAGTCTAAAATATACTTGCAGGCATTCAAAAAATTTGGCAAAAGACTTGCTAAAAATTCTTTTTTTCTTTGTTCCAATACGGTTTCAACTGCTTGAAAAAAAACCAGGGAATAGCCTGTTAGCTCAATTCCTGGCTTTTCTTTCCTCTCCTTATCCTCATCATCTTCTAATATTGCACCCCATGGTTCTTCCATAAAATTACTCCTACCTATTACGCTTCCTTGTAATATTCAGAATAATAACATCCATGTTCTAAGTCAAGGGCCTTTAAATCAATCCATTAATTCTACTTAAAACCAACTTTTGCCAAATTTGTTTCCAACTGCGTGCCATATTCTTTATCTCTTCTAAGCCCAGAGCATTTTTTAAATTTTGCAAGCAATGGCGTACTTTCAGTTGCATCACTAAAGTCTATTGTTTTACTTGCTTCGGAATAAGATTTGTAATGCTTTTCCAACAACTGAACAATTGCTTTATGTTCAGGTTCTGTATAAGCTCTAGCACAATCTAATGGTGTCCACCAGAACAAATATTTGATGCTGCTATCCGCACCTGAGTCTAATAAAGCAATGACTGTTTCTACATGACCTTTCTCAGCAGCAATGTGTGCCGGGGTGCTCATGTCAATCCAACAAGCTGTATTCACATTGGCTCCTGCAGCTTTGAGTAAGGATATTGCTTTCACATCGCCACAAGCTGCGGCAACAAAAACCGGGGGCTGCCCCTTAAAATTTAGCTTGTTCACATCCCCATCAGGAGCATATAATTTTATTTTAGCTTCAATCTCACATTGTCGCATATGGACGATCAACTCAGTATTCTCAATTTTTTTATTTTCAATTGGCATTGCTGTTCCTCATTTTCTTGCTGACAACTCATTTTTTAGTGAGTAAAGCATTTTACTGTATAATTTGATTTACATTTATTGTACTGATGCACGAAATAGTTATTTTATGACATATTTCAACGAATGTGTTAATATGCTGGGTATTGGAAACAATATACCCAAACACAAGTCATTTGATAAACTTATGTTTTTGAACTAGAATCTCATTTTACTTATCAATATAATGGTTGGATATACACTTATGCAGAAATTTAAAGCACTAAAATCAGCACCCCTATTAATATTATGTTGCTATTTTTTTAATCAACCTCTTGTGCTCGCTCAGCCCAAACCAGAGCTAAATCGTATTCAAGAAGTCAATACTTTTGATTTTTTTGAATCAGAAGCCTCAAGCTTAGATCAAAATTCATTAGTGATTTTCGATATAAAAAAAGTGCTACTCGTCAACGAAGAACCGTGGGAACGAGGTTTTTCAAAAGAACGTAAAGCCGCTAAAACAATATCTTCATTATATTGGAAAAATTCTAAACTTTCGCAAAAATTAGATCGTGCTACTCAAAAACGATTATGGTCAATTTATGCAAAATCTACCCAATGGTCCTTGGTTGATCCTAAGGTCCTTAAATGGATCCGTTTTTTAAAGGCTAATTCTATTAAAACAATTGCTGTAACTCGATTTTTATCAGGTAGACTTGGACACAACCAATCTTTAGAATATGAACGTGTTCAGGATCTTTTAAATAAAAAAATAGATTTCAGCTATTCATTTCCTAATAATAACACACTAAATTTCAAACAATTTGCACAAGAAGAGCATTTTCCCTCTTTTCTAAATGGTGTTTTATTTACCATACAATCTACCTCAAAAGGCGCTCTGCTAAAAGCATTTTTTCAACAACTAAAATGGTACCCCAATAAAATTGTGATGATAGATGATAAACTCGTAAATCTTGAATCTGTTCGAAAAGAAGCTAAAAAGCTCAATATTACTTTTATTGGATACCTCTATACGGGAGCAAGCAAATTACCTGCCTATTTTAATAAAAATGTAGCCGAATGTCAGATGCAATATTTAATTGATCATGAACGTTGGGTAGCCCCAAAAAATTGTTTAAAAAAACTTAAAAGTAACTAAGTGTTTTTGAGAGCCAAAGCTATCATGATATAATTCATCCCTAAGAACAATAAATCAATCCCCAAGAATAATCCAATAATATACAATCCTGTACTTGGCCAACCAGTCAAAATAAGTATGCCAAGTAATAAGGTAATGATCCCACTACATAAGATCCAACCTTTACCGGGTAATCCGAAAGAAAAAGAACCAAAAATTCTATAAATACCTAATATCACAAAAAGAGTGCCCATCAGAAAGGTTAAAGACAAGGATCCTAGCATTGGGCTTAATATGAATGATAAACCTACCAATAAATATAAAAGTCCCATAAGTAATTGCAAAAAGAAACTGCTTCCCTTCCCTTTCCAAAAATGAAAGGCATCCATAATGACAAGAATACCTGCGAAAAGCAGAACAATACCAAGGGTAATAATAGACGCTAAGGTTGCAAAAGTTGAATAGCTGATAGCCAATAACCCCAGCAACACCAATGCAATACCCCAGCCTAAGAAAGATTTCCACTGTTTTCCAAAAACTGCCAGTCTTTCTGCTGAAATATTGAATAAACCTTGGGATACATTTTTCATCTGCCTTCTCCGATGCTTAAAAACAAATTTAGTATAGAACAGATTGAGCTGGAAAGCTAACAAATTGATTTATATACAGTTTATTCCCTTCAGGCAGTCTATTAAGGCAGCGTCTATAATAAGTATATTTAACCTTTGAACTTAAGGAATTTTTATGTTCGTAAAAGTACTTTTTCATAGTTTATTGCTTACAGTACTCATTGCTAATGCTAACGAAGTGATCCCTTCTACTAATACCCCTGAGGCTTTAAACGCTAAAGAAGCCTCGTCATTTACTCAAGAAAAAAATCAAAGCGTATTATCTGAATTACCTTTTAATAATAAAAAAGATTTTGAAGATGCTCAAAATAATTTTATAAGCAAAACACCCAATTTAATGATTAAAAATAGCAGTGGGCGGGTTGTCTGGTCCATGAAAGATTATGAATTTTTATCTTCAAATAAAGCTCCCGATACCGTTAATCCAAGCCTTTGGCGCCAAGCACAACTCAACATGAATTATGGCCTGTATCAAATCAAAGATAATATTTATCAGGTTCGAGGCTATGATTTGTCCAATATCAACATTATAGAAACTAAAACGGGTATTATTATTGTTGACCCCCTAATTTCTAAAGAAACAGCCGAAGCAGCACTAGAATTGTATTATCAAAAAAGACCTAAAAAACCTGTTATTGCCGTTATTTACACACACAGTCATGTTGATCACTATGGTGGCGTAAGAGGTGTTACTACCCCTGAAGCCGTAGCCCAGGGCAAAGTAAAAATAATTGCGCCTCAAGGGTTTTTAGAAGCTGCAATCAGTGAAAATGTTTATGCTGGAAATGCCATGAGTCGTCGAGCGACTTATATGTACGGAGCATTATTAGGCAAAAATGAAAAAGGGCAAGTAGACGGTGCTTTGGGAAAAACCACATCATTGGGTGAAGTGACCTTAATTCTCCCCACCGATCTCATTCAAAAGACCGGAGAAAAACGGGTTATTGATGGTGTGGAAATGATATTTCATATGGCACCCAATACAGAAGCACCTGCAGAAATGTTGATTTATTTTCCCAAACAACGTGCTTTGTGCGCAGCAGAAGATGCTACTCATACATTGCACAACTTGTATACATTGCGTGGGGCAGAAGTAAGAGATGCGGCTTCTTGGTGGAAAACACTCAACAATGCAATCGAACTGTATGCCAGTAAATCAGATGTGATATTTGCTCAACATCATTGGCCGATATGGGGCACAGACAACATTATGCAATATTTAAGTAAACAGCGAGATCTTTATAAATATATTCATGATCAAACACTGAATCTGATGAATCAGGGTTATACCATGACTGAAGTCGGCAATATGCTTAAACTACCAGAATCTTTATCCAATGAATGGTACAATCGCGGTTACTATGGCTCTGTCAGCCACAATGCCAAAGCTGTTTATCAGCGGTATTTAGGATGGTATGATTCCAATCCTGCTCACCTCAATCCCTTGTCTCCCGTAGAGGCTGCGAAACATTACGTAGAATTCATGGGGGGTGCAGATGCTGTTATTAATAAAGCCCGAGAATATTTTAACAAAGGGGAATATAGATGGGTAGCAGAAGTCATGAATCATGTTGTTTTTTCTGATCCGAATAACACAACAGCACGTGCCCTAGAAGCCGATGCTTTAGAACAGTTAGGTTATCAAACTGAAAATGCAACTTGGCGTAACGAATACTTAATGGGTGCTTACGAACTCCGTCATGGAGTACCCCAATCTCCAGGAACAGAATCAGCCAGCCCAGACACACTAAGAGCCATGCCTATGGAGATGTTTCTAGATTATCTAGGTATTCGATTAAATAGCCAAAAAGCAGAAAATAAAAAAATTCAGATTAATCTTAATTTAACCGACAAGAAGCAACAATATATATTAAAAATAGAAAACTCTGTTTTAATCTACACCGCGAATAAGCAAACAAAGGAAGCCGATGCCACTCTAAAACTTAGCAGAATTGCATTAGATAACATTTTATTAAAACAAAAAAATACTTTGCAAGCCATCTCAGATGGAGATATCCAATTAACAGGAAGCAAAGAAAAAGTAGAAGAATTTTTAAACTTATTTGATAATTTTCCACCCATGTTTAATATAGTAACGCCGTAGGAGCATAAATCAACAATTACCAAAATTGACTTTTACCCAGGCCAGATGAAGGTCTGAGCAATTTTAATGTTTCTAACTCTTTATGGTAGGCATTTGCTTTACGGCTACCTACAAATTTCTCATAATATTTTTCAGTATCATGCTTAGTAATATAATCCACAATCAATTTTCCTAAATGTTCTTTGGCATTGATATCTTCTTCTTTAGACTCTTTTGTATCTAATTGCCTGTAGGTCTTTAGCAAAGACTCTGCTACTTCTTGCGAAAAAGTAGCTTTTTTAATCGCCTCAGAAAATGCTTCCATCAGTCTCTCATTCTTATCTTGAAGTCCAGCCAAATAAGCATCTATAAAGATAGTATTTGTATTTTTATCACTCCGATCTCTCTTTTCTAGTAACATCTTAGGAAACTGTGCAAATTTTACTAAAACTTCACACATATTTTCATCATTAGCATTTTGTATAAGTTTTTTAAGAAAATTTTTCAACTCAGGCTTAGCTTGATCGATCTTTAAATATTTTCTCATTGCAGATGAATCCAGAATTCTCAGCAAATTCAAATAGTCATTATTATCACATTTTTCTTGTAGCTGTGCCGTAATCTCGGCTTCGTAGAGTATCCATTTTTTGCCCTCTATATATTTAGTGGCCTCATTATAGCTCTCCAGCATATCCAAGTCTGGCTTTAAACCCAAATTTGAGAGCATCTTTGCATCTAAAATACTCATACGACTGCATGCTAAAGCTGCATAGTCTTTAATGGCTTCAGGGCTTTTTAAATAGGCTTGACCAAATGTTGTCTTTAACAACAATTCAGGTTTAAAATTGGAAGCCCCCCGCCAATCAGATAGATCCATCTCTAATTCTTTTTCATCCTCGCGATATAACTTTTCTTTTAACGTTTTACAGAACAAAGCTAAGCCCTGTGGATAGCTCAAAAAATCGTCAAAAAGCTTTGAAGCATCCATACTGCTAAGATTCTGAATAGTCTTTACAATTGCTTTTAGTAATACTTCTTTGATGACTGGGGAAGATTCTTTCACTTTATCCAGAATAAAAAAAGTATCTTTCTCATCAAAAAGCTTATATGCAAACCCTTTTCCATAACTTGCAAGGCGGCTATAATTCATAATTTCTTTCAGTACATTTGCCAGTGCCTCTGTATTTTCTTTCTCGCAAACATGAAGTATTTTCGACCTGGCTTGCATTAGATATAAATTTTGAAAAAATAGTTTGTCTTTTTTAGTTCCTGAATCCTGAAAATACTGATTCAACACAGCATCAAAAGCTTCCGGGTTCAAATTTTTAGATATAGAATCCAGATTTTCCATTACAAATTCTGCCCAATCCTCATTCCAGTCACAAGCCTTTAAAATTCCAACAAAACTATTGGGGTATTTTTCAGCCACTTCAGATAAAGACATCGCTGAAATTTTTAATAGTTCTTTTAAAGTGGATAACTTAAGATACTTTAAGCTTGCCAAAGTCCATACTTTATCAAATACCGTACCCCGACTTTTTTCAGGGCACCCCTTGTCCAGAAACGAGAGAAACAAACTTGATGCTTCACCAATTGAATCCGATTGCAATCCCAAAATCAGAGGAATTGCTTTTGAAATGCAATCTTCTGTAATACTCTCGAAAATCTCTGCCTCACCCATCCAATCTATAATTTGTGCCATTGGTGCCTTATCTTGTTTATCTCTCAACTTATTAAAGAAATTCGAAAAATCTTTCTCATCTAATTCCCCTAATATATGTTTAAAATTCTCTACACCTATCAAATCATACAATTTATAAAATGGGAACAGAGGTTTTTCAGATGATTCATATACACTCACCGTAAAAAAACTACTTATAAAAAATTTTTGATTATCCTTAATTATTAATGCAAAAAAATCAGGCACACATAGTTTCTTAGCTAAGCTTTGACGCTCAAGATCCGGCATCGAAAAAAAAGTTTTTGCGAAAGCATAATTTCGCATTTTTTCTGAAAATTTATCTGAGAGCAATTTTTTAAATTGCAGATCTGTGCTAAAAGGTGGCCTATCTAAAAAATTTAAAAAAGCATTTTCATTATTGTAAATAAATTGATCTAATAAATCATTCACTAAATCACTAGGCTGAGGCACTTTGGAACATATTGCATTAAAATAAAGATTAATATTTTCTCCAGTACAGTTTTGAGTTATAAGCTTAAAATAATAAGCTGAAAATCGCATATTATCCTGTTCTAAAGTTTTTTTGCTCATAACAGCAGCAAGTTCAGCTTTATACATTTTATCAATGCGTTCTTTTAACATAGCAACATGTCTTGGTTCCACTAAACGATGTTTAAAAACATTTTTCTCAAGAAATTCAAAATTACGCTCGTAATCATCCAATAACCATACCAAATTAATATCTTTTTCAAGTAATAATGAAGCACAATCTCCATTAAAAAACCGTATCTGATTCAATATGTTATTGTAATTAGGGTCTAATACACTCTCGCTGGGGCGTTGGCCAGCTAAAACTGTGCCTTGTGTATTGATAATCCAAATGCGATCAGGTAGGGGTAGTGCCAAATTTCTATCAATTATCAATTGATTCAGTGCATCCAATTCTGGATACGTAATAATCATTGCTTTTAACTCAAGTTCACCTAAGATATTTTGTGACTGAATCATTAAAACCGCATGCACAATTTTTTGATAATTATCTAATAATTTTTTATCTTTGTCATGCTTGTCAAGCGTCTCAAAAAAATTATACCCTGCTAAAATATTGCTTTGAAATTGCGGTGTATGCATATTAGGATTGCCAATTTTGCAAACCATCGCTAATGATTTATAGTAGCAATCATCAGCACGAGTAATATTAGAATTCTCAGGTTCCCAATTAAGAGATAAAGGCAAAGGCGCTAAAGTATTTTGGAACCTTTCTAACAACCATGTATGCATCTTTTTAGGCTGAACATTTTGGCTATTTTGTGATTCTAGTTCAGACTCCTTTTCTTTCTCTTTTTCCTTTTCCTTCTCTTTTTGCTGCTCGACAACCTTATCTTGATTTTCGTGACTATGGTATAAGTACTTTTCTTGACAATTATCAATGGCTATCGTAACTACTTCTGATAACTTCTTCTTTATTGTCGCTTCATTCTCAGCACTGGGCCCAATTCCATTATTTGATTTTTTTATCAAGCTAGACCACTCAAACAATAACTTGCCAGATATTTCAAGAAAAATTTCAACAGTATCACGCTCTTTTTCCAATGATCCATATAATGTCATTAAGTCTTTAGTGCTCGTGGTTATAAAATAGTCTTCGAAATAGTTCAACAACTGTTCCTTATCACTGACTTTATCATCTGCTAAAAACAGTATTCTATTTTTAAAATCTTCTCGAATAACATTTCGCATTTGCTGCAATGCAGACGTGAAATTGTCTTGCATCAATCTCTCAACTTGATTTTTTCGAACAAGCTCTAAAACGTTGTCCAAAGTACTAACGCCATCATTATACAACTCATCATCTACACAAAACACGACTCTTTGGGCACTTTTAAAATCACGCATTCGCATAACGCCTTGCAACAGATCTTTTTGAAAAGTTGTATGGTCTACCGTAACTAAAGCAATGGCATCTGAGCTTTGCTTAATATCTGTTCCTATAGCATGTTTTTGATCATAATAGCTAAAACATTTATCGGGAGTACAACCCAGTCGTCTTTCTATCTCTTTTGCATCACTTCCCTTAATAGTAATAGTTTCCAGCTTAGGTTCTGCAATGTTCATAGCACGTAATTCGTCCATGCCTGAAATTTCATTTTTTTCAAAAAATAAAATGTATTTTATCTCTGTTTGTGATTCTTTGAGTTCTTTAAGATCATGCAGTTTTTTCTGTTCAAAATATTTTGCAAATTCAAATGCAACAGCTTTATTCGATTTCCCTTTAAATTTTGCACCCACATCAATCATAGCTCGAACTTTAGATGAGGGAGTCTTAGGATCTACGCTAGAAAAAAGGTTATTTATAAGTCTCTGTGTGTTATTCTGCACATCATTGAAATTTAGATGCTTAACCGGTGTTTCTTTATCCCTTAGTCGTGCAATTGTGAGTCCATCTGTGCCTAAGCTTGATGAGGGATCATATTTTACAAAGTTAGAGACTGTTTTATCGTTCCACAGTGTTCCAGTTAAGCCCTGAACACTTCTAAACAAAGAAACATGGTTGTGTGAATCATGTTTCAATATTTTTTGATCAATTTCAACTTGAGGTAAAATGTTATCTTCTAATGCAAGATAGACTAAATCATTTTCACTTTTCTTATTCTTTGATTCTTTAAATTTCTCATATATATGCCTAAGAGCTTCTTTATTATGAAAGTCAATATCAGATAATCGAATAGACAGGCCCTCTATATCTTTAATATTAGCTAAAATAGGGTTTAAAAGCTTAGCTGCTTTTGTTTCATCTAACAGCGCAACACTAGACTCTAAAAGCTCTGTTCGTGCTGCTGTAATATAATGTGAGATTAAAGCCTCAAACAAGTCATAAGTTATCCCACTTAATCTTAAGTGTTGAATTGTGTAATTAATTGTTTCAAGATAGTTACCAAATTTACAATTTTCTCGTGAATTCATATTCCCCGCATAAGGTATAGCTATTGATCTTGATACAATAGATTTATTCATATCTAAAGAAGGACCATAGTTTTCAAACAAATTACGCTTCATGGTTAGTGGCATAAACTTTTCTAGTTGTGATTTTGTCAGCATAATAATATCTTGATCTTTTTTAGGTAATTGTTCTATAAACTGCGGAATTTCCTTTCCTTTGCCCATTAAATACTCTGACAATTGCTTCCGTGTCAGGCCATCCCATTTTGAAAATTCTTCAATAATATTCAAAGGGCTATCATTATTATTAACCAGATTTTCTGAAAATTTTTCAAAAAGATCTGCTGGCGCGCTAATTTTAAATGGATTTTCTAAACTAACATTTCCATCACGCACTTCAAAATATTTAAACAATGAAACAAGGTAAGTAATTGTTTCATTCGAAACATATTCTGCATCTCCTATTGTGTAATTTAATTGCTTTTTAACATCCAAACTTGAGTCAATCTCATCAATTAAAACATCACCTTGGGTTTTAAATGTTTTAAGCATTCTACCAAGCCATTTAATTCTTTTTTCCCAATCTTTTCTAACTTTATCATTTTCTATATGCTGCTGCTTTTGCTGTTCAGGATCCTCATCCAAAATTGGATTAAGTTTAGGCGGATTACCAAGCAATTCATAATATTTTAACTCGAGCGAAGGTACACTGGTAGGTGTTGTAACAAGATAACTTTTATTTGCAATAACTTTTTTCAACTTTCTGTAGGCTAGTTTTAAATCCATTGCTGAGCAAGGCGTATCCCGGTCAAAATTAAACATCTCTGGTTCTTGACCAAATAATAACAATGATGTTTTTTTAATATCAGAGAAATTTGTTTGAAATGATGCCGCAGGCACCTCAAAAATAGATAAATTGCTGCCGGTTGCTCTTTTTAGTGCTAAAATAGGCAATAAAACTTTCGTTTTACCACCACCCATAATAAGTTCCATCATTATACTTTCAAAGTGACCCGACTCGGGTGATCGTAACAACAAGGATTCTATATATTCTTTTTGTGCCTTCTTAATCAAAATATTTTCCGAATATTGAAAGACAATGAGTTCAGGATATTCATTAGGATCCACATAATTCTGCAGCATCACTTCTTGTGCTATCTCGCCAACTGCTTGCTGTAAGAGTATTGAAGAATGGTCACCTACATCTTTAGACCCCAAAACATTTTGATAAGAATCTATTTTCTCTACAATTCTTTTACAATATTGTCTTTTTAATTCCGAATTTAAATAGGCAGTGATGCTGCTATGTAATGCTGTTATATCCTCTGGACTTAAGCCTGTTTGCTGAGCATACACTTTTTGGTCATTTAACATATATAGCCGAATTAAATCGCTTTTACTAAGTCGTTGTCGCTTTCGCCCCATTATCTCCATTTGAAAACGTCTTAATTCTGTAGAACCATCTGTCTCTGAAAAACTTATATCCAGTATTTTATTTGCAGAATTTAATAAAGAATTTAGTTTTTCAGCATTCAAGCTTAGTAATTTTTTTTCTAAATTATCTGCATTGTGATAAAGCACAGACCTACCTTCAGAATTTCCTAAAGAATTTAAAGAAAGTGTTAATTTTGTTTTTTCAAGTTCTTTAATTAAATTTCCTGCTTCCTGATCTAAAATAGCAAGTTTATTAACTCGAGCTGAATAAGATATCGAACTGTCTAAATTTTCTTTTTTATATCTAGATTTAAGAATTTCTAGTTCTGCCGCAAGGTCTGCTTCACTTTGCTTCCATGCATTTAAAGTCTCAATTAATTCATTACTAGCACTCTCTTCAACTAATAAATTTGGCCAAAATACTGTTATTTTATTTCCAAGATCCGGTTCTGAACCAACTATAACTTTTCTTTCGCCTAGCGGATCAAACTTAATATCTTTTAAATTAAATTCCGATTTATTAGAGGCTTCTTGAAAATAAATATTTTGAACTATGGAATCCACATTTTTTTTATAAACAATATCCGGGATGATAGACTTATTCGAACTGTCTACTAAAGCAGCAGCTTCACGAGCTTTTCCCAATAGGAATTTAAATATTTCTATAACCGACTCTTCTTTATACAAATTTTTACCACTATTCCAATCTTTTTTACGAAAATTATTAAATTGAATCGGGCCTAAAGATTGCGTAGGTCCTTTTAAATAACAATATAGTATACTGCATATTTGTGGCATATTAGAGCCTAGATTTTCTCTTTCATCAAAAGCTATAATTGTTTTTTTGCAAAACTCTTCTAACAATAACTTCTCAGACTCGCCCACTGTATTATTTACTATATTTTTTATTAAAAATGGAAAAACCGTTAATAATTTTCGCTCATCAACTGGCAGTCTAATAAGCTCTGATATTTCGAAAATAGGTGCATCATCATTCAATGACTTTGCAATTTCAGTATATATTTTTGTTGAAGTATCTGCATCATTTAAGGTAAGAAGATTTTTCATTTCCAACTGCCAATCATCTTGAATCTTCAACTTAGCTATGCTCTCTAAAACTTTTGTTGTATTGTATGCATATTTTTTTCCTTTTTTGATAACATCTTCAATTTTTGCAATATTTGCCTCAACGAAGGGAGTTTGTATTTCTTTTTTCAAGATTTCCAGCTCTAAACTTAAGCGCATATATTCTAAGCGGCGATACTCCACAGCAACAGCGCCCACTTTATTTTGGCAGTCACGCAAAAGTAGCATTTTTTCATATTCACTCAACCTATATTCTATAGGAACATTAGTTTCTGTATGATGATATTTTTTATAAATACGCAATATATTGCCACTTAAATTCTCATAAAAATCGTGATTTAGCTTTTCAGACTCAGCCTCATATAAATCTTTAGGAGCAGCATCCAACTTCAGTTTCTTTAATTTTAAGTCAGCAAGCTTTGGATTGTCTCTTTTAAATTTTGCCAGAAAAGATAAGGCTTTAAGCTTAACAGCTAAGATTTCCGCCGTTTCTGCAGATTCTATTTTTGAATCTTTTTTTAGTTTTGCTGGCGTAAGATCTACAATCCAGTGTAACAACTTTATTTCAGTATCTGTAGCAGACATTGCACCAAATTTAACATTTAGATTTTCAAGTATTTCAAATGCTTTATAGGGTTCTTGTGTGCATAAGTATGCATATGCTAAATAAAGTCCATCTTCAATACTTTCAGGTATTAAACTTAGAGACTCATTTTCTTTAACAACCGTATATTGCAGGACTTTAGCTGTACCATTGTATTTTAATTTCTGTTGAGCAACACTCTCTTGCGTTTTTTTTGTATCTTTATCTTCTTTTTTATCTTTCTTTTCTTTTAATTCTTTCTGGGGTTTTCCACCATTCTTTTCTTCATAAAAATGTTTTCTTAAATGGTCACCTGTATCGGGTATAAGATTATAATACTCTGTATACTGCCTACCTGGCATTGAGTCTAAATTTTTTGAAGTACTTGAGAACATTAATGCTGGTGAAGAACTTGCTTTTACATTATTTAGACTAGAAAATAACGATTCTAAAGGATCCATTTTTTTAAGATCTTGCTCTGCAATAAAAGCTTGCATGGGACAATAAATAATTTTATTGTTATCCACAGTTGTAAAGCAAAACGCTGATCTTAATTGAGTAAAAACCTGTTTGACAATATGTTGATCGGCTAAATCTAGACTGCAATCTGAGCCTTCTAACTTATATGTTGTTGGTGGATCTCCGATACCCAGTAAAGTCATGTTGTAGCGTGGAAACTTGATTTGATACGTGCTACCTGTTTCCCCAGGCAATGGATCCTTTTTAAAAATTAAGGTAAAATCTGAACTTTCAAAATGCTCAAACGTTTTATAAATCTCTGAATTTTTATTTAATAATTTAAAATTAGATGTTTTCAGTTGGATTCTTCCTGATGATGTCTCAACCATATGCAATTCATTGCTTGCTTTTCTGTCGGAAATAAAATCAATACTATTTTTTTCTAGGTTGCCAATTAATATCGTCTGCCCATCTGCAGTGTCTGTACTCGCCCAAATAACATTATGTTCTTCTAGAAAAATTTTTTGTAAATTATCCACGTCAGGCATTTCGTGCAGCTCAAACCATTCAGCATTTTCATTATTTACTTTATATTTTCTTTGAATTATAAGAGAAGGTGATTTCTTGTCATTTAACAAAAGTCTATATTCTGCCCCTTTATAAGAAAAACTTAAACAGGTTTGATCTTCTCCCGAAATCCAAGCTTTCTGTACTTCTTTGCCAAACAGCATAATAAATCTTGGATCACTTGTTATTTTTTTTGGTAAGAAAATTGAATTTAAACTCGGCTTTGTAATCCTACCAGAGACTAGATTAGCAGTCATTATTGTATTGCCAGATGCATTTGAAAAAACAACATTTGGATATATATATTTAATTTTTGAACCTTGGTATTCATGCTGCATACTCTCTTCAAAAAATTCTTTTTTAAAGTCAGGTAACAAATACAACAGTGTGTCTAAAGCATTTTTTTTGACAAACTCTAAATCAAGCGTTTGCAGTTCTGCAAAAATTTTTCTATCCATTAGTTGATAGCCATGATCCAATAAATTTGATTTTGCATAGGAAGAAAATTGATCATTTTGATGTAACCAATTTAATATCAGTTTTGATCTTAAATATTGATTAATTTGATCTAAGCTTAAAGCTACACTTGGGCTAGTGCGTATCGAATCAGCTAAGGACAAGACATTTTCCTTATGTAAACTCTGAAGTATTCTTTGTTTTGCTTCTTCATTTGGAAACGGTTCTGTATTTTTTTTATACAATTGATCGCTTACAGAATAAATTTTAATGGGTTGCTTTTCAGAATGATCTTCGGTAGATATTTTTTCCTCAAAAACCTTACTTTCTGTACCTTGACTGACTTGCAAATCTCGCACATAACGATTTACTGAATTTCCTAAATCTAAAAAAAACAGACCAACATCATCTGAGAAATTCCCACGAGAATGCATACTGATACCCTTTGCAACCAATAAATTAAATTTTTCAAGAAAATCCTTACCTTTTTTTATTTCTCCCTCAAGAAGCCCAGGCTCAAAAAGCATCGTTTCTAAGCAAAATTGATTTTCCTTTGTATCCAAACGTGTTAAATCTGATAGAAAAAAATCAAGAGCTGATTGTAATTGTGCGTATTCTGATGTTCGCATATGTGCGAGCTCACCTTGAACCATCCTATCTTTTAACCCCAAAGCTTTAGTCTGTGCATTTTTAATATAACCTAACTGAATGCCATTAATATCTATAAGTTCTTCTCTATTCTTAACAACAACATCTTTGAAATTTGTGTTTGCAAGCATTACAAGAGATCCTGCACCACTATTTTTTTCAATCAATGCATCATTAAAAGCAGTTTCATTTTCTTTTCTAAAATCATCTATTCCCACATCAGAAAAGTTCATTATCGCACTTAAGCCATCAAGAAAATGTGATCTGCTTTCTGAATATCTTAACAATTTTTTACCAAGCTTTCCTCTTGCGTTCTTATAATCATTATTTGTAAGGACATTCATTGTGTTCGTAATAACATTATCAACTTTTTCTTTCAAAACAAAATTTTCTTCTATTTTTTTAAAGCTATCATTCAAAATTTCTTCTTCAACCTCACAATAATTTGCACATTCTTTAATAAAGTTTGT
This sequence comes from uncultured Francisellaceae bacterium, assembly GCA_945956915.1. Taxonomy (GTDB): domain Bacteria; phylum Pseudomonadota; class Gammaproteobacteria; order UBA6186; family Azoamicaceae; genus CAMFJH01. Next base: position 19,205 of record CAMFJH010000016.1, on the reverse strand, counting down.
TCTTTTGTCTAATGAATAACTGAAATAATATTCTAATAAATATAAAGGTTTCAGGCTAGGGTTCGACGTTCCATTGCTATCCATGAATCTTCTTATCTTATAGTCTTCTGATCTATAATCTTCTTGCGGATTGGTTGTGCAAAATTTTTCGTAATACTGATTCAAAATTTTAAGCAGATCTGGCTGTTGATTTATTAATGTTAAATAAAAATCATTTACGAATTTTGAGATTCTAACGCTTAAAGTTTCCGAATCATTCAAGCTTAGATCTTTTTTAAAACCAGACGTCGGCCCCATGAATTCATTTTCATATTTTACTTTTATCTGATTCAATCTTTTATCAGATTGAAAATCTTGTGTTCCCCAAAACGGATTACGCCTTGTTTTGTATAAAAGCGCACCTATTTTTTCTACAAAAACTGGATGAAGAGAAGGCTTTTCGACAGAATCATTTTTCCAATTGCTTTTAAGTATTATATCATCCATGATAGCTAAAAAGCTTAGGTGCGTAATTGCAAACCTTTGTGTAACACTACTTTTGCCATTTATATCTTCATATGTTTTTGTGTACAATTCATTCAAGCGTGTCAAATCATCTAAAAAATTATTTTTTTCTTCCGCAGTTGAATCTTCACTTAATAATGTTTTGATTTCAGCCTCCGCTTTAGAGATAGGCCAACCCATGAAAAATCGCTCTAAACTCTCAACCTTTGCTTTCTTGTCTTCTAATGCCGAAACTTTGAGCAAAAAATCACTAAGTTGTCTTTGATTGATAGACGATTGATATTCAAAATCTATTGGGTTTTGAACCAACCATAATGCTTGTTCTTTTTTTGTCTCTTGGATCTCCTCTAATAAGGTAGATGGAAACATTGTAAAAATAGGCGGTGCGATATGCATAATAACACTATCTTCAGACGGCTTATCTGATGCAGCCTGTTTTGGTGCCCCATCTTTAGTTAATTTGAGACCGGATTCAAATTTTTCTTGTAAGTGTTTTAGTTTAAGTTGCTCAGCTCCTCGCTCTTCTTCACTAAAATAGTCTTTTTTAAATAAGATACGTGCCATGTTTGGAAATGCGATTCTAATCTGATGGCTAACAGATGAGTTGGCAATAGTACCTTCTTGTATTACTTGTTCAATAAAGCTTTCTAGTACATTTATTTTAAAATTATACATAAATCTTTTATACAATTTTTTGCTAGGTAATTTCGATTGTATGAATTGATGTAAAATTTTTTCAGCGCAGGAACCTGAGCGCTGGCCCCCAATTTCAAATTCTTGCTTTGTATATTGGCTATAGTCTTCTGGCTTATCTAAAAGCTCCCCACCTAAATAGGCGATTAGAGGAAGTACTTCTGTATAAACAATTTTCTCATCATACGATTTTTCTGTAGTCGTTATTAGTGGCTTTAATAATTCTTTAATAAACCACTGCATTTTTTCACTAAATGATTGTGGTTCATTATCTTCTATTGCATTTTTTGGAATTTTAAATATTTTTATAGGGCAAAACCGATCTTTATCTAATTGTTGACTCTTTGCATGATAATTCAAACCAGCGCCAGTGTTATGGACAATCAGAAGTAGCGATCCATCTTCTGCTTTTCTAAATTCATAAAGCATACCATGACCACCACCACCAAATTTTTTATGTGTAGTCCAGCCACCCGGAATAAAAAAACTTGATTCATTTATCGACTTTTGTTCATTGCCTACAAATTCATCCTGAATAGATCTCAAAGATTCAATCTTTTCAAATACGTTTTTGCTGTATGTGGTGAATGCATTTTTTATCAGTTTTTTTCTATTTTTTTGTTCTTGCATTAACTTGGCTTCATCTTGTTCTAAGTTGCGAGCCAGTGCATTAATTTCTTTAATTTCTTCAGTTCTAAGTTTTAAATATTGCAAAGTTTCTGCTAATTCTTTAGGTGTATCTTCATTTAAAGAATTAACATAGGTTTGTAAAAAATTTACTGTATTGATAAATTGATTGCCTTGTAAGTGGCTGGTGCCAACTAATTCACTATCATTGAATAGATTTGCAAATAGTGTCAAGTCAATGTTTAAACCTGGTATAGGCATAATTTTCTCTTTAAATTATATGGTGAGTAAATTTTTAAGCAATGTAAAGTAAATATAGCATATTTTAGTTAACTTTCAAAACTATACTCTTAAAGACATGTAATAATTGGTGAATAGTCTAAAATGTTACATAATACCTAACCTATTGTTTTTTAAATTATTATTAAGGTGAACTTATTGATAACAGCTCGACCTATATGGCCAAAGCTGTTTTTTTTAAGATTAAGTACCAAATCAAATTGATTCTTATACACCGATTTTATAGAAGTTCATTAACGCACTCTTTTAGCGATTGCCTTATTAGCAAGATAATTTGCAGCCTCAATATCATTCTCACTTAAGTTACCCGTTTTTCCCACTTGTAGAAGTCCGTTTCTCATTCTTTCATAGTTTTGCGATGTATCTAAAGATGAGAGTAAAAAAGGTGCTCTATATTCTGGCTCTCCTAATTCTACCAATTGGCGATATTGTTCAACAGGAATACGTTGCTGAACTTCCATAATTATGGGTCGACCACTGATTATTCCTTCGCCAAAAAAATAATGCATGATAGATTTAAAATCATATTCACTAAAATTTTTTCGAATCCCGCTTTGAAATTCTATACCATAATTTGGATCATAATTTCCTCTATTGGGTGCTTTCACAAAAGCATCTCTATCCGAACGCTGCTGTTCATGATAAAAACCAATAGCATGGCCTATTTCGTGCTTTAGATCTTTTTCACCAAAACTTTGGCCTAATTTACATGAAATAAGTTGTTGCCCCCCTTGCCTACCTACTGGAGACTGACAAACAGTGCAACTGAGCGTACGATCTCTTACAGGGTTTCTCATGCACTCAGGGGTATATTTTTGTATCAAAATACTATCTTGATATTCAGGCTCTTTTTTGAGTAGCCTTGTTATACGATCTCCCCAGGGATCCCAATCATATAATAAAATCTTTCTACGTTGTTGATGTCCTGGCAAAGTCAGGTTGACAGAACAGCTGACATGTAGATTAGGAGTTTCAAAACGATAAATGAGACCAAAATCTTTTTCATTAATATCAGTAAAATGAACTTTAAATGTAAATAAAGTCTTACTTGCCCAATCATTTATTGCTGACAAAATATTTTTCAACCCATTACTATTAAAAGTGTTACAGTTTACAAAAATTGGAATAGTCGCATTAGGCCACAACCTGGAGGGTGCTTTGTCAGGATCAACTATAATAGCCCCTCCTAATAATTTTAGGCTAAAACGAAGCTTATACTCTTGACTATTATTATAATTTGAAATGTGGACATAGTTTTGTTGCAGAAAAGCACGTAAATATTCCCGATTAGATAGACATTCCTTAGGTATTCCCTCGATGTCCCATGACTCTATCAGTTTTTGGCCATTAGAACTAGATAATATAACTTTAGGACAGTCAATGTCCCAATAAAATTGTACTTTTCGGCTATCTACTTTCAATTCTGCAATAAGATTTGCAGGCACTGCAAACTCAAAAGCATCAACCAAATTACCATTTTTAAGAATATCTTTCAGGGAGTTAATTTCTTGCTCTATCAGATCTAGAGATTGTCCCATTTTATGCCTCCTTTTCCATAGATATAAAATTTTCACACTACAAACAAATTAACTCAGGACCTTAACTTTGACTTCATTATAATAAAATTTTAAATAGAAAGCAACAATACTCTTTGTATAGAGCGGCTATTAAGCACAATGAAATTTTTGAACTTTAGAGCCATCCAGCTGACATTCTAGAAGAGTCGAAGTAAGTGTGATAATATTTGAAGTTCAGCTTATCTATACAAATGCATCTGAGTTTTCGGGTTTATTTTGAGCATAGGAAAAGATAGCCTTCCACATATCAGTCTTTTACAATTTTCATCTGAAGCAAATAATCAGCTTCTTGATGATGTTAAAGAATGGGTTCTAATACATAATAAGCTTTTGTATCCTGAGTTTTTGAGTTTAAATATAAACACTTTGCATGGGGAATTTTCAGGAAGATATTCTGCTGATTTAAACATTGCAAGGCAAGAGGACTTATTAAACATTCAATCAAAATGTTTAGAGTTTGCAAAAAAAAATAGATTACAGCCTTTAAACACTCAAGGAAACCTTTATCGGCCTCACCTAACATTGGCTATGTTTTCTCCACAAGATTCTATCAGCATTCCAAAAATGCCTAATCATTTGTTAGGGATTTCAGCACATCCGTTTTATTTAAAATTAGGGCTTGCTGATGATAATTGGCAATGCATTGATATCCTATAATGCATATAACCTCCCTGTTATATGCATTCAGAAGATTAAGATGTCAATTTTGCCGAAGTTGATGTTGCCACTTTGGTAGAAGTGCTTTGTCCTGAAGTATTTGCAATACTCGCTTGGTAACCAGGCAAAGTTGAAAACGAAGTCGAAGCCAAATCTATTTTGCCAAAATATTGAACTAATGCTTCTGGTACAGGCTGAGCAGCAGCTTTTAGATCTTCATGGTATTGTTTACAAAATTTAGCCCAATCTACAGCATCATGAATCACAATTTCATTCGTAGTTCTTTCCCAAGTAGCAGCAGGTTTGGGCAGCTGTCCATTTTGTAATTCATTTTGCCAATAAAAGCTTATCTTATCTGCAAACTGAAAGTAAATAGGAAAACGTAAAGGAAAATCTTTACCTTTGGCGATCACATCTTTAGGATCTGCTTGTACAAAGGCTTGTTCTTGTTCTCTTCGTTGAACAGCATCAAGCCGCGTTTGATCCGAAGCATAACACAACAATAACTCAATGTTATAGAAGGGTTTTAATTTTGTATAGGCTTATCTAACAACCCCGCTTTTGCAGAGCATTATCTAAAAAACAAATATTACAATGCTGACATCCACATGGCTAAGGAGACACAATTAGATAAACATATTATGTGGGATTTTATAGAAAACACTCGTGAAACCGATAAAATGAACCAAGAAGGCAGCGAATTTGGTGTTAAGCATGCCTTTACTATAGTAAACAGCAAAGAGAACTTAAAAGACTTCTATCATTTTGCAACGCACCTCAATAATAAAGCGATTAATCAAGTTTACTTAAGCAATTTAGATTTGTTGCAAAAATTTATTTATCATTTTCATGAAAAAGTACAACAATCCAAAAATTTATCAAGTGCTTATCAATTTCAATATGCCCTCGACATGCAGGGCTCAGGTTTTTCTACAAAAGACTTAAGCCCGACTCCAAATGATGTGCAACAAAAAAAATCTGAATTTATGGACTGCTTAGCTTTGCAAAGCAAGCAAAATCAACAAACCTATCTCTTACATAAAGACACCCCAAAAGCTATTCTTTTAGCGCCCCAGCAGACTAAATGCTTACACCTCTTGTTAAAGAGTTACCCTAATAAAAAGATTGCACTAGAATTACAGCTTTCGAATAGAACCATTGACCATTATTTAGAGCGCTTACGCATATTACTTGGATGTAAAAATAGTAAAGAAATGATTGCAACTTACTCTTCCTGCAGCGCGTAGATTTAGCCATCACAAAAATAAGATCATTATTTAAAAGCAATTAGGAATTATAGGTAAAAATGTGTGAATTTACACAGATTCGAATTGGCAGCTTTAGTTGACAAACAAACCTTATAATAGTAAGATTGTCCTGAATATTTAAACTAATTGGGAGGAAATACAATTGTATACAACAAACAAAAGTAAAAAACCAGAGCAAGATATTAAGATTAACTTTGATCATATTAATGAGACTGATAAATCATTTTTTACCCAAGGTTTATCAGAAAACAATAACAAATTATCTTTATGTTGTTATGAAGAGGGTACTTGCCCATCCTTATCTACTGTAAAATCTTTTTTACAAGATAACCCTTGTGTGACTTCTCTTGAATTGCGTGGTGCAATTCTCACAGCTAGCGAACTTGATTCCTTAAAAGTAGGAGGTGTTACAATGGTGACTACTCCTGGAGTTTCGAATTCAAGCTATCGCTTAAGATAAATTTTTATTAAGATTGTATTTAGAAATGGCATCTACCAATATAAAATAAGCTATAATAGTAGATGTCATATTCTATCGCTATCATCTCGTTTCTTAAAACTTAGCACCTCTAAACAATTCTACATTTAATGAGATACAGTATTCCCCTTTTGGGTTATTTCGCTATCCTCCCGACTGATATCAACTATATTTTGACACCAAATATAATGTAAAGCATAATTTTCTAAAAATTTTTCAATAAATAATGAGCTTTGTAATTCTGAAATTATTCTATTAATTAAGTTGTTTGTTGTTTCCATATGAGATTTTTCAGCTGGTTTATCACCACTGATCTGCATATGAAAGTATGTTAAATTACTTTTATCTACATAAGGAAAAGCATCGGATACACTGTCCCATAAAGATCTAATCATTGCATTCGCATGAGTCTCAAAACTTAAGATAGCACTAACTCGGGTGATTGGGCAGCTAGATGCCAATTGTTTATAAAATTGATTTAAATAAGAGCTAGTTGATTGGCTATAGTCCGCTTTAATTTCGTTGCCAAATAATGTTCTGCAATCCTGTTTTAAACGATTAGAATGAAAGCGCCAAATCTCAAAGATCCGTGGTAACGCTTTTAACTGCATAGCTATGGCAGGATATAAACCCCTTGTCTCATCCCAGCACAAAAAATTTCCTACTGTAGTTGTTAACTCAAATTGATCCTTTTGACTACCTGCTTGTAAATATGCGAATGCTTGAGACATTGCAAAATAATTTTCCATGATAATCTGATAATTATTCGTTATCGGAATTTTAGAAAATGGATGTTTTTTAAATCGTGATTCAATTTCTGAATCTAAAAATGAATTCACATTTTGTAAAGAGCAATTTTTTGTCATTTATAGCCTCCTTAAATCTGATCTCATGTCATTACATACAATCAAATATGCATTTCAGTATCCGCCGGGCTTGCTTAGAAACCATGACCCAGATCCAAAAACCCCTAACATAAGTAAAAGGTTGAAACAATATCTCCCCTTTAATTACATTTTATTGATACATTAATTATATTTTTATACTTAAAAAAAAATATCCGTAAAAAATACAGAGCTTAAATAGATTAATTAAAATAATTTTAGATATAAACTTCAAAAAAGATAGTGAATTTAAGTTATTGTACTATTGTATTAGTTAAATATAAAACTAAAACAAAAAAATATACGTATTAATACGATATTTGTGATAATGTATGGTGTGCTGATTTGATATGGTGTTATTTATGGACCTTTCAAAAGAAAGTATTGACTTCAATACAAGCCTATTAGCTAAATTAGAAGAGATTAACGCTCCTCTTCAAGATAATTTTGGAATTTTTTTATTCACCTATCGAAGACTTAATAAAGACGGAACACTCCTACATCTTACCACTCAAAAAAATTGGGTAGAGCAAAGTGTACAACAAAATTTATTAATCAGTAGTGAAATCGCTCCTAAAATTGTGCAAACCATAGAAGACTCTAAACGAAGTTTTTTATGGTCTGGAAATTTAAGCGATCCTTTATACAATTCTTTATACGAATTTAACATTTGGAATGGAATTACTTTTTATCAAAACTATGATAGCTATATTGAAATAGTTGCCTTTGCAACGACAAGAGAAAACACACAAGCTTCAGATTTTTACATAAACAATTTAGATTTGCTAGATTATTACAAATCTTATTTTAAAGAAAAAACCAATCATATTATTTGCTCGGAAAACTTTAAAAAACTTTCTAAAAATGTACAAGATAAAATACCTATATTTCAAACCAATCAAAACACCCTAAGAAAAAATTTAAAATTCATTAATGAAACAAAGCCAAATCGATTTTATTTTTCCGGAAATTATGAGCATATTTATCTTACTCGAAGAGAGGCAGAAACTTTATTTTATGTTGCGCAAGGCATGTCATGTAAACGTATAGCTATCGCTTTAGAAAACGGGAATCCCGATACTTTATCAAATAGAACTGTAGAGTGCCACTGGAATTCAATAAAGTCTAAATTTAAAAATTATACAAAAACTGAAATAGTTAATATTTTTTTAAAAAGTGATATCTATAATCAGATATTATATCTAAATAAATTTTTAAAACAGGAACAGAAATATGATTAAAAAAAGATCTTGGTTCATGGTTATTGCAGGACACACATTGGAAAAATATGATGTAACATTATATGCCTATTTTTCAACAATGCTATCTTCTATTTTTTTTCCCAATAATAATCCAGCTGTAACTATTATGCTTGGCACAGCTACTTTTGCAGCCGGCTATATCATGAGACCACTGGGTGCTATTATTTTTGGGCATGTGGGAGATAAGCGAGGACGCAAAAAAGCATTATTAAATTCTATTTTCTATGTAACTTTTCCAACTTTAATCATAGGAATGCTTCCTACCTATCAACAAATAGGACTTGCTGCACCTATTATTTTAATTTTATGTAGATTATGGCAAGGTTTGTGTGCTGGAGGAGAATACAGTGGGGCTGCCGTTTTTATCTTTGAGCACACCAATTCTAAATACAGAGGTTTTGCTGGAAGTATAATGAGTAGCACAGCATTTTTAGGAGCAGTATTTGGTAGTTTAGTGGGTTCTCTTACAACTTTTTTCTATACATCAGAGTTAGCGTGGAGACTTCCATTTCTTTTAGGCGGCACACTTGGGATAATTATTTATTTTTTTCGCAAAGGAATGGTTGAAACACCCATGTTTGAAAAAATGAATGAGCAAAAAGAAGTAGTCAAGATACCGCTTATCAATTTATTAAAAACAAATAAATTGAGTGTTTTTTGTGCATTTCTTATGGGTGCTCAGGGACATATTATTCTATATATGATTACCATCTATATTAATACAATTTTAATTAAAAATTTAGAACTGGAAAAATTTCAAATAATGTTATTAAATACCGGGGTTTTAAGCTCATGGTTTCTTTTAATACCTGTTTTTGGGATGCTTTCAGATAGAATTAACAAGGCGTATTTGGTTTTTCTATTATCTTTAGGGTTGTGTATTTTTTCATATCCATTGATCTCATACTTACATGGAAATTTTACTTTATCAAACGTTATTTTATCAGAAGTGGTACTTAGTATTTTTGGAGCAGGATTATTTGGAGTAACTTCCGGCTTTTTACCTCAATTATTTAAAACCAATAACCGTTACAGCGGTGTGGCTTTTGGGCAAACATTAGGACAAGCTTTATTAGGCGGAACTGCTCCACTTATTGCAACCTTTTTATCTACACAAATAGGAGAGAAAAATTCACTTGCACTTCTTTTAACCTTAAGTGGATTTTTAGGTGTCTTGGGGATAGTTTTTTCTTTAAAACCATTTAAAACTTCCTTTCAAGATTTATCATTAGTGACAACGACTGGATAAATCATACATTTTTAAGTGAGCATGCGAAATGGTATAATGCTATGCTAGATAAATCTTTTGATAACTTGCTGTGTAATTTTTTGAAAAACCATAGCCTAGATAGCAACTTATGTCCTTCTAAAATAACTTTATCACCTTTAAAAAATGGAAAAAGTCATGCAACTCTTTATCAGTTTAAGGTTAATAGATCTTTTTTCATTTTAAGGATCCCTCCTACGCATGCTAGTTTTTTAACAAAAGCACATCAAAGTTTTCTAGCACAGCAAGCTGGTGAACTGGGCATTGGCCCAAAAGTGCATTATATAGATCCTCAATTTGATGGCATAATTTTGTCTTATATTCCAGGAAATGAAGCCAAGCCCAAAGATTTTCAAAATGAATTTTTAATCGATAAAATGGCTAACGTTTTGAGAAAATTACATCAAGATAACAGTATGTTTCCAATTGCAATTTCTCCATTTAAAAGATTCAATGACTTTTTACAAAAAGTTACTCACCAAAATGATCAAATAACTAAAATGAAATTATGTATGGACGAGATTGAACAAACATTAAGGTTTTTTCCAGTACCCCCCACACCAACACACCTTGACCTTCATTTGTCTAATATCATTTTAAAAAATACTGATGAAATTTTTTTAATCGATTGGGTAAATGGAGGAATGAGTGATCCCTTTTTTGATTTAGCAACTTTTTCATATTTTTCAGAATTAAACAAAATACGTACAAAAAGATTCTTAAGATCTTATTTTCAACGTGATCCTACAGAAATTGAAACAGCACGCTTTAATGTTATACTTCCTGTACGTATAATGGTTATAGCGGCCTCCCTTATTTCAAGCTCAAAAACTCAAATTAATAATAGCGATTGTATATCAAAAAAAGTATGGAGTTGACTGAAAATGAAACTTTCAAACAATCATTAAAAAATTTGCAAAATATTGCATTAAAACAAATCTAAATATCGGTGAACACAATAATTGAAAATCGATGTTTGCATAGCAATATAAAGAATTGCTATGCAAACTTAAAAGCTACTTTAATTTTTGCGAAACATTTTCAACCACTGTTTGTCCTGTAATCAGCATTGAGAGCATTGTTTTAGAATCAAAATCGAATGCTTTAAGATCAACTACCTTAATGTTTTGATCATCATAGGTTTTATAATAAAATTTTAAATTTTGTGGATCTCTAACAACAGTCGCAATAGTCAACTCATTGGCCCCATCTTTCTTTTCACTTCTAACAGAACCTATTGGAATATCAAATTGATTTAAAATATGAAATAACTGCATCACAGCTTGTGAAGCATTATCACTTGGAATTGCATTTGCAGCAAAAATAGCAGCTCGAATAAAACGTGAAGGCGGTGAAAAATCACCAGGCAAACCATGTAATCCACTTCCTTGCCCAAATTGATCAATCGTTATTCCACCTAATTTTGTTGAATCGACATTAAATACACTCAGATTGACATAGTTTCTGAGGTTGGTAATATGCCAATCAAAAGTAGGTGAATTTGTGATAATACCTAAAGAATTGTCATAGACTTTCAGTTGTCCATCGATGGGTTCTATTACAATGCTTTTCCCTTGTTTATCGTAAACAATATAATGCAAAGGAGGTACTAATCCCCATCCTTTGGGTTCAGTGGCCGTGATAATGACTGATTTTAAATTATTTTTAACCTCATCCACACTGGCAAATTGTGTTAAAATCCAATTGGTAAATTCAGTAGGTGATAAGCCTTTTTTTCCATTTGTTTTATCAACAGCAGTATAAGCTGCATAACCTGGAAAATAAAAAGCTGCCGCAACCAATCCTTTTTCATTAATGCCATCAATGATATTTGTATCACCAAAAGAAGCAGCCCCTGTCGCTGCATATTTTGATTGATAGGTTAACCCCTGTGTGCCATCCGGCAAGGTGCCTTTCATAGTGTAATTTCTAGGAATAAAAATACTGCTTAAATCCATCTTAAGGCCAAACTCATCGGTTCTACCATTCACAAAAGAGCCATCTTTTGCTTTTAATTGTATACCGGTGCAAGCCAACGAAAGTTCAGAGAAAAAAATACAAGTTGTCAAAGCAATAGCTATTAACAAACTTGATTTAAATTTTTGCAATTTCATATTGATATTCTCCTCCAAAAATTAGGTTTCCATAGCAAAGATATCATCTAATTGCTTTAGCGAAGCAGACATCTCTGAGGGTACTAAGTCAATACTTAAAGAACAAATAATTTGAGTTAGTAGAGAAGTAGCACCTAAAGAACTGGCTCCCGAGCGAACTGCAGCATTTTTAGCACATTCCAAAGCAGTTTCAGCACTTAATCCTTCTACCCGACTTTGGCTAGCTAAAAATTGAACGGCATTAAGTTTTTCCTGAAGTTTAGGGGGTACATGCGAAATGATATCGTTTAATTCCTTTAATGCTGTTTCGCCAACTTCTAAGCTACTCTTTGCATTTTTAAATGCCACTGCTAAAGCATCACCTGCGATAGCTGCAAATTCTTCACATTTTTTTGCTTTACGCAATACCACAATAAGCTCTCGTTTAATTTTATTTGAAGAATCCTCTAAATTCTTGAGATTATCCGCAATTTCCTCTGTATTTGCTGACATAGTGCTCCTCCTTGATTTAAAGTTTACAAACCCTGGAAATTTAATTCTATCCCTTTTCAATTTCAATATGACACTGAATGCATCTCTTTTGCAAGTACGACACCTCTATCCTGTACTGACTTTAGGCAGTCACGGATGCCATAGATTGCAAAATTTGTAAGTAAAATAAATTAAATATCCAGTCTCTCAGTAAGAATTTATATAACATGGTATATTTACTTAGGCATTTAAATTGGGTTGCTACTTGCTTTAACCGCACCCAGCCTGCAAAACATACGATAATTCTCACACCTTGGCCCATATTCGTTTCGAAATCCACCTGCTACTGAAATGAATCCTAGCGAACGACCTAAAAGCAACTTTCTACTACTCGACAAAATAGCCAATCAAATCCATCTTAGGAAACAACAAAGTTGCTCCATAATAGGGAGATAAAAAGTTTTGAAGGGTAATCAAAAGATTTAGGTTTGTAAGATACACACGAAAACAAGAAAGCGTAGTAACTAAAATTGTTACACTCTCTCTAAATCTGAATTCAAAAATGCAATGTACAACCTTATAGTTGTGCGATAAACTTATCGTAACCATTTTTGTTTTCCTAGAACAAAACTTGGTGAGTGCCTTGCAGAATGGGTAAATTGCATTCAGCTTGGCGCGGCCTGGTTTCCTCTTAATAAAAGGAAACCAGTCTCGTTACAGTACACTATAATTTTATCAATATCAAGACCTAATTTTTTAAAAAAATTGCTTAATCGATTGATTAGGATTTTTTCCCTTAAATAGCCAGTTCGATCTTAAACCTTAAATATTTTAGCTACTGGAACATCATGTGGATCAGTTTCGTGTTCTTCAGGATCATTAAATGGCATTTCAGCATAACCATTTTGTAGATAAAATTTTAAACTGCTTTGTCTGGATTCAGCATGAATGCTTTTAACACCCCTGCTTTTAATCCATTTTTCGATTAATGACAAAAATTTACTGCCTTCTTGCTGGTCTCTTTTATCTTCATCTATCACAATAATCCGTATGGCAGCTCTATCCATAGGCCAAAATTGGATATGAGCGTAACCAATAATTTCTATACCCTTATATAAAACCAGATGCGCGTGATCTGGATGACTAAATGTCCAAGTATAAGGATCTTCTATGCCATTAGGACTAAAAAAGTATTTATTGCGAAAATTTTTTGCAGAATCCCATTCATAGCGATGGATACATAATACAAATCGATGCTTGTTGAAACCAGACATTTTCAATATCTTTGCAATAAAATCATGCTTGCCTAAGGTATAGCCTCTGTACATAGAATTATTTTTTATGTGGGAAGAGTCTTCTGCAATTAGTTTATATTTAAGCAAAGCATACTCATCTCTGGCATTAGAATCTTTGCGCAAATAATCTCTAAATAAAATATTCAACTCAATTTCAGGATCATTTTCTTCAAAAACATGCAGATTAATCTCTCGCTTAGGTTCTCTTATTGTAAAGCTTCTGCGCAAAGGGATACTAAAACCACCCCTATATTCGTATCCGATGGCTTCCAATTGCGATTGATGAAAAAATAAATCGCGAACAACTGCGATAATATCTATTCTAGGTTTAGAGGCTAGACCCGGTATTGATGTTGAACCCACATGATGAATAGCAAAGCAGTTATCACCGACTGCCCTCTTAATGAAAGCGGACTCAATCTCGAAAATATTTACCCATTCAGGGTCATAAGGTTCAATCTTAATACCATCAAATTTTTGCATAATTTAACTAAAAAAAGCTTGTGCGTTATAACGCACAGTGTTATGATGTCTTATTATACGCCATAACGCACGATTTCGTTGTGATTATATCGGGGCAAAAGGGTTAAAATAATTTAAATAACTTATTTCGCTCGTGAAATAACAGGCTTTGCTATTGGTGGAGTACCGCCCATGGGACATAAACAAAAAATCAATCATATCCTGATTGATGAGGATTTATTGAAGTTTGAAACATTATGGGCTGCTGCAGGAACACCCAATGCAGTATTTTCTTTAAATTCCAAAATACCTGGTAATTTAATCCCTGGCAAGATATGCACAATTAAATGAGGTAAAACTTGAAAAAAGTATTTTGGGATAACCCTTATCAATGTCATTTAAATACCCGTGTCGCAACTATACATGGCAATCGCATATTATTTGATGAAACCATTGCTTTTTCTTTTTCAGGAGGCCAAGAAAGCGATAAGGCTACTGTGGATGGAATGGAGATACTCAGCTCTGAAATTGAAGGTCATGATATTTATTATACTCTGCCGAAAGAACATGGACTTTCAGTTGGGGATAAAGTGATTATGCAAATTGACTGGCCAAGGCGGTATAAACTCATGCGCTTACATTTCGCTGCTGAGTTGATTCTAGAATTAGTCACACGGAAATTAGTGGTTCAAAAAATAGGAGCACATATTGCAGAAGATAAAGCCAGAATTGATTTCGCATACGACCAAAATATTACGGTTTTCTTAGAAGATATCTTAGAAGAATATAAGGACATCATTGCCAAAGACCTGCCTATTGAAATAGGATTTTCTAATATCGCCCATCAAAGACGATATTGGGAAATCAAAGGCTTTTCCAAGGTCCCATGCGGAGGCACTCATGTAAAGTCTACCAAAGAAGTGGGATTAATCACTTTAAAAAGAGTCAATATTGGCAAAGGAAAAGAGCGCATTGAGATTAAACTTGTGGATAGTCAAGCAGCTCAGGAAAATACGGTTTAAAAAATTTTTGCTTTTAATATTTGACACTGCCGTTTCGTTATACTTTAATACAAAATCTTAATGGCATGCATAATATGATTGAGACCATTGATAAAACCATTGCTCGCTTAAGATGAAGAATTATATTATGCTTTTGATTCTGAAATTCAGAAAAGGTATGAACAATACTTGGTCGAACAAGGTATTGTTACCCAAGAATTTATGGACGAGTGTAATCTCAAAATTAAGGATTGGACAGATACGGATAAAAATAAATTTATCAATGAAGTTGAAAAAATAATGTGGGAATTAATCAACGCGCTTGAAAATGGGCTTAAACCTGAGAATGCTCAGGTTCAAAAAATAATGGCTAGACATTATAGTTGGCTTGAGCTTTCATGGACTCCCACCAAGAAAAGTTATTTAGGGTTAATAAGTCTCTATCAGACCAAGGAGTTTCGTAAATTTTTTGATGATAAACATCCAAAACTCTTAGACTTTATTGTAAAATCTATGAAAACCTATAGCAGAGAATTAACGATCATTAAAGTATTATTTCTCTCACCAACCAAGTATTTTCCGTCTCAACCATAGAACTATTTAGTTAGATTTTTGTACCGATCGCGAGAGTTACTCAGTCTCAAAAGGTAAATCTTACTCAACGGGTTCTATCCACCAAGATGTGTTAATCTGTCATCCCACCACTCTTTGACGTGTGGTTTATCGAACCATTGGGACTTATCAGCCTGAAGCTATTATGCATATTGATCGTGAAGGTGGTATTTTGATCACCTGTGATAGTATCAAAAATTGGACGCACATCGATGAATATTTCAGCGAAAAAACAGGCAAAGAATTTTTGGAACAAGGCTTAATAAAACCTCTCAGCATTGATAAAGTATGGTTAGGCGCAATGAATCCAAAAAACTCCGATTTCGCAAGCATTAAGAAACTCCATTTTCGACACCTAATCAGTGCTCATGGAAAACCTAGTAAAGATACCGCTAATACACAACTCCTATCAGTACTGGAAGCACTTGCAAATGGTCAATAATATCCACAACAATAAGATAAAAATTGAGCTTTGCGATATGGATCCGGCTTAAAAGTAGTTGATTGCGTCTTGCTGTTTCTAAACACTCATGTTCAGCTTCGGTGTGTCATGCTAACCTAACACACTATTTATATAAAGAAAGCTTTTTCGTTATCTGAGACACAACATTCCATTCTCCAAAGATTACAGCAGCATAGTAGATGTGCGCTTCCTGATCTTTTTTAGCAATATTATCAATCTGTTCTAAATAAGTACCACCCGTCATACTGTCCACAAAAGCAAGATGCATAATGTTCGCTTCTTTTGCAGCGAAAACAGTTTTGAATAGACTTTAAATTTTCTTAACCAATCAGCCTTAAAGAACCAAATCCTTCAGTTGACTGAATATCAAATTCCTCTGCAGTGGGCATTGGACTCTCTAATAACATTTTTTTAATCTCTTTTTGGATTTTATATAATTCTTGAGCTACATTTATCCAAACATCGTGTATTAGACCATTATGATAAGCCGCTAAGCATATCACAAAAATTTTAGGAGTGGATTGGTTGAGGAGGGACACAATATATTCTTTCATAGTAATGAAAGCACGGCTTTCTCAAGTTTTTTAACCTTATGAAGATGTGATTTAGCAGATGCTCACGCACGTGATCATATCTATTAAAATGGTTTGAATCAGCAATTAATCGAAATAGTCTTAATCATCTTCCAATAGTTCTCAAAAACGGTTGAGTAACAGTTTGCGATGCGGATAAAAACAATGTATTTTGTTCGTTGTTTCTAAATTGATGCAGCATTACTGATTCCGAAGGAGAAGGCTGCCAATCGTTGGTTTCGAGCGAATGAATATTTGGGAAATAAGAAGACGATTGCCTTAAAACTCTTTCCAATCGAGTACCAACATTGTTAAGAGTTGTACTGATACAATCGCTGATATAATCAGTTAATGTATCTACAGGCTTTTTTAACCAGTAAAAAAACAATGGCGGTTGGGCTCTAATTGCACAGGATGTTTGGTATGCATCGTGCGATAAAGAGGTATTCGCATAACAAAGTTTATCTTGACAATTTCTTATTAATGTTTGTTGCTGAATAGAGCGGTTAACATTAATAGCAGTTGCATTATAAGGATTACCATTCAAATCAATCGTTATTAAATTAGTTCTAGGTATTTTTTGTAATAATGCATTAACACCTGCATCGCTTATGTTATTATATAATAAACTCAAAGATTGGAGATTATCGGGCAACTTAAGTCCTCTTGCACCTGCATCGCCTATTTTGTTCCAACTTAATTCTAAAAATTGGAGCTTACTGGGCAATCTAAGTCCTTTTGCTCCTGCATCACCTATGTTGTTATGGAGGCCTAAACCCAAAGATTGAAGATTATCTGGCAGCCTTAGCCCTTGTGCGCCTGCATCACCTATGTTGTTGTCATCTAAATATAAATATTGGATATTATTGGGTAGCTTAAGCTTTTGTATGCCTGCATCGCCTATGTTATTAGCGCTTAAGTCCAATTCTTGTAGATTATCCGGTAGTCCAAGTCCCTGTACGCCTACAGCACTTATATTGTTATAACTTAATCCCAAAAATTTAAGATTATTTGGTAGCCTAAGCCCTTGTGCACCTGCATCGCCTATGTTGTTAGAGTTTAAGTACAAAAATTGTAGATTATCCGGCAGTTTAAGTCCTTGTGCGCCTACAGGACCTATTTTGTTAAGCTCTAAAAACAAAAATTTGGTATTATTTGGTAGTCTAAGTCCTTGTGCACCTGTATCGCTTATTTTGTTAGAGCTTAGGTACAAAGATTGCAGATTATCCGGCAGTTTAAGAGCTTCTGTGCCTGCATCACCTATATTATTATTCCCTAAATTCAATTCTTGGAGATTATCTGGCAGCCTTAGCCCTTGTGCACCTACATCGCCTATAGCGTTAAATTGTAAATCCAAAGATTGGAGTATATTTGGTAAGTTAAGTCCCAGTGCGCCTGTATCATCTATTTCGTTATCGCTTAAATCCAAAGATTGAAGAGTGTTTGGAAACAACAACTCTGAGGTATTATGAATTCTATTATTCCCTAGATTTAACATTTTTATAAGAGCATTTTTACTTTTTAAAACATTCAAAATTTTGAGGGTTTCATAGGAGGTTAAAGCTTTATCTGATAAATCGATAGCCTTCACATCTGTAAAATCAAAATTATTTAATTCCGCTAAAAAAGATTCAAATGATTCTTCTTTAAAAAATAATCGAAACTGCCTTACAAACTCTTTAAAGCATTCAGAAATTAAGTCATTTGCCCGAATCTCAAAGTCTCCAGAACGTAGACTAAAATATTTTTTGTCAGGACATTTAATGGCTTCTAAAATACTTTCAACCATAACTTTTAAAAACAAGCCTTCTAATGCTAAATTTCCAAGTTTAAATGTCAAAAATAAGGATGAATACTTAAACTCACCCATTCCAAGCCACCATAGCAAATAAGCTGCATACATTCCGCTTAGTAGCGACTGCACTTTTCTCTCTGACATGGGTTCTAAGCGTGCACGAGTTGAGAGTGTTTTTAAATCACGGAATGCTTGGATTTTAATCCGCAATATTTGCACCAACGTTTCTTTAGAGTATCCCAGATATTGGAGGCGAGGAAAATCTTTAATAGAAAGACTATGTACAATTTTAGCCAAAGATTGCATCGCATTGAGTTTACTCATGCCGCTGCCGTGCAAAGCTAAGAGTTCAATATTTGAAAACAACGCTGCGCGTTCTTTATGGCTTATCCTACCATCCCAACGAATTTGCTGTTCTGCCTTTTGCACACTTTCGCTGATGGAGCTAAAGCCAGGTATTGGAATCATCTGCCGCAGCACGTCATGCCATAAACAAGATTTTCTCAACAATACATTTGTATGGTGCTCAACTGCCTCTTGCAGTTGGGTGATAGCGCTTTCAGTCAGTGGTTCACTTTTTCGAGTATCCCATAGTCCTTTTAAAAGCCCTGCTATTGCAGGACTGCTTAATAACAGATATAGCCATTTTTGGTCGAATTTAGATAAAAAATACACTAAACTAGTAATTCCTTTCTTGCTATTATCTTCAAATATGGCTGTGAATTCTGAAAAGTTACTGGTATCCTCCATTTGAAACAATGCATACAAACGATAACTTAAGAAAGCAGCAATAGAAATTTTAACTACTTTAGTAAGCACGATTTCTGTTGTTAATACCAACCCCCTGACTGCCCGTTCTGACACATAGGTTACACTTTATACCGGACACATAGGTTACACTGT
>CAMFJH010000015.1 GCA_945956915.1 uncultured Francisellaceae bacterium | reverse complement strand
TGCATTTAGCAACAGTGGTGATTTTGTTGAAAAAGTATTTTTGAGACAACTTCTAATATACCATAAAACCAGCATGTATCTTGCAAAAAGCATCATTCTAAGTCACACTGTCTAAACAGAAACACTTGCATCTCAGCCTTATAACTTATCTTGAAAGCGACACAATGAAACATATTTCAATTGCACTGCTTTTATTACTACTTACAAGCGCAGCTTGCTCTGCTGTTCAACCACAAATTGTTCCACATATTATTTCACTCTCTGATTTACCCCAGATACATGCACCTATGCAAGCAAAAATACAGGATCCTCGTACAATTAAAGACTTAAGAAATGCTTGCAAAGAAGCAGGATTAGGGCCGGATCAGTTCGGCATTTTGCAAAAACTTATTATGGAAACCCCAGAAATGAAAAAACCTATTCTTCAGTAAGTTTTTATATGTGTGCAAGACTTAACTTTACCTGGTGTTAAATGGCAGCCGGGTATTGCTGAACAAAATTATAATACCGGATTAACCACTCAAATGCCTGTCAATACCCAAGTGTTGATTAATGATAGATTTAGTCGTACTATTGGTACAGCACAATTTAAACTTCAGGTACAATACAATTGACAGTATTCGACCCAACTTGCTTCTAGATATTCCATATGAATCTGTTAACCAAACGGAAAATTCAATGGGTTTTGTTAGAAAAAAACTGCTCACCAAAGGGATGACAATTACACTGTGATTCTTATGAAAAAACAATCCTATTCAAATCAAGAGATTATTCGTTGTCTAGAAACCTATTATTTAATTGCGGCTACTAAACTTACGCTGCTGCCACTAGGTGCAGATATGAATGCTACAATATATAAAGCCACTGCATATGACCAATCTTATTTCGTCAAATTAAAACATGGTCATGGTCACGATAACAGCATCGTTATGCTTGAGCTCTTACATGAAAATGGAATCCAGGTCATTCTGCCTATCAAAACCATCCATGGACAGTTAAAGCAATATTTTAAAAATTCTACTCTCATCGTCTATCCATTTATAGAAGGACAAGATGGGTTTAGTCGCAACCTAAGCGACGATCAATGGCGAAAACTTGGAAAAAACCTAAGGCAGCTTCACGAAATCAAAGTGCCAGTATCCCTCCAAAAAAAAATCAGACATGAAATCTATTCCTCCAAATGGCGAGAACTCCTAAAATCCTATTATATTGATATGGCAAGTGAAATTACCCACGATGAGATCGCATTAAAGTTATCAACTTTTATTAGAGAAAATATGCAAGTAATTCGCCATCTGGTAAATCAAACTGAAACGCTTGCACACAAAATGATTGATCAAACGCCTGAATTTGTTCTATGTCATGCTGATATTCATGGTGGTAATGTGTTGATAGATGAAAAAGGCACCCTCTACATAGTAGATTGGGATGATCCTATTATGGCCCCCAAAGAGCGGGATCTAATGTTTATTGGCGGAGGTGTTGCAAATGTTTGGAATAACCTACACGAGGAGAGGCTCTTCTATGAAGGTTATGGAAAAAATGTAATTAACAATACAATTTTAGCCTATTATCGGCATGAAAGGATCATTGAAGATATTGCCGAATATGTGCAGGTATTACTTTTAACCAATTTAGGTGGAGAGGATAGGACAGTAATGTACGATCATTTTGTTGACATGTTTAAACCTAATGGTGTTATAGATATTGCCTTCAGAACCAATCCCAACTCACTTTAACTTTTTGGTAAACCACAAAAGCAGATCATCATCAAGGGAATAGTTATTTCCAGGAATCGCATCCTGATAATCGTATGTCGCACCTCTACCATCGGGAATATAACCTCGATCCACATAGAGCCTTTGTGCAGCGCCATAACCTCCATCAGGTCCACCATATAAACCAACCCCTAATCCCACAATATCACTTTTTGTTATAGCAGCATTCTCTGCATGGTTAAGTAATAAGGAGCCTATACGGGCTTTTCGAAAAGGTGGTAAGACATTTAGATCCATAATTTCAGGGATCTTGGCATTTGCAAATGGTTTGTATTGTGATGCCCATTTCAATGTCACATATCCAGCAAGTTGCTTATTTTTGTACGCAACCCAGACTAATCGAGAAGAACTAAGTTGTTCTTGAAAATAAGTTTCAAAAATTGAAGTGGGTTTTGGCCAATTAGCATTATTAAAGACCTCTACAATTATAGGAATATCGGCATGTTCAAAGGGACGAACCATGACATCTGCGATCTGAGATTGAGTGGGTGCACTAGAACTGAATCCATCCCACAATAAGCCCCCATAAGGTGCTAGAATTTTTTTAACCAGTAATGCTAATGATACAGAATCTCCTGTTTGAAAAAGACTTGAAAACGCATTAGTAAATTCTGTAGCGAGCTCAGGATTGTCATTTTTTAAATATCGAATAAGTGACTTACCACTCGCACACCATTTGTTTTGACTTCTAAAGTAAAATTGGCCCAAAGCCTCAAGCAACCAAGCTGTGGATGTCATCTGTTCATCGCGCTCAGATGAATACTGTATATCGTCAAGTACATCAGTAATTAAAAAACGTTCTTTATCAATCTGTTTTTTATCCCATATAGCGGGTCCTGCATTTAAAAAATTTTTAACAAGTGCTTTAATCTTCTCTGAAAAATCACTGGGTGCTGTTACCTCTCGCCCATGCAAAATCATATGGCTCAAACCGGAAATGCCATTTCCAGTTCTAGATTCTTCAAGAAAATGGTGCAATGTATCTACATCATGAATAAACGCATCAATCGGCCAGTCCTCATAAATAAAGGCTTCACGATAAGCATTGGGTATCACCTCAAAAACAATGACAAGATCCAAATCTGATGTTCTTGTGCCTTTATCTTGGGAGACGGATCCCGCCCAAAATATAGCTTTAGCATTTGAATAGCGATCATGTACTAATTTTTGGATAGTACACAATGGAGCTGGACGACTTATTTGCTCGAGAATCATCCATACCTCACCTGTAACTGGCTGCTTTGTACTCTTTTTAAAACCAACTTTTTGATATGCCTTGATAGCGGCAAGGTTAGTATTATCTGGATCAGCAAAAACATGAGTATATGCGGTGCCATATTCTTTGAAAAACTGTGCGATAGCCTGAGAACCGACGCCCTGTTTTAAATAATTTTCTTCGCCTATTAATACATCAAAAGCAGCAAGACTTGCAGGAAGACCAGCTAATGGTGCTGAGCGGAGAAAATCATAAGCATTGTAACTTTGGATGTAACCGATAGGCACGTTGTCTACATATATAATGTAGGCTTTGATCGTTTTAGCAATACCGTTTTCTACTTTATAACCCTTGACGTAATCGCCATATTTTGCCTGGATTAATTCTGGAGACCATTTTGCCTCCAGGTCTCCATCTGTGATTGGCACGCTTGGGTCAGCAGGCCACCAAGCTTTAACATGTGATGCCTCTAGCCATTTCAATAGCAACGGAAAATGTGATTCTGCTAAGGGTCTAAAAATGATTTTCATTCATTTGTCAGTTCAATATCTTTTGATAACTGTTTTCTGCAATGTGTTCTTTCTCCAATACATCATGCGGTTTGATGGCAGAAACGATATCGTAAATTAATTCTGTTGGAGTTTTATTCAAAACATGAATATTATTTTTTACCTTCATCTAAACACCTAAATTCTTGTTTGCTCACTTAGAATAACATATAAAAAGCTTATTGTTCAATCTCTTCAGCTAAAAGCTTTGCAATAGCCAAAGCTAAATGAGAGCTTGTCCCATCCTCTAGCGACCATGCCGCTGAAAGTCCAGCGTAAGCCAATATCCATTTCAACAGACGTTTAGGATTCAAATTAGCTGCTTCAAAAACAACTTTTAGTTGACGTATTAATTGACCTGTTTGCATTGCTGTCTCAATATCAGGATTGCAAAAAATATTTGCAAAATCAAAACTTCGTTTGCCAATCAATCACCTTGGATCTTTAGCTTGTTAACTTATTAAAAGATAAGTAAATCTGAAAATTTTGAAATTAACTTCTTTCTTTCCTGAAGAAAATTTGTTGCAATAAATGTCTCAAAGTTTCAATTGCAATCTTTGTATCTATGGTATCACCACTTAAACATAAAACATTAGAATCTGATTTTTGACGGGCTAACATAGCTTCTTTTGAAGAATGACATAATGCAGCTGTAATTTTAGGATATCGGTTCGCCGCAATACTCATGCCACCACTACCACAAATTAAAACTCCAAACGAGTCTGATATATTAATGACAGATGAAATAACTTTTTTACTTACATCTATAAAATCTAAAGAAGTGTCAAAAGCACCACAGTTTTCAATAAAACAAACATTATTTTTCCTTTTCACGATCTATTCCCTTTATCTAGTGAACTCCTTCTACTGCAGCCATCTTCTCAATAGAACGATAAAATCGTTCCATACAATGCATTTCATCTAAAATAAGTTTATTTTGCGCACCCAGTGCATTCATTTGATCTCCCAGAAAATCAATAAAAACAAAAGACATCCTCACTTTTTCTGATATAGAATATGTCTCTACACAAATACTAGCACAATATATCAATTATGATAATGGAAGGTAATTTTTCTAGATATCATATACGACCAAGCACTTTTGATATCTGGTTACAAAATTGGCAGGAAAATAATCAAAAATAATTTTTTGCGCTACATTAGAATAATAGTCGTATATAACATTTTGCAGAAAACATCAATAGTAAAAATAAGATGGGATGAACTGAAGCATGAAACAAGTGTTCCATACTTCATTCACACATCTAACCTTAGTGATTCATTAGCTTGTTAGCATCCAATAGAAAACCATCACGACAGTTATGCCATAAAAACTATATTTTTTTAAATTTTGATGTTTTTTGAAAATAATGCTGAATAATGTGAGGACGATAATACCTGGATATGACATCTCCAGTACAGGAGCTAAAAATGTCGCAATCCCTTTAAAATCTAAAAGAGATATAATAAAAGAAATACTCGTTGTACATAATAATCTAAGGGAAATCCCCTACTCGATGCTTTAAACAAAACACAGAGGTACAGTGCATAAATATTATTAAGTGCTACAGCTGTAGTTAAACAGGAAAAGAGGATGGCAATGCCAATCAAAATCGTGGCAATATTTCCCATGGTGTGATGAGCAATCGTCGGCAATATGGATTCTGGTGTTACCGTGCTAATTAATTCAGCATAGTGAGCCCCAAGAAATACAAAACCAAGATAAGTAATGGCAAGTAAACTTGCACCTACTAAACTAGGCTTAATAGCAAACCTTATAATAGCTTTATGATCTGTTTTGCTATTCTGTTTACTCACCATTGCATTTTGAATTTGTGTAAATACGAGTGATGAGAAGAAAAACGCTGCAAATAAGTCCATGGTTTGATAACCCGTAAGGAAGCCATAAGAAAATGCTTCCTTAGTATTAATAGAAGATGGTCCAATTATAGGTGCTTGAATGATGCCTGTAATGATTAAAATTACCAGTGAGCCCAGTAAAATAGGGCTTATCCATGTCCCAATAATTCTTACCATGAACGTATCTTTTAAACATAGCACAAAGGTTACAAGACAAAATACAATACTAAATTCCAGTAAAGATAAATTAGGAAACAATGTATTGACTCCACCAAAAGCAACTGTAATACAGCGCGGAATAATACCAAAAGCACCTAATAAGGAGAGCGTAAAAAGAGGAAGAATAAATCCTGCTACAGGTCCAGCTTCTTTGAAAAATGCTTGCACATCCCCTTTATGTAATTTAATAACAAAAAGCCCTAAAAATGGCAATAAAATACCGGTCATGTTCGCCTTTTCTCAAACAGGTGTATTTGCACTTATTTAAATTTGTCTTTTTGATAACTTTTATCTATATTAAAGCTTAGGTAACTGGAGGACCCGATGCCGAAATTTGATCCTGCAATGCAAGCAACAGAGGCTGAAATTGATGCTATTCAGCCTATTATTGATCAAATTAGAGGTGGGAATACAAAACAAGCCCTTGAGGCAATAGAACCACTAGATAAAACAGTAATAGACAAGATTGTTCTAAAAGAGCCTTTTAATGAATCCGATTCGATTTTAACAGCAGCCGTAGAATATGATGCATTAGAGATTATTATAAAACTTATTAAAAAAAAATGTAACTTATCAGTTATTGACAAAAGATCTAATTTATTAGAAGAAGAGCTGTTATTTAGCAATCCAATATCAGGAGCCATATCAAAAACCATGGATGATGCTTTAAGTTTTTGGTTGAAGCGGGTTGGCATGGAATTCGGTGGATCCGATAATTCAAGTAATTTATTCAATACAGGTCGAGCATTACTTGAAGTAAGTCAGAAACAATTACTTGATAAAAAAATTTTTCAGCTGATCCAGGAATGGATATCGCCACAAAATTTGCCCATAATCCTGTACGAATTGTTGGGGTCAGAAAAATTTATACAGTTGCTGTTTTTTAGTAAAAACGTAGACTTAAAATACTTAAAATACTTAATAGCAAATGCGTCCGCATTTAGAGAATGTCTTAACTTACTTACGAAAAATGGAATAAAAATTCCTCAAGACACCCTGTTTATGCTGCACTTGGCTGCACTTAGCGCGCCTATAAATCAAGCAGAGAACTTTTATCGGGCTATACATGAATTTTCGGAAGCATTGCATAAAAACATTACGCCTACAGAAACGAAATCATTTTCAGATATTGAACTTAAGCTTTTATTTGAACCGCAAACAACATCACCCATGAATGATTTCCCTGAAATTGAATATTGGAGACTTTTCATTGATGGTGTACGACAAGTTTCCAGCAGAGAACATGGCTGGCGCGGATACGAAAACCGAGAACGTCATTGCATTCAAAAAATGTATGATGCTTTCGTATACGCTAGAGAAAACTTAGAAACAGAAAAATTAAGTTATGAACTTACAGATGAAATTCATCAAATTGCAACTGGACACTTAGAAAAAGGCGGATCCAATTTTAGGACTCCATCGAACATATCGAATATATCGAGCAATAACATGTTACATGGTTTGCCAGCTGTTAAAGAATTAACAAATGGTTTGCCCGCATTAATAGGCGACAATACTGTTGGCTCGTTAACCTATCAAGGATTTCTCGAAATAACGAAAGAGCCATACAATAGCTGGTACGGTTTAAAAAATCGAACTACTTTTAAGAATGAGAATTTTGATCCCGCTGATGTCATTGCAACGTTTTCTAATTATAACTGCGAAAATGAAGAACAAGCAATTGCAACAATAAAAATAATCATTGAGGAATATCACAAAAACATGGATGTCGTCATTAAGGCCAACGACCGAACAAAACAACTTCAATGCATTATTAAACTTGCATCAGATTATGCACGATTTCATCCTTATATCGATGGAAATAACCGAACAGCTGTGTGTATTTTAAACCGTGAATTACAAAAACATAGGTTTCCTCTGACTATTTTGAACGATCCGAATCAATTAGAAGGCCATTCCCAAGCAGAACTCTTTGAAAAAGTATGCCAAGGTATGCAAAATTTCTTAATAGTCAAAGCCGGAAAACCTTATCCTGGCAGCAAAACAACAGATGAATTCACGAAAGAAAATCGCATACCACCGCCCATTCAATTAGCTAATTCAATTTCGAGACGCAATCGATTAAGGTGATTATTTCAATATCGACTTCTCCGATACTTGTTCAGGAATTCGGCGTTTAGCACATAGATATTATAAAAAAGACGGTTTTCAGGGAAACTTGCTATGCTAGCATGTGCTGTTAAAAATAAACAACTTGAGCAAGTTCATTAACTGGTGGAGGCGGCGGGAATTGAACCCGCGTCCGCAAGCACTCTGCCCTTGGTTCTACATGCTTATCCCAATCGTTTATTTAACTGTGTACGGCCCGATGGGCAAGGAAAATACACAGCGATCTCTTTTATTTAACAATCTATCCAGAGCCTATAGATTGCGAGGCTTGTAAAAAATGACTCCTTAATGTCTACTTACGCAGACCCTATCGTACAAGCACAACAGGTAAGGAGGCAATCACTGGTTATTAAGCAGCGACAGCGTAGTATTTATCTTCGTTGGCAATTATATGCCTGCAGCTAAGATTTACGAGATTAAGCTACCTACTCGGCATGCCCCTTAGGTTTTGCTACCCACGTCGAAACCGGGTCGCCCCCATAAGAACAATATAAGTCTATCGCATCCATTCAAATAAAACAAGATTTTTCGCATGCATATGCATCTAGGCTAAAATAAAGCCTTATAGGCATAGCATTTCGTTTTATCCCAGGTACATTCGATTTCTATTATTTTATCAAAAACCAAATTTCTCAATGGCAACTCTTTTAAGCTGATCACATACCGTAATTTAGGACAATTATCTAGAAGTACAGCAATATCAGCCAATAATTCTTCACTAAAACAAGTAGAACAAGTATAAATAACAGTAGCATCTTCTATCCCAGCTTCTAAAAAGTTATTGGCGACACAACTTAATTCTCGCCCCCCTGCCGATAACTCTGGAAACTCTGTATTCACTTGATGATAAATTTTTGCTGCATGCAGGTTACGCGTTTTAGAACCTTCTATTCCGCAAGCTTTTTTGACAGGGGTCTTTAAGAAAAATTGCAGTGGCACTTTTCCGATTCCCGATCCTAAATCATAAAACACATCCTCTGAACTCAAATCATCCATGTATTCAATGAGCGTATTAACACTGGGGTATAAAATCTCTCCATAGGTTAAATAGATCTTTTCTTTGGCTCCTTCTTCCTTTTCACCTGGTTTATAGCTGATAAAACCGCTTAGACCTCGGTATAAAGCATTAATATACTTTTCTGAACTAAGATCATAATCTTTAAGCGCATCGACAGTGGGCACAGGGTTTATTTCGGGTGTTAGGGTGCTCATTTTAAGGTTTCCTATTTCGGTTTTGGTTTTGTTGTTTCGGTATTTTAGTAGCTAGGCTATTGGTAAAGTAACTCCTCTTTGTCCATGATACTTTCCTTCCCTGTCTTTATATGAGGTTTGACAAGACTCATCGGATTGAAAAAAGAGCATTTGAGCAACCCCTTCATTGGCATAAATTTTAGCGGGTAAAGGTGTTGTATTGGAAAACTCTAAAGTAACATGTCCTTCCCATTCAGGTTCTAAAGGTGTGACATTGACGATAATACCACAACGAGCATAGGTAGATTTTCCTACACAAATGGTTAAGACATTACGGGGTATTTTAAAATATTCAACAGTATGCGCCAAAACAAAGGAATTAGGGGGAATGATGCAGACATCGCCCTCAACATCGACAAAGCTATTGTAATCAAAAGCTTTGGGATCGACTATGGCTGAATTAATATTGGTAAATAGTTTAAAGCTATTTGCACATCGTACATCGTACCCATAACTGGAAGTGCCATAAGAAATAATCCGTCCATTTTCATTATGACGAACTTGTGCTGCAGAGAAGGGTTCAATCATCCCATGCTCTTTAGCCATACGACGGATCCAATTATCCGATTTAATACTCATGCTTGCTCTCCTAAAACAAGTTCTACTATTTAAATAAGCTTAAATAAGCGTAGAAAAAGGTAAATTTAAATTTCTAGGCTTTAAAGACAGCTCAGCGGTTACCCTTCTTGCCAATTCATAATAAGCTTTTGCTACCATCCCCTCGGGTTCGGCCACGACGATGGGCTTCCCTTTATCACCTTGTTCTCGTATACGCATATCTAAAGGCAATTCACCTAACAGAGGGATACTATAGGCATCTTTAAGCTGGACTGCTCCAGACTTACCAAAGATAGAAGCTTCATGTCCACAATGCGTACAAGTATAGGTACCCATATTTTCTACAACACCTAAAACCGAGACTTCTACTTTTTGGAACATTTTCAAAGCTTTCTTTGCATCTAGTAATGCGATATCTTGTGGGGTTGTCACAATGACTGCACCACTGACAGGGATTTTTTGAGCCAAAGTTAATTGAATATCGCCTGTGCCGGGGGGTAAGTCGATAATCAAATAATCTAAATCTCCCCAATCCGTATCATTTAGCAACTGTTGCAAGGCAGAGCTTATCATTGGGCCACGCCATACCATGGGGGTATCTTGTTCTACTAAATAACCCATAGACATGGTTTTTAAGCCATAGCTTTCAATAGGCTGCAATCGTTTTTCAATCATTTCAGGTTTTTGGGTACTCACACCCAACATCCAAGGCTGACTAGGGCCATAAATATCTGCATCTAAGAGTCCAACGACGCCACCTTCGGCCTGAATAGCCAAAGCCAAATTACAAGCGACTGTGGATTTGCCAACACCTCCCTTACCAGAGGCTACTACAATGATATTTTTAATGCCCCCACTGCACATTTTGGCTTCTGCTTTTAAGGTTTTTTGAACGATATGTGCATTAATACGCCAACTGAGATCAATATTCACTGTATGGATACCAGGGATATTTTCCAATGCTTTGATTAAAGTCGACTTAAAAGTTTCAAGATACTGTTTGGCCGGATACCCAAGGCGGATTTTAAGGGTTATAACGCCCTCTTCTACTGCCATATGCGAAATGACCTGAGCAGATATTAAATCTAAACCCATATCAGGCAAGATGATATTGGCTAAGACAGCTTGAATGTGCTCTAAATCAGAGCTTTGATACCTTTTAATTTTATCCACTGTAGGCAACCTCTT
Source organism: uncultured Francisellaceae bacterium (assembly GCA_945956915.1). Taxonomy (GTDB): domain Bacteria; phylum Pseudomonadota; class Gammaproteobacteria; order UBA6186; family Azoamicaceae; genus CAMFJH01. The sequence continues at coordinate 42,833 of CAMFJH010000015.1, read as the reverse complement.
TACAGGCATCAACGACCAATGTAGTCGAATCGAGCTTAAACGCATTTTTAGCGGCTTTGGCCAATTTTAATCCCTTCATTCTGTCATTTGAAAAGGCAAGTAGATGTTCTGCTAAAATCTCGGGGCTTAACAGGTGTTCTCGTATCACAATAGCACCCCCTGCTTTTTCTAAAAACTGGGCATTTATCCATTGATGATCATCAATTGCAAAAGGATAGGGTACCAGAATACTGCCGACCCCAACAGCCCCTAACTCGGATATTGTTAAGGCACCTGAACGACACAAAACTAAATCAGCCCAGGCATAGGCATCTGCCATATCTTGTATAAAAGGGAGTATTTCAGCATTCAGTCCATTTTTTTGGTAAACTAACTTTGTCTCTTCTACATGAGCAGCACCAACCTGGTGCTTAATTTCAGGTCTAATATCAGCTGGCATCAAGGCCAAGGCTTTTGGACACAAGGCATTTAAAGCCCGTGCCCCTCTACTCCCACCAATCACTAATAAACGCAGAGCCCCTTGTCTTGATTTAAAACGTTCTTCAGGTAACGGCAGTGTTATTAAAGAATCACGAATGGGGTTTCCGGTAATTAAAAATTTTGAGGGCTGGATGGATGCCTGTATAAAAGCATTAGGAAAGGCTTGAAGGACTCGTTTTGCCAATCTGCTTAATATTTTATTGGTGGTCCCAGGAATAGCATTTTGCTCGTGTATGACAAGCGGTATTCCTAAAACCCATGCTGCCAAGCCTCCAGGCCCCGATACAAATCCTCCCATTCCTAATACGACATCGGGTTTAAAGCTTCTTAAAATTTTTAGAGCTTGAATAAAACTCAGCGCTGCCTTAAAAGGGGCTAGGCATAAAGAAAGGGCTTTTTTGCCTCTAAAACCACTGACAGAGATATATTGAATGCTGATATTTTCACGACTGACTATATCTGTTTCAAGGCCTGAACGTGTACCTAACCATAATACTTCCCAAGCTTTGGCTTCTAAGTGTTTGGCAACCACTAAGGCGGGAAATACATGACCACCGGTCCCCCCTGCCATGATTAAGATGCGTTTTTTAGACATTCTGGCTTTTTCCAATAAAATGATCTGATAGGGATTATTAAAGCATAAATTCCAAGGAAAAAGAAAGCTGTGCTAGAAAACAGCTATTGATTACTGGGTTTATTCTGATCATCTTTTGGTTTATTTGGTATTTTTGCTCTTGTTATCTTTTCCTCATTAGAGAGTGATTCGCTTTAACAGATTTTAAACGTTCTAGCTCTTCTAACTTACGTGTGAAAGGTAGCAATAAACGATCGATTCGACCACCTTTTCTTTGCTCAACAGATGGAAATTGTTTAATCAACTCTTGGTGTATTTCTTTCTTTTTTGATTTTATGATATCTATATATTTATCCACATTTGATTTTTTTATAAGAGTTGAATCAACCGCCAATTTATCTATCATTTCTTGAAATTGTTCACGCATTTGAAAATCAGATAATTCTTTATCTACCATCGTTAATAGTTCATTTTTAGCAGCATTGGCTTTATTACCGAACTTAAAAGAAAGCTCAGTAACTGCCTCAATATTATCTTTAGCACTTTTTAGAAATTTAATATATTTTTGTGCATTATCCTGAGGGCAATCTAGCTTCCAATTATTTAAACATTCGGCTAAATTAGATTCTAAAACTTTTGCATTATTTCTATACAGTGCTTGGTTAGTAATAAAGCGATTTTCAAATCTTTCAAACCCCTTAGCATTTACTTTAAATAGGCGAGTGGCTAAAAATTTAATAGGCAAATACAATGTACAAACTTGTAAAGCACCTCTTAGCCCTTTTTGCGCCGTTAAAAAAAATGAATCTTGATCTGAAATAAAGGTTTTCAGCTGATTTGATAATTGAAACATAGCATTAAAATCATCACCATTTTTTAATCGTTTATGGTATAAAGCATCTATTTTTTTTCTTTGACTTTTCAATTCTTCCGCACATTTTTTTTCTTTCACCCCTAATTCTTGTATTTTATTTTCAAACACTTTTCCTTCTATAGCCAACATGGACAAGCATTTTTCATAATAGGTTTCGTGAGGGGCACGAAGGTATAATTTTCCTTGGTGCGCTTTATCGAGTTGCACACTTAATAATTTTAGTAAAAATTTTTGATCTTTAGGACTCAATGTATTTTCTTCTATTAATTTCTTCCTTAACGTTTCTATAATATGTGTTTTTTCAAATTGAAATTCAATCATCAATTTTGCAGAAAACATCTCTTTAGGCTCAGATTCTTCTTTAGCATTGGCATCTTTGATATTTTTATCATGATTAGCTATTTTTTCATTTAAACTTGCTTGTAATTTTTCTACTTCTTCAAATGTTCGGATCATAAGCTGATGTATGTCACTGCTTTTAGGGAAACTATTTAACATTGCCAAAGCAGTGTTTTGTTTGTTTAAGGCATTTCTTCCAAGCTCAATTAAATTTTCAAGCTTAATATAGGTTGCATACAAAAAAGCATGGTTACTATGTGCATAATCTATATGTGTATCCACAAGCTGATTGATAGCTTCTAAGGCTTTTTCTTTAGAGGTTTTATTGAACAATTGAGGTCTTAGAGCCTTGATGGCTTCTTTTTTACGTATCAAATACGCACTTTTTTCCTTGGATAATTTTGGCTCTTTTAATTGCTTCTCATAATCGTTATAGATTTTAATTAACTCTTCATCGCTGGGAATATAGCTTTTGCTTGCCAAGCCTTTCACGCCTTTTCTATATAATCGGTGCCACGAATCTACAGCCAATTCACCTTCTTTAATCAGTCCGTGTTTTGCCGTTTCAGACAAATCAAAATCGAGGGTGGAAACATCATTGTCAAAAATTTGAATGGTATTTGCATAATATTTATGATGTACTTTATCACGATCAGAACGTATGGCATTCCAAATACCACGAGCAAATCCAAGCCAAGAATGAACTGGGTTTGCATCTTGTTGAATGGGGGGGGTTATAGGGCCATATTTATAGTTTTCAATTTCTTCTTTGTTATCTACTCTTAATCCTAGAGTATAAGGATTGACACCGATATCATTAAGACTGCCATTTTCAGGCATGAATTTTTTATCATCATAATATTCCATAGGAAAGTTATTAGTCAGCCCACCATCGACATAGCTTGCCTTAACCCCATTCACTGTAATATCATAAGTATCAAATGCGCCTGGAAAAGACATCGTTGCTCTTAGGGCATCGGCAATTTTAACACTGCCTGCGGTTTCAGCATCAAAACATCTTAATATATCACCGCCGGGTCCTGATATATTAGTTGCTGTGAGCATTAATTCTTTAAATCCCAGAGAGGGGTCAAGATTCATGGCTTCTTTTAAATCGGCAAACGTAGCGTTGGGGTTACCTAGTTTTGCGGTAATTTTAGCTCTTGCCCATTGTAAAAAGATTTCGCCTTCATAGATGCCTACTTTTTCTTTTCTAAAAGCTAATAAAAATGCCCCTGTTTTAAATAGCGCTTTTCGAATACTTTGATGTTTAGTATCCATCCATTTAGGGTATTTACTCCAAAATTTTGATCGAGAATCTAGTAATAAATTAAATTCTATGCTTTCCATTTCTAATTTTATTTCATCGGGTGTGTAGCCCAAAGCGAGCAACATTGCGGTAATTCCCCCAGCAGAACTTCCACCCACACGCTTAATAGAGGCTAGTTCTCCTTTTTTTTCTAATGTTTTCAAAGCCCCCACATAGGCAATACCTTTAACCCCTCCACCTTCTAAGACTAGGTTCTCAAAAGGGGGTGGGCTTACATTTTCTGTAATTGGAAAGGGTTGACTCATTGTGTACTCCGGGTAATTGCATGCATTTGCCCCTATGATGTACTAGTGAGTGTATCTTTTTAAGTAGAAGTTCCTGGGAATTGTATGTATGTTTATAAGTGTAGCTCAAGATAAATTGCGCGAAGCGCAACAATACCCTCTCCCGTTTTTTTCGGGAGAGGGTGGCACGTACGTGCCGGGTGAGAGTAAATTTTTAATACTTACGACTTCGCTTGTGCTTCTTTTTGTTTTAATTGTTTTGGTTGTTTTGCGTAATAGGCGTTCATAATTTCTTTATAAACTTCATCGGGTTTCTTTTCACCGACGGTGATAATTAATTGGCCATTTTTGGTATAATAAGCAACTAAAGGTTCAGATTCTTGATGATAGACTGCTAATCTTTTTTTAGCGACTTCTTCGGTATCATCGGCTCGTTTTTCGGTGCTGGCTTCTGCACGGCCTAGAATACGTTTGATGAGTACTTCATCTTTGATATCTAGATTAACCACATAGACATTCGCGTTATCTTTTAAGATTTTTTCTAGAGCTTCTGCTTGTATCAAAGTCCTGGGAAACCCATCTAAAATGTAGCCTGCTTTTGCATCGGGCTTTGCGATACGTGTGGCTAGCATTTCCAGAACGACATTATCGGGTACAAGCTTACCTTCATCCATATAAGTTTTTGCTTTTTTGCCGGTTTCGGTCATATTTTTTAGATTTTCTCTAAACAAATCGCCTGTTGAAATATGGGGCATATTAAGTTCTTTTGCCATACGTGTGGAGATAGTTCCCTTACCGCTGGCGGGAGCACCTAATAGGATAATGACTGTTTGCTTTGTATTATCTGACTCGGCACTTAAGACCCATGGGCTTATTAATAAGCTAAAAAGCATGCTGATTAACATGACTACCGTTTTCATATATTTCATCTCCGTTATTTACGTTAAAAAATCAAGGGGTGAGGGTCAAATCAATTCTTCTTCATCATTTTCTGCTTCACTATCGTTTTCATCTTCTAAATCTTCATTGAGCTCTTCGCGTTCTGGCAAGAATCCACCGGCTTGCATTTCCCAAAGTTTAGCATATTGGCTAGATTTTAGGAGTAATTCTTCGTGTGTGCCATCTTCTACGATATGACCGCCCATGAATACTAAAATTCTATCCATGTCTGATAGGGTTGAAAGTCGATGGGCAATGACTAGTGTAGTACGGCCTTCCATTAGGAATTCTATACTTTCTTTTATTTTTTGTTCGGTAATCGAATCTAGTGCAGAAGTAGCTTCATCTAAAATGAGAATGGGAGCATTTTTTAAAATCGCGCGTGCGATGGCGATCCGTTGACGTTGGCCTCCGGATAGCTTTAAGCCACGTTCACCAACCATTGTGGCATATTTCTCGGAAAGTAATTCTGCAAATTCATGACAATGGGCTTTTTTAGAGGCTTCTATGACTTCTTCATCTGTGGCATCTAAGCGTCCATAACGAATATTTTCCATGAGTGTTCGATGAAAAAGAATGGGATCTTGAGGAATCATGGCTATTTGAGCATGCAAACTGTCTTGAGTTACTTCTGCAATATTTTGCCCATCGATGCGTATCTTGCCTTCGGAAACATCAAAAAAACGTAAAATAAGGCTCGCGAATGTGGTTTTTCCACTACCTGAAAAGCCGACCAAGCCTACTTTAGAGCCGCCTTTGATAGTGATTGATTTGTCTTTAAATATATTTTTTCCTCTATCGTAATGAAAGCTTACTCTATCAAAGGCAATTTCACCCTCTGTTACCTGTAGCGTTCCTGCATTGGGCAGATCAACCACTTCGTGGGGACAATTGATAATAGACAGTGCTTGTTTACATAAACCTAATTCTTGAGAAAAGGTTAAAAAATGAGAGGCCAGATACCATAATCCCTGCATGATAGTCATGGATAAGGATAAGATAAATGCAAAATCGCCAATGGTGACCAAGCCTTTGCTGCGGGCGTATATTAATACCGCTACCATACAACCAAATAGAATGGTAACTGAAGTTCCCTGAATACTTTTAATTTTAATCATGTACCATTGTAATTCTTGATCACGGTCTCTTGAGCGCCGAACATATTTGCCTAAAAAATCTCTTTCATAATCGTGATGTGCAAATAATTTAGCCGTTACGATATTGGTAATACTGTCTACTAATTTACCCATGCAAACACTGTTGCTTTCAGAAAAGCGCTCGGAATACCAAAGGGTTTTTTTATAAAATAAAAACACTATCATTAAAAATAAAAAGGACCATATCACCAATACAATACTGGCCAATGGGTTTACTAAATATAAACTGACTGCAGCAACGACTAGGCACATGATTTGAGAAAAGAGGGGTTCTACCATTTGTGAAATAACAGATTCCGCTCCCCTTGCCATATCTGCGACTTTGTTAGATAAACTGCCTGAAAAAGTTCTTTGAAAATAGGCATGCGAATGTCCTTGTAAATGTGCAAATAAAGTATTGATAATATCTTCTCTAACTTTGGGTAGGGTTTTTAATTTAAAATAATCAAAGGCCAGCCAACAAAAATCCATAATTTGATAGAGCAATACGAAACTAATGGCGGGCCACATTAAAGCTGAAACTAAGCTTTTTGTCTCCGCACTGTGGTGAGCCACGGCTGCATCAATCAGCAATTTCATGCAATAAGGGCTTAAGGAAGTAAATAGGGCAAGTAAAAAAACGGAAGTAAGCATTCCAACAAATGTGCGCTTATAAGGCTTTAAAAATAACCATAAACATTGGTACACATTTGTGGCTAGCATGGCGGCCTCCTTTTTGATGCTGGTCGGGGCGAGAGGATTTGAACCTCCGACCACATACACCCCATGCATGTGCGCTACCAGGCTGCGCTACGCCCCGAAGGTTTTATAATACATGAAATAGTAGACATTGGCTAGCTCAGTTTAGGAGAGCCTATTCTTCGCTGTCTTGAGGTGATACGGCACCCATTTTCGATCGTATACTGGCTTTAAATTTTTGGCCTGCTTTAAACGTAACGACTCTTCGAGCACTGATTGTTTTATCTTCTCCTGTTTTAGGATTACGCCCTGGTCTTTCAGGTTTGTCACGCAACTCAAAATTCCCTAAACCTGATAGTTTTACATGCTCTCCTTGCTCTAAGGCCTGCCGCATTTCTTCAAAGATCAAATCCACAAACTGCTTGGCTGTCAATTTGCCAATTTCTAAATTGTTTGCTAAGTTATCGGCCAATTCAAGTTTAGTTAAAGTCATTGCTTTTATTCCTTTATTTCCTATTCCCTTAAGGTAGCTTGAAAATCATGTTTAAGACATTGTAGTATGCCTTGAACCAGCTCATTAACTTCTGATTCAACCAGTGTTCGAGTCGGGTGCTGTAAAGTAAAGGTTAAAGCCATACTTTTTTTACCCATGGGTATTCCTTTGCCTTGATATACATCGAATACCGTGAGCTCCTGCAACCACTCTCCTACTTGTTTAACGATAGCAGACTTAATAGAACTCGCCAATATATCCGCATCCATCACCAAAGCCAAATCACGCCTAATCGAGGGATATTTGGACAGTGAGCGGCCTACCGGTATTTCAAAGTTTAAAAGCTTTGAGAGTTCTAGTTCAAAAGCCACCACAGGTGCAGCTAAGTCTAAAGCCTTTATAATCTTAGGATGAATTTCTCCCAGTATGCCTAAGTACGCATCTTCAAGATAAACAACTGCGGCTTTTCCCGGATGTAATGCGCTGTGATTAATAGCTTCGAATCTAAGATGGGACTGCTTTCGAGTTTTACTCACTAAAGCAATTAAATCTGCTTTGAGATCATAAAAATCAACTTCTTTAGACGCACTACCCCATTGCAGCGGTAAAACGGAGCCCATCGCAATGCCAGCTAACATTTTTTTTTGTAGCGGGAACTGCAGCCCTATTTCAAATAATCGAATTCTTGTTTGCTGCCTATGCGCATTATACTGAAGCACTTTTAATAAACCGGCTAATAAGGTAGTGCGCATCGTACCCGCTTCTTCTGATATAGGATTTAATAAGCTGAGCATTTCTGCGCCGGGATCCAATAAATTTAAAAGCGTTTTATCTACAAAGCTGTAGGTCATCGCTTCCATATAACCCCTATCAACCATCAATTGCTTAACTGCAGATACAGACAATACTTTTTCTGAACGCGTTTGAGGTTTTAATCCCAGCATCAAAGGATAGGAGGGTAAATTAGAATAACCATAGATCCTGGCAATTTCTTCTATTAAATCCACTTCTAAGCTTATATCGGATCTAAAACTGGGGACTTCTACCGACCAGTCTTCCGCAATGGGCTTTAATTTCATGCCTAAGCGCGTTAAGATATCCACAATTTTTTGCGAGTCTAATTCTATGCCTAAACACATTTCAATATGCTTTGATCTTAATATTAAAACCTGCGGTTTAGGATGATAATTGGGGTTAAAAAATTCTACAACAGGCCCCGCAGTGCCACCCATGATTTCTAAAATTAATTGGGTTGCACGCTCTAATGCCCGAGCTTGTAATTCAGGATCCACCGTTCTTTCAAATCGATAGGAAGAATCGGTTTTTAATTTATAACGCCTAGCACTTAAACGAATGGGAATGGGATTAAAAAATGCACTTTCTAAAAAAATAGATTCCGTATTCAATTGCACACTAGAACACTCTCCTCCCATAATGCCAGCCAAGGCAATGGGCTCTTTATGATCTGCAATCAGCAATGTATCCGAATCCAAAGTCAAGGTTTGTCCATCCAAGAGTTGAATGGTTTCACCCTTTTTAGAAAATCGCACAATAATACCGTTGTGAAGCTTATCTAGATCAAATGCATGTAAAGGCTGCCCCAACTCAATCATCACATAATTCGTGATATCAACGATGGGGGAAATTAAACGAAGTCCTGCTTCTATCAAGCGTTTTTGCATCCAATCTGGTGTTTGCCCTTTGGAATTTAAAGCTTTAATCATCCTACCCATATAGCGCGAACACGCTTCAGGCGCTTCGACTTTAACAGGCAATACAGCATTACACAGCGGAATAGTAGGGGTGAAACTTAGAGCATCTTGTTTAATAGGCAATGCATTTAGGGCAGATATCTCCCGTACAATACCCACTACACTCAAACAATCGCCTCTATTCGGCGGAATTTTTAAAGTTAAAATATTTTGGCCTTCAAAAAGAATATCTTCAATTTCAAGACCAGCATAAGTCAATTGATCGGCCAATCCATTGATTGACAAAGGAAATTCGATATGGGCCTTTAACCAATGTTCGCTAACTTTCATATTTTCTAACCACAGCTTTAATTTAGCTTCAGTTTAACGATTTTTATCCCAATAGAAAAGCCCTATCCACCGGCCACACGACGCACTTCAATAACGTTAGGTAACTGCTGTATTTTTTGAAACACTTTAGCCAACATTTCGATACCCGATACTTGTATCGTAAATTTGAAATCAGCAGAATGATCATGCTTGTTCGTCAAAGTAAGGGCAGAAATCACGTTGATATGCTCAGATGCCAAAATAGAAGTGATATCCCTTAATAATCCCTGTCTATCGTAAGCATGAATGGTCATATTCACAACATATTGATGATCGCTATCATTACCCCACTCTACTTGTATTAAACGGTTTTGATTTTTTTCACTGGATTGCAAAATATTAACACAATCTTTTTTATGCACCGATACACCACGACCTACTGTAATGTATCCAATGATTTCATCACCCGGTACAGGAGAACAACATTTTGCCATTTGGCATAATAAGTTGCCAACACCCGCCACCCGAATATCCACACGTTGGGGTTTATGGGTTTTAGTTTCAATATTAAAGTTCTTAGGCGTTTTCTTCAATAACGAAGGATCCAGCACTTGTATCGCATTTAATACTTGTGCAAGTCTTATTTCACCGCCACCGATAGATGCAAATAAATCATCCGTTCTATTTAATTTCAATTGGTGTGCCAAAGCATCAAAGCTTAAATGACGAATACTTAAGCGCTTAAACTCTCGATCTAGAATTTCACGGCCATCGCTAATATTTTGATCGCGATCTTGGCGTTTAAACCATTGATGTGCTTTTGCCTTTGCTCTGGCTGTTTTAATATAGCCCAATTGTGGATTTAACCAATCACGACTAGGTCCACCTGTTTTTGCCGTTAAAATTTCTACTTGATCACCGCTTTTTAATGCACAGGTTAAAGACACCATTTTGGCATTCACTTTAACGCCTCTACAGCGATTACCCAATTCTGTATGCACATGGTAGGCAAAATCTAAAGCCGTAGCCCCTTGCGGTAAATCAATCACTTTACCTTTGGGTGTTAAAATATAAACCCTATCTTGAAAGACTTCTGCGCCCAAAGTATCATCGGTTTCTAAATTGGCAGAGAGCTCGTGTTGCCATTTTAAAATTTGTCTTAAATTGGCTAATTTTTCTTCATAACCAACATCCTGACTCACACCTTCTTTATATCGCCAATGGGCCGACACGCCTAATTCTGCTTGATGATGCATATCAAAAGTACGAATTTGTACTTCTAATGTCTTACCCATAGGACCTAAAACAGCCGTATGTAAAGAGCGATATCCATTGGCTTTAGGATTGGCAATATAATCATCAAATTCCTTAGGGATAGGCTGCCAAATACTGTGTACCGTTCCTAATGCGGCATAACATTCACGCACACTCGAGACTAAAATGCGGATCGCGCGCACATCATATATCTCATTATATCCCACACCTTTACGTTGCATTTTTTTGCAAATGCTGTAAATATGTTTTGCGCGGCCCGTAATATTGGGTTGAATGCTTTGAGATTCTAATGCTTCTTGCACCATGCGGATCACTTCTGAAATATATTCTTCGCGATCGGCACGTTTTTGATCCAATAATTTAGCGGTTCGTTTATAAGCCGCAGGCTCTAGAAATCTAAAAGCCAAATCTTCTAATTCCCACTTTAACTGGCCTATTCCCAAACGATTTGCCAAAGGCGCATAAATCTGAAAAGTTTCTTCTGCCATCGCATAGCGAAGCGTTTCTTCAACATTGATAGCCGAACGCATTTCACAAGTATGTTCCGCTAATTTTATTAAAACCACTCGTACATCTTCAACAACCGCCAATAACATGCGCCGTAAATTTTCAGTTTTTGATAAAGATCGAGCGTGTACGGATTCTAATTTTTTTACACCCACTATCAATGTTGCAATCTCTTCCCCTAAAACTTCTGTAATTTTTTCAGGCGTTAATCCTGCATATCGGCTTTGATCATAAACCATTGCGGCAGCCAGAGTGGGTGTATCTGCACCTAAATGGTGCAAAATTTCAGCCATTTCCATCCCTTGATGAAAACAAGGCTCGCCAAAAGGTGTGGTATTGTCTGTGCCTACAGAAAAAGCTAAATCAAAAGCCATGCGAATCAGCTTGACTTGCTCATAAGAGCGATCACCGCTGACTCTTTGTACCCAGGCATCGCCATCAATACCCCCATCGGGTAGCAAAGGATCAGCTTCTCGAACTTTAACCATAATGCTCTGTACTTCCTACTTAACTAACAATGCAATCGATTCAACATGTGTTGTATGCGGAAACATATCCATAACACCCGCAGAAATTAAACGAAAACCATGTTGATGGACCAATACACCCAAATCACGCGCCAAAGTTGCAGGATTACAAGAAACATACACCACTTTTCTAGCCCCAAGTGTTGGGATTAGATCCATTACCGGCAAAGCACCTGTTCTAGGGGGATCAATCAAAATAGCATCATATTTTTCTTCTAACCAAGGTGCTGCTTTGAGGTTATACAAATCGGCTGCATAAAATTTCACATTCGTTAACCTATTGTGTAATGCATTTTCTGCTGCCCGATTACACATTAATTCCGACCCTTCTACACCAACAACTTCTTTAGCCAGTGTGGCAATGGGCAAAGTAAAATTGCCTAAACCACAAAATAAATCTAAGACTTTATCGGTCGATTTCAATGCTAACAATTCTACCGCTCTGCTGACCATTTTTTGATTAATATCAAAATTCACTTGGGTAAAATCGACAGGGTGAAATAAAAAGTTTAATCCAAAAGCGGGCAATTGATAGCTTAAACGATTTGCATTTTCAGGATAAATCGCGTGTATTGAATCCATGCCTTCGGGCTGTAAATACATATGTAGACTTTGTGCAATCCCAAAGGCAATCAATTTAGCTTTATCAGCTTCGCTTAAAGCTTCCATATGTCTAAATACCAACGCTGCTGCTTCATCCCCTACGGCTACTTCTATTTGTGGAATAATATTAAAAGCCTCTAAATCAGAGATCAATAGTTTTAAAGCGGGCAATATGCGTGAAATTTTTGGATCAAGCACTTCACAACTATCCATATCCAATAAAAAATGAGAGCGTTTTTCTCTAAACCCAATTAGAATTTTATTTTTCTTTTTGACAAAACGTACGCCTAAACGTGCTTTACGTCTGTACCCCGTATTAGCACTTTCTAAAGGTTCTAGCACTGATTGTGGCCGCACTTGACCAAAATGTTCTAATTGCTCTAATAACACATTTTGCTTATGTTCCAGTTGTGCACCTGAACTTAAATGCTGTAACGAGCACCCTCCACAATTTCCGAAATACATACACTGAGGGGCTTCTCTTTGCGAAGAGGCTTGTGCAACCGTCAGTACTGTCCCTTCATCAAATTTAGAGCGCCTTTTATTATAAACAAAGTTAACTATCTCTCCAGGCAATCCGCCTTCCAAAAACACTGTTTTTCCATCTATATGAGCAATACCGCGCCCATCATGGGAGAGTGCATGAATAAGTGCCTCATTGGCTGTATTGGATAACAAGATCAAATCCTTAATTAGCTCAAAGGTAGAATAAAAGTCCATATTAAATCAAAACACTCGCTTTATCAAATGGTTTTCCAAAATTCTTATAGGTCAGCAATTTAATAAACTCATAAATTTTAAAAATCCTATGCAGTTAAAAATATTTAAATCAGATTGAAAAAAATTGAAAAAAATATTGACAAGAAGATTTAATAATTTTAGAATGACTTAACTAAACGATTTTTTTTTGCCCTAGTAACCTCTACTAGGGTATTTTTTTAGCTCAAAATAATGTCAGTTTGATAAATTTATGGGTAAAAGTATGGTCTGTAAACCTTTTTGATGTAATAATCGCTGAATACCCAGGGCTTCGTCTTTATGTAAAATTTTTGTCACCCAATCTTCTTCATTGAACATAATTTCGCCCCCAAAGAATATGCAATTGGGATATTTCATTTTTATATCATCAGCTAACTCAGATAGGCATTCTGCACTGTCCGTCCCATACCCACAATAAGACGTAGAAGGTAAACCTGCGTTATGGCAATAATTGACAAAATAGCGCAAAGAATCATTTACACTGTGTACCATTTTTCTAAGTTCCGCTTCTCTGCCATAAGTGCCTGCATCCACTTCCCCCACTCCCAAAAAAATATAATTTTTATACAAATCTGGAAATAAGGTTCTAACCCGCACCACAGTATTCATACAAATGCCTATAGTGGTTTCATCCACAAAAAACACCGCGGTCGGTTGTGTGGGATCAATGGGGGGCTGAAAACGGGTGCGTAAATAACTGGGTTCATAATTTTGCACAGCCAGGGCATGTAATTGCTTATCCACACTGATATATCTGCGCCTAATCATCACACAAATGTAAAAAAGTGTGCCTGTAATAAAAAGCGTTATCCACCCACCTTCAGCAAATTTTTCTACAATAGTAATCATCAAAATACTGCTGGTTACTAAAAATCCTAAGGCAGCTAAAGCAAACTTTCTTAACCACTGAGGCTCTGCTTTATGTTGTAGCCAGTATTTACATAAGCCAAACATAGACAAGCTAAAGGTAATAAATACATTAATACTGTATAAAATAACCAATACGCTTACTTTTCCACCGGTACCTAATAATACCAAAATAGACACCAATCCATAAAACCATAATCCATTTTGCACTACTAAACGAGAAGACAATAATCTAAATTGAGAAGGTACCCAAGAATCAACGGCCATATTGGCTAACACAGTCGGACCCGCAATAAAACCTGTATTGGCAGCTACCAGTAACAAGGCTGCTTCGCACAACATCAAGATCGGTAAACACCATTCACTTAAGGCTATTTCGCCCCAATGCCATCCTTGCATAATATTGGCAAAGGCCACTGCATTTAAGGTTTGTCCCGCTTGAGGTACTACCTCCCATAACAAATACAGCACTATCAAGCCACCTGCTGTAAAAGACAATGAAGTGGCCATATAAAACATGGTCCATTTGCCAGTTTTTACCCGAGGTTCTGCTAAATTATTCACATTGTTAGAAACGGCTTCTATACCCGTATAGGTTCCGCCCCCTAGAGAATAGGCTCTTAGCAGTAGACTGAGCACAAATACCCAGCCCATAGAAGCACTTAAGTCGGATGTTTCAGTAACTGTTGTAGGCACAATGGTTGATAAGGTGCTGGAATGTGAAATAATCCCATAAATAATCATAAACGCATGTGAAATCACAAAGGCAAGAAAAACAGGTAGCAAAAAAGTAACGGATTCTTTAACGCCCCTTAAGTTTAGCAATACCAATCCAAGCACCAAAAAACATTCTAAAATCAGTTTGTACCCATGGACTTCCATGGGTAATAAACTAAACACTGCATCTACCCCACTGGCTAAAGAAATGGCAATGGTTAAGACATAATCCACGACCAATGCTGTTCCCGAAAATAAACCGGCATAAGGGCTTAGTAAGGTAGTCGCGACTTTATATCCACCACCCCCTGTTGGAAAGAGTTCAATGATTTGGTTATAAGCAAAAGCAATAATAAAAACAGTGATTGCTGTAGCCAGGGCCAAATACAAAGCCAGACTAGAATGTTGACCTAAAGCCAAGAAGCTTTGTTCGGGACCATAACAAGAAGAAGACAAACCATCAGCGCCTAAACCCACCCAGGCTAGAAAAGCGACTAAATATGTTTTATGTTTATTTCCCGTATTAAAGGGATTGATAGGCTGCCCAACAACAGCCTGATATAGTTTTGTAAATAAATTCATATATGCTTATTTACCCTCTATACCAGAGTATAGCGGCTGAACACTCATTTGCCATGATGAGTGAAGTTAGGCCCGCATTAAAATAACAAAAGCCACAGCAAAATCCTGCTCATCCGATAGGCTAACATGACTTTGTACAGCTCCTAAGGCTTGGATCATCTTTTGTGCTTGAGCTGAGAAAATCATTTCAGGTTTACCTAATGCAGTGTGTGTTACACCGATATCCGTTAGCCAAATACCTCCTGGCCTGAAGCCTGAGCCACAGGCTTTGGCAAAAGCTTCTTTAGCGGCAAAGCGTTTGGCTAAAAATGCCACAGGCTTGGTAGAAGTTTTTAAGGCCTCCAATTCTGGAGGCATTAAAATCCGGCGTGCAAAAGCCTGGCCAAAATGATCCCAAATAGAGCGTATTCTTGAAATAGCAACGATATCTGTCCCAATACCTATAATATTCATGTATTTAATTATAGCGAGTTTAGCCTTACTATGATATAATAATATCAATATTTCTTAGCTTTAGGATTGATAACCCATTGAGTTTAAATGATTTATACCAAGAATTGATTATTGACCATGGAACGCAACCGCGCAATTGCCGCCTGATGCCCCATGCTACGTGTTCTGCCGAAGGCTATAATCCACTCTGTGGCGATACCGTGCATCTTTATCTCAATATAGACAATGGTTATGTACAAGAAGCTTCTTTTCAGGGTGCAGGTTGTGCTATCTCTACAGCCTCGGCCTCTTTAATGACTGAATCGCTTATTGGCAAGAGCATTGTAGAAATAAAAACCCTTTTTACACAATTTCAAAGCATGATGACTGCTGAAGATGTCTTATCCATTGATTTGGAGCAACTGGGTAAATTATCGGCCCTGTCAGGTGTTAAGGCTTTTCCTATGCGGGTGAAATGTGCAACCCTTGCCTGGCATGCGCTAAACAAGGCATTAACTAATACTTCATCCCCAAAAACAAATGAAAAACTGGAAATCAGCACATGAAAGAACACGTAATGATGGCTTTAAAACAAATTTATGATCCTGAAATCCCAGTTAATATCGTTGATTTAGGGCTTATTTATGATACTCAAATAACAGAAGGCCAAGTGGATATTCAAATGACCCTCACCTCTCCGGGGTGTCCTGTGGCTGAAACTTTCCCCCAAATGGTTCAAGATAAAGTATTAACTGTACCCGGTGTTACGGGTGTGAAAGTGGAGCTGGTCTGGGAACCTGTGTGGACTAAAGAGATGATGTCTGAAATCGCTAAATTAGAACTCAATATGTTTTAGGTGTGGCATGTCTCAGTGGATAAGCATAGCAAAAGATTCTGAATTATCAGAAGGCGATAGAAAAGCGATTAGCGTAGAAAACACGGATATTTTGTTGATCAAAAGTGAAGGTGCTTATTACGCTGTGCACAATCTTTGCACCCATGAAAGCCTGCCCTTAACCGAAGGTGCTTTAGAAGGCACTACACTCTTTTGCCCTTTTCATGGCGCTTCTTTTTGTATTAAAACTGGAGCGGTTAAAAGCCCCCCCGCCTTCGCTGATCTAGAAACCTACCCCACACGCATTGAAGAACAATTCATACAGATTTTTATTTAAGCCGGCTTGAATGTATTATGCGACTGCGGATAAGGTTTCTCGACTTTCTGCAACGTCAATCATCCCTTTCAATGCTAAGAGTTTTTCTTTAAATTTAAAGCTTTTGTGTTCTTTCATGACTCTGTCTTTTTCTGATTGATAAATACTCAAAAAAGGCGCTGGCCGTTTAAATAAATTCACTGTTAAATTGCAAAATACTTTTAGATTTTCGACAAATTTTTCAGATCCTGTAAGCGGACTCATTCCAGGACTGAAATCTCGGGCAAAAATGCGCTCTACATGTTCATCAATCATATCTAGCGCCAATTGAATAGCCAGAAAATCTTCATCATTATCAAGTGAACGTGGTAAATCATCTATTCTAAAACGCAATAAAGTTAAGCGATCGATATAATTATCCAAATGGATCTGATATTGCCTTAACCAACGTCTATAGGCGGCTTCATTTAAATAGTTGGTCATTTTACTAACCTTATCCTCATTTCACATAGGTATGTTATCATCATAGTTCATTTCAGCTTAAATATCTTTTATACTGGCTCAAAATGGAAGAAACAGGATTAAAAATTTATGAGAACATCTAACTTACTTTTAGCGACCCTAAAAGAATCCCCGAGCGAAGCCGAAATTATTAGCCATAAACTGATGTTACGTGCGGGTATGATACGAAAGCTTGCTTCTGGATTATATACCTGGTTGCCAATGGGTCTTCGTGTGCTACGCAAAGTAGAGCGCATCGTGCGTGAAGAAATGAATCTCATCAATGCTCAAGAAATTTTAATGCCTGCGGTACAACCTGCAGAATTATGGGAAGAAACAGCGCGCTGGAATCAATTTGGTCCTTCACTGCTGAAAATACAAGATAGGCACAAACGATCCTTTTGTTTTGGGCCTACCCATGAAGAAGTGGTAACCGATTTAATCCGTAAAGAATTAAAAAGCTATAAACAATTACCCATGGCTGTGTATCAAATTCAAACCAAATTTAGAGATGAAGTGCGGCCTCGATTTGGCGTGATGCGTGCACGAGAATTTTTGATGAAAGATGCTTATTCTTTTCATTTGAATGCAGAGTCTCTTCAAGAAACCTATGAAAACATGTACCAAGCTTATGCTAAAATTTTTACACGCTTAGGTTTAAAATTTAGAGCCGTACTGGCAGATACCGGTAGTATTGGGGGTTGCGGCTCGCATGAATTTCATGTACTGGCAGATTCCGGAGAAGATTTAATTGCCTATAGCGATACCTCCGATTATGCTGCAAATGTAGAATTGGCAGAAGCCCTAAGTCCCACAACACCTCGTGAAGCCCCTGCCGAGCCTTTATCCACCATGCAAACACCCGGGATTAAATCGGTAGAAGAACAAGCCAAATACTTAAAGTGTGAAGCTAAGGATATTTTAAAAACCATGCTGGTCAAAGGTCGTACTGAAGAACACCCTGTTGTTGCCTTATTGGTGCGCGGCGATCATGAAATCAATCCCATTAAAGCTGAAAAAATAGCTTTAGTTGGGGTACCCTTCGAATTGGCTTCTCTTGAACAAGTGCAAGCGATCGCAGCTTGCAGCCCTGGATTTGTAGGTCCTAAAGACTTAAACATTCCCTTAATTGCCGATCGTTCTGTTGCGCATATGGCTAATTTTGTTTGTGGTGCCAATCAAGACGATACGCACTATGCGAATTTTAATTGGGGCCGAGATTGTGCAGAACCGACTGTGGCCGATATTCGTAAGGTGCTTGCAGGCGACCCCAGCCCTGATCATCAGGGCCATTTATTGTTGGCACGGGGTATTGAGGTAGGACATGTATTTCAGCTGGGTGATAAATACAGCCAAGCGATGAAAGCCTGCGTCTTAGATGAAACTGGGAAATCTCGGGTATTGAGCATGGGGTGTTATGGTATCGGCGTATCACGAATCGTTGCGGCTGCTATTGAGCAAAATTATGATGACAAAGGCATTATCTGGCCATCCTCCATGGCACCTTTTGAAGCCGTTTTAATTCCGATAGGGTTTAGACAATCTTCAGCTGTTAGGGAAGCCACAGAAAAAATGTATCGGGATTTGCAACAAGCGGGCATTGAAATCCTCTTGGATGATCGGGATGAACGGCCAGGTATTATGTTTAATGATGCAGAATTAATCGGTATTCCCCATCGCTTGGTATTGGGTGAAAAAGGCTTAACTGCAGGAACTTTAGAATACAAATCCCGACAGACGGGTCAAACGGATAATATTCCATTGGATCAAGTACTCTCGTTTTTAGAAAAACATCGTGCTTGAACTTAAGTCTAAACTCTTTAACCTAAGGAAATTTTATGGATAATGAAATTAAAAAGTTAATTGAAGGCTATACTCGCTTCCGAAATTTAAAAGCCAAACATGCCAATGATGGCTATAAAGAAATTTTACAAAAACCCCAACGTCCCATTGCTTTACTGGTTACCTGCTGCGATGCAAGAATTGAACCTGTCCGAATTTTTGATTGTGATCCAGGCGATCTTTTTTTGATCCGTAATGTTGCCAATTTAATTCCACCCTATGAAATTGATTCGCATTACCACGGGACCAGCGCGGCTTTGGAATTTGGTATTTGCTATCTTAATATTCCCCATATTATTATTTTGGGACACAGCGGATGCGGGGGCATTCAATCTTTATTCAAAAAACAAGATGCTAAACAAACCAATAGCTTTATAGACAAATGGATGAGTATGGCTCAAGTTTCTTGCAGATTGCCTGAGAATATCGCAGATATTCCCCCCTCTGCAAAGCAGAGTCAACAAGAAAATTTATGCGGCAAACAAGCACTCTTGGGTTCTCTGAATAATTTAATGAGCTTCCCCTGGATAAAGGAAAAAGTCGAAGCTGGGAGCTTGCAATTACACGCCTGGTATTTTAATTTACCAGAAGGTATAATTGACGTTTTTAAGGCAGATAGCCAAGATTTTGAACCTTTAAGGGTTAGTTAAATACATAAAAATGGTGACCAGCAGCAAATGTTGTGGTAAAATGGTTTATCTAATCCACTTAAACTGCGATTTATAGGATATACGCTTATGTTTTGGGTAATATTGCTTTTTGCTTTGTTTGCGAGTCTGTTTGGTTTAAACAAAACGGCTTTAGAGTATAGTGATCCTTTTTTCCTAATAGGCTCTCGTTTTGCCTTTGCAGGATTGATCCTATTGGTGCACCAATTTATTTGGAATCGCAAGGCCTTTAAAATTAAGCTTGTTCATCTCAAACCCTTATTTTTGCTCAGTTTATTAAGTGTTTATATTACCAATATTATGGAAATTTGGGGCATTAAATATTTATCATCTGCCAAAGTATGTTTAATCTATAGCTTATCTCCTTTTTTAGCAGCCTTGGTTGCGTATTTCTCTTTAAAAGAAGTCCTTTCAGGCAAAAAATGGCTAGGCTTAATCATTGGTTTTATAGGTTTGGTGCCTATTTTTATGACTAAAAGTCCTTCAGAATATGTATCTACTGAGGGTGGCTGGAGTGGTATCCCCCTGGCAGAACTAGCAGTCTTAAGTGCTGTTTTATGCAGTGTATATGGTTGGATTTTATTAAAAAAATTAATCAATGAATTTAAATATACCCCTTTGATGGCCAATGGTATTAGCATGTTATTAGGGGGGTGTTTAGCTTTAGTACATTCTTATATTGCAGGTGAACAATGGTCACCTATACCGGTTTCAGAATATGGTCCTTTTATTCAATATACGCTGGCGATGTGTTTAATCTCTAATCTTGTTGCTTACAACCTCTACGGATATCTTTTAAAACGATATACCGCTACTTTTATGTCTTTTGCAGGTTTAATTGCGCCTTTATTCGCTTCTTTCTTTGGATGGGCATTTTTAGGGGAAAGCATTACTTGGCACTATTACGCCTCGATGATTATATTCTCGGTGGGCTTAACAATTTTTTACCAAGAAGAATTGAAAAAAGAAAAATTACAGATCCAAAGTGTTGTGCCTTAATTACAATGTAAGGATTTTTAGGCGGCAGTTCCTCAAAGAAAATTATGAACTATCGCCAGTTCTTTTCCTGAAAATGCAATTCCAATCTTTAACAAACGTTTCGTATCTGTAAATAAAGTCGTTTTGTCGTATTGCTGTTTTTCTATTTGATTCAGAGCATCTATGGCAGCTTTTTTTAGGATTTCGGGCTTATCTTGATCGATACTTTTAAGTTCTATAATAATGCCCAATTGATGAGATTCTCGGGGCACAATAACAATATCAAATCGACCTAAGCCTGCTTCTTTATTAGAATCAACGGTATAATAACGTCTATCAATACCGGAAAGCAATCCCAGTAAGAGACCGTGGTAAAATTTTTCCGGATTTTTGCCTTTTACATCATGCATACTACAAGTGACTAATAAAATATACCTTAAACGTTCTTCAAAATGTTCCAAGTTTCCTTCTAAAAGCTCGTTTAAAAAATGCTTAAACACTAAATGATTATCGATACCTGATAGCCACTCTGCAATAAAATTTTGGAGTAAATTTCTAACTTCCTGATTGGGGATCGCTAATTGGCAGATAACACCTTGGCTATCATATTGAGTACTTGTTGTTTTTAAATATCCTGACATGAACAATAAAGCCCATAATGCATTTTCATTAGAATTTAAATATTCAAATATAACATGCTCACTGATAAATTTTTCGACTGTTTTTCCTGCAAAAAGCGCTTCAAGTTGTATTTTAAAAGTACTTGGGGCTTCAATTAATAAAGTTTTAATTAAAGCATTAGCGCTGGTATTTACCCAATAGGATTTTAATTTTCCTTTTTCTTCTATGTAATTAATAATCGACCATGGGTTATAAATAATCAAATCACCCGCTTGATATCCATTATACCAAGATCTCACTTCTTCCAAGCGCTGCTCCTTCTCGAAAGATTGAAATCGATGTTGATTGGTAAGTTTTGCTTTTTGTAATAAGTGAATGACTTCTTGTTCTGTAAATCCAAAAAATTCACCATACCGACGATCTAATAGCGTATAAACTTTAAGATGATTTAGATCTGAAAATATACTTTCTTTGGAAACCCTCAAAATACCCGTAAGTACTGCTTTTTCTAAATAAGGATTATCTTTAAGTCCATAACCTAAAAATCCCCTCATAAATTCGACCATTTGTGCATAATATTTGTTTAGATAAGCAGTTTGGATAGGCGTATCATATTCATCTATTAAAATAATCGCTTTAATACCATAAGCCTTTGTTAGATATTGAGTTAAATTTTTTAAGGCAATATAAGTCAAAGAGTCGGATGCGGTATTGTTTAATATTTTTTGGTAATCTGCTTTGTCAGTTTCCGTTAAAGCCAAAGATTCATAAAGCACTGTTTCATGTTCTTTATAAGCTTGTCTAATAATTTCTTGTAGATCAGCATATGCCTTTTCAAAATGATTTGCCTTAATTTCTTTAAAACTTAAAAAAATAACAGGATATTTTCCCTGGTGTTGCATAGCTTTTGGATATTTGGATATTTCCAAATCCTCAAACAAGTGTTCCGTCGGCTGATGCATCACCTCTTTAGCAAAAAAATGATGCAATAAAGACATATTCAGCGTTTTACCAAAGCGCCTGGGACGGGTAATAAGCGTTACATGTGCCCCAGACAGGATTTCATTGACGATTAAGGATTTATCTATGTAAAGATAAGGATTTCCGTCTAAATCTTTGTATTCGACCAACGCACGAAAATCACTAACGCCAATGGGTGTAATCATTTCTTGTCTCTAGTATTGTAACTGTGCTGCTCTTACAATATAGAATATCATACTATTAGCACATGATTCAAATAACACTATGTTTATATACAGTCCTTGCCCACGAACCCTAAGCTACATACACTATATCCTTGTTTATCCTGCTTGACTAAGAAAAGATAAGTAGCTATCCTTTCTTAGTCAATGAATCTAAGAAAGGATAGAGCGTACATATGAACCCAAGAATTGGAACTTACATACTAAGAGCAACCGCTGGGGAAACCTACAAAGCTTACCTGCCCCCTCCTTTGCCCCCAAACCCACCTTTAGATTTATCGATTCTTTACCCCTATTTTGAAAAAGCAACAGCAGCTTTAGCTGAACTAAACAGTATCCATCGATCGATTCCCAATATTTCACTATTCACCTATATGTATGTACGCAAAGAAGCCTTACTTTCAAGTCAAATTGAAGGAACACAAAGTTCATTTTCAGATTTGATGCTTTTCGAACACGATCAAAAGCCCTCGGTATCATTAGAAGATGTTGAAGAGGTCTCTAATTATGTAAAAGCGATTAATTATGGTTTAAAAAGACTCGAAGATTTACCCTTATCACTTAGGCTATTACGAGAAATTCATAGCGTATTATTATCTGGTGGTCGAGGAAAAAAACAACTACCTGGCGAATTCAGACGTTCACAGAATTGGATTGGAGGTACAAGACCCGGCAATGCATTATTTGTGCCCCCACCTGTTGATCAATTAAATCAATGTCTATCTGATTTTGAAAAATTTTTACATAACAAAAGCATACCAACCCTTATTAAAGCAGGCCTTGCTCACGTTCAGTTTGAAACAATACATCCTTTTTTAGATGGAAATGGGAGACTGGGTAGATTATTAATCAATTTATTGCTTTGTACAGGCAGAATACTCGATGCACCTATTTTGTATTTAAGTCTTTATTTTAAACAAAATCGTCAAATTTATTATGAACTCTTGCAAGATGTTCGTCTACGTGGTACTTGGGAAACCTGGTTGGAATTTTTCTTAGATGGTGTTTATAAATCTGCAAAACAAGCAATCAGTACAGCAACTGCTATCAATAAGCTTTTTGAGCAAGACCGTAAAAAAATCGAAACCTTGGGACGCGCAAGATTTTCTTGTGAACAAATTCTAGAATATATGAAGCAATTACCTCAAGTAAGCACCCCTTTACTTGTCCAAGAATTAAAAATGACAGCGCCTACCGCTAGAAAATCTTTAAATCATTTGTTAGACTTGGGTATTGTAAATGAAATAAGTGAAAAAAAACGCGATAAAATATATGTATATCGACAATATCTTGATATTCTTGAAGAAGGGGCGAAACCTTATTAACTCTCTACTAAGCAGCCGATGTGCTAGATAAAAAATTAACGCGTTATGAAGCCTTTAAGATTTTGCCAAGGAACTTCTTGTGATTGCAGATTTTCTACCACAGCCTTAGGAGGACCACGCCATAATAATGCAATTAAATGCTCGATATCCGCTTTTTCACCACTTAATAAAATTTCTACTCGGCCATCTTCTAAATTAGTAGCCCAGCCTGTGAGGCCTAATTTTAAAGCTGCCTCTTGCACAAAACGTCTGTAAAATACACCTTGCACCAAACCTGATACCCAGACATGCATGCCTATTTTTTCCATTAAAAGTCTCCTAACTGACTCTCGCGGCGGTCGACCACAGAGGGTCAACCCTATAGTAAATACCACTCCACTAGCGTATTGTGATTATTCTTGCTAGACTATGTTTTTTATCAGCCCATAAGAGGTTCTATAGTACATGTCCAAAGAAGAAGCCATTGAAATGGAAGGCGTCGTCATCGAAGCCCTTCCCAATACGCATTTTAAAGTCCAATTGGACAATGGTCATATTGTAAACGCTCATATTTCCGGACGTATGCGTAAAAATTATATCCGCATCCTTATGGGCGATCGAGTCACAGTTCAACTCACCCCCTATGATCTTTCCAAAGGTCGTATTACTTTTAGAAATAAAGATGGACTAGGCGCCAAAAAACCGGATCAAAATGAAACACCTACGGATGCTTAGCCACACTACTTTTTAATCGGATCCGTACTCCACCCTAATTTTTCACGCAATACCCTGAAGTAATCATGATCTTTAGGATGGATCAAGCTAAGATCATGAGGGTATTTTTGGATAAGGATTTCATCTCCTGGCTTTAGATCAAGATGCACTTGGCCATCAAAGCTTAGTTTAGGGGATAGCTCGTTATTTTCAGTGATCACGACTTTAATAATAGAAGCATTAGAAACCACAATAGGCCTACTGCTTAAGGTGTGTGGAAACATAGGCACGAGTACTAAAGTATTTAAGGTAGGATACAAAATCGGCCCCCCACCCGATAAGGCATAAGCCGTAGAACCCGTAGGCGTTGCTGTAATCAGTCCATCTGATCGTTGACGCAATACAAAGAGCTCATCAATATAGACTTCAAATTCAATCATGCGCGCTAAAGCACCTGAATATAAGACAATATCATTTAAAGCTTGATCGCCTGCAATTGTCTTCCCTGCTCGCACGATATCTGCACTTAATAAAAAACGTTTTTCTTCTATATAAATGCCATCTAAAATAGCGCTTAATTTCTCTTCCATTTCTTGCGGTTTGGTATCTGCCAAAAACCCCAAACGTCCTCTATTAATACCCAGCATAGGCACTTGATAAGGCACAATAGCACGGGCTGCGTTTAATAAACTACCATCCCCTCCAACTACCAATACTAAATCACAATCAGCACCTAATGCATCTTTAGATCTTACTTGAAAATCATGCGTCTCTAAAAGGGCATTACTCTTTTCTTCTATATACAGTTTATGCCCTCGCTTTGCTAAAAAATTGACTAAACGCTGAAAAGTATCGGTGATACTCGTATTATTATATTTTGCAAATAAACCGATGTTGGTAAATCGTTGTGGATTGTTTTTGCTCATTTTTTCTACTCCACTCTTTGTTTAAACCACATTTTGAACCATTTCTTCTGCATGATGCAAAGCACTTTGACTCACTGTAATACCCCCCAGCAAGCGGGCAATTTCTTGTATTTTTTGCACAGCATCTAAAGAGACTATCTGGGTGCTTGTAGATTCGGTTGTTTGTATTTTTTCCACTTTATAGTGTTGATGACTTTGGGCGGCAACTTGGGGTAAATGTGTAACACATAATACTTGAGTTTCTTTAGATAAGGTACGGATGAGTTTGCCGACAATTTCTGCTGTTTTACCACTGATGCCAACATCGACTTCATCAAAAATCAACGTAGGAATCGTCATTTTTTGAGCAGTAATCACTTGAATGGCTAAACTTATCCTAGACAACTCACCTCCTGAAGCTATTTTTTTAAGCAATTGCAAAGGATGTCCAGGATTGGTAGAAACCAAAAAATCTATTTCATCATTTCCATTAGCACTTAAATAATCATTCCCTTTGGAAGTACAACGGACTTCAAAACGACCATTGGGCATTTCTAATACTTTCAAGCTTTTTACCACCAAATCACTTAATACGCTTGCAGCTTTTTGTCTGCTAACAGTGAGTAACTGGGCATGTTCTTGGTATTGAGATTTTAATTGCGCGACTTTATTCTTAATTTCTGTCAAAGAACCTTCTATGTCCGATAACTGTGCAGCTTGTTCCTGTAAGTATTGTAGATGTTCAAATAATTTTTCAGGTTCTATTTTATGTTTTCGTGAAAGCGCGTGAATAATACTCATCCGATCTTCAACCAAAGCAAGACGCTTAGGATCATAAACAATGGTTTCGGAAAAATGTCTAATTTCTGAAACACTTTCTTCTATTTGGATCAATGCAGAGTTTAGTAACTCTTGAACACTTAATAATGCAGGATTGTGAGTGCTTATTTGATGTATACACTGTAAAGTTTGATGCAAGGCTGCACACACATCTTTGCCCTGCGAGGTCTCCATTTGATCATTTTGTCCACCTTCTAACAAAGCTAAAGCTTCTGTACTGGTTGCCAACCAGCCCTCGGCATGGGTTAAGGTACGATGTTCTTTTTCTAAAGTTTCCAGTTCATTTTCTTTTAGACCTAAGGCTTCTATTTCACCCATTTGATACTGCAATAAAGCAAGTTTGTCTGTATGACCTTGTAAGCTTTGCAAAGCCAAAAGTTCTTTTTGCAAGAGCTGGTATTGCTCAAAATCTTGTTTTACTTGCAGGCTTAAATCTTGATGTCCGGCATATTCATCCACCAATAAGCGTTGATAATCCGATTTTAACAAAGCATGATTTTGATGTTGTCCGTGAATATCGACCAGCTGTTCGCCCAAGGCCTTAAGTTGGGTTAAAGGACATAAAAAGCCATTGATGTAGGCCCGGGAGCGCCCATCTTTATGAATAGAACGCCTAACAATACACTCACCCTCTGCCTCTAAGCCTTGTTCTTGCAACCAATCTGAAATATGGGTTAGGTGTGTTAATTCAAAAGTAGCAATCACTTCAGCCTGTTGAAAACCATGTCTAATACTATTGGAATCTGCTCTTTCGCCCAATACTAGGCTTAAAGCATCAATTAAAATCGATTTTCCAGCACCGGTTTCACCCGTTAAGACTGTCATGCCTGACTTGAAGCACAACTCAAGATGCTCAACAATGGCCAAATGGTGCACAGTAAGATGACTTAACATAAAATGCTATCCTGATATAAAAATCATTAAGGAACACTGCCTAAATTATACACGAGATTAAAATATTATCCTTAAGCTTTTGAAATCTGCATCGAATTGTGTATTATGTTAAACTAAAATAACTAGGCAATTTAAAAGAAAGTAATTTATATGACACAAGAATCTATACAACCGTTTTTAACTTGGATTGGCGATCATCCGACCTGGTCTGGTTTGGCTGTTTTTTTAATTTCGTTATCTGAATCACTTGCAATTGTTGGCTTGATAGTGCCCGGCATTGTGATGATGACAGCCATTGGTGCAATGATAGGTGCTGGCATCCTACCCGCTTGGACGACGCTGGGATGGGCAGTCTTGGGGGCCATTGCAGGCGATGGCATCAGTTATTGGCTTGGGTACCATTACCATCAACATTTAAGAGATTTTTGGCCTTTTCGTTCTTACCCACAACTATTAGCACGTGGCGAAGCTTTTTTTAAGAGCCACGGGGGTAAAAGTATTATTCTAGGACGTTTTATAGGCCCGGTACGCCCTATGATTCCAGTGATTGCCGGCATGATGGACATGACGCCCAATCGATTTTTATTCTTCAATATTACTTCAGCCATCGTTTGGGCACCGCTGTACAGCCTTCCGGGTATTTTAATTGGGGCTTCTTTAGGACAGCTTTCGCCTGAAGTGGCCAGCCGTGCAGGCTTATTCCTGATATTGTTTTTACTGCTCTTATGGGTATTGTATACCTTCATACTCAAAATAGTGGCTTGGATTTGGCGTCCTATTTCAACGCGATTAGCCACTCGTATTTCTATGGTCTTAGGGGCTGTCTTATTGACATCGCTCCTTTGTTTTGCTTTTCTGCTGCAAAACGTTATTTATTCAAATGGCGTTACTTATTTGAATGAACCTGTCTATCAAATGTTTAGAGCCTTGTACAACGATGGTGTCGTAGACTGGGTAGCCATGTTTACGGGTCTTGGAGAACACACAGTACTCTTTCCTGTAATCGCAGTTATCGGCCTAGGGTTCTTTTTAAGAGGTCGAATCGTTGCAATGCTCTGTTGGTTTGGCACAATTGGCTGTGGTATTACCGTAGGTTATCTACTCAAGCATCTAGTCGATAGTCCACGTCCTGAAGGTTTAATGCATTTAACACAAGAGGCTTCATTTCCCAGTGGGCATCTTTTAACCGCCACGCTCACTTATGGAATGCTGGCAGCTATGATGCAAAAAATCTTAGCTAAAGATGCAGTTGATCATAAACATGAATCTCATGTACTGATTCCCTGGCTAATTGCGATACCCCTAATTTTATTAATTGCCTTATCAAGATTATATGTAGGCTTACATTGGTTTAGCGATGTAATAGGCAGCTTATTGTTAGGCACAGTATTCCTCTCGATTGGCATCTTGATTTACCGCAAATATGAAACGCGAGTGCTTTCACTCAAAGAAGCTACCCGTGCGATTTTACTACCCGGCTTATTAACCCTATGCCTTAGCTCTCTTGTCTATGGCTTTTATACCTATCCTAAATTACGTGCCGATCTCCATCGCCAATGGTCAACACACACTCTAACCCCTACCGAATGGTGGAAAGGCAAAGACATCGCTGATTTTATTTATCGAAATGGGGCCTTCAAACGACATGCAACCGTCTTCGATATACAATGGTTGGGTAATCTAGAACCTATTCAAGCTTTTCTTGAATACCACAAATGGAAAAATGTACCCAAATTAAGCTTTATCTCGGCAGCAGAAATGCTCAGTAGCAAACCACAGGCCTTTAGTCTGCCCGTTTTACCCAAATTCCACCGAGACAGACTACCCGTTTTAAGCATGGCCAAATCCTTAGCCAATAATGATCGCCTACTCCTTCAACTTTGGCAATCCGACTACCGCACCCAAGATGGAACCCCTCTATGGGTTGGAACCCTAAGATTGGAACATGCAAAACACCCTATCCCTATGTTTAGCATCTACAAAGAAAGTAAATTAGAAACAGATAATATGCTGGATAAATTAGTCCAAGAATTAAAAGCCTCCTCTCCAGGACAAGTTTTTGAATTTAAAATGATCCCCGCAGACATCTCTGAATTTAAAGAAATTCTGTTTATTAAGCCTAAAGAAACAAAGTAAATATTGGTTTCTCCACAATGCTATCGCTACGCTACATCAACGAGCCTTTTTCTTTTTGATTTTTCCAAAATAAGGCCTTATAATATCCAAATGTTGCCAAAATGACCCCTTGTTTCGGAAAAAATGATGCAAATACACAGAAAAGAGCTCGATACTTTAAAAAAATGGCTTCATAAGCCCCACCGTAAACCTTTAGTTATTAGAGGTGCCCGACAAGTAGGTAAATCTACCCTGGTACGACAGCTCGCACAGGCATCTAAGCGATTTTGCTTAGAACTCAATTTTGAACGAAAGCCTGAATTGGCTGATTTTTTCAACGATAAAGACCCACAGAAAATCATCCAAAAATTGGCCATTTATGCTAAAAAACCTTTAACCCCAAGCACAACCCTATTGTTCCTAGATGAAATTCAAGCAGCACCCCATGTTTTAGAAGTATTAAGATATTTTTATGAAGACTATCCAGAATTTCCAGTCATTGCAGCCGGATCCTTATTAGATTTTGTTTTAGAAGCATCTGAATTTTCAATGCCTGTAGGCCGTATTGAATATTTTCATTTAGGCCCTCTTTCTTTTGAAGATTTTTTAATGGCCATGGGGGAAACCACTTTGGTGGAATGGGTACAATCCGTATCTATTGATGACACCATCCCCCTTCCCTTACATCAGCAAGCTTTAGATTTTGTAAAGCAATTTTGGTTACTAGGGGGCATGCCAGAAGTGGTGGCTCATTACAGCGAGTTTCGTGATTTTCAAGAAGCCGACAACATCAAACAAAATATTTTACAAACCTATCAAGATGATTTCCATAAATATGGTAGATTAAAACAAATTCCCATATTAAGAAAAGTCTTTCAAACCGTCCCCGCCTTAATTGGACAAACACTCAAATATACCCAGATTGATCCTGAAATTAAGTCTACTCAAATTCGTGAAGCCCTAGAATTTTTACAATTGGCCAGAATATTAAAACTGATTTATCATAGCCATGCCAATGGCTTGCCATTACGAGCAGAATTAAACACCAAAATTTTCAAAGTGCTCTTTTTAGATATTGGATTACAATGTGCAGCATTAGGACTCAATCATTTAGACATTATCCAAGGCGCTGATTGGGCATGGATAAATCGAGGAAGTTTGGCAGAACAATTTATTGGCCAAGCATTGCTCAATCAAAATCCAGCCTATCATGCACCCGAATTATTTTATTGGGTACGAGAAAAAGCACAAGCATCCGCTGAAGTCGATTATGTTTGGCAATATCAAAATCAGATTATTCCCATAGAAGTAAAAGCAGGAAAAAGTGGACGTCTTAAATCCTTACATTACTTCATTAAAGAAAAAAGATGGCCTTTTGCTATACGATTTAATACAGATACACCCAGTCTTTTACATGACACGGCCCATATACCTAATGCAGAACCACTCTGCTATCATTTACTCTCATTGCCTTTATACTTGGCAGAGCAACTTACACGTATTGTAGCAACGGTGAATTTGATACAAGCTAAACATTGACCAAGTTGATTCTATCAACCAATTGCTTTTGTAGGCCACCAAAGCCTCCATTGCTCATACAGATTACATGATCTCCCGTCTGCATATTTGCCAGCAAATCTTCCAATAAAGCATCATGGTCAGAAAACACACCACCCGGTAACCCTGAAGATTTGGCCATAGCTTCTACATCCCAAAGGGTATCTTCGGATTTAAAAAAATATATCCTATCTGCATCCTGCACAGCAGGTGCTAAACTGTCTTGATGATGCCCTGCCCGCATTGTATTTGAGCGAATATCCACCACTGCAATTAAACGTGCTTCTGGACCTACTTTTGCTCTTAATCCTACCAGTGTGCTTTTAATGGCTGTAGGATGATGCGCAAAATCATCGTAAACTCGAATCCCATTTTGATTGCCTATCAGTTCTAAGCGTCTTTTAACGCCTTTAAAGGACATTAAAGCTTTAAGCGTTGTTTCAGGCTCAACCCCCACATGCAAGGCTGCGCTGATGGCTGCTAGCGCATTTTGAATATTATGCTCCCCTAACAAGGACCATTTTATCTCCCCTATTTTTTTATTTTGAATATAAACTTCGAAATGATCGCCCGAGGGTGTGATATTCTTTGCATAAATATCCGATCCCATTTTGTATACGGTCGTCCAGCAGCCTTTTTTTAATACAGCATCAACATTAAGATCGTTATCGGGACAAATAATTAATCCTTTTCCAGGTACGGTTCTAATCAAATGATGAAAGCGTTCTTGAATAGCTTCGAGGTTAGCAAAAATATCGGCATGATCAAATTCAATATTATTAATAACTAAAGTATTCGGGTGATAATGGATAAATTTAGATCGTTTATCAAAAAAGGCACAATCATATTCATCGGCTTCTACCACAAAATAAGATCCTGCACCTAGTCTCGCAGAAATGTCAAAATTAGCGGGAATACCTCCAATCAAAAAACCTGGCGCTAATCCGGCCACTTCTAAAATCCAAGCCAGCATACTCGTCGTCGTGGTTTTGCCATGTGTACCCGATACTGCCAATACATGCTTTCCTTTCAGCACATTTTTAGACAGCCATTCAGGGCCTGATTGATAGGCTAAAGCTTGGTTTAACATGGCCTCTATCACAGGATAGCCTCGGCGCATCACATTCCCCACCACTAAACTATCTGATGGTGTCTCTAGCTGCTCTGCCCCATAACCTTCAATAGCCAAAATGCCTTTTTCTTTGAGTTGGGTGCTCATCGGAGGGTAGATGGCGAGATCGGAACCGCTGACCTTATGACCAAGCTCACCGGCTAACATTGCAATCCCACCCATAAAGGTGCCACCAATGCCTAAAATATGGGTATGCATTTTTGTTTCCATTGCCTCATCCTATTCATTTGCTGATTGCTTACTTTCAATCATTCATTATACCCAAAACACCAGCGGTTATACTTTATACATCATTAAAATAATGTGAACATACAAATATAATTTTAATTATTTATTTAATGAATCCTCATTCAAGCATAAAATTTGTCGATTAGTCGACTTATCTTCAAAATCTTTTCCTACATCCTTTTTGAAATTTGCAATATACATAAGAAACATATATCGTAATAGCTCTTTCAGATTTTTAGCTAATGGCCATAGTCTTAAAATAGACAGTCGAATAAATTTATCAGCCCGAGAACTAAAAAATGTTATATTTTAAAAAATCACAATTACAATCAATTATAGATGCATATTGCAAAGATAATTATTCAAACAAGCCAGAAGAGGCAGCAGCTATTCGCCAAGCCCTAGCTGAAATTTTACCAGAATTACCTGAATATTGTGCGTACTTCGAGTTTATACTAAATAACGATTATGCTGAAAAGATTGCTGATGTTGCTAGTAAAAAATGCTATACATTAGATCCAAAAATTGTCAAAAAAGATTTAATCGAAATCGTACGAGAAAAAGAATCGCGCAACGAGCGTAGTAATCGGTATTGGTTCAGCATATCAGAAATAAACGATTTAATTGAGAAAATTTACATAGAGTTCAATCATTTCGAAAGTGTCAACAAAGAGAACTTACTCAAGAAATTAAGTGTTAAGCAGCACATCCTTAAACACATAGGTTTTGTCCAGCTTATATCATCCACTCCACAGCCAGAACGAAAATGTTTAGAAGACCATTGGAAAAAAAAGCAAATTGAACAATGTTCAACCGGGATGCGATTAAACAAAAAAGAAATATTAGAAATGGTAGACTTACATTTGGATAGCTCTTCAGAAGAAGCTAAAATTCTAAAGAAAGCCCTAGCAGAGGTAGTATTTCTTGATACTTTAAATATAAATGAATTCGAAGAGTTTTGCAGCGAGTTTCATACATTTTATCCTGGAATATATTTTGCAACTAAAGAATATATTATTTTATTTGTTGAATGGTATCAAATGGAGCTAGATTATGAACTACAACAGCAAAAAGAAGCACCTGTGCCCCCTGGACCCGAAAATGAGTCTCTTTTTGGTGAACCTGAAGTTAAAATACATTTGGATACACCTAGACCAACTGCACAATCGGTGCAATCAGTAGCGCAGCTCTCATTAGACGAAATACTCAGTGCTTTAAAACAACAATCAACAACAAATTTGCAAATGATTTATGAGATGCTCCCACAAATGATACAGAGACAGCAATTAACATCCTTGAATCACAACGATGA
Source organism: uncultured Francisellaceae bacterium (assembly GCA_945956915.1). Taxonomy (GTDB): domain Bacteria; phylum Pseudomonadota; class Gammaproteobacteria; order UBA6186; family Azoamicaceae; genus CAMFJH01. The sequence goes on along the minus strand of CAMFJH010000015.1, from coordinate 9,491 downwards.
AGGTGCAATGAAATATGCTGCAGAAGAACAGCCTGCTCCGTTTTATAGTGTAGCAAGTTCATCACTTGCTTATACACCCGCAGCTTCTTCTATTTCCTCGATCGCAAATAACCTTAATCCTCTGGAGGCACAACTGGGATCAGGTATGCGAGAACCATCGTCACCACTGCATCCAGCAATGCGAAATCCTTAAGCGGATTATAAAAAATTGCTATAAGCCGGCGCTAGCGATTGCTTGGCAAGCTCAATGCTTTCTGCTAGCGACCCGCAAATAGCAAGTTTATCAGATTCTAAATGCATGTTTGCTTTTTTCATCAGGCTTAAAGGCTGTTCTTGAACATTGGCCAGAATAACCAATATTTTTTCTTTAGTAAGAGAATCTAAAGACGAGCGTAAGGCAACTAAACCGCTGATATCCATAGTGGGGACTGCTTGCATGTAGAGAATCACCACTCTTAATCCCCGGCTATTTTCTCTTAATGTACTCATGGCTTTTTCTGCAGCACCAAAGAAAAGGGGGCCTGAAATCTCATAAACCATCACGCCTTCGGGTAAGGCTTGCTTGATATCCGATTCATGGGCTTCTAATAACCAACGCCCCCCGCTGATATTAGCCATTTGCTTCATAAACAATAAGGCCGCTAAGACCATACCCACACCCACGGCAATGACCATGTCAACCAATACGGTTAAGCCAAAACAAATCAATAATACGGCTAAATCGCTGCGAGTCCCAATACGAATAATTTTAATACAATGCCTAAAATCAATAATATTCCAAGCGGCAATTAATAATAAAGCGGATAAGCCTGCAATCGGCAAATACGAAAAAATATTCGCAAACAGCAAGACCACCACTAACATAGACAAACCATGCACAATATTAGACAAGGGTGAGCGTGCGCCCACTCTCCAGTTTGCAACAGAACGTGCCAAAGCTGAAGTTGAAGTTAAACCTCCAAAAAAAGGCAATACTAAATTGCCTATACCATGGGCTATCAATTCTCCATTAGGATTGTGCTTGGTTCCACTCATGCCATCTAAGACAACCGCACATAGTAAAGCTTTAATTGCACATAACATGGCAATCGCAAAAGCGTGGCTAAATAAATCTCGCATTAAATTAAAATCGAAGGCTTCCCAAAGGGGTGTGAAACTGGGAAAAGCTTGAGGAATACCTCCGATATACCGAGAACCAATGGTTTCTATCGCCAATTCAGGGTGATAGATTTTAAGCCCAAAAGCCAGTAAAGCACTGAGGATCATAGCGGCTAAATGACCTGGCAAAGGTAGTTTTAAACGTGGCCATAACAATAATATCAATAATGTGGTCACACCGATTAAGGTATCGCCCCATTGCAAAGTTGGAAAGGCTTCCGTCAATAACATCACCCGTTCTAAAAAATAGGGAGCATGTGCTGCACCCTCGGGTGATGCAGGCAGGGTTAGGCCAAAAAAATCTTTAATCTGCAAAGTACTGATAACAATACCGGTACCTGCGATGAAGCCAGTAGTCACAGGATAAGGAATAAATTCGATAACACGGCCTAGTTTGCTGATACCCATAATCAAGAGCATCAAGCCCGCCATCCAGGTAGCAACCATCAAACCGCTTAACCCAAATTGGCTGACTACCGGTAGAATCAGTACAGCCAATTCTGCGACGGGACCGGTGATACTCAAACGAGCCCCACCCAGCACACCAATTAAGGGTCCTGCAATAATTGCCCCATATAGTCCGTGTTCAGGAGAGACACCACAAGCAATCGCTACTGCCATGGTCATAGGGATAGCAATCATACATACGGTTAAGCCCGATACCACATCTGCTGCGCAATCACGGGCTTTGTAGCCGTTTTGCCAAGTTTCTCTAAGCGCCATGAATAGGGGTATACGAGACAATAAACCCATAATTGTTCCTCAAAGTGGGTGAACCAAGTTAAAGTCCTAAACTAAAAAATGTAGCATGTACATCTTAACATAAACTAAAATGAAATATGGACCTAAAAAGTGAAGGATAGAGAGTATGAAAACCAAGATCAAAGACAAAAAATCAAGTCAAATAACTTTTGTTGTGAGCTTATTCCTCCTGTTATGCTCAGGCTGTAGCACCCTGCCCTCTCAGCATCGTGCAGAGGCACAAAGCATTCCTTTTTCACAACGCCACAAGACCGTCAATGCACTAAGTGATTTTACAGTCAGTGGCAAAGTCGGCTTTATTCGAGATGGGAAAGGTGGCAGTGCATCATTAGACTGGCAACAACAAGGCACACAATATCTTGTTCGTCTTTACGGCCCTTTTGGAAGTGAATCTGTCACACTTCAAGGAAATGCTCAGCATATTACCCTAACGCGTGCAAACGGTCAGCGCCTGGAAGCCCACAATCCTGAAACTTTAGTACAGCAAGCATTGGGACTCAACATACCTGTCTCTGGATTGCGATATTGGCTAAAGGGTGTTCCTGCCCCGGGGAAATTAAATCAAGAACCTAAAATAAATGCAGAAGGATTGATTGTGGAATTAGAACAAGACGGTTGGATCATCCACTATGATACTTACACACATTATACACACCCAACACTCGGAACGATTTCTCTTCCACAAAAAATACAACTTGAATACGTCAACACGCATTCTCAAAAAACCAAACTTAAATTTGTTTTACAAAAATGGTCATTTTAAATATCCGCAAAAAATATTAGTGCCCCAATAGGTTGTGAATTGAATGCTTGCTGTAATAACAGGATTGCCTGCTGGCAAACATGAGCATATACACCGACCTATAATTAATAAGTAAAACTAAAGCATTTAAACTAAACTATTGACACCCTAAATGTTTATAGGGATAATTGAAAACTTGAGTTTGGGGCGTCGCCAAGCGGTAAGGCACAGGGTTTTGATCTCTGCATACCTAGGTTCGAATCCTAGCGCCCCAGCCACTACTATAAGCTTTCCAGGTCGCAGGAAGGCTTTTTTTGTTTAACGAGGAGTTCACATGTCTACTAAAACCAAATTTGAATTAGTTGCCGAACTTCGTGACGTACAAGGGAAAGGTGCGAGCCGCCGCCTACGTCGCTTAGAAGATCGAGTGCCAGCTATTGTTTATGGGGGCGATCAGGAGCCTACTTTACTTTCTTTAGATCATAAAAAAGTAATACATGCTCTGGAAAATGAAGCTTTCTATTCCCATATTTTAAGCCTGAATGTTAATGGCAAGTCCCAACAAGTGATCTTAAAGGCTCTACAACGTCATCCTTATAAAAGGCATGCCATTAATCACATGGACTTCTTACGCATACGTCCTACTGATAAAATCCATATGCGTATTCCTATCCACTTTATCAATGCAGACACTGCACCCGGTATTAAAAAAGGGGGTATTATCACTCACCAAATGATGGATATCGATATTCGTTGTATCGCGAGTGAATTGCCAGAATTTATAGAAGTGGATTTAGGACATTTAGACTTGGATCAATCCATCCATCTATCTGATCTGAAGTTATCTTCTAATATGGAAAGTGTTGCTTTAAGCCACGGTAACGATCAAGCCATCGCAGCTTTACACTTACCCCGTGCTGCTCTGGAAGTAGAAGAAAGCACAGAAGTTTCTGCGGGAGAAGTCCCTACTACTGCACAAAGCAATGAAATTAAGGATACCAATGATGCTCCAAAGGGTCCTAATATCAAAGCTTCTAAAGATAAAGGCAAGGATAAGGATAAAGGTAAATAGTGACTCAGAAAGAGTCTGTTCCTTTAGAGCTTATCGTGGGCCTGGGAAATCCAGGCCCTGATTATGCTAAAACTCGTCATAATGCAGGTGCTTGGTTTGTAGAAGCACTCTGCCAAAATTTAAATCTTAGCTTAAAAACAGAAAATAAATTTAATGCTAAAGTAGCCCAGGCCAAAATCGCAGGGCAAGAAATCAAAATTTTAATTCCTAATAGTTATATGAATCTCAGTGGGCAAGCCGTAGGTGCAATCAGCCAATATTACCAGATACCTGCCGAGCGTATTTTGGTTGCACACGATGAACTTGATCTGCCACCAGGCACCATTCGACTAAAAACTGATGGGGGCCATGGCGGTCATAATGGCTTAAGGGATATTATTGATCACCTAAAAACTAAACACTTTCACCGTTTAAGAATTGGCATTGGACATCCTGGAGATAAAACACAAGTCTCTCCCTATGTACTGAATAGGCCTTCTAAATCAGAAGATATCTTAATTCATAGTGCCATCACACAAGCATTTGATGTCTTGGATTATGCTGTGCAAGGCAACTTTAGCCGTGCCATGACTCAATTACATACATTTTTTAACGAATCATAAGGGGTTTGACATGGGTTTCAAATGTGGTATTGTCGGTCTTCCGAATGTGGGCAAATCTACTTTATTTAATGCTTTAACCAAAGCCGGTATTGCAGCATCCAATTATCCTTTTTGTACTATAGAGCCTAATGTGGGTACTGTGCCAATGCCCGATCCTCGCTTAGATGCACTGGCGGCTATTGTATCACCTGAAAAAATCATCCCTACTTTTATGGAATTTGTAGACATTGCAGGTTTAGTAAGAGGTGCGTCTACGGGTGAAGGTTTAGGTAATCAATTTTTAGCACATATTCGAGAAACACAAGCCATTGCCCATGTGGTGCGTTGTTTTGCACACGATGATATTATTCATGTTTCAGGAAAAATTGATCCCATCGATGATTTAGAAACGATCAATACAGAGTTACTGCTGGCTGATATACAATCCCTAGAACGAGCCATGTTAAAATCTGGCAAAAATGCACGCAGCGGTAATAAAGATGCGATTACAGAAAATAATTTGCTGGAACGTTTAAAAACACACTTGAATGCAGGGGATCCCGCCAGAACGTTTAAAATGGATGAAAATGAAAGTCTTATTGTGCAGGGTTTACATTTAATCACACTCAAACCTGTGATGTACATTGCTAATGTAGATGAGACAGGCTTTCATAACAATCCCTATTTAGATGCCTTAAATGCCAGAGCCACTCAAGAAGGTGCGATCGTAGTCCCGATATGTGCTGCGATTGAAGCCGAAATTGCAGAATTAGCAGATGAAGAAAAAATGGATTTCTTAAAAGATTTAGGTTTAGAGGAACCTGGCCTAAACAGAGTGATTCGTTCAGGTTATGGTTTACTCAATCTGGAAACCTATTTTACTGCAGGTGTTAAAGAAGTACGTGCTTGGACGATTTCTATTGGCGATACTGCTCCTAAAGCAGCGGGGGTTATTCACACCGATTTTGAAAAAGGCTTTATACGAGCTGAAGTGATTGGCTATGAAGATTATATTAAGTATAAAGGCGAGCAAGGTGCTAAAGACGCCGGTAAATGGCGTTTAGAAGGTAAAGAATATATTGTCCAGGACGGCGATGTGGTTCATTTTAGATTTAATGTGTAATCAACCCACCATGTTAGTTAATTAATCAAAATGGCGTGTACTAAAGCACACGCCCTACACCGCACGATACTGTAAAATTTATTTTTTCTTATGCATGTCAAAGCCATTGGGTGTTAAAAGACTCATCATTTCCGCTTTTTCGTTTAATTTAAGATACACGGTTACCTGATCACCTACTTTTAGGATTTGGTTTTGGCCAAAATCCCCTACCCACCCTTCTGGCCTTTTGTCCGCTTTCCAATACTGAAAAATTAAAGTATCTCCTTTAGATATCCCTTGGCCTTTTTCAAGGCTATCCACTTTCATATTGACAATGTAAATGGCATTCGTGCCATCACTCAATGTTTGAACAGTCATGTTAGAGCTGGTAATTTCACCCCTTGCAATCAGACTCGCCTTTTCTGTGCGCTCTTTATCAGACATAGGCCCTAATAAAGCCAAAGCCGCGCTTGAAAATAAAATGACCATCCATAGACTTTTGCTTAATAGTTTTTTCATCCTTTTATCTCCCCATTGTGTAAACCTTCGCTTTTCAAGAATAGCCTATTTTTCTCAACCTGCCCTAGCTTCTGATTGAAAACTAAAAATATTCTAGACAAAATCATTTTGTTGTGTAACAGTAGTACTGGGCACTCAAAGGGATTTGTTTAGTATCGGGATATACTAGTGTGATGGATGCATAGGCTCGTGCCTAATGGTCAAATGGATTGACCATTAGGCAACATGTGTTATGAGTACTTTTTTTAAATTGAAATACAGTAAGAGGTTAAGCATTCCTTAGTTAGTCACTAAAAAAATAAATTAAATAAGTTAAGCCTAGTGCATCATGCTTATTTGTTTATGAACTCTTTTGCTAAAATCCTTATCTTTTTTCTTTTTATAAACCAGTAAGATGATACATGAATTCAATTTTGTAACTAGATCATAAGAGATTTACTCGTATTTTCTGATGATTTAGCTGCATCACATGGATTGTTATCGGAGAAAATAGTGAGATTTCAAGATGTAATGATTGCACTTATTGCAGTTTTCTTTTGGTCTGGTAATTTAATTGTTCAAAAAGCTATTTGTCAGGATTTTAACTTAGATTTTTTTAATGTTCTTAGGTTTTTGTGTTGCGTTCCTGCATTATTATTTTTTAAAAAGCCACCTAACAGTGTTTTTAAAATTATGTTTATAGGCTTGTTTTGGAATGTGCTCCCTTTTTTCTTTATGAGCTTAAGCTTGAATAGTGGCACAGAAGCTGGTATCGCTGCTGTTATTTTCCAAACATGTGCTCTATTTGGAATATTATTTTCCTGGCTAATGGTCAAAGAAGTTCCTAAGAAACATCAATTAATTGGTATGTCAATATCCCTATGTGGGGTTGTTTTGATGGGTAGCCATTTATTTGCCTCTAAAATAAGTATTCTAGGCCTATGCTTTTCATTACTGGGTGCTGCTTCTTGGGGATTAGGGATTGGCTTTATCAAAAAATATAATATTCTGTACGATTTTTCTTTTACCATATGGCTAGCAGGCATCTCATTGTTTCCAATGCTGCTCATTATGCTTGCTAAAGGTGGCACACCTCTAATCATACAATCCTCTAGTGAGTTTACTTGGCCAGTTGTTGGGGCTATTATATATGCTGTTGTATTTGCCACTTTGATAGCTACTTATTATTGGTTCCAATTAATTAAAAAATATGACACAGCATCAGTATCCCCATTCATGATGTTTTTAATACCCATGTCATGCCTGATGTCTTACGCATTTTTAGGAGAAAAAATGACCTTTATGCAATTGACTTCTTGTATAATCATATTTTGTGGCATTTTAGTCAATCAAAACATTATGGGAACTAAAGTAGTGAGTTTTATAAAAGGTGATGTATGGAAAAAATTGACCTCAACAAACTAAGAACCTTTTATTATGTTGCAATGGAGGGTACATTCCAGAAGGCCTCTATACATTTAGGTATTAAACCCCCTGCTATTAGTAAGCAATTAGCTTATTTAGAAGATAAATTCAAAATTATTTTATTTAGACGATCACATCGCAGAATGGTCTTAACCAAAGAAGGTAAAGACTTTTTAGAATCTGTTCAAATTATTATGCATAAGATCGAACAAATAGAAGATGTTTCTAATATTGCCCCCACACAAAATGATAATATTATTAGAATAGTAACCACCACTGGGGTAAGCCAGATATGGTTAATTAGAAAGTTAAAGCCTTTTATTAATAAGTATCCCGAGTATAAAATAAGAATTTTTACAACCGATGAAACAATAGATCTGGCATCTCATTTTGCAGATGTGGCTATTCTTCCAAAAATTGCCCAAGCACATGACATCATGCAAAGGAAGGTTTTCACCTTACATATTAAATTATTTGCTTCAAAAAAATATCTTGAAAAACATGGAGTTCCAAAAAAAATATCGGACTTAGATAAACATAGATTAATTGGATTTTATCATAGTGAAGCAGGCCATAGAGGGAATGTAGATTGGCATTTAACAGCTGGAGTTAAAAATAAAGTTTACAGGACTCCTCATTTAGTGATAAACTCTGCATTCGGAGTATTTGAGGCTGCAATGCAAGGATTAGGAATTTTTGTTATGGCATCAGAATTTGTGTCTCTTATGAAAGGTGTAAAATTGGAAATGGTGTTGCCAAATGAAGGTGTTGATATACCTGTTTATTTCTCAGCGCTAAATCAAAAGATGCACTTACCTAAAGTGACAGCTCTGGAAACGTTTTTTAAGGAAAATCACGAAAATTAGGAGAAATGAAATGAGTAACATACAGCAAAATACTGACATGGTATTGTCTGAAATATCAAACAATGGTGTTAAAGTTTCACAAAAAGATACGCAAAGTAAAACTGTTCTGGAACCTACAAAGCTATTGTTTTTAAAAAATAGACTTCAAACTACAATCGTATAGATGTTGAGGAAGGGGATCAGTTATGCAATTGGCATTTGATTCCCTTCCATGCCACAAACGTGCCAGCTTTTTATCTGATAAGATAAAAACTAAATTAATTGAGAGCTTGAAATATGTTATTGAGTTTAATAGGGATTCTTTAGAACCTTACTATTTTCATTGGCAAGAAATGCTCAAAAAACTTAAAACCGAAAGCAAAATATCGAGTTTATTTTTTGCACTTAATTCCCACTTGATTGAAGCAACCAACAATCAAACAATACATACTTTTAAAGACTCTGTTGTAGAATTTCTTGAGATACCTACAATTACTAACATTAGATATTTTCATTTTCAAAGTTCAACCGACAATAGGTTTAAAAACGAATTATTTCAAAAATATATAATTTTTGATTTGCCTCCAGAGGCTAAGATTTCTGATCCAAGCTCTGCAGATGTTGCAATAATAGAAAGCTTAATCACTCAAGCATTACAGTTAATCAACTCATGTGACACAGCCTTTTATAAAGAAATTTTAGCGTATGTAAATGAATGTATGATTCTAAACTTAGATATTATTAAAGGAGGAACCAGTTTTAATCTTTTTGGTATGATTTTTATTGACTCGAAAAATGCTCAGGCCAGTGTTATCAATATGATTGACCATTTAATTCATGAGACTGCTCACTTATATTTATTTGCTTTAGGGGTTGACGATGCCCTAGTGCTTAATGAGTACGAGGATAAGTTTTTTTCACCTATTAAAAACAAAGATAGACCTATGCTCGGCGTATATCATGCAGGCTTTGTGCTCTCACGTGTCGTGAATTTTTTTAGACTATTGGTACAGACTTCACCCTCACTTTGTACAAGCATAGAATTAATAGAAGTGAATATGCTAATTGAAAAATATAGAAAAATGGCTTTCGATAGTTTCAAAATAGTTCGGGAGCATGGCATATTAACTCCCCTTGGCAAACAAATGATCGAATCCGCTGAGAATGAAATGAATTATGTAGCAGTTGCTTAACATAGTAATTTAGAAAGTTATTTTTTTACAATCTGGTACTAAAATAAAAAATATTTAATTAGTCGAGCCTGAAAAACACCTTATAGCCTGCTAAAGAAGTATTTTCCCAAATA
>CAMFJH010000014.1 GCA_945956915.1 uncultured Francisellaceae bacterium | reverse complement strand
CTGCTGCAGATACCACCAAAATAGCACCGTCCATTTGTGCAGCACCGGTGATCATGTTCTTCACATAGTCAGCATGTCCTGGACAGTCTACATGTGCATAGTGACGTGTAGCTGAACGGTATTCCACATGTGCGGTTGCAATGGTAATACCACGAGCTCTTTCTTCAGGCGCCTTATCGATTTGATCAAACGCGACAGAAGAACCACCAAATTTATCTGCTAACACTTTGGTTAAAGCTGCTGTTAGCGTAGTTTTACCATGGTCAACATGACCGATGGTACCGACATTTAAGTGCGGAAGATCTCTCTCAAATTTACCTTTTGACACTGGAACACCTCATAAACAATTAATCAATACTTGATCAAATTTGATCACAACACTAGCCCGAACGCTTTTTAACAATTTCCTCTTCAATATTTGCAGGCGTCCTAGCATACCGAATAAACTCCATGGTATAAGTCGCACGACCCTGGGTTGCAGAGCGCAAATCTGTTGCATACCCAAACATTTCTGACAATGGTACCTCTGCTGCTACTTGTTTCCCAGATACGGAATCTTCCATACCTTGAATAACACCTCTTCTACGGTTTAAGTCTCCAACAACATCACCCATATAATCTTCTGGTGTGATGACTTCTACCTTCATAATCGGTTCTAATAAATAAGCACCCGCTTTCACGGCACCCGCTTTAACACCCATAGAACCTGCGAGCTTAAACGCCATTTCACTGGAGTCAACATCGTGATAAGAACCATCAAATAAGGTTACCTTCACATCGACCACAGGATATCCAGCAATAACGCCATTTTCTAACTGGCCCTTCACGCCTTTTTCAACTGCACCAATGTATTCTTTAGGAACAGCACCACCGACGATTGCATTCACGAATTCAAAGCCTTTACCGACTTCAAGCGGTTCGAGTTTTAACCATACATGGCCATATTGACCCTTACCACCGGTTTGACGAACATACTTACCTTCTTGTTCAACAGTTTTGGTAATCGTTTCTCTATAAGAAACCTGTGGCTTACCAATATTGGCTTCTACGCTGAATTCACGACGCATACGGTCTACAATAATATCCAAATGCAGCTCACCCATACCGGAAATAATGGTTTGGCCCGTTTCTTCGTCTGTTTTTACCCTAAAAGAAGGATCTTCTTGCGCCAACTTACTTAATGCAATACCCATTTTTTCTTGGTCTTGCTTAGTTTTAGGCTCTACAGCAACGGAAATAACGGGTTCAGGGAATTCCATTCTTTCTAAAGTAATGATTTTATCAAGATCCGATAAAGTATCACCTGTCGTTGTATTTTTTAAACCTACCGCTGCAGCAATATCGCCTGCACGGACTTCTTTAATTTCATCCCGATCATTAGCACGCATTAATAGAATTCGACCTAAACGTTCTTTTTTACCTTTCACAGTATTCATGACTGTATCCCCAGACTGTAATACGCCGGAATACACTCTAAAGAATGTTAAAGTTCCTACGTAGGGATCGGTCATAATCTTAAATGCTAATGCAGAAAATGGCTCATCATCTGAAGGTGCACGTTCTGCTTCTGTATTTGCAGCATCATCCAAGACGCCTTTAATAGGAGGCACATCAATAGGCGCTGGTAAATACTCGATAACTGCATCCAACATGGCTTGAACGCCTTTATTTTTAAAAGCGGATCCACATAAAACTGGAATGATCTCAGATCTTAAAGTTCTTTCTCTTAAAGCTTTTCGTATTTCGCTTTCGGAGAGTGTTACACCATTAAAGTATTTATCCATTAGCTCTTCAGAAGCTTCTGCTGCGGCTTCGACCATTTTATCATGCCATTCTTGACAGGTTTCTTTAAGGTCTGCTGGGATATCACGCAACTCAAAGGTCATCCCTTGATTTTTTTCATCCCAATAAATGGCTTTCATTTTGACCAAATCAATAACGCCTTCAAAACCTTCTTCAGCACCGATAGGAATTTGAATCAATACTGGGTTTGCATTTAAACGTGTTTTAATTTGCTTAGCGACTCTAAATAAATCTGCACCGATACGGTCCATTTTATTCACAAACGCAATTCTAGGAACACCGTATTTATTGGCTTGGCGCCATACAGTTTCTGACTGAGGTTCTACACCATCAACGGCTGAGAATACAACAACTGCACCATCTAATACGCGCAATGAACGTTCTACTTCAATAGTAAAATCCACGTGCCCTGGGGTATCAATGATATTAATACGATGATTAGGATATTGCTTATCCATGCCAGACCAATAGGCTGTAATAGCAGCAGAGGTAATGGTAATACCGCGTTCACGCTCTTGCTCCATCCAGTCGGTTACGGCTCCGCCATCGTGTACTTCACCAATTTTATGAGAAACACCCGTATAAAAAAGCACGCGCTCTGTGGTTGTGGTTTTACCCGCGTCAATATGAGCAACGATTCCTATATTTCGATAATGTTCAATGGGTGTAGTACGTGACACGATATAACCTCTATTTACCAGCGATAATGTGAAAATGCTTTGTTAGCTTCTGCCATACGGTGCGTGTCTTCACGTTTTTTCACCGCGCCCCCTTTACCTTTGCTGCCACCTTCTTCATCGGCTGCATCCATAATTTCGCCTGCAATTTTAGCCAACATGCCTTTTTCACCGCGTTTTTTGGCATATTCAACCAACCAGCGCATGGCCAAAGCGGTAGCACGTGCTGCATGAACTTCGATAGGCACCTGGTAAGTGGCTCCGCCGACGCGTCTGGATTTGACTTCTACGTAGGGTCGGATATGTTCCATCGCTTTTTCAAATACATCTAATGCATCGCGTTTAGTGCGGGTTTTAATAATGTCAAAGGCGCCGTATAAGATACCTTCTGCGATGGATTTTTTGCCGCCCGTCATCAATTGATTAACGAATTTAGCTACTAACTGGCTCCCATAAATGGGATCCGGTGTTATGGGACGTCTACTGACTGCATTTCTTCTTGGCATATCGCTACCCTAGAATATAAAAAAAACTGTTTATGCCGCTTTGGCACGTTTAGCACCATACTTAGAACGAGCTTGCTTACGGTTTTTAACCCCAGCTGTATCTAAGTTTCCGCGTATAACCTTATATCGAACACCGGGTAAGTCTTTTACACGACCCCCACGAATGAGCACCACGGAGTGTTCTTGCAAATTATGGCCTTCACCTATGATATAGGCCGTGACCTCGTATCCGTTTGTAAGTCTAACACGACATACTTTACGCAATGCGGAGTTTGGTTTTTTAGGTGTTTGTGTATAAACACGAGAACACACACCTCTTTTTTGTGGGCAACCCTGTAATGCTGGGACCTTATTTCTTATAGTGGCTTTGGTTCGCCCTTTACGTACTAACTGATTAACTGTTGCCATAACAATAGCCTACTCCACTTTTTCAGACATAAAAAAAAGCAACTTCTCGCTTCTTTGCTTCAAGAAGCAGAATCTTACAACGATAAGCTTTCCCCTGTCAAGAGGATCTTATCCATATAGGGCTGCGGAAAAATTAAGTCATGCAACCCGCTTTATTTATACCTTATCCCTTATTAGAGACGGTATAAGCAATGCACAATACCATAGTTTTAAGAATATTAAAAGTTATTTTTTAGTTTTATTTGCTATTTGCTGTACTTGGGGCTGTTCTTTTTATCTAAAATAGTTAATTAGTTAACTTTTGTTTGGTTTTTATCTTTTACTATGAGACAATCCTAAGGATGAAACTCCACATAGGTAGGTGTTAGAATGAAACTTGACCTTTCTTCCTTTAAAAAGGCGATTCATCAGTTAGAGAAGAGTTTAATTTTTTGTAACTCAGATCTAGCAAAGCATGATCGCGAAATGTTTTTGCAATTTAGATTAGCTGCTATTCAAGCCCTTGAATTCACTTATGAACTCAGTTGGAGAATGCTAAAACGCTATTTGGAAATGACTGAACCCAACCCTTCAGAAATCGACGGATTATCCTTTTCTAACTTAATTCGCCTAAGTAACGAAAAAGGATTATTACTTTCAGATTTAAAAAAATGGGTGGTTTATCAATCAAATCGCAATATAACGAGCCACACTTATGATGACGATAAAGCAGAACAAGTTTTCCTACACTTACCTGAATTTTTAAAAGAGGCTCAGTATTTACATGATCAATTACGAAAGAGATCTCAATGATTCTGCATGAAGGTTTATGCGCCATGGACAACATTCGTTTTTTTGGATTTTTCTGAGACTGAATTGAGTAATGCTATTTTAAATGCTGAATTGCACTGAATATAATAACCTTGATCCAAACTAATACCAATGATATAATTGTCGAATAATTTTTATTTTCCCCTAACAAAAGGTATTCTTTATGTTTGATTTTAATGGCGTTTATTGTGAAGAACCGCTTAAGCCTTATTTCGATTCTAAATTTATTACTAAGCTCAGCCAGCGAAATGCTGCAGGCCAGGCAGAGCCTGATCCTGGCCTTAAAATAAAATTCTTACAAGGCCATACTGATTTACTTTCCACACGAATCAATGAAGGTGATCGGGCGCTGGCAACCTACATCTTAGCTGAAGGACAAAAACGTTTATTCTTGTTGGATCGCGGCCTTACGCACAAAGAGTATGAAAAAAAATTAAAAGATAAAACGCTTTTATCCAGATATTTAGATAAATTAAATAACACTGATATACCATTGAAAATTGTTCGACTCGATGATTGGAATGTTCCTACAAATATCTCAGCTGCTGCACCTGAATTAGAAACAATGGCTAAGAATATGGCCAAATGGCTACTGGCTAAAGCTGCAAATTGGATGGGTGATCTTTTCATTGTATTAAATGATATACAGCAAAGAGCCTTAAACCTTAAAAAAATCAATCTAATCCTGGGACCCCCTGGAAGTGGTAAAACCGTAGTATTAAAAAAAATGCTGCGAGCAGTTTGTAAAAACCATGATGCGCTTTTGGGTGCTGAAACTAAAAACCAAAATGAAATGAATCATATTTACCTAAGTCCGCAGTCAAGGCTTGCACGTGAAATTAAATCTGACTTTAAAAAAGAATTGAGTGAAAATCCTTGGCTAGAAATCTTTGATTATGAATCATTTGCCAGAAAAATTGATCCCAACCTACAGCAATTAAAGCCTGAACAAAAAAGAGGTATCCAGCATTTCATCTGGTGGTGCGAAACTGAAAATATTACTGTAGGACAATATCTACGACCCCTGAAAAAAAAATCAGAGGATCCTGACTATGCTTGTAAAGCAGTCTATCGAGAATGGAGAGTACTTACAGGCCACGACACTAAAAAGCAATATCTTAACTCGCCTTTGCATCATTCTGTATGTAAAAATGATGTTGAGTCCAGAAAAAAAATATTTAAGCTCTATCAACGCTATTGCGAAAAAACTTTAATAGGGTCTTATATTCCTAAAGACGAAGAAGCACGCGTACAACCGTATTCTTCAGGTGCCAGAAGACGTGCCGAGCTAAGTGGCATAGAAATGGGTTATGATTTGAGTTTTTATGATTTAAGCCCTGCTCTACAAAAAACCACAAACATCCATACTTTATACTTAGATGAAATACAAAATCTTCCCAGAGCCTTTATCAAATCACTTCTAGCATGTTCATTTGGGATCCAAGCTTCTGGAGACGCTAACCAAGCACTTTATGATCCCTTATCTAATTTAGAATTTATTCGACAATCATTTCGAAAAAATGGGGTGGCATTTGTAGAGCACCCATTTACACTTTCCTACCGCAACTCTAAAAAAATAATTGACCTCTTGAATTTACTTTTAGAATTACTTGATAGGCATTGTGCACGAAACGGCGATGACAAAACAGCAAAGTATCTTATGCAATGTGACTCCACAACACCTACAGGCGATGTATTTTATGAGCCAATGCCAGTTCTAGAGAAAGAAATAGCAATAGGACTTGATGAAAAAACAACTGCAGAAACAAGCGAAAAAAAATATAGAAAAATGTCCGAAGACTCCAGCTATATGGTTGTTATCCCCGATATCACTTACCTCCCGATGGCATCAAAATATTTTAACCCAGATAATATTTTGACTTTAGAAGATATAGGTGGTTTAGAATCTGAACATGTAATTGCAATCAACCTATTTGAAAAATTGGCAAGTATGCTTCCAGAATTACTTCAGGCTTCAGAAGAAAGTGCTAAACTTTCTAAATCCTTCCGTTCAAAGGACAAGCAGGATATAACTGGACAAGAGATGATTTTAGAATTTCATCGCATATTAGTAGGCTTAAGTCGAGCTAAAGAATCCTGTACATTATTTTTCAATGAAAAAGAAACTCATATGATACAATATTTTAAATCTAAGCCCACATTGAATATCCAACAAGCTTTGCCGGCGACCATGCCCCAAAATGTACCGATCCAATCTTCGAGTTTACCCGCTGAAGAGAAAAGTGCGCGCGAAATAGGAAACCGCTTAGGCTGGATCAAAAGAGTTAATACGCTTATTCAATTGGCCTTTGATCACAAACTAGCTTACAATAAAACAGGTGAAAACCGAGTGCTGACCATGGCAAAAAATATATTTATCAATAACAAATTAAATCTAGACGATATAGAATTACCTGATAATTATTTGCTTCCCAAAGGATATGAATGCTTTCAGCCTCCAAAAGTTCAAAAGCCCAGTCAATCTCCTGAAACAGAATTAAAACAAGACATTTCTCCTGCATCAATATATACTCGACTATTACTGAAACCTGCTGATTTCAATGCTGAAAACATTAAATTATTATTAGATAAAGAATATTCTATCTTAATCATGATTCTGTTTGATATAAAAGAAGACACTAAAAACATTAGTTTATGGAAATATATTTTTCAAGACCAAGCTAGAACACTTACGTTTTTAACTAATCTAATAAAAAATGACATATACAAAGATAATTTTGTTACTATTTTAAAAACGAAATTTACACCTGAAAAAACAATTTTGAGCTTACATTACTATAGCTTACTTTGCTTATCACGCTTATGGATTAAACTGTATCCAACATTAAATGAGATTGTAAAAGATTTAATTCATTTTGCAACCTCAATACCATTTATTGCTTTAACCAATGAAAAGGAGCGTAAAACCAATGATGAGCTTTATTACGCCATTGCACAACGTCAATTCCAACACCAATATCTAGCTTACCTCACTCCAAAAAACTCTCATGCTTTTCCTGAGAGATCTAGAGCACTCATTAAGCTATCAACCTCGATCATAAATCATACCCGATTAATCGATGCTATTCGTAAACAGGATCTTCGTACTGTAAAAACGATAGCGTGTATGCTTTCCGAATCAGAAATCAATGCTCAAGATGATTTTGGAATTCCACCTCTTATATGTGCTACCCAAAGCGGTGATACAGCAATGGTAGAAGCACTGTTGGAAAATCAAGGCATCGATGTTAATGTAAAAAATAGAACATCAGGCGACACCGCACTCATAGAGTCCATAAAACTTAATCAGAATAATAATATGGAGCAAATACTAATCAGCGCTAAAGCTGACATACACCTTAAAAATCATAAAGGAGAAAGCGCCTACAGCTTGATGCAAGCAAGAAATCCTAATCCCAAGCCTGTTTGTCTCTCTACTTCAAATCAAAGCGACAGCACACTTATCAGCATTGAAGGCTTATCAAAAGATTTTTTATTAACATCCTTGTATCTACGTGCCTGTTTCCCTGCTGATGAGTTTTATCGAATGATTGGCAATCCATTACCTCTTGATTTGCTTCAACAAGCCCGTCTACTGCTTACAAAAAAACAATCAGGGAATCCATACTTTTATTACCACTACGACTATATTGATTTAGGAAAAGGTCAGAAACCTTTAAAAATTAATTTAACAGGAACTTCTATTGATCCAAAGAATTATGATAGAGAATATGGGAAAGGAGCAGTTGCTGGTGTTATACAAACCTTGCGTGGCATGATCCCTACCCACCTAGGCGTTAAGGCAAAAACTTAAACAAGAGACTGTACGTATATCAGGCATATACACCTATGTGGAAAAATGAACTTTAAAAGGGTTTGGAGGTCATAACATCAAATAAACTCATTCTCAACTTGAGGTCATTTGATGGCAAGCACCCCACAATTAATCCCGAAGACACTATCAAATGATAGCATTCAACTTTCCTATCGATTATTCTCTACTGAAAATTTTTTCATTAAAGCGATGCAATACCATATTGAATCTACAAAACCGGATTTCAATCCTATAACGACTCCTGCATTACAAAATCTTAATACACCAACGCGCAAAGCGATTAAAAAACTAGCAGCCATATTGCCCGCTTTATTAGATCCCAAAACTTTTAATCCCCCTACTGATTGGGAAGAAATTTTAAATTGTTTTTACCCGCCTATGCATTCCTCATTAGAACAGATCAAAACTTTAGAAGCAGAAATCATCATGCTTAGTGAAATTAAAAAGCCAAAAGGAAAACATGGTCAAAAATTGACTCAAAAATTACATACAGAACAAGTAGAACGAGAGAAAAAATTTCTGAGGTTGACTGAGAAATTACATAAAAAAATAACTGAACGAGAAATACAATTAGAGACATTAAGGAGCAATCTGGTTAAAAAAAATGGAGAACGCGCGCAACTTTTAAGACAATTACACAACACTATATTAGCAAATCCTCAAACAGCCCAAACTTTAAATAAAATACTACAAGATATTAAAAAGTGTACAAAACGTGCAGATCGGTTTAGGCGCTGGCAACAACCCTTAAGTGTTTTAACAGCTAGCCTGAATGCAATGGGGCGTGGGCCCTACTTACCTTTTGGCCTTATTGGGCAACTCAGTTCACCGATTGCGGGTTTGGCCGCACAGTTCTGTCGATTACAAAGCTTGCGTAGTAATCCTAACATAAAACCTTCCGAGCACAGAAAACGCATCTTAAGATCGACCTGGGTTACCGCAGGAACAGGAAGTATCGGCATTTTGGGTGCAAGTACCGTTGCAGTGATGAACGCTTTTACTGTTACGATTGCAGCACCTTTTTTACTACCGATAGCAGCTACTGCCGCATTAATTAGCAATATTTCAAATACGATTACTGCCTTTACAAATTACAAAAATGCAAAAAAACGACCTATAGAAACTGAACACGGTAAAAAAATTCGAATGAAAGCTCATTTTGCAGATCTTATGTTTAATATTTCAAATGTATTAGCAAGCTCTGGTTTGCTAGGGATCACCTTGGCTACAGTAGGCGTACTCAGTCTTGCTTTCCCACCCGCAACACTTACAATGGTTGCTACTATTGCCTTAGGAATAACGATTGGTGCCACGGTAATAAGTGCTGCAAGTTATCTAAGAAAAACTGCTTGTTGGAACAAAGCCAATAATTTAAAATTATATACAGATTTTGAATATGCTTGCAAAAATGGTCTTATTGATGCCTTAAATCCCAGCATTGAACCCAAGCAAATGCGAAATATTATCAATCCAAATTTGCGCTCTCGGTTTTTTAGCCTATTTAACCGAGATACCCCCTTACATCTACCTAAGCCACACATCACTTTGCGCGCAAGTTCAGATAATCCTAAGCCAGAAGACACGATTCGGCATTTTGAGCAAGTATTGCACATGGGGTATATTCCAGAATTCAATAGCACAAAAGATAAGCCTATGCTATTACCTAGAGCAACACCCCATAGCTCCCTGCCTAAAATCCGCCTTACACACCTAATACCACCCGATCCCATATTGGCTCTAGAGGCCATTTTTAAGCAAGGTGGTATCCCAGAAATTCATGATAAAAATCTGCAAAACACAATTCTAAAAGCCTATAACAAAACAGTCCCTAGAACGAAAGCTGCTTCTCATTTTGAAAAAGTGTATAAATTAATTTGTGATAAACATGTACCAGAAGGTTTGCTTAAAAATTACAGTGCAAATCATTTAACCGAAGCTATAGCTCTTAGCTCAGCTCCTAATACTAGCTTTACACCACTGAATTATTTACATAATTATTTAGATAAAAAAGCACCTGCTGTAGATTTACAAGAGACTGCATTAAGTGCTAATCCTACTCAACCTAAGCCCACATCTTCACGTCACACACCCAATAATTCTTAATTTAACTATACCCTCTGATCCGGAGATTTTTCTTTTTATCTAAACTAATGTGTTTTAAAACCCAGGCGGTAACATCCCTGGTGGAAAGCCTCCGCCGCCACCTCCAGGTATTTTACCTTTAAGCCCGTTCATCATGCCCATTAAAGCACTTTTAGAGGGCATCTTTTTAGACATGTCTTTCATCTTTTCATGTTCTTTTAAAACTTTGCTGACATGCTGAATCGTTAAACCTGCACCCTTTGCAATACGTTGTTTGCGCGAGCCATTGATTTTAGCAGGGAAACGACGCTCCTCACGCGTCATCGAATTAATAATAGCAATTGATTGTTTAAACGCTTTATCTTGTGTGCTTTGCATATCGGGATTAACCATCTTGGCCATGCTACCCATGCCTGGAATTTTACCTAACATTCCAACAAGCGCCCCCATGCCACCCATACTGAGCATTTGATTTAATTGCTCTTTATAATCCTCTAAATCAAAACCAGCGCCTTTTTGCATTTTTTTGGCAAGAGCCTCAGCTTTGGATTTATCAATTTTTTGTTCTATTTCTTCTATTAATGATAAAACATCACCCATGCCTAAAATACGAGAAGCCATTCTTTCTGGATAAAACGGTTCTAAGGCCTCGAGTTTTTCACCTACCCCGATCCATTTTATAGGCTTACCTGTTATATATCGAATTGAAAGTGCAGCCCCACCCCTTGCATCACCATCCGTTTTGGTTAAGATAACACCGGTTAAGGCTAAAGCTTGATTAAAGGCTTTCGCACTTCTGGCAGCATCTTGTCCTGTCATGCTGTCTACAACGAACAAAGTCTCAATAGGTTTCACAATCTCATGTATCGCTGCAATTTCTTTCATCATTGAATTGTCAATGTGTAAACGACCTGCAGTATCTACCAATAATACATCCACATTTTGTTTGTGAGCTTCAACCATTGCGCGGCTTGCAATCGCAGTGGGTTTTTCATCCGCACTACTTTCACAAAAAATAACGCCAATCTGTTCTGCCAAAATCTTTAACTGCTCGATAGCTGCAGGTCTATAAGTATCTGCACTGACGACCATTATTTTCTTTTTATGTTTTTGTTTTAAAAATCGTGCCAATTTGGCAGTAGTCGTCGTTTTACCCGAACCTTGTAAACCCGCCATTAAAATAACCGCTGGCGGTTTAGTTTTTAAATTAAGCTCCTCATTGGCTTTTCCCATCAAACTAACTAACTCATCGTTAACGACTTTGATGAAAAATTGATCAGGCGAAAGCCCCTTAGGTACATCTACCCCGATGGCTTTATCAGCCACCGATTTTACAAAAGCCTCTACAACCTCTAAAGCCACATCGGCTTCCAGCAAAGCTTTTTCTACTTCTTTAAGGGTTTCTTTAATATTTTCTTCACTTAAACGACCACGACCTGTTATATTTCTAAAGGTTTTACTCAACCGTTCGGATAAATTTTCAAACATAAATACCTCTTTTGCCTATCTTGAATTGCTTTCTAAAATTTAATTCTATAATATCTTGCTTATGCTACCGATTACAACTAAACCCCAAACAGAAGCAGAGCTTCTAGCCCGTTGCCAAGCCCTAACAGGACTCAGTCTACAAAACATAGCAGCAGAGTGTAATCAAGCCATTCCGAAGTCTTTAAGCCATGCTAAAGGCTGGGTAGGACAGCTGATGGAGCTTTATTTAGGCGCAGATGGTACGAATCAATCTCAGCCAGATTTTGCACATCTTGGCATCGAATTAAAGACAATTCCTCTAAATGCGAATATGCAAGCTCGTGAATCTACCTATGTCTGCACAGCCCCCCTTCGAGAAACAAGGCATCAAAGCTTATTACCTTCGCGCTGGCAGGATTCGCGTGTTCGCCATAAATTGGCAAAAGTACTTTGGGTACCGATAGAAGCCGATCCCAGCATTCCCCTGCCTAATCGGCAAGTGGGCTCTCCACTTTTGTGGGTACTTCCTCCTGAATTAGAATCCATTTTACAACAGGATTGGGAAGAATTAACAGAAATGCTCTATTGTGGTCAAATCGCCGAAATCTCGGCAAAACAGGGTGTTTATTTACACATTCGGCCCAAAGCGGCACACAGTAGAATTTTAAATGTCACTCATGACGCGCAGGGTGAAGCTTTATGGGTGAATCCTAGAGGATTTTATTTACGCAGCGCTTTTACAAATCACATTCTAAAAACCCATTATTGCCTCTAAAATATGCTATAGCTAAGTAAGCAGCATCTCTTGTTATTATAGTAGAACACTCTTTAGATTGCACGTACACGATTTTCAACGCGTATTTGCTTGAGAATACGGTGTCGATGAAGTAGAATGTCATTTTAATAGATTAGGCAGTTGATGATATGAATACAGGCAGCAAAACAAAAATCATTCTAACGACTGGGCTTGCACTTTTTGCGATGTTCTTTGGAGCTGGTAACGTATTGTACCCTCTACATTTGGGTGCAAATGCTGGGCAATACATTACAGCCACAATGTGGGGTTTTTTGATAGCCGGTGTAGGTGTACCCTTTTTAGGTTTAGTCGCGACCAATTTATACAACGGTAGTTATCATGATTTTTTTGGACGCTTAGGAAAAATTCCTGCGTTTTTGCTGATTACTTTTTTGATGATTATCATCGGTCCCTTGGTTGCTATTCCGCGTACTGAAGCGACTACTTTCAATGCAATGTTACCTTTATTTCCAGATTCACTCCAAAAAAGTACTCTTTTTAGTATCTTATTCAGTTTGATTTATTGCAGCCTTGTATTTATTCTTGCCTACAAAGAAAGCAAAGTGGTTACTATTTTGGGTGCTGTTTTAAGTCCTATTAAAATTATTTGTTTTAGTTGCTTAATCATTTTAGGCTTAATTTACACTGAACCTGCGATTGTGAATACAGGTACAGCACTTGAAGCCTTTAAAAAAGGGGTTTCACATGGCTACAATACCATGGACCTTTTGGGTGCCTTCTTTTTCTGCACCATTGCATTTAGAGCCATACAATTTGAAACACACAATCATGAACATGAAGATGAATATGGAAAAATCATTAAAAAAGATGCAAAGAAATCGACTTCTCTCACCTTAAAAGCCTCTTTACTAGGCGCATTTATACTCGCTGCTGTTTATATTGGCTTTATGATGGTCGCACACAGCCACGCACCTGCACTGCAGGGTTTGCGTGAAGAACAAATGATAAGTGCAGTTTCTTATGCGGTTCTAGGAAAATTCGGCAGTGTATTTGTTTGTATTGCTGTTTCATTTGCTTGTGTTGCCACGGCCCTAGCTCTAACAGAAGTATCCGGAGATTATTTATTTAGAGAAGTGTTTAGACAACGTATCTCTAAACATTGGTGTCTGCTTATCGTTATCTTACTCACAACTATTATGAGTAATGTTGGTTTCCAAGGCATCATGAAACTGAGCATGCCTATTTTAAATGTGGTATATCCTGCATTAATCGTATTATGTGTAATGAATATCTTATACAAATGGAAGGGTATTACCTGGGTTAAAACTCCTGTAGCACTAACCGCTTTAGGATTTTTAATCTATGAAATCTTTTATATTTAAGTGCATCATGATTTATGAGATATTAGGCATATCACAAAGCCTTTTTGAGAGTTGAAAATGCTGGATAAATATCTTTCCTTTCTAAATGTGGTTTTTGCCCACGATCTATAGCCTGCCAATACTGCCATGGTAATGGTTTATCCCCCAGCTCATAATCCATTCCATCCCAAGTATCTTCGCGAAACGCATAAAAAGCAAAATGCCAACCTTCTTCTTGAAAAATAGATATTAGATCTTGAAAATAATTCTCTAAGCCCGGTGATATGCGATGTCCCCCAAACTCACCCACTAATATCTTATTACTGGCTATATTGTGAGATTTTTGGAAAACTTTAACTGCTGATAAATAGCTTTTAAGCTCTTCTTTATCCCATTGCTTTCCACCAATATTGCCCGGATAGCGGATTTTACCACTGTTCATTTTATGATTTGTATATACATAAGGTTCATACATATGAAAAGAATATAAAATATTACTATCTTCATGAGGCTTTAACAGAATAAAAGTTTTTGCATCCGCATATGCCGAACTATCAAGAACAATAGGAATATGTTTGTCACTTAAACGTATGCTCTGTATGGTACGATTATAAAAGCTGTAAAGCATTTTTTGTACTTTTGACTGCGCTACCGTATTAATATTAATGGCTTTAGGTTCGAAAATTCTTTCTGGGTGTGGTTCATTAAGAATATTGTACCCCACAATAACGGGATGATCTTTTAATGCTTCCGCTAAATCTTGCCAAAAACGTGCTGTTTGTATCTGGTACTTTTCTTCTTTCCAAACTCTCAGATCGTCTTGATCTTGATTGTTTTGCTTCCAACGTGATCCTGGGAGGCTCAGCATAGTTATCACTACTGGCATTTCTTCTTTCTGGCACATGTCTAATATTTGCTTTAACTTTGCTAAATCTTCTTTAATCAACCCACGATAATCATTAGCATCACCGATTAAAAAATCACGGTGCGCACTAGGGAATTTATCAGGTGCTAATCTTATAAATGTAATACCATATTTTTTAGCGGCTCTGATGTCAGTTATAGATACTGAGTGATTAAAAACATTAGCTCCTTTTTGTGAAGTGTTCCAAAAGTTATTCCTTGTTGCAGCTTGCGTTAATTGCATAGGAACTATATAAATTAACAGCAAAAGGAATATTAATATTTTTTTCATATAAAAGAATCGCTTTACAACTGATTAGATTTCCATTCTACGGATGTTATCAAGGGCGCGTACAGATCTTCATTCATGGGAATAGCTACAGAATGTAATTCTTCTTCTGAAGGGGGGCTTACTTGAAATTCAAGCGTGTCTACCTCTGTTATCAATGCCAAAGGTGTTTGCTCATTGCCCTCGCCCATTATAAATACAGCAGCAGTAGCTAGACTATCTACCACATTTTTTTGAGTAACACGCAATGGCTTACCATAAATATCAGGCGTACCAATATAATTATGCAAGGGCTTAAATCCACACCATGCCAAAGCAATGCCTGTGACCCCTCTTCTTAAAGGTGTCGTATGACTATCCGTAATAAGAACACCCAAATTTTCTAAATTATAATGCTTTTTCAAATCTTCCCAAAGGTTATTAATAAGTGATTGGAGATGAATTGGATATAAAATATAATGGCCATCGCTATTAGACTCATCAATACCTGCAGTGGGGATTAAGATATCATTTTTAATCGTTAAGCAAATACCATATTTTTTTGAATAATCGCCTTCTAAGTATAAATCTGCTTCTTGTTGAACTAAAGCTTGTTTATCCAGAACATCTTCCACAGATATAATTCTATTTTGTATGATACTGATAATTTTAGAAGTAATCACCAAAACACTTTTTTCTAATACTATCGGCAGATGCCCAATAATCAGTTCAAGTAAATTATCACTCGGTTTTACACGAGGCGTTTGGTAGGCTTTTACATTCATCAATGGCAAGTCTGTTTAGGCACTGGAGGCACATGTTGGGTAGGACAGCTAATCGTAGCCTCATACTGATATTTACACTCAAGTTCTCTCGCTAATTTTATGGCTTTTTCACGTGCGCGAGGATCCATATTGTCTATTAAATGAACAATCACCTGGGGTGTAATATCCGTTACTTCTTCTAAGGCTATTTTCAACCAGCCATAGGCTTGGGTATCGCTTTGTTTAACACCAATGCCCCTTAAGTATAAAATACCCAATTGGTACTGCGCTTGACGAGCGCCTTGATAAGCCGCTTTTCGAATATGCGAGACAGCTGCCGTCCAATTTTTAGGCACACCTTTGCCCTCTAATTCCATAATCCCTATCATATATTGCCCATAGGGATGACATTTTAAAGCTGCTTTTTTATAATGCTCGTAAGCACGGCGATATAATTTATAGGTCAATTCACACTCTTCAGGATACCATCCAAAATCCGGTTCTGCAGCCAACCAATATCTTTCATAAGAATCTGCCATTTGCGCAGCCCTATAGTAGATATCACCCAGATCTAAATTGGCAATGGGTAAACCACAGGCAGCAGATAAACGATACCAGCGTAAAGCTTCTTTTAGATCCTTTTTAAAACCAAAGCCTAAAGCATAATGACGTGCTAATTTGTATTCGGCCAAAGCAAAATTAGGATGCGTAGCCGCTGTATTGTACCAACACACACTGTCTTCTAAATTTAATGGAACACCGCGTCCTGTGGCATACATGGCGGTTAAAACAATAGCGGGATAAGGATTATGAGTTTGCTCAGCACCCAAAGTGTACAATCTAGCCGCTTCCGCTAATTGACGAGGCACGCCTTTACCTGCATGCACCAATTCCGCCAATTCGATAGCCGCGATACCTGATCCTTTTTCGGCCGCTCGGCAATACCAAAGCGCGGCTAATTTGTAATTTTTATCAAGCCCCCTACCATCTCGGTATATATCGGCCAAATACAATTGTGCGGGTAAATAACCCTGTTCTGCAGCCTTAAGCACCCATTTGGCTGCCATCTCGTGATCAGCACATACGCCCTGCCCCAAAGAATACATAAGGCCTAGTTTTAACATGGCTTCAGCAGAGCCCGCGCAAGCGGCTGCTTCGTAATTTTCTCGCGCCAACTTAAGATTACAACAACCGTCATAACCTTCGTAATAATAATCCCCTAATTGCGTAACAGCAAAGGTATTGCCTGCTTTGGCCTGATGTAAAATAATATCAAAAGCTTGACGACACCCCTTAGAACCATAAGTGCCATGCACTAACAACCAGGCTACTTGTAATTCACCTTCATAAGAGCCTAAATTTGCCGCCATCCGAAACCATTTCATAGCAGCTTGATAATCGGGTTTGGCACCATATCGCCCTTTATACAGTTCTCCTAAAGCCAACATTGCAGAGATATCACCTTGATCCGCAGCTTTTTTATACCAGCAAATAGCACGTGTTAAATCTCTAGGAACCCCAACGCCATCTCTGTATAAATGACCTATTTGTACTTGACCAAGGCTTAAACCACAATTAGCAGCTTGTGTAAACCAGTAAGCTGCCTTCTGTGCATCGGGTTGAACGTTTTTCCATCCCGTTAAATACATCTCGCCCAGATAAATTTGCGCATGCACATCCCCTTTTTTGGCGCAACACATCAATTCTTCAAGATCGCAAACTAAAAGTTCTTCCCTACAAACTGCAGAGGCTGTAGGTTTATCTTCTGTGATACAAAGCAGTTCTGAACGCAAAGGCTGCACACAAGCCGAGAGGCCTAAGCCTAAAAAGACAAGCAAGGGGAGAAGTAAATAATGAATTAAAAAAGGCATTAAACACCTTGTAGCTATTCCTAAGATCATATAGATTATGTTAAATAAATTTGATACTGTCAATAATACCTTAAGTACTGGATGCATTGGGAAAAATAATTATGGCAACTGACAACAAAAGTTTAGCAACCAACCTTATTTCGCTCGTCTGTATAGGCCTGGGATATCTCGTTCCCAGATATGGGGAAATGCTCACTACAGCTGGATTCTTTGCACTTTCAGGTGCATTGACAAATTGGCTTGCCATTTACATGCTCTTTGAACGCATCCCTTATTTATATGGCTCAGGAATCGTTCCTTTGCATTTTAAAGAATTCAAAAACGGTATTAAAAATCTGATTATGCAACAATTTTTTACAGAGCAAAGCATTAAACGTTTTTTTGAAACCCAAGTTCCCGGAGCTATGCACAGCTTGCCTGTGGATCATTTGCTTGAAGCGGTCGATTTTGAATTGGTTTATGAACGCTTAATCGAAGCCATTTTAGAATCTAAACTTGGGAGCATGTTGGCTTTGGTGGGTGGCCAAAAAGCCCTGCTGCCGCTTAAAGTTCCCATTATTGTCAAATTACAAGGGACTATCCGTGAAGTGGTAGAAAGTGAACGTTTCCAAAAGGCATTTATTAAAGAAAGCGTCTCGGAAGAAATCCATGAAAAAATAGAATCTATGGTAAATGAACGTTTAGAAGAATTAAGTCCACAAATGGTAAAAAAAATTATACAGGATATGATACAAAAGCATTTAGGCTGGCTTGTGGTATGGGGAGGGATTTTTGGTGGTTTAATTGGTATAATCCTAGATCTAGTACATCTAGTGGATTAATATTAGGATAAAATAGATGAAAATTGTCAATTCATATACGCAAGCATTAGAAGGGCTGAAAAGCCAAATGACGCTTATGATTGGCGGTTTTGGTTTATGTGGCATTCCTGAAGGACTTATCAAACATGTTTCTGAAATGGCTGTTTCAAAATTGTGTTGTATTTCCAATAATGCAGGTGTTGATGATTTTGGCTTAGGATTATTATTACAAAAGCGTCAAATCAAAACCATGATTGCTTCTTATGTGGGAGAAAATGCTTTGTTTGAAGAATTATTACTCACAGGAAAAATGCAGGTTATCTTAACGCCTCAAGGGACTTTGGCTGAAAAAATACGGGCTGGTGGCGCTGGGATTCCAGCATTTTTTACAGCAACTGGTGTGGGTACGCCCGTGGCAGATGGCAAAACTATACAAATCTTTAAAGGACGAGAATATCTTTTAGAAGAATCTTTAACAGCCGATTTTGCCTTAATACGGGCTTGGAAAGCAGATAGTATGGGTAACCTGATTTATCGAAAAACAGCGATGAATTTTAACCCCATGATGGCCACAGCTGCCAAAATCACTGTAGCTGAAGTCGAAGAAATTGTATCCGCCGGAGAGCTTGATCCTGAACACATTCACACCCCTGGTATTTATGTGGATCGAATCATTAAAGGTACATTTGAGAAACGGATAGAAAAAAGAACTATCCTTTTTGACAATATCGCAACATAATTTATGCCTTTTAAAGACTCTTGCTTCAATTAAGTCAGCGCACAACAGCTATGTATTACAACTTGTGGAATCAGTTCTTGTAAAACAGGTTCTTCATTTTTTTCTGCCGAAGTTAATGTGTAATACACCAAATTTAAATATCCGCCTTTTACAGCCTATTGTACTTCTGTCAAAGTACAATAGTTTGAATGACTTAAATAGTTGACTAAACAATATAATTTGTGCAATAATCATTTTTGTCTGTTTTTTTAATAACATACTGAGGTGATAACATGCATCGTATTTATCTAATGACACCAAAGCTTGAAAATATTACTGCTATCACAAAAAAAGCTCAAGATTTAGGTATACCCGATACGGATATCCGCCTAGTGAAACATGAAGAGCCTGATGAAAATAAGCTCATTTTATTGCAATTTGCAAATCCAAAAGCTTTTGAGCGCCTTGCCAATCCCAATCCTAAAGCTTTAGAGCATGTTTTAGCAAAGGGAGGTGTAATCGGTGCGATCATTGGCCTAGCTCTTGCTTTTTTAATGCTACATTTTTTCCCAAATATGTTGATATTGGATAATGAAAAGCTGACTATTATTAGCTTTACGCTGGTCGCTGGAATTCTAGGCATGTTTATAAGATACCGAATCGGAATTCCTCTCAAAGATCCTTTACTTATAAGATTCCGCAATGCTTTAATTAACAATGAAAACATGATAGTAATTGATATACCTGAAGAAAAAACTCTGGAATTGTTAGATTATATACGTACAAATTACCCGGAAATCATTTTATAATACATTGAATTTCTGGGATTTCGCCTCCTACGATCAATTTTCCTTCTGTCAAGGCGCAAATGGTTTCAATACTTACACCCGGTGCTCTTTCTCTTAAATGAAAAGCCCCATCAATCACATCTAAAACTGCCAGATCACTGACAATGCGGTTCACACAAGCTACACCGGTTAAAGGCAAGGTACATTGTTTTAATAGTTTGGACTGACCTTTGTTCTCATGATTCATGGCTACAATAATGCGATTAGCCCCTGCGACCAAATCCATTGCTCCGCCCATGCCCTTTACTAATTTCCCTGGAATCATCCAAGAAGCAATATTACCTAATTCATCTACTTCAAAAGCACCTAAAACAGTTAGGTCAATGTGTCCGCCTCTGATCATCGCAAAACTATCTGCAGATGAAAAATAGGAAGCACCTTTGAGAGCCGTGATGGTTTGCTTACTTGCATTGATTAAATCAGGATCTAAATCCTCTTCTCTGGGAAAACTGCCCATACCCAATAAACCATTTTCAGATTGAAACATCACATGGATATCTTTTGGCACATAATTAGCAACCAAAGTGGGAATGCCAATGCCTAAATTAACATAATCCCCATCCCTTAATTCCATTGCAATACGTTGGGCTATTTGTTCTCTGGTTAAGGGCATATTATCTAGCTCCATGATGAATAACATGAACATACTCATAATACCAGAAGTCCTCATCCACCGTAAGCATGTTCACGGTGGATGAGGACCTACAATAAGGGGATATAGGCGCCAGGAAAAGTTTTTTTCTTATGCCGCTGCTGCAGCTCTAGATAGCTTAGGCTTAGATGCGGACATTTCGAGATCTTGAAAAAAAGGCTTCAGAGACTTTCTTTGTTGGTTGAACATGAACAGACAAGGCTTGAGTATTTCTTCAGGGTTTAGCTCAGAAACTGCAGGTATTAACGCATTAGCAAAGGCTTTAACACCTTCAACAAAGGCAACCGAACCAGCTGCGCTAGCATTTATCAAAGCTTCTCCACCATTATAAGCAATTGAATTGGTTGCATCGCTCAGTATGGGCTTAATGCCATTATAAGCGGTGCTCGCACACCTTGAAAAAGCTTCTATCAATTGGTTACTTGCCTCAGAAAAATCTTTGCCTGCTTGCTCTAGAGCAGCATTGCTTTCTACTTCATTTTCCTGGTACCGATAATAAGCGGCTTGAGGTAAATCAGAAAAAAGCCCTTTGAAAACATTAGCTAGGCTCTTGAATAGAACTGGAGTAGCTCTGGCAACAGATTTAAAAGCCAATTCGACAGTGGATAAGCCATCAAGCACCAAATCTTTAGTAAGCTTGCCAACAGCATTTAAACTTGCTTTTGCATATTCAAGCCCAGATTTAGGCAGCACGTAATGATAAGCCATATCGGCAGCATTTTTAACTTTATCAAAGAGACCGGTAAATATGCCCATAACAAATTTCCTAAAATTAAATATAATAGAGAAACATCATACCATCTATTTGTCAAAAAAAAACACATCTCAATCTAAATTTATAACTATTTTTTAATTCACTTTAATAACTTTTTTATTAATACTTGAGGTAATCAACTATAAAATAAATCTTCGGGGATTGCTATACTAGGTACCAATTTTAAGAGATAGCTATTTAGGAGATAACAATGGCCACCACTCGCCAGCAGCACAATATCGGTATGCGACTAATCAATGCGATTCAAAATAACCTTAAAGTTAAAGTTACCTTGATTATTAAATATCTTTTTACTTTACCCAATAGAACAAGAATACGATTAATTAATTATACTGATCCAGACCTAGGTGCAAATCCTATTCATTGGGCACTTAATTCTCGCAACGTCGAATATATAAATCCTTTAGTGCAAGCCGGAGTGGATATTAACAAACAGGATAATAAGGGTCGCACACCTCTGTATATAGCAGTTTCACTGAACATAGAAAATGTGCTCCCACTATTAAGAAAAGCAGGCACAGATATTAATATACCCAATCATAAAGGCATGACCCCTCTTAACCTCGCTTTAAAAAAAGGCTTTTCCTCTATTCTCAAAACATTATTAAAATGGGGTGCAGAACCCACTCCTATTAATTGTGCCAGTGCTTCCACCTTTACACATGCAAATGGTAATATATCCGCTTTAATTGATTTAGAACATTCTACTCGCCAGTATGGCGAAATATTAAATAAAAATGCTATCATACTATTTTTCCGCTCGCTTTTATTAAATAAAAAGCTTACAGTACTATATATTTTTTGGGAGAAAATTAGACACAGAGAAACTTTATATTATATTCTTAATATTTTAAAAAACAATAGAACACTATGCGAAATAAGATTGTTACATAGCACTACGTGTCCAAGCTTAAAACCCTTATTAGACAAAATCAATTTCATTACCCAGCGAAATGCTCGCGCATCGCATATTAATCAAATACAAAAAACATTATTAGTAACAACTATTAAATCTCACTTGGATGACATTCGCGATGCTTTCTTATTTCCTCGAGATAGTCTTCGCGCATGGCATGCTATTCTTTCAGAAGAAGAACCTACCCGCCAGATGATTGATTTTTTTATGGAGATCGGTATATGGTCATCTATTCTTGATATACGGAATATTTTGAAACATCCATATCCTCAAAATCGCAGTGTAGGGGATCCTACAGCAACCGGCATAGGAAATCCTAATGAAGAACTCCCGGATGTGTATATTGTAGAAGATTTTCTTGCAAGAATGGAAATGCAACAGGTATCGGAAGTAGTAGTAGAAGACTTTCCTATCGTCAGCATTGAAAATGAAGAACACTTAGCCTCAAACGATGGAATAGTAAATGGTGTTGTACATTATTGGAGCGATGGTTTTGGAAGTACAGTATGTACGGAACCTCAAGGTATTTTAAGCCTAAGCTCCAAAGATGATAAAAAAACACCAGCAATTACGAAAGAAGCTGTCAATAAACTTATTCATGATCTAGTAGAAGGTGAAATTGCTAATTTGAGCGTGGCATGCCAAGAGCCTGTGCCTGAAATCATTAAAGCACTCAATATAGTCCCACAAAATGACTATAAAACATTTATCAAAAATTATCCGCACCTGAACAGAGATGAAAAATGCTTTTACTTCAGTAAAGCTCTGTTTGAAACACCTCATGCTCTGCTTCAATCCATTCGCCATTTTCACAATCGTCCACGAGTCGCTAATTCGTTTATAAATGAAAATTTTCTTTTTACTTTTTTTTTAATAAAGCTTAATGATTTGTGTTTTAACAATACCATGCCACTGCACCCAAATGGCGAAACAATATACACTTGGGATTTTTATTTTGAGGGCAAACAAAAATCGATTAATACACCATCCATGCAAGCTTATTTAAGAGTCTTATTACAACAAGCGGGCTTCAGTATCGACAATGTAACACAAAATAATCCAAACAATGGATTACCCAGCCCTGTTTTGTATGCTTATGGTGTCTTGAATGAATCAGGGACATTTGGAGATTCTAATAACCTGACATTAAACAACAACTTTACAAAGGTATTTCCACAGTCACGATAATTCTAAGCTGCTAAGCTAAAGATGAAATCCTTTTAACTGGAAAAATCTGCCATAAGGGTTTATGCTCAATAAAAGAAATACATCGGGAAAAGACTGTCTATGATTGATCGAAAATTAAGCGCTTTATTAGAGCAAATCAAGGTTCCAAACGCCCCTGTTTTACAAGCAGGAAAGGTTTCTAAGCAATTTCTTAAAAAACAACTAATCAACTTTCATAGCGCTATTAATTACGTATATCCGTTAAAATATGTGCCACCCTCAGAGCCCTTTAATTTTCATTTGGTCTTAGAAGAGGAAAAAGGCACCTGCAGTACTAAGCATGCGCTATTAGTCGCTTTAGCAATCGAGCTAAAATTGCCAATACAATTAGGCTTAGGCATATATCCTATAACACCCCACAGATTTCCGATGATCAAAAATATTTTGAATCAATTCAGTATCCCTTATATTCCAGAATCGCATAATTTTATGGTAATCAATGATACATTTCTGGATATCACATTCCCTGGCGCTTGTACAATACTCTCACCCACCGATATCATGCAAGAAGAAATTATTCTACCTGAACAAATCACAACTTATAAATCCGAGATGCATAAAGCATATTTAAAAAAATGGTTTCAAGAAAATAATTTTAGTTTTACGCTTGAAGACTTTTATGAAGCCCGTAGATTATGTATCGAAAAATTTGGCAAAGTCTTTAAAACCAGTGAAAGATCTTAAGTGGCGATCTGTACCTATGATCTAAACTAAACTTGAAATAAGTTATCGACTGTAACCACGTCATCAATTAATTCATCGGCATATAAATTTTTCTTAAGCCCATTTGCTGTAATCATAGCCATAAATATTTGTTTTTTTGTTTTATGATGTTTCACAAACACTTCCTTTTTTTATGGGCGACAAATTCGGCACGTTTAGAATTAAAAATATCTTTCAATTCTAACTGTTCTTCTACTCGACCAATGATTTTATTACTCACATCCAGTCCTCTGTTTTATCGGGCTAATTATAATACCCCTATAATTAGCCCGACAGCTGTTTTTGAGTGATTTAGGGCTAATTATACGGAAGGCTACTCTAATAACACTTTGAAATGACCCGATTAATCAATTCAACTTACATATACGCTTGTCCCTAAAATACTTTAATGTTATAGTGTGCGGATTAATCATGATATTATCAGGGGAAAAAGGGTGGAACTCGGATTATTTGGGATAGTCGTTGCTTTATCAGCTCTCTTAGCCATTACCATCGTTGCTATGAGCGTCAAACAAGTCCCCCAGGGCTATGAATGGACCGTAGAACGCTTTGGAAGATATACTCAAACCCTAAGACCTGGTCTTTCTATTATTGTGCCGTTTATAGATAAAATCGGCGCCAAACTTATCATGATGGAACAGGTGCTGGATATTCCCTCCCAAGAAATCATCACCAAAGATAATGCCATGGTACGCGTAGATGCGGTGGTTTTCTTCCAAGTCGTCGACGCAGCCCGTGCAGCTTATGAAGTCAGCAATTTAGAATTGGCTATCCGAAATTTAACCTTAACCAATATCCGTACTGTCTTAGGTTCACTGGATTTAGACGGCGCGCTTTCTCAACGTGATCACATTAATTCTCGATTATTGGTCGTGATTGATGAAGCTACTGCACCCTGGGGTATTAAAGTCACACGTATCGAAATAAAAGATATCGCGCCACCCCGTGATCTCGTCGAAGCCATGGGTGCACAGATGAAAGCAGAGCGTGAAAAAAGAGCGCGTATTTTGGAAGCAGAAGGTATTAAACAATCCGAAGTCTTAAAAGCAGAAGGTGAAAAAATTTCTAGGATCTTAGATGCTGAAGGCAGAAAAGCCTCTGCCTTTCTAGAATCCGAAGCCCGCGAACGTCAAGCCCAGGCAGAAGCTAAAGCCACTGAAGTAGTCTCTGCTGCGATTCAGCATGGTAATTCACAGGCTATTAATTACTTTGTAGCACAAAAATACATAGAAGCTTTAGGCAAAGTGGCTACTTCTCCTAATCAAAAAATTATTTTTATGCCCCTTGAAGTCAGTTCTATGATCGGTAGTTTAGGTGGTATTGCTGAATTGTCTAAGTCTATTTTCAATAAGTAGGAATCTTAAAATGCTAGAAAATTTAACAATGAATTGTTGGTTATGGTTTGGGGTTGCAGCAAGCCTTATCATTCTAGAAATTTTATTATCTACCAGTTTTTTTCTGCTTGGCTTGGGTCTTAGCGCTTTTATAACAGGGTTCATCGTATGGTTAATGCCTGCGCTTAGTTGGCATGCTCAAATTTTCTTGTTTGCCATTGCTGCTATATTCAGTATGATCTTATGGAAACAGTATCTTAAAAAACATTCGCATACTTTCAATAAAAGCGATCAACCCAATTTAAATCGCCGTGCAGAACAATATTTAGGCCGTACTTTTACTTTGTCAGAACCCATTGAAAATGGTCGAGGTAAAATCAAGGTCGATGATTCTACTTGGCGTGTGGAAGGCCCTGATTTACCCGTAGGCACTCAAGTGTTGGTCACCGGTGTAGACAGCGTCACACTCAAAGTAATACCCCTTTCAACCGTCTCTAACTCTATAGGAAATTAAACATGCATGCTTATCGAACACATACTTGTGGCGGTTTAAGACCACACGATATTAATCAAACCATCCGTTTAAGTGGCTGGGTGCATCGTGTTCGCGATCATGGCAATCTTATTTTTATAGATTTACGAGATCATTATGGTATTACCCAATGTTTAATTGAAATCTCAGAAAATAAAACTGAAACGTTTAAAAAAATAGAACAATTAAATTCTGAAGATGTGATTACGATTACCGGTGTTGTCTTACAACGCTCTGCTGAAACAGTTAATAATAAAATGCCTACAGGAGAAATCGAAGTTCAAATCCAAGAACTCTGCATTCAATCGGCTGTGCAACATGAATTACCCATTCAAGTGAACAGCACAGCAGAATTTCCTGAAGAAACTCGTTTAACCTATCGATTTTTAGATTTAAGACGCGAAAAATTACATCAAAATATTGTATTACGATCTCAAATTATTGCTTCTTTTAGAAAACGCATGATTGAACAGGGCTTTATGGAATTTCAAACCCCCATTCTTACCTGTTCTTCCCCTGAAGGTGCTCGTGACTTTTTAGTACCCAGTCGCCTACATCCAGGCAAATTTTATGCCCTACCCCAAGCACCACAACAATTTAAACAATTATTAATGGTCTCTGGTTTTGATCGTTATTTTCAAATAGCACCCTGTTTCAGAGATGAAGATGCAAGAGCAGATCGTTCGCCTGGTGAATTTTATCAACTTGATTTTGAAATGGCTTTTGCCACACAAGAAGATGTATTTGCAGCCATAGAACCCGTATTAACCGGAGTTTTTAAAGAATTCTGTGAAGCTGAACACATCACCCCTCCACCCTACCCACGTATTCCCTATGTTGAAGCTTTATTAAAATATGGCTCTGACAAACCAGATCTGCGTAACCCCTTGCTTATCGCAGATGTCACAAAAGTCTTCGCAGGCTCTGATTTTGCTGTATTTGCCAAAGCGATAGAAAATGGATCGGTGGTTCATGCCATTCCAGGCCCCAAAGCTGGGGCACAATCGCGTAGTTTCTTCGAAAAAATAAACACCTGGGCACAAGAACAGGGCTTACCCGGTTTAGGCTATTTAATATTCGAACAAGGAGATTCCGCAAAAGGACCCATTTCTAAATTTTTAGATGCACCCCGTTTAGCAGAACTCAAAACCCTTAGCCAACTTCAAGAAGGCGATGCTTTATTTTTTGTATGCGATAAACGTGCCAATGCTTGTAAAAATGCAGGACTTGTACGTACCAAATTAGGAGAGAGCCTAGATTTAATAGAACAAAATACTTTCCGTTTCTGCTGGGTTGTAGATTTTCCCCTATACGAATTTAACGAAGAGAGCCAAAAAATTGAATTTTCACATAACCCCTTCTCAATGCCTCAAGGTGGCTTAGAAGCGCTCGAAACACAAGATCCGCTCACCATTAATGCCTACCAATATGATATCGTTTGTAACGGCATAGAATTATCCTCTGGCGCTATTCGAAATCATTTACCAGAAGTGATGTATAAAGCATTTTCTATCGCAGGCTATGATAAAGCCTTTGTAGAATCTAAATTCGGTGGCTTATTAAATGCCTTCAAATACGGCGCCCCACCCCATGGTGGCTGTGCTCCCGGCATCGACAGAATCGTTATGCTGATTGCCAAAGAACCCAATCTACGCGAGATCATTGCATTCCCAATGAATCAACAAGCACAAGATTTGTTAATGCAAGCGCCTTCATCAGTCACCCAAAAACAACTCTCGGAATTACATATCGACCTTAAATTACCCAAAAGCATGCAAGCTAAAGACAAGGCATAGTATCCGTGCAAACAGAAAATCTAATGGGAGAAGAACTGATCGTTCTGGATTTTGAAACCACCGGTCTTTCTCCCAATTACGCACGCATCATCGAAGTCGGCGCAGTCTTGGTAAAAGGTAATAAAGTGGTCGATAAAATCACTCAATTATTGCACCCCGGAACTTCAATCCCATTTTTTATCTCTGAATTAACCGGCATTAGTAATAAAATGCTAAAAGGCATGCCTTCCCCTGAAAGTTTTATGCCAACCCTACATGCTTTTATCGGAAAACGACCCATCTTGGCTCACAACGCTTTATTTGATCAGAAATTTTTAATCGCCGAAATGTATAGAATTGGCATTGAAATCTCTAACCCCTTTTTATGTACTCTAAAACTCGCCCGACGTCTTATCCCCAATATGCCCGATTATAAATTAACCACCCTAACCCAACATTTGAAATTTAAAACACAGACTACACACAAAGCACA
Source organism: uncultured Francisellaceae bacterium (assembly GCA_945956915.1). Taxonomy (GTDB): domain Bacteria; phylum Pseudomonadota; class Gammaproteobacteria; order UBA6186; family Azoamicaceae; genus CAMFJH01. The sequence goes on along the minus strand of CAMFJH010000014.1, from coordinate 29,134 downwards.
CCGCGCCCTGGACGACGTACTCGTGACAGTAGATTTGTGGCTACATATGCATAACTTGGTCTCAACTTATACCAATACACACCCACAATTAAATATGTTTTTCCATATCGAAAATTTGGCAAAACATAAAATCAAAACTTTTTTTGAAACCAAAATAACAAATATATAATAGGACAGAACATACACATACCACGGGCAGCCACGGCGGGCTGCCCCTACGTATCGTAATCCCATAAGTAATCATACACCAAATGGATTGATTTTATCTTGCGCTCAATTCAATGGGTTATTTATAATATATTGACGAATATTTTTTAAACTGATTTCATCTCTTATAATATGCTCATAATAATTTCTTTGCCATAATCGTTTATAAAAAGATGGCCAATTATGTTCATGCACCCCCCGAATATATGCATTCGTTGTAAACGTTTTTATATTTTTAATAATATTCGGTATATTAATATCTACAGGCGGAGCACCTTGAGTTTTAAAATCTAATTTCATTATAAAAATCGCATGTATATGATTTGGCATCACCACAAATGTATCGACATCAATATATAAATGCCGTGATTTGATGGTTGCTATCTCATTATTAACCATTTTTCCTACATCATTGAGTTGCATTTCTCCATTCACAATATTACCAAACAAACATAACCGATTTTGTGTACAAAATGTAATAAAATAATTACCTGCAGAATTATAATTAAATTTTGCAAGTCGTATATGTTTGCGTTGGGGTAATTCATAAATAGACATGCGGGCGATTATATAACATAATATATTTAGAATCAAGAATATATAACGCAATGATAAAACGATACATTTGAGGACATTATTTCGGGTGAAATTATGGATACGTAGGGGCAGCCCGCCGTGGCTGACCGCCCGTTAATGATTGGTATGGCCTGTCATTTTGAATAATCGATTATTATTTGAACAACAGGTATCATTTCAATTTTTGCAAATGCGTGCCTGCAATTCTTGCGACAGATGTTCCCGGGTAGCGTTCTTTGACAGTAGAAAGATATTGTTTTGCAGATTCTTTATTTCCCTTATCGCCTTCAATAATGCCTAATTTTAGTAATGCATCCATTGCTTTTTGATGATTCGGAAAATTGGTCGTGATGGCCAAAAATTCTGTACTGGCTTTATCCAGTAGTTCAGGATTTTTGGAAGCACGTGCTTGTAGGGTATACACTTCACCTAACCAATAATGAGCATTGGGCGCGTATTGACCTTTTGGGTATTGGTTTAAAAAATCTTTTAATGCGGCCACGGCTTCCGGATATCGTTTATTTAAGACTAGATTATACGCATTTTCGTAGGTATTCTTTTCTACGACTGTTCCCTTAATCACCAAGGTCGGTTTAATGGGCTCGGCTGGTGCTTCTGCCTTTGCCTGCTTTGTGAGTTCTGTAGATTCTTGAGCGACTGGCTTTTCAGGGGGTAAACCTGTTAAAGGCAATTGTACATTTGGATCATTGGCTTCAGGAATGGGTTCAGAGGATATGACTTCTTCCCCAGCTTCGGTTTCGATAGGCTCATAAATCACACGTGCAGGGGCAGCTTCAGCTTTCTGAGTTCCCGGTTTTGGTGCTGCTGGCAAGGTGCGCGTAGCTGTCACGGTAGGTTTGGGTGCAGGTTTAGGCGCCAATTGTACGGGCTTTATATTCGCAACAGGGGGCACTGCAACAGAAGAGCTAGGATTGGCAGTGGCTGGGGCAGCAGTACTAGCCGTCGTTGCTGCTGTTCCCTTTTGCAATTTACGCTCTAAATCTAAATAATAATCTTGCTGGCTTTTGGATAAACGTTTAATTTCGTGTTCTTGAACTTCTAATTGCCCTCTTAAATTCCGAATTTCTTGCTCTAAAACCTCGATTTGCGGCAAAGAAAGTTGGGCGTTGGATTGGGTCTGAGGAGAAGAACGTGAGTACGATGGCTCGGAAGTTTGGCTAGGTCGTGCATTTCGAGATTCTACAATAGGCCCGGCTACTGCAAGGGATGCGATCAAAAGACCGCATGCCCCTATTAATCCCTTTATATACATGCTCTGAATATTAAATTTTTTCATTCATCACTCCTTTTTGTCTAGCCTATTCCATTTCATAGATAATTACAGCACGACGATTTTGACCCCAAGAAGATTCATCATGCCCCATGGCTACAGGTTTTTCCTTACCATAACTCACGATACTGATTTGATGTTGAGGCACACCCTTCAACATCAAGATATTCGCAACCGCTTTTGCGCGACGTTCACCTAAGGCAATATTGTATTCACGGCTACCGCGCTCATCGGTATGACCTTCTACCCGTATTTGTTTTTTAGGGTGACAGATCAATTTTTCAGCATGTGCGTATACAGACATCATATCTTCGTCATTCAAATCAAATCTATCGTAACCAAAAAGATAGGTGTTTTGAGCAAGCCAGGCTCTTTTTTGTTCGGCAGTGACTTCTGCCCCATAAAAACGCATGGAATCACCAATCCCAGAACCTCCCATACCATCGGCTGCCCCCGATTGTCCTTTTTTAGCACAACCCACAGCACCCAACACTAAACTAACCGTTACCAAAGTCTTTAAGGCAATGTTCATAACGTTTTTAATAGACATTTATTTTCTCCTACTTTTACTCAATTTTAAATCAATTATTTCGTAGCCACAAATGAAGACCATGCGGGTTCCTTTACATCGCCTTCTTGAGCCGGCAAACGAATTTTAAGTCGTCCATCCAAAGTCACGGCTCCCAATACCCTTCTTCCGCTGTCTAGGGCACTATAGATGACCATCATACCATTTGGAGCCAATCGAGGGGATTCATTTAAACTCGATTGGGTTAGCACTCGTACGGCACCCGATTGTAAAGAATGTACAGCAATACTGAATAAACCTTCTTCATCTCGATGCAAAGTAACTACATTTTTATTATCCGGGGTTAAGGTTGGCGTACTGTTATAATTACCCCTAAAGGTTAAACGATCAACACTGCCTCCCCCTAAAGCCACTCTGTAAATTTGTGGCTTACCTCCACGATCGGAAGTAAAGACTATAGAACGTCCATCAGCAGACCAGGTGGGTTCTGTATCGGCACCTGAACCACTGGTAAGCTTGGTCAATTGTCGAGAATCCAAATTCAAAGTATAAATTTTAGGCCCCCCATCTTTGGAAAGCACCAAAGCTAAAGTACGACCATCGGGTGACCAGGCAGGGGCACTGTTAATGCCTGGGTATTGTGAGACCCGCTCTATACGCCCTGTTGAAACATCCACAACATTAATTCCTTGGCGCTCTTTTTCATAGGAAACAAAAGCAATTTTCTTTCCATCGGGTGACCAGCTAGGGGATAATAAAGGCGATTGGCTACGATATAAAGCCTTAGGATTATAACCATCATAATCTGCCACTTCGATGGTTTGAACCGAACCTTTAGACCCCTGGGAAACAGACACATAAGCAATGCGCGTTGAAAAAATGCCTCGAACGCCAATTAATTTTTCAAAAATGCGATCACTGATATGATGGGCTAGGGCTCTGGATTCATGTGCTTGTACGTGATCAAAATGCATAGACAATAAAGAAGTACCCGAAGCACCCGCTTGCTGTTTGATAGCATCGATTAATTCAAAACTCACTTTATAACCATTGTTGGTTTTTTCTACACGCCCATTCACAATCTCATCTGCACCAGAAGTTTCAGATTGAGGTTTAAACAAACCACTGGTTTTTAAATCGGCTTTAATAATATCTGAAATTTCAGAACCTTCAATACCAAAAGCACTAATTGCAATCGGTATCCCGCTGGCACTGCCTCCTGAAATTTCTACATGCAAGCGCGCATGTGCTGTTTGGTGTAGACCTAAAGATAAAATCAAACAAGATATGATGGTTTTCAAGTTCATTTTCCCACTCTCCTATTATTTTGGCTATTCTATATTGGTATAGCGCAATGTGAAGTGTTTTAACTCTTCTCTAACAGCTACATCTTCTGGCATAGACACGGGCGTTTTATAAATAGCATGTACGACCGAATCATCAAACACCGGATTACCACTGCTTTCTACAACGCTTACTTCCTGGAAACTACCATCGGGCAAGAGCGCAATTGATAAGGTGCAGGATAATTCTGGGGCTAATTCCAGAGTTTCTCTTTTATTATTACGCACGCTGATTTTCCATTCCCCTAAAATACGTTCGGCTTCTCTCATCACTCGACTTCTGTTTTCAGCTGCTATAGCCGCAGCTTTCAGCCCTGCTTCGCGCGTGGCTTCTTCTTGCTTTAATTTAGCCTCTGCTTGCTTTTTTAAATCGTCTTTTCTTTTTTCTTCTTTTTCACGCTGCGCACGTACTTGATTAACACGATCTTGTTCGGCTTGCCTTTCTTCGTCTAATGCAGCCAATCGTTTTTTTTCTTTCTCTTTTTCTTGACGCAAAGATTCTAATTGTTTTTTCTCTTTTTCTTTGGCAAGCTTGATTTCAGCCAACCGTTCGGTTTCATGTGCTTTTGCCTGAGCAATATCCTGTTTTAATTTATCCAGTTTGGCTTGCTCTTGTTCTCGAATTTTACGTGCTTCTTGGGCCTTTGCAACTTCTGTTTCTGCAGCTGTTTTTTGATGCTGCTGTTCTATTTTAATGCGTTGCACTTCTGCAACCACGCGATTTTCATCGATGATAACCGCTTGTACGATATCCCCTTTTTGCTTAGCCAAGACCTCATTCGAGACGCCTTGCTGAATACTTAAGATCAAAAAACTGCCTATTAATAAATGCAAGCCTAAGGAAACGATAAACCCTATACCATATTCTTGTTGTATTGTTTTAAAACTTAACATGATCTTAACTCTTGGATTCATAATGTTGAGTCATTAATCCTACTTTAGTAACACCCGCTTGTTTAAGCAAAACCATAGCCCCCATTACCCGACCATATTCTACGTTTTTATCACCTTTTACCAAAACAGAACGTTTAGGATCCACTTGTAATGCCGCACGAATTTTAACAGCCAAATCGTTGGGTTCTACAGGGTTCTTATCAGAATCTAAAAACAGGCTACCCGATTCATTGACCGATACTACCAAAGGTGGTTTTTCGTCATGGGGTAAGGGTTCTGAGCTTGCTTGAGGCAACTCAATATGCACGCCTTGCGTTAACACAGGCACCGTTATCATAAAAATAACCAATAAAACCAACATGACATCCACATAAGGCACAATATTAATTTCTGCCATAGGGCGTCTTTGAAAACGATTTTTTTTGCTTAGATTCATAATAACTTACTCAAATACGCTGTCTTCTACAGTGGATTGGGCAGGTTGAACGATAGGCATATGGGCTTGCCTATGTAAAATGCTAGTAAACTCTTCTAAAAACATATCATATCGATTTGATAAAGATTGTAAGCGATTAGAATAACGATTATAAGCAATCACTGCAGGGATAGCTGCAAACAAGCCCATGGCTGTTGCCACCAAAGCTTCTGAAATCCCAGGGGCTACCATAGATAAAGTCGCCTGTTGCACCGAGCCTAAAGCTCGTAAAGAACTCATAATTCCCCATACCGTGCCGAATAGACCGACATAAGGACTCACAGAACCAACGGTTGCTAAAAAGGGTAAATGCGTTTCTAAACGTTCTACTTCTCTTGACATGGCCACACGCATGGCACGTTGGGCACCTTCCATCACCGCGGGGGCTTGGATGGTTGGTTGTTTTCTTAAGCGAATAAATTCTTTAAAACCGGATAAGAAAATATTTTCAGTACCATGCACTTCAGCACGTTGCCCTGAAACACGCTGATACAATTTGCTAAGGTCGATGCCAGACCAAAACGTATTTTCAAAATCATCAAAGCCTTTCAAAGCACGTTTAAAAATTTGCCAACGTTGATAAATCAATGTCCAGGAGACGATGGAAGCCGCTAAGAGCAAGCCCATTACCATTTTTACTAATAAACTGGCATTGGTAAACAAACTGATAAAAGATTGATCGGTAGTCACTTAAATCTCTCCCTCTGGTTCCGTGGATTCCGGTGCGATATCGATATTTTCACCTTCTTCTCCACTTTCTATTTCTTCTATACGTTGAACGCTAACCAATGATTCATCTTCGGAGAGTTGAATCAGTTTTACACCTTGGGTATTACGTCCTACGATGGATACTTCACTCACACGTGTACGGACTAAAGTACCTTTGTTAGTAATTAACATCAACTCATCATTTTCTAAGACTTGAACCGCACCGACAACTTTCCCATTACGTTCAGAAGTCTGAATAGCAATAACGCCTTGTCCGCCACGCCCATGCGCTGCAAACTCGCTTACTTCAGTGCGTTTGCCAAATCCATTTTCAGTCACGGTTAAAATAGTACCTTCAGGTTGAAGCACAATCAAAGAAATCATTTTTTGATTGTGCTTTAATTTTACACCTCTAACCCCTTTGGCAGAACGCCCCATGGTCCGAACATCGGTTTCGGCAAAACGAACGGCTTTCCCCGTATTGGTAAATAGCATAACATCGTGTGTACCATCAGTAATATCAACCCCCACCAAGGCATCCCCTTCTTCCAAATCTAGCGCAATAATACCGGTGGTGCGGGGTCGCATAAAGTCTGTTAGCGCAACTTTTTTAACAGTTCCGTTTTGAGTCGCCATAAAGACCATTTTATTTTCTTCATATTCTCGAATAGGCAACACAGCACTGATGCGTTCATTGGCTTGTAATGGCAATAAATTCACAATAGGACGGCCTTGAGAAGTACGTCCTGCAACAGGAATATCATATACCTTCATCCAATACACTTTTCCAACGCTTGAGAAACACAATAAAGTATCATGTGTGTTAGCAATGACTAATTTATCAACCGTATCCTCTTCCTTCACTTTGGTAGCAGCCTTGCCCTTGCCACCTCTACGTTGTGCCTGATAACTGGTCAATGGCTGTGCTTTTACATAACCGCCAAAAGATAAAGTTACGACCCTATCTTCTTCAGTAATTAAGTCTTCGGTCGATAAATCTGAATAATGCGATAAAATTTCAGTACGACGTTTATCACCAAATTCTTGCTTGATGTCAATCAGCTCATCCCGAATAACTTCCATCAAACGTGCATGGGAGCCTAAAATGTCCAGCAAATCTTGAATAACCACAATAATCGCTTTGTATTCTTCAATAATTTTATCTTGTTCTAAACCTGTTAAACGATGTAATCGTAAATCCAATATCGCTTGTGCTTGTACAGGGGACAATCGATAGCCTGAAGATTGTAATCCAAAAACCGTATCTAAATTATCAGGTCTACAAATATCAGAACCTGCGCGGTTTAACATATCTGCCACAATTCCAGACGCCCATAGCTTACCCATCAATCCTTCTTTGGCTTCGGCAGGATTGGGCGATGCCTTAATTAAAGCAATCACGGGATCAATATTTGCCAATGCTACACCCAAACCTTCTAATACATGCGCACGATCGCGGGATTTACGTAATTCAAAAGCAGTACGCCTAGAAACAACTTGTCTTCGGTGTTTAACAAAACAATCGATTAATTCTTTTAAATTTAAAGTGCGCGGTTGTCCATCGATTAAAGCAACCATGTTAATCCCAAATACCACTTGTAACTGGGTTTGAGAATATAAATTATTGATCATGACTTCTGCAGAATCACCTCTGCGCAGCTCTATCACAACTCGCATACCGTCTTTATCGGATTCATCTCTTAGCGCAGTAATGCCTTCTAATTTTTTTTCTTTCACAAGCTCGGCAATTTTTTCTATCAAACGAGCCTTATTCACTTGGTAAGGTAATTCTTCAATGATAATCGATTCTTTGGAGGTTTTTTCATCGATTTCGATACGCGTTCTTGCACGCACATAAATACGGCCACGCCCTGTTCGGTATCCTTCAACGATACCTGCACGACCATTGATAATACCTGCGGTGGGAAAATCAGGACCTGGAATAAATTTCATTAAGCCATCAATGCTAATCTCTTCATTTTCAATAAAAGCTAAACAAGCATCTATCACTTCGGCTAAATTATGAGGCGGTATATTCGTCGCCATACCCACAGCAATACCCGAACCGCCATTTACCAATAAATTGGGAATTCTTGCAGGTAACACAGCTGGTTGAATCTCAGATTCATCGTAATTGGGGTAGAAATCAACAGTATCTTTATCCAAATCGTTTAATAAATGCGCAGCAATCTTAGCCATTCGCACTTCTGTGTATCGCATGGCTGCCGGTGGATCGCCATCCACAGAGCCAAAGTTTCCTTGCCCATCAATCAGCATGTATCGCATCGAAAAAGGTTGAGCCATACGCACTAAGCTGTCGTAAACTGCAGATTCGCCATGAGGATGGTATTTACCAATCACATCGCCCACAACTCTAGCGGATTTTTTATAGGCTTTATTCCATTCATTCCCCAATTCGCTCATGGCATAGAGCACACGCCTATGAACAGGTTTTAGCCCATCTCGGGCATCGGGCAATGCACGGCCCACGATAATACTCATGGCATAATCTAAATACGATTGTTTTAATTCCATTTCAATATTAACGGGGGTAATTTCTTTGGCAATCTCGGCCATACAAACTCCTGATATCAGCACACAATAAACACAACATAGTCAATATAGACCCTCAAATGATACCATAGATTCAGGGCTATTGTCTCTTTAACTTTGTTTAAATGCCTAGGCTTTTAAGGTCAAGGGCCTCTTGACAAAATTAAGACTATTCAGGTATCATAGCTTTCTAACTTATATTATTTTATGCCAGCAGACGCAGGAGTTAATTAATGGATTTTACTAATTTAATCAAAAGGTTATGCAAGAAAGGGCTAGGCGAAGCCTTCCCAGACTCGACTGCAATCTCGCCTGATTTAATAGCCATCACCGAATCCACCCAAGAACAATATGGTCACTATCAATGCAATAGCGCCATGAAACTAACTAAAATTTTGAATCAAAATCCCAGAGCCATTGCAGAAAAACTCAAAACGGTTTTAGAAAAACTTTCTCTAGACCAAACACCTGCACTTTTTAGCCAAATTTCTATCGCAGGGCCTGGATTTATTAATTTCTGGCTTAACCCTAAATATTTATCTATCGAACTAAACAAACAACTTCATGATCCACGTCTAGGATTTGCACAGGCCTCTAAGCCCTTAAAAATCGTTATCGATTACTCTTCTCCCAACATAGCCAAAGAAATGCATGTAGGACATTTGCGCTCCACCGTCATTGGCGACTGTCTTGCCAGGATACTTCGATACGCAGGACATACTGTTTTGGGCTTAAATCATGTGGGTGACTGGGGTACCCAATTTGGTATGCTGATTGCTTACATTAAAGCAGAACACAAAAGTATCGATGCTCCCTTAACTGAACTCGTTAAATGGTACAAAGCTTCTAAACAACGTTTTGATGCGGATCCTGATTTCAAAAAAACCGCCCAACAGGAAGTGATTGCCCTCCAAAGAGGCGATGCTCAATCCTTAGAGATCTGGGAAGGTATTTGTGAAATGTCCAGGCTTTCTTATCAAGCCATTTACGATTGCCTAGATATTCAACAATTAACAGAACGTGGAGAATCTTTTTACAACCCTCATCTTTCACAAATCATTGATGAATTAGACAAGAAAAAATTATTAAGCATTTCAGAGGGCGCCCAATGTGTTTATTTAGAAGGGTATACCAACAGAGAAGGCGAAGCTTTGCCGCTTATCGTTAAAAAATCCGATGGTGGATACAATTACGCCACCACGGATATTGCTTCACTTAAGCATCGCGTTGAAGAAGAAAAAGCCGATTGGTTGATTTACGTTACCGACGCAGGACAAGCACAACATTTTGAGATGATCTTTAAAGTCTGTGAAAAAGCAGGCTATTATTCTCCCTCCAAAATCCAAATTGATCATGTTCCTTTTGGTATGGTCTTAGGCCCTGATGGCAAAAAATTTAAAACCCGATCCGGAGACACTGAAAAGCTCATGGATTTACTGGATGTCGCAGTTCAACAATCACAAGACCTACTCATTGAACGCGATCAATATGCAGATAATCCTCGTGATAAAGAAAGCATTTGCGCTTCTGCGCAAATCTTAGGCATCAATGCTATTAAATATGCAGATTTATCTTGCAATCGTGTTAGCGATTATGTGTTCAGTTATGAAAAAATGCTAAAATTTGAAGGCAACACAGCTGCCTTTATTTCATACGCTTATGTGCGCATTCAAAGCTTGCAACGAAAAACACAAGTCGACATGCCTGCTTTATTGCAATCTGGGGAACAAATACGATTAATCGAAGCTAGCGAAATTGCCTTAGGCTTACAAACATTAGCATTTAGCGAGGTTCTTGAAAAAACCATTCAAGAATTGTTACCCAGCCGATTAACCGATTACTTGTTTAATTTGGCTGAAAAATTTCATCTTTTTTTCCACCACTGCCGAGTTGAAGGAACACAAGAACAAAACTCTCGTTTACTGCTTTGCAAAGCGGTATCGGATGTCATGTATCAAGGATTATTGTTACTGGGACTAAAACCATTGGAGCGAATGTAATATGCAAAATCCTAACCAAGCTTTTAAATTATTTATGCTGATATTTGGTGTGCCTTTTATTGTGATTGCTTTATGTCTGCGTCCGGTGTTTGGCGCAGAAGGCCCTACACAAGCCGAAGAACAATTTAAGCTTGCTGTACAATACCATACCGGCGACACTTTAAAACAAAACTCAGAACAAGCGCTTTACTGGTATGAACAAGCAGCAGCACAAGGGCATCAAAAGGCACAGTTTAATTTGGGCGCAATACTGTGCGAAGGTTATACCACACCTAAAGAATTTGAGCGCGGCTTTGAATGGCTACAAAAAGCCGCTCTGCAAGGTGATGCGAATGCTCAATATAAAGTGGGTTGTCTTTATCTAGAAGGTAAAAAACTCCCCAAAGATCTTTTGCTGGCTCGCCACTGGTTACAAAAAGCAGCTGTTGGTGGTCATCCCGATGCTCAAATGACTTATGATTTATGTGTCCTAGACAACCCATAATCCTTGGATGCCTGCCGCGCTGTATCCAGCCAAATCTCTTTACATTCAAAATATGTGTACATTCGCATTTGATTTATCACCAAACAAAAGATTGGCGCTGAACACCTACATATTTAAGAGACTTTTGGGGTGATTTGTGTAACAATTGCTCAATGAAAGACGGAAACTTAAGCGACTTAGAAATTGAACAGTTCGAAGCCATGGCCCCACATTGGTGGGATAAAAATGGACCCTGCAAACCTTTACACGATCTGAATCCAACGCGTGTTCAATTTATCAAACAACATTGTCAACTGGACAATAAGCAAGTATTGGATATTGGTTGCGGTGGTGGTATTTTAACAGAACGCTTACAAGCAGAAGGTGCTCTTGTCACCGGCATTGATGCAGCCTCTATGCTGATCAAAGTCGCGCAAGAACATCAACAAGAAATTGCCGATTTAGACCCTATTCAATATTATATTTCTACCGCAGAAGATTTTGCTAAACATCACCCCGCAAAATTTGACATCATTACCTGCATGGAGCTACTGGAACATGTGCCTGATCCCCAATCCCTTATTCACGCCATCAGCACTCTATTAAAACCTAATGGTCAAGTGTTTCTTTCTACCCTAAACCGCACTCCTAAATCTTATGCACTTGCTATCCTTGGGGCTGAATACCTTTTAAAATTACTACCCAAAGGAACTCATACTTACGATCAATTTATTAAACCTTCTGAACTCAATACCTGCTTAGAAAATGTAGGCCTAAGCCTCAAAGATCTGCAAGGCATGCACTACAACCCCTTCAGCCGCAGTGCATCCCTTCAAGAAGATGTCTCTGTCAATTATTTGGCTTATGGGGTGAAAATAATTTAGAAACTCACTTTTAGTATTTATAAATTGAATTAAACAACTTCTGTATCTAATTCCATACTTTTTGAATCAGATTTGGCTGTAGATTCTGAAATGGATAATAAGTAATTTTCTTTCAAAGTTGTATAATCCACTTTTCCAGTACCCAAGAGCGGAATACTTCTTATAATAACTATTTTTTTAGGAATAGCTACATCAGCCATTTGATTGGCTTTGGCATGTTGAATAATTTTATCGCGCGTGGCTTCTGTTTGTGTTGTGATTAAAATAATTTGCTCACCCTTTTTTTCATCTGGCACGCTGATAACCGCATGTTGAGCCTCTGGCCATAAACGAAATATTTCGCTTTCTACCATGGGCAAAGAAACCATTTCGCCAGAAATCTTCGCAAAACGTTTGACCCGTCCTTGGATGCTAATATACCCCATTGTATCTATGCTTACGATATCCCCGGTGCTATACCACTTATCCGCTAAAGGCACAAGCACACCCGGATTATCCGCTAATAAATACCCTTTCATGATATTAGGGCCCGAGACCTTTAAGGCACCACCTTCTTCAAGGCCTGGCACTGGCTCTAATTGATACCGTATGGCGGGTAAGAAGCGTCCAACTGTGCCTGTTTTAGAATGCATGGGGGTATTCATCGATAAGACCGGAGAAGTTTCGGTTGCACCATAGCCTTCAAAAATACGCACACCAAATTTTTCTAACCAAGACAAATGTGTGTCTGATTGCAGCTTTTCAGCACCCGCAAAGACATAACGAATACTATAAAAATCATAGGCATGTGCGCATCTTGCATAAGCTGATAAAAAAGTATTCGTTCCAAACAAAATAGTGGCATTGGTATCGTAAGATAACTCTGGAATAATGCGATAATGCAAAGGTGATGGATATAAAAACATATGCACACCCGATAATAAAGGCAATAACATCCCTGCTGTTAATCCAAAAGAATGGAAAATAGGCAAGGCATTAAATATTTTGTCATTGCTTGTAAAGTCTATGCAGGCACTTAATTGAAAGCGATTAGCTTGAATGTTAGTATGTGATAACACAACGCCCTTAGGCGTGCCTTCTGATCCGGAAGTAAACAAAATAACTGCAGCCGCACTGGGATCACGCAAATTAGCCATGCTTTTAGAATAATTTATCCAAAAATACGAAAGCCTAGGAAATTGAGCCATTATTAGGCCTTTTAGTTTTTTAAACAAGCCTACTTTATCGCGAGCATCTTCTAAATAAATAACAACTATGCCTGCCTCCTGCAAAGCTTTTACCATCTCTGTCAGTTTTGCTAATTCTACAAACTTAATAGAAGTATATACCGTCTTAATACACGCCGTTTGACAGGCTATCAGTACGTTCTTAATACCTGATGAAAAATTCAACATCGCTGGAATGCGGCAATAGGCTTGTAAACCAAAAAAAGTTAAAACGCTAGAAATCATATTAGGCAATAAAATGCCCACACTTTCACCGGCTTTGGTTTGAGTTGCCATTAAATTGCCCAAAATAAAACTGCGTGTTATCAATTGTTGATAATTTGTAGGTTTACGCTCTACATCTTCTATAACAGAATAAGCACGCCCATGTGTTTCTTTTGCATCTATTAGAGCATCAAAAAGGGTTCTTTTATAATCACTACACTCGAATAAGGTGCGTGTCATTAGATCATATAGTTTTGTACTTAATATTTGTCTTCGTTCTCTGCCTTTAATCAAAGGATCTATATCTAAGGATTGAGGAGGGAAAATAGAAATCGTAATCGGAGAAAAAAATCGAATGCTTACTTTGCCTCTTAAACGAGAAAAAGGAGTGAATTGCGCACCTTGAATACAAATAGGCAATAATTGTGCATCGGCCTTATCCACGATTAACCCCGGCCCTTCATATATTTTCATCAAAGCCCCCGTCATTGTCAGGCGGCCTTCAGGGAAAATCACACATTTATTGTCTTTCTTAACAAAATCAATCAACGATTTTATAGCCATAGGATTGGTTGGGTTTAGTGGGAAGAAATTAACCATTTTTAAAAATAATTTAACCCACCATTTTTCAGCAGTATAACTATCAACAGCATAATTCAGCTTTTCAGGCAAGAAACTTGCCAATAAAAGCCCATCTAAATAAGAAGTGTGATTGGCTACAATCACTAAACGTTTGCCTGCATTTTCAAAATTTTCAAGACCTTCTACTTTTACTTTATAGATGGCTTTTAAAATCCAAATAAACAAAGCTTTGATTAAATGATCAGGTAACAATTTACAAATGTAAACAGTGACAAAAGCTGAAGATAGACCCAAAATTAAAAATAAAGTATTCACCTGAAATAACTTTAGCAGCAACATCGTGAAGATGGCACCCACTACCATAAATAATGCGTTGTAAATATTATTAGAAGCTATTACACGTGCCCGATGCGAGCTTTCGCTTTTTTGTTGTAACAATGTATAAAGGGGTACAGTATATAAACCACCAAAAACAGCAACCATCAGTAAATCAATCGCAATATGAATATTGTTTAGGCTACCCCAAAAACTGCCTAAGCCTATCAAAGAGTCTTTAGGTACCGATAACGAGGGCAAGGCAAAATAAAGATCGAGTATAAAAACAGTCATGCCTAAAGCGCCCAAAGGAATGTAAGTAATTTGATTTTTACCCTGCACAACGCGGTTGCATAATAAGGACCCCAAGGCAATACCAACAGAAAATATTGCGATAAAAAGCGTAGAAACTGTTTCATTAGCACCAATCAAATCTTTAGTAATAATGGGAAACAAAGACATAAATACTGAGCCTAATAACCAAAACCATGAAATACCCAAAATAGTGATGTACAGATTAGGGTATTTTTTGGTATATCGAATAAGACTTAAGGTTTCAGCAAAGCCATTTATACTGAGAGTAACTTGATGCGTCTGTACTTCTGATTTGGGGATATACAAACTGCTGATGAACCCAGTAATCGCGATGCCCACTATAATGAAGGAAATAATATAACTGCCACCCGGAGCCAATACTAATAATCCACCCGTCAAAGAACCCAGTAAAATACCAATAAATGTTCCGGCTTCAATTAGGCCATTGGCAGACACCAGTTGATGATTATCAATTTGCTCAGGCAAGATTGCATATTTCAAAGGCCCAAAAAAGCTTGCTTGAATACCGATTAAAAATAAAGCAGAAAGAAGAATACTCAGACTTTGATAAAAAAAGCCAAATGTTGCAAGCAACATAACCATAATTTCAAAAAATTTTATGATGCCAATCAACTTGGCTTTCTCGTATTTATCGGCAAGTTGTCCTGCTGTTGCTGAAAATAAAAAGAAAGGCAAAATAAATATACCAGCAGCCAAGGAAATCAGCTGAGATGCACTCAAACTTGCAGCTTGCCCCACACGATAGGTAATCAGGATAATGATCGCATTTTTTAAAACATTATCATTAAATGCACCTAAGAACTGCGTGATAAACAAAGGTAAAAAACGACGAGTCGTCATTAATGAACCCTGTTGGCTATTACAAGCTTG
This sequence comes from uncultured Francisellaceae bacterium, assembly GCA_945956915.1. Taxonomy (GTDB): domain Bacteria; phylum Pseudomonadota; class Gammaproteobacteria; order UBA6186; family Azoamicaceae; genus CAMFJH01. The sequence goes on along the minus strand of CAMFJH010000014.1, from coordinate 13,678 downwards.
TACATCATCCATACGCATCACCCTTTGATTTTTATAGCCCAAGATTTAAGAATATAAAAATGATTATATCCGAAATTAGGTTTAGAAGACATTCAAAATCCAAGAATTAAATTATCTAGTTAGCTGGCCCTGGAAACTTTATAGATCAAATGGATTAATCACTTCTAAGCCTGGGATAATAAAATCTTTAATATTGCGTGTTACAATTTTTAAATTATGTGTAAAAGCAGTAGCTGCTAGTAATCCATCAATTGCTGGAAGTGTACGCTCGGAATGAGCCATCATATGTCCCCAGCGATCTGCAACCTCCGAATTAATTGGTATTATTCGTGATCCAAACCATACCACAATATCATGCTCAAGCCAAATGATAAACTCATTTTTTCGTACATTGCTATTTAGTTTTTCTATACCTTTTCTAATTTCACCTAAGGTTAAAACACTGATAAATAAGGCATCGGAAGGCACCTTCGAGAACCATTGAATAACTTGGGGATTTGGCATCGGTTTGAATGTTTCAGATAGCACATTGGTATCAATAAGATAACTCATAATTCAATATCTCTATCACTGGATTTATCTCTTTCTATGTCTAATGCAATACCTTTTAGAGGTGATTTTGCTATAAATTCTAAAAAGGTTAAAGGTGTACCTACAAGGTTATCATAATCTTTTTTTGATATTAGAACGGCTTCTTGTATACCACGTACAGAAACAATCTGTGGGCCTTCAGACACACAAGCACGTACAAATTCACTAAAGTGAGCCTTTGCTTCCTGGGATTGCCAAATAGACATAACGCACCTCATATAACCGGTCTGACTGGTTATAGTTTAAACTCATTAAAAGCAAAAAGCAAATTTTTTAAGCTATTTTAAATAAGGCTCTGTAATGTTACTCTAAGCCATACTCCTTGTAATCTATATTTTTTGAGGCATTTAATGACCCTACTCTTTGATTTAGACGGCACTTTATTAGATACAGCACCCGATTTCGCCTACGCGATTAATACTCTGCGTACCTCGTTTGATAAACCACCTCTTAGTATTGAAATTATACGCCCTACTGTTTCTCACGGTGTTGAGGCTATGCTGTATACAGGTTTTGGGCTAAAACCTACAGATCCCACTTATGCCGCTGTTGTACAGCAGTGTATAAAACTCTATCAAGAACAATTAGCTATTCATGCTCTGCCTTTTCCGGGAATATTAGAATTATTAGATCACTTAGAAAATCACCAAATTGCTTGGGGTATTGTCACAAACAAACCCGCATTTTTAACGAATCCGCTTATGGAGCGTTTACAATTATCTCATAAAGCAGCATGCATCGTCAGTGGTGATACAACGCCTAATAGTAAACCTCACCCCGAACCCTTACTATACGCTTGCAAAAAAATGGCAGTTCAGCCTGAACACTGTATTTATATTGGCGATGCGGCACGTGATATTGAAGCTGGAAAAGCCGCAGGCATGTTTACCATCGGTGCTTTGTTTGGTTACATCGACAGCATTGAAGAGGCTTTAAATTGGGAGGCGGATCACTATGTTCACCACGCCACCGAAATTTGGCCTTATTTACAAAAAAAATGGCTACTTAATTCAAAATAATACCATGATATTATCAGCAGATGCGCTTAATCTAGAAAATGCCTATCAATCTTGTGAAGTCCTTGCACGTTCACATTATGAAAATTTTCCAGTAGCCTCACGCCTATTAGCAAAAAAACTACGTCGCCCTATTGCCGTTATTTATGCATTTGCAAGAACTGCGGATGACATTGCCGATGAAGGAGATTTCACGCCGCAAGAACGTTTAGCTTTATTAGATAACTACTGGCAACAACTTGAATATATTCAAAATCATACTCCTGTTAAAGATACCTTATTTATTGCTTTAGAAGATACGATTCGCACCCATCAACTACCGATTGATTTATTTTTTGATTTATTAAAAGCTTTTAAACAAGATGTATTAAAACCCGACTATGCCAATGTTCAAGAAATTTTAGAATACTGCCAATATTCAGCCAATCCTGTTGGACGTTTGTTATTGCATTTAACGCATCAAGATACTGAGAAAAACTTATTAGCCTCTGATCATATTTGTACTGCTTTGCAATTAATTAATTTTTTACAGGATTTAAAATCGGATATCCAATTTCGTAATCGCTATTATTTGCCCCAAGATCAAATGCAAGCCTTAGCTGTTAGCAAACAAGATCTTCAAGCTGCTAAACTAAATGCCCAAATAAATCTCTTAATTCAAAACCAATGGGTGTTAGCAAATGATTTTATTCAAAAAGGTGCAGAATTAGGTAAACATTTGCCGGGAATTTTTGGATACGAAATTCGAATGATGATAGTCTGTGCCAAAATAATGCTCAAACAATTAAATGCAAGACAAAATGTCTATCAAAGACCTACAATAGGATATAAACATTTGCCTACGATCTTATGGCATGCTCTATCTTGCCAGTATCAGAATTATATGTTAAGGTGAGCAAATGAAAATCAGTCCTGAAGATCATTACTGCCGAAAAAAAGCTGCTCAGAGCGGGTCTAGTTTTTATTACAGTTTTTTATTCTTACCCGAGATGGCACAACAAGCCATTATTGCTGTCTATGCTTTTTGTCGTGAAGTGGATGATATTGTAGACAATGGCACCGATAAAACCATCGCAGAACAAAAACTACTTTTTTGGCATTCAGAAATCGAAAGGGTCTATACAGGCATCCCTCAACATCCTGTTGGCAAAGCTTTATTGACTGCTCTAAAACAATTTGATCTCAAAAAAATATTATTTCTGGAAATATTACAAGGCATGCAAATGGATTTACAATATCAAGGGTATCAAACTTTTGAAGATTTGCGTTTGTATTGTCATTGTGTTGCCAGTACGGTAGGATTACTGGCTGTAGAAATTTTCGGCATGCAAAACCCTCAAACTTTAGAATATGCAAAAAATCTAGGCTTGGCTTTACAATTGGTAAACATCATTCGTGATGTAGGCGAAGATGCCAAACGCGGTCGAATTTATATCCCTGAAGAAGAATTGAATAGATTTTCTGTACAAGCAAAAGAATTGGCAACCCAACAGTATTCAGAAAACTTTAGTGCTTTAATGCAATACCAAAGTGCACGTGCCAAAACTTATTATGAAAAAGCCTTACAGTTATTACCCCCTGAAGAGCAGTATAATCAACGCAGTGGTCTTATTATGGCAAAAATTTATTTTTGTTTATTAACTGAAATTGAAAAATCTAATTTCCAAGTCTTGCATCAGCGTATCGCCTTGACACCTCTTAGAAAATTATGGATAGCTTGGCGTACTTCTAGGCAAATAAAAAAACCATGCACACCCTAATCATTGGTGCTGGATGGGCAGGTCTTTCTGCCGCGATTCACCTTGCCCAAAAAGATAACACGCGTATTACCGTACTTGAAGCTGCCCCCCAAGCAGGTGGTCGAGCGCGTTCAGTGTCTTTTGGAACAAAAACAGTCGATAATGGGCAACATGTTTTGATGGGCGCTTATCAACATTTTTTAAAATTGTTAGATATTCTTAAAATTCCTGAAAATAAAGTTTTAAAACGCATGCCTTTTAATTTTTACACTTCCCAACAAAGATTAAATCTCAAAACATCTCCTGCTCCGCTGCATTTACTTTTTGGTCTTTTAAAAGCAAAAGGCTTTAGCCTATCTGAAAAAATGCAAGTTTTTCGTTTTTATCATTCCAAGTACCCTGCTCGAGATCTGGCGGTCCTAGATTTTTTAAAAAGTCAGCATCAATCCGATCATTTAATTCGCATTTTTTGGGAACCCCTTGTGTTAGCCGCGCTAACCACACCTATCAGCGAAGCTTCTACACATGTATTTCTCAATGTATTTAAACAGGTATTTAAACAAACGCAATCTTTTTCACACTGGCTATACCCCAAAAAGGATTTAAGTCAATTACTCCCCATTCCTGCTATTGATTACTTAAAATCAAAGGGACATGAAATCATTTTTAATCAAAGAATTCAAACGCTAGATCTAGACAATAATCAATGTATAGGTGCTTCAACTCAAACACATAGATGGCGAGCTGACCAATTGATTCTAGCAACCTCTGCCAAAACAACACTTAAAGTTATTCAACCTATTCCCGCTCTCTTTGAAGTTCAAAATCAACTTCAACAAATGCAACATCAACCGATTACGACTGTCTATTTACAGTTTTCCTCAGCGATTTTTTTGCCTCATCCTCTTATTGGCTTAATAGGCACAACTGGGCAATGGGTTTTTGATAGAACACTCTGTGAAGACCCCAACATAGTCAGCGTCATTATTTCCGGCAATGGCCCACATCAAGAGTTATCGCACACAGCGCTTGTTGAAAAAATTATAGAAGAAATAAAACCTTATATCGATTTGAAACCTATTCATTATAAAATTATTACTGAAAAACAAGCAGCTTTTTCTTGTGCAGTAGATGTAGAAAAATTACGTCCTACTCAAAAAACACCAATTTCTAATCTTTATTTGGCTGGTGATTATACTCAAACGGGTTATCCTGCAACACTTGAAGGCGCTGTATTGAGTGGTTATAAAGCCATGGTAGAAATGTACGCAAATCAGATTTTAAAATCTCCCGCCAGCTGATATATTATTTTTCTATTTTAGAGCATAATGCTTTAAAACCGGATTGACAATCCGATACCCTATTTCCAATTTTTCAATGATATCTTTTGCTTCCAGTGCCTGCAAAACAAGCAGGATAGAACTACTCGTTATTTCCAATTCTAGGATCACTTTTTTAGAGCTCATCAAAGGCGTTTCACCTTTAGCTAAAAAAATTAATACCTTTTTTTGATTGGGTGAAAGAAGAGAAATTTCTTTCACTATATCACTTTTCTCTTCATCTAAAATCTCTTGCCAAGCATCATAGGCATCTTCTATTGTCGGCAATGTTTTTGGAAAATAGCTCCATATTCTATCACATAATTTATTCAGATAATAAGGATGTCTTTCCGACAACTCCAACAGCACTGTTTCTAAGCTTTCAGGCAAAGATTTTTTCCAAAAAAGTTTAGCAACTTTTTGCAAATGTTCACGATAATGCTGCTCTGAAATTCTATTCAATTCAATTTTCCAACAAAGTTTATACAGAGGCTTTGTATCATCTTCAAACATATTCAACAGCATACGCCGATTGCTTCCCGAAAAAATAATCATTAAATTTTTCGTTTTTTGTGCGACATGTCGAATTGCAGCTTCCATTGCAACCCCATTGCTAATGTGCCCAACCATTTGGAACTCATCTAACCAAAGGACTGCCTGTTTATTTTTTTCTTCTAATAATTTTTCTAACATCATTAAAGCTTCTTTAACATTCATTGCTGAATCCGCAATGTTGTCAGTAGCAAATTCTAATTTAATAATCTCTGCAATTTCCAACTTGGGTTTAAGGTGTTTTACATACCTTTTAATAGAAGAAATCAGTTTGTCGAATGGTCCCAGTGCTTTACCTACTAAATCAATTACACCGTTTAAAATGTATGTTTCAATACTTTTCTCATTACTTGCTAAAAAGAAGTCAATCTCTGTATGGGGAACTTTAGTTGTATGCAATGCATGCTGAACAAGGCTAGATTTTCCATATTTACGAGTTGCAACAATGAGCGAATGTTTTACATTACGAATATTTTCGACCAACACTTGTGTTTCATGTACACGGTTACAAAAGGCTTCTCCTTCTGCTAAACCTAATGGGAAATAATCTCTGGGACGCATATAACACTCCTTTCACTACAATCATTCTTTATATTCTAACTCAGGTTAACCTAAGTTACAATCTTATAACTCAGGTTAACCTGTGTTATGTCGACCTGTGTTAGGTTGATATGAGTTGTAAATACATTCAAAACTTAGTAAGTTTGATGACCTTTTTCGATAAAATCACAACTTGCGTGTGTCTATACTGAGCTGTAAAATTTATAGATACACAACTTTTGGGGATTATTTTATGGCAGAAAAATTAACAGTGGGTGTCATTATGGATCCCATCTCGGAGATTAACCCCAAAACAGACACTACTTTTGCTTTGCTACTCAAAGCCCAATCTTATGACTGGGATTTGTATTACTTGGAACCCAAACATCTATTTTTAAAATATGGTCGAGCTTGGGGTGAAGCCAGCCTTATAGAAGTAGAGGACAAACTGACAGATTATTATACCTTAAGCCCTTCTATAGAACATCCCTTGGATCAATTTGATATCATTTTAATGCGCAAAGATCCTCCTGTAGATTTAGAATATATTTACACAACCAATATGCTGGATCATGCAGAACAAAACGGGACTCTAGTCGTTAATAAGCCCCAAAGCTTAAGAGATGCCAACGAAAAATTATTTGCCACTTGGTTTCCACAATGTATGGCCCCAACTCTGGTTTCTGCTTCTGAAAAACAACTCAAAGCTTTTATTCAAGAGCAAGACATGGTTGTTTTAAAACCTCTAGACAGCATGGGGGGCACGAATATTTTTAAATCGCATGCGGCTGATCCCAATTTAACTGTGATTATAGAAATACTAACCCTACAGGGCACACGCCCCATCATGGTTCAACGATACATTCCTGAAATAACCGATGAAGGCGATAAGCGAATTATTTTAGTCAATGGTGAACCCATGCCTTACGCACTGGCGCGCATTCCACAAGATGGGCAATTTAGAGGTAATTTAGCAGCCGGTGGTACTGGTATAGGCGTCAAATTAAACGAACGTGATCTATGGATTTGCTCTCAAGTGGGCCCTGTACTGCGCGAAAAGGGTTTACTGTTCGTAGGCATCGATGTGATTGGGGAATATTTAACCGAAATCAATGTCACCAGTCCTACCTGTGTACGAGAGTTAGAAGCACAATTCAATTTGGATATTTGCGGTAGAGTGCTGGATTGTCTTGCACAATTGGCACAAGCCTAATGCAACTTTTAGCCTTTGATTTTGGGATGAAACACATCGGTGTTGCCATAGGTCAACCCTTAACTCAAACCGCAACGCCTTTAACAACCATTCGAGCAAGCGATGGTATCCCCAATTGGGCTGATATTGATAAACTGATCACTCACTGGTCCGTAAGCGGCATCGTGGTGGGTATACCCCTTAATATGGATGATTCTGAGCAATTACTCACCCATTGTGCACGCAAATTTGCTAAGCGCCTACATCATCACACGAATTTACCCATCTACCCAGTAGACGAGCGCTTAAGTACTTGGGAAGCCAAAAATCGTTTAAAACCCAACTTGCACACCAAGCAAAGCAAAAAAAATAAACACATTCAAGATATTAATGCAATGGCAGCCGCTATTTTACTAGAACAATGGTTCCAAGAAAATAATGCATAGACATTTGTACAAATCTTAACTAATCTTAATATACAATCTTTTTATATTCTTTGTGGTTTTTATAAAGGAACCCAGCTATGTATTATACAAAGCAATTTATTATTCATGGTACTTCTTTTGGAAGTGCGCTGGCCATGGCCATTTCATTTAATGTCAATCATTCTGTATTATGGGCGATTGTACATGGAATATTTAGCTGGCTCTATGTCATATATTATTTATTATTTGTGACGCCCGTTTAATTTAGCCTGCAGACAACAATTTGGCAGGCGGTGTAGATAATATTGCACGAGAACCCAACCAACCTGCTGCAGAGACTAACACGATACCTAGCAGGGGCCCTGCAAGCAGGATTTTGATACTGAATTGATAGGATAAATTAAACAAATCGCTTGCCAGCCATGCAAAAATGATATTCGCACCTATGATGGCTATTAAACCAGCACTGAATCCCAGTAAAGCAAATTCCGATAGCATAATTCTTATCACGGTTTTATTACTTGCACCAATAGCTCTAAATAAAGCGGCATGCCTCTGCCTTTCATCTTGGTTAATAATAACCGCACACCACAATAAAATCAAAGCCATCATCACCATAAAAATCCAGAAATAATGTATAACCCTTGTTAAAGTTTGAACAATATTTCCAAACTGTTTTAAAATCATAGTTGTATTGATTAAATTAATATCAGGAAATTGTCTAATTAAGGTTCTTAAAAAGCTTAACTCTTGATTAGGCAGATAAAAACTGCTGATATAGGTTTTTGGAAATTCATCTATCAAACCAGGTGGGAACATAATAAAAAAGTTGGGATTAAAGGAATCCCATCGCACTGAACGTATAGCAGTCACTTCGGCTTGAATGTGTTTTTCTCCTACTTCAAAGCTTAATTGATCATGCAGTTTAATACCCATACGTTTTGCAAAGGCTTGTTCTATAGCAATTTTTGGTTTGCCAGTGTCTTCTTTCCCAAACCAAGTACCTTGTATGATCCTGTTATCTTCTGGTAACGTTAAGGTATAACTTAAATTTAGCAATCTATACAAGTGCCGTACACCTTCTTGATTAGATTCTGCATCCATGATAACAAGATCATTATTCACTTTGCCTAATCGTCCTCTTACAATAGGATAAATGGCTGAAAGGTGTATCGATTTTTGTTGCAAAGCTTGTTGAAACCCTTGTACATCTTTGGGATCGATGTTAATCGCAAAATAATTGGGGGCATTCTTTGGCAGTTGTTGTTGCCATGTTTGTAACAAATCTGTTTTCAGCAGAAATAAAAGCCAAGCGCATAACATGACTAAAGCAAATGCCAATATTTGGATACTGCTTTGCCAAGGTGTGCGCACAAAATTTGCGATACCGTATCTGAGACCTATCCCCAAACTTCCCACACTGCTAATTAAAACTTTTCTTAAGCTTAGCATTAACTTTGAAGGTGCTCGTTTCCAAAGATTCGAGCTTCCTCTTAGAATATTCAAGGGTGTTATTGAGTTTAATGCCCACAAAGGTGGTAGCGCAAACAAGATTAATAATATCAAAACAATTAAAAATGATATTGTCAATGGTATTTCCCACCCTAATATAATGGGTTGATGCAAAATTTGCACGATATAAGGTTTGGCTATCACAGCAATCACAAATCCTAAACAAAACCCCAGTAACCCACCTAAAAAGGCTAAACAACTGATCTCAAGCATAAAACGTTTTAATATCCAAGCAAAACGTGCACCAAAACACCGCAAAATAGCTACGGTATTTGTCTGTCGGATTGCAAAACGGCGCGCGGCTTGAGAGATGGCTACACTCGCTAGCACCAGGGTGAGCATTAGGATTAAACTTAAATAATATTGGCCTTGATCCAGTAAATTACCCATCATAGGCTTTGCCTTTTTAGGATCCGCCCAAGTTTGGGTGAGTTTTAGCTGAGGCACCAACCATTGCTCATACGATTCAATGGCTTTTTTATTGCCACTGAGCAATAATCTATAAGTCTGCCTACTGCCCTCTTGAATAACACCTGTTTTTTCAACATCCTTTTTATTGATTAAGGCTCGGGGCGCTATTATCCATTCTTCACTCCCTCGCATCGGATCTAGGGTTAATAGTTTTTCAACTCTAAATTGAGCAGAACCAATCATAATGCTATCTTGTAGTTTTACATTTAATAGCGCAAATAACTCCGATTCTAACCATATGGTTCCAGGGACAGGGGGTTCTGTTAATAATATCCCTTCGCTTGCAAATGCAGTACTGCCTTCTAAATTACCTTTTAAGGGATATGACTCTTCTACTGCTTTTATACTGGCCAAAGCCAAATCGTTTTCATGCACCAACATGGTTAAAAAACTAATATTTACACTTGTTTTAATACCCAAAGACTTTGCTTTTTCAATAAACCTTGTATCAATTTGTGTAGGAGAACTTAAGACTCTATCTCCTCCCAACAAACTTTCTGCGGAAGTATCCAGGCCCTTCTTGATACCTTCCGTGATAAGCAAAACCGAACTGACATACATAATAGCCAACACAATTGTCGCAATCAAAAGGCTTAATTCACCACTTTTTAAATCTCTTAATAAAAATTTAGCGTTCACAATTCAAGCCTTCCGCCTGATAAACGATAGGTTCGTGAACACACTTTGGTTAACTCTTGATCGTGTGTTACACAAATGATCGTTGTTTTATATTTTTTATTTAAATCCATTAGCAATCTAATAATATTTTGGCTGGTTTTTTGATCTAAATTACCAGTGGGTTCATCCGCAAATAGTATTTTAGGCTGTATAGAAAAGGCTCTGGCGATCGAAACTCTTTGTTGTTCGCCTCCTGACAATTGATTAGGATAATGATCTAAGCGTTCTTTTAATCCCACTTCAGACAAATGCCTAAGAGCCAAATCATAAGCATTCGTTTTCCCGGCTAACTCTAAAGCTAACAAAACGTTTTCTAAAGCTGTATAGGAATTAATCAGCTCGAAATTTTGAAAAATAAAGCCCATGTTATGCAAACGTAATGCTGCTCGCCTATCTTCATCCATACGTTGCAAACTGACTTGGTTCCAGAATACTTGTCCTTCAGTAGGCAAATCCAGGCCTGCCAGTAAGCCTAGTAAAGTGGATTTTCCAGATCCAGATACCCCAAGAATTCCGAGCATTTCCCCCGATTCGATACTTAGCGAAATATCCTCTAAAATACTAAGAGTTTCTCCGGTTTGCAGATAAACCTTTTTACTTAAGTGTTCGGTGTGAATTTTCATGATGCTCAAGATCCTAATGCTATTGTCTTTATACGCATTCCCCTGTTTGGTTATGGGGTCTCCTACTATTCTCATCATAGGCGACAGTTTAAGCGCAGCTCATGGCATTAACCCCGAGCTAGGTTGGGTATCTCTACTTCAGGATCGTTTACAGAGTTATCGGCTGGATTATAAAATAATCAATGCCAGTATCAGTGGAAACACCACAAGCAATGGTCTTGCTGCCTTGCCGAGTTTGCTTCAAGCGTATCATCCTGAAATTATCATTATAGGTCTTGGTTCAAATGATGGCTTACGCGGTCTTAATACCCAAGCAATGAAAAAGAACTTAGAAGCAATGATTAGCTTATCCAAAAAAACGCATGCCAAGATTTTATTAATAGGATTTCTAATACCAGTTAATTATGGGCCGGTTTATCGATCGCGATTTGAAGAAGTATTCAAAAACCTTAGCAAAGAAAATGATTTGCCAATTGTTCCCTTTTTATTGGAAAAAGTCGCACTCAATCCAGCCCTAATGCAATCTGATGGCTTACATCCCACGGCAGAAGCACAAATTATTATTTTGGATACTCTATGGCCCTACTTAAAACCCCTATTAATGAGGATGCCAAGCTAAGTGAAATAATTTTTCTTGTATTAAAAATTCTACAGCTTGCTGATTTTTAGTACCCGGTGATTGATTAAAAGGATTAAGATAAGCTGCCTGAACCGCTAATAACAAACTGGTACCTAAATGACCCGTTTCTTTGCCCACTCTAAATCCTGTAACAGCTGCCATCGCACATCCCGTTATTAGCCCAATTAATGCATAAAATAATAAATATACGATTATCATAAAACCCTTTTTTTCTTTGATGCATTGTCTAATCGCACCAATACATCCCACTGCGGGTCCAAAAATTGCCCCTAAAATCATCCCCACCCAAGCAGAAATCGTATATCGGACCGGAGGAACAGGTTTTAACTTAAAGAATTCTGGTTTGGCGTATCTTAAAATTTCAAGCACCGATAGCATTTTTTTATCAATCGCATATTGAACATGTAAGGGTTGTAATGAAACGCCATAGTCTTTCGAATTAGAAGCCACTTTATCCACAGCTTTCCAAAGCGTGCTGGCAAAAAGCCATTCAATTTTTATTCTTTGCTCTAGTTGATCGATAGCCGCTTTAGCAGCTTCGAGGGTGGGAAAAGTTAAATAACCACTTTCGAGTTGTTTTAATTCTAAACGCTTGGCCGACAATAAGCTTTCCGAAGCTTTTAAATGATCGGTTAAAATCATCAAAAAATCAGGGGCATGAAACTCTATAGGCAAGCCATTGTCATCCAGCTGCCCCCCCATATACTCTGCTAAGTCCTCGGGCACCTGGCAGGTATCTAATAACTCTCTTTGTTTCAGCGATAACGACACGCCAGCAAACTCCTCTGTACTTTTAGGATTTTTAAATATCAAAAAAACACTGTCTACTTTATAATAATAGCTTAAGATTTAATCTATACAGGAGCTAGAGAATGAAACACGTTACCATTTATACTAAAGATTATTGTCCTTATTGTGATAAAGCTAAACACTATTTTAAAGAAATGAACATTTCATTTGAAGAAAAAGATGTAGGCAAAAACTCAACCTTCTTAGAAGAAATGTTAGCCAAATCCAAAGGCCGAAAAACTGTACCCGAAATATTTTTTGACGATGAACTTATTGGCGGCTGGGATGATCTGAATGTGCTTATCATGAAAGGTGAAGTACAAAATCGCTTAGCAAAATAATTATTTAAAAATTGCTATTGTCTCAATTTAGGAGGCGGTGGCGGCGGTGGCTTTTTCACCGACGATTTTGTATTTGCAGCTTTGGCAAGCACAGTTGCTTGCTCAGCTGCAACTTTAGCTTCGGCAATCAGTCTTGTCGCTTTTATGCGTGCTTTCTCAGCTTCCGCAATCGCTTGCTTAGCTTCTTTTCTTGCAGTACTCACATGATGCTCTAAGTTAGCAATCGATACTTGAGGTACAGGGGGAGGGGGAGGTGGCGGTGGTTTCTTTGTCCCTGAGCTTAAAGAAAGCGGTGGGGGTGGGGGCGGGATTTTTTTTGCCTGTGAAGCTAAAGGCTTTGATATTGATTGTAAAGTCTGTTTTGAAATATTACGTGCAGATTGTAGTTTTTCCAATTGTAATGCCGATTCATTAGCTTTTTGCTGAGCTATAAGCATCATTTCTTTGGCTGTTTTTTCTGCTTCTTTAGCTATTTTTTCAGCGTGTTCAAATACATCCTGCGCCTTTTTTGCTTCTTGTTTAGCATGCTCCACTTCGGCTAAAGACAAATTAGAAATCTGTGGACTATCATTCGTATTACTATTTCGTTTAACATCATAATAATGAATAATGATGCTTGGATTAACACTTGCAACCTCATCTATGTTTTGATTGATGCTATTCATTTTGTCAAAAATTTGTTTTTTACTTTCAGGCTTCAATAGTTCTAAAAAATAACTATTTTTAAGCAAAGCAGCTGCTAAGTCCAAATGGCTTTCTGTGTTAGAACCTAAATTATTCAATACTGAAATCATAAATTCTTGTTCATTTGATTGAAGGGCTTTACTGTCCATTACCTCTTTCATAACATCCAGAGTAATAAACTCTAATTCCATTAATTTAATAAATTTTTTATTATATTCATGATTAAGCCTACCCTTGTAATACATAACACCTTCTTTAACGATTTCCTTTAATAAATCTGCTTTATCCCTATCTGTTTTTGGAAAATAAAATTTAGTTAACAAATCAACATCCATATGGTGAATTGCATTGCTACGCATATCCAGCGGATATTTAGATAGTTTGCTGAATAAATATTCCATAACCCCAGTTCTGATATTAGTATGCTCAGCACGGCTTAATTGCATATAAATTGATTCAAGACGTTGCTCTAAAGCAACTTTTTCTTCACTTTCGTAATTTAAAATGCTATCTAGTCGCTGGCGCTTAATTCAAGGACTTCCTAGTACTAATTCAGGAGGCATTTC
>CAMFJH010000013.1 GCA_945956915.1 uncultured Francisellaceae bacterium | reverse complement strand
GGTATAAATTTAAGTTATGCAACTTTTGTTGCAGAAATTATAGCGGGAGCACCTGTAGGCTATGAAAGTTTATTGACTGTTAGATGTTAATCGGATATGATCAGGACTTAGATTATTTGATGTTTGAAATAGGAGCAAGTAAGTGTTTATAGGAAATATTACCAACTTTTCTTTTAAGAAAATACTTAGTAAGTTTAATTTCATATTGTGCTCTCTAGCCTTTGTAGCTCTTATTTGCATGAATATAACAGAAGCCAATCAACTTGAAAAAAATCCCCCTGTAGTAGAAGTTTCTAATGAAGCGAATAATTATTATGAACTTGGCTTAAAGTACTATCAGGGTAATGACGAACCTAAAAATTTAAAAAAAGCCATTCATTTTTTCAGATTAGCCAGTGAACAGGGCGATGCGAAAGCACAGTTTTATTTAGGGTATTGTTATGAGCAGGGCTATGGTGTATCCAAAGACAAGCAGATGGCAATAGAATTGTATAGTCTCGCAGCTCATAACGGCAATGCTAAAGCTCAACATGCTTTAGGGCAATATTATGAAGAAGGGGTAGAGCTTGATAAAAATATTCCCAAAACAGTAGAGTTATACACTTTGGCGGCTAATCAAGGCAATGCAGATGCACAATATGATTTGGGACGTTGTTATTATAATGGTATTGGTCTTCCTAAAGATTTAAAGAAAGCTTTAAAGTTTTTTAAACTGGCTGCTTTCCAAGGTAATGCCCATGCTCAATATATGCTGGGTGCTGCATATCACAAGGGATATGGTATTTCTAAAGATATCAAAAATGCCATTGAGTTTTATATCCTAGCTTCTGATCAAGGATTGGCAGAAGCGCAATATAATTTAGGTCTTTGTTATGCAATGGGCGATGGCGTCTATAAAGACCTAGAAATAGCCACTGGGCTTTTTAGATTAGCAGCCAAACAGGGACATGCAATGGCTAAACTAAACCTTCAACGCTATGGTGCGCATGAAAAGGACTGATAAAAAGAGAGTCTTCTTTGGATTCTTGTTTAAGATTTTTAAAATCCCATAAGCGAGAATCCATCAATTGACTGGGATGAATGCTTTGTAGTGCATGTAATATGTTGCTAGGCACTTTAGGATTATCTTTGGCAAGGTTATTGATCAATTCTTTTACTTTTACGCGTGAAAGATTGCCCTGAGAACCGCACAAAGTACAAGGTATGATCGGGAATTTTCTTTCTTTGGCATATTGAATAATATCTGCTTCTTGGCAATAAACCAAAGGCCTAATGATAATATTTTTTTTATTATCGCTTAAAAGTTTAGGGGGCATGCCCGTAATCTCGCCTTGATAAAAAATAGACATCAATAAAGTGCGAATTAAATCATCCCGATGATGTCCCAATGCAATTTTATTAAAACCATGCTTTTCAGCATAAGAATAAATAATGCCGCGCCTTAAACGAGAACATAGGCCACAATAGGTTGCACCTTCAGGAATTTTTTCTTTAACAATAGAATAGGTGTCGCGTTGCAGTACTTCATAAGGAATTTTTTCTTTTTCTATGTATTGACGTAATAAACTGTCATCAAAACCGGGTTGTACTTGATCCAGAGTAAAAGAGAAAATTTCAAATTTACCTTTGGCGCGTTGTTGTAGGAGTTTTAATAAAATTAATAACGTAAAAGAGTCTTTACCGCCTGATAAACATACCATAACTCTATCACCCGCTTCTATCATGTTATAGTCGCTGATAGCTTTGCCGGTATAATGCAATAGCTTTTTTTCTACTTTAGACCGAAAAATGGCTAAGGGAAGGGAAGGATTTTGTGTTGTGTTTAAGGGTTCAGTTACTTCAGACATGGCTAGATTCCTATAGATTCACTAATAGCGAACAGTTTAAAGCCTTGATCAATTTATCGCAATAGTATGCTTAAATAAGGTTTTTACTTTACACCAGTCAAATTTAAGCGTAGACTTTGAATATGAGTGGTGTAAAGCGAAATATAGAGCAAAAAGTTAAAAAATTACTGGATATATTTCCAGTTGTTGTGATTTTAGGTGCACGGCAAGTAGGTAAAACTGTATTGTCTAAACGCGTTACAAATAAAGAATGGCGTTATTTTGATCTGGAGAAGCCAGAGGATTTTGATGTAATTCATCGCAATCCGAGTTTCTTCTTTAAACAATATTCAAGTCAGGTAATCATAGATGAGGCTCAAGAATCACCGGAGTTGTTTAGAATTTTACGGGGTGTCGTGGATGAAGCACCTAATTTAAATGGTCGATTTATACTAACAGGTTCTAGTAGCCCAGATATATTGCATCAAGCTTCAGATACATTGGCAGGTAGAGCGGCTTTTATTGAATTGGGAACCTTAAAAGCGAATGAATATCATGAAAAACCTTTAAGTGAATTTTATAAAATATTTGAAAAGAAATTAGATATAAAAGAATTGCAATCTATTATTCATACTGTACCTTATATGTCGCTTTTAGATATGACTGATATTTGGTTGAGGGGCGGGTATCCTAAGCCATTACTGCATATGAAGTATGAAGATTACGATTTATGGATGGAAAGTTACCGGGATAGTTATATCAACAGAGATATTGCAAAGCTTTTTCCTAGGTTAAATAAATCTGCCTATCAACGTTTTTTAAGTGTGATAGCAGGTTTATCAACAACGATTATGAATAAAAGTGAAGTCGCCAGAACCATACAGGTATCAGAGCCTACAGTTACAGAATATTTATCCATTATGGAAAATACATTTTTATGGCGATCTTTGCCGAGCTATGAAAAAAATGTCATGAAGGCAGTCGTGAAAATGCCTAAAGGTTATATACGTGATACAGGGCTTTTTCATTTTTTAAATCGAATTTCAGATTTAGAGGTTTTGTTAAGTCATTTTTTATTGGGTGCTTCTTTTGAGGCTTTTGTAGTTGAAGAATTATTGAAAGGCTTAGAATCGACCCTTGTTACAAACTGGAGTAGCTATTATTACAGAACACGTAATGGTGCAGAAATTGATCTTATTTTAGAAGGTACGTTTGGAACACTACCGATTGAAATTAAATATGGAAATATTACTAAAGCGAAGCAATTAACAGCCTTAATATCTTTTATCGAGGAACATCGTTTGCCTTTCGGTATCGTGATTAATCGTAGTGAACGTGTAGAGTGGATTACTGAAAAAGTATTGCAGATACCGGTAAATTATTTATAGAGTGTTAAAAATACCCAAAGGTTGGCCCATTAAAATATCTTCTGTGGATTTTAGGGTTGGATTCCAGCGCATTTTGTTTTTTTCAAACAATATAATGACTGTAGAACCCAGTTTAAAGCGACCTAATTCAGCCCCTTTTTTAAGATGAATAGCACTCGCACCTGTTCCAGGATAATGCCAGGTTTGGGTGCCCAAGCGATTAAGATGTGGGGGAGCAATGGTCCCGGCCCAAACAGTTTCTATGCTACCTACGATCATAGCACCCACTAAAATAAGAGCCAGGCGTCCATGGGGGGTATTAAATAGGCATACCACACGTTCATTACGGGCAAATAGATTGGGAATGGCATTGGCAGTTCTGGGATTTACAGAAAACAACTTACCTGGAATGTAAGTCATTTGACATAAATACCCGTCGGTAGGCATGTGGACCCGATGATAGTCCTTAGGTGCCAAATAAGCCGTTAAGAATTCACCTTCTGCAAAAGATCCTGCCACTGCAGAATCCCCCAGTAGTGCTTCTACCGTGTAATTAAAACCTTTAGCCTGCAATAGATGACCTGCCCGAATAGGGCCATACTGACTGATCTGTCCATCAACAGGACTGACAAGGGCCGTGGGGTCCTCTGTGATGGGACGTGCATAGGGCTTTAGCGCACGCGTGAAAAAATGATTAAAACTCTCATATTGGTAAGGATTTTCTTCAAGCGCTTCTTTTAAACGCACTGGGTATTTGTTGACAAAATATCGAATCAAATAATTTTTGATCCAAGTGATTTTGCAATTGGCCAGTAAGTGCGCAATCGCTGTTAAAGTTCTTTGGGGTGCTATGTTTTGAAATGTAGGTGACATGGCTTAAGATAATACGAGCTTATTGCTGGTGATGTCAATTAATTTGTAGTATATTGGGCTTAGTCTTTAATTTAAAAAAACCCTAAATTCTGAGAGTTAACAAACTATGATTTCCAGTGCCAACAATTTAATATGGCTTGATTTAGAAATGACGGGTTTAGATCCGGATACCGATAAAATTTTAGAAATTGCGACAGTAATAACCGATAAGCATCTGAATATTTTGGCTGAAGGTCCTACCTATGCTATTTATCAACCGCCTGAAGTACTGAATGGCATGGGAGAATGGTGTACCTCGCAACATAACCGATCGGGTTTAGTGAACAGAATAAAAGCCAGTACCATCAGCGAAGCAGAAGCAGAAGCACAGACCCTAGCATTTTTAGCAAATTATGTCCCTGCGGGTAAATCGCCTATGTGTGGAAATAGTATTTGTCAAGATCGACGCTTTTTATATCGTTGGATGCCAAAATTAGAGCAATATTTTCATTATCGTAATTTAGATGTCAGCACGGTAAAAGAATTGGCTAAACATTGGAAGCCTAATATTGTGAAGCAATTTAAAAAGAAATCTACCCATCTGGCCATGAACGATATTAAAGATTCTATTTCAGAGCTCTTACATTATAAAAACACTTTTTTTTCCTTCTGATATTTAATCAATCAAGGCTATGGAAAGAATTCACTTATTATCTCCTGAAGTGGCTAATCAAATCGCTGCAGGAGAAGTAGTAGAAAGACCTTCTTCAGTATTAAAAGAATTACTCGAAAACAGTTTAGATGCGGGCAGTACCCACATTGAGGTATTGATCAAACGCGGAGGATTGGGATTAATTCAAGTACAGGATAATGGTTGCGGCATTTGCAAGGATGATTTGGTATTGGCATTATCGCAACATGCTACCAGTAAAATTACCAGTGCTGAAGATTTAGAAGGTGTTTTATCCTTAGGATTTAGAGGCGAAGCATTGGCGAGCATTGCGGCTGTTTCTAAATTGTGTTTAAGTTCTAAAATCAGAGAATCAGAACATGGATGGTCTATTCAAAAAGAAGGTCGGGCGACAGAGTGGACATTAACGCCCACCTCACATCCACAAGGAACACGTTTAGAAATTAAAGATTTATTTTACAATACGCCCGCACGACGAAAATTTTTAAAATCTGAAAAAACCGAATGGACCCACCTATTCGAAACATTTAAACGCATTGCTTTAAGTCATCCAGCCGTTGCTTTTAGTTTAACAGAAGGCGATCGTTTGTATAAGCGATTGCCTGCTTGTGAAATCAATAACCCTGCAATAGAAGCCAAACGTGTGGCTGCATTATGTGGAGATTCTTTTATAGAGCAGGCTATTTTTTTAGAAGCACAAAACAATGGTTTAAGACTTAAAGGATGGTTAGGCCATCCAGAACACAGTCGTGCACAAGCGGATTTACAATATTTTTATGTAAATGGCAGAATTGTGCGCGATAAAGTGGTCACCCATGCAGTCAGACAAGCATTTGAAGCGTGTCCGCCGGGTCGTTATCCTGCTTATGTTTTATATTTTGAATGTGATCCCACGGCTGTAGATGTCAATGTACATCCGACTAAACATGAAGTGCGTTTTAGAGAGGCTAGAACCGTTCATGCTTTTTTATCCTATAGCATTCAAGAAGGCTTAGTGAAAGCTGGATTAAGACCCGAATCAACCAGTATTGCAATAGAGCCTGAAAAACAATCTTGGCCTTATCAAAATTTTAAAAACGAAATACCTAGAAGTGTGTCCAAACACCAATCGAATACAATGGAATCAGAGCCTTTTGAAGCCATAAAACCCTTATCTGTTTTAGGGGGGGAATTTTTATTGGCTGAAAATTCGCAAGGTTTGTGGATAGCGGATCTTAAGGCCATGTATCGCCAATCATTAATAACAAGTTTAGCAGCGGCCTATGATTCACATACAGTAGGCATGCGAACTTTATTGATCCCTAAAACGATTTTTGTGGGTAAACAGATGAGTCAATACGAAGCCGAGGTATGTGATTGGAAACGCTTAGGGTTTTCAGTAGATCAACTAGGGCCAGAAGAGTTATTAGTACGTGCCGTGCCTGAATTATTGGGTGCCGAACTTGATAACCTAGAAAACCTGATTACATCTTTATTAAGTGCTGCAACAGTGGATCAGTGCTTGGAGAGTATTGTGAATCATGGTGTCTTAAATACACATTTTTCCACGATACATGCAGTAGAATTATTAAAAAAATTACCCTATAAAGAAAAAGCGTATCGCACCTGTTATAAACAAATATCTATGAATACTTTAAGAACTATACTGTATAAAGAAAACATTTTTTCTTAAAAGAGAGTGAGTGTATGCAACTAATTTTTGTGGCAAATGAAAATGAGATGGAAGCTCTAGGGGCTACTATTGCAGCATCCACAAAAGCCGGGAGCATTATTTTTTTAGAGGGTGATTTAGGCGCTGGCAAAACCACATTCGTCAGGGGATTTCTAAGAGGCTTAGGGCATCAAGGAAATGTGAAAAGCCCTACTTATACCTTAGTAGAAGAATATCATTTAAATAATACTTGGATTTATCATTTTGATTTATATCGCATTGTCGATGCAGAGGAATTAGAATGGATGGGCATGCGAGAATATTTTCGAACAGATGCTATCTTGTTAATCGAGTGGCCTGAAAAGGGCTTGGGGTTTTTACCCCTTCCAGACTTGTCCTTAAAAATCGATATTCTAGATGCCGGCAGACAGATAAATGTTTTCAAGACGCCTTCAATATCTATATTATCCAAGTTATAAGTATTTGAAAATAGAGTATGCTGTGGTAGTATTAAATTTTTATGAGGTAATGATCGGGTGACAAACATGATGCCTACTCGAATAATATGGTTTAGTATCAGTGCGCTTACTGTTTTACTAGATCAAATCAGTAAATGGCTAATCTTGCAAACTTTAGCGCTTTATCAAACTATTCCTGTTTTTCCAGGCTTTGATCTTACTTTGCAATATAACAAAGGAGCAGCTTTTAGTTTCTTAGCACAAGAGCCAGGTTGGCAACGTTGGTTTTTTATTAGCCTTGCTGCAATCATGAGCCTGGCTATTGTTTTATGGCTAACCCGATTGAGCAACAAGGAAAAAGTGGAAGGCCTAGGCTTGGCTTTGATTTTAGGCGGGGCTGTGGGTAATTTGATTGATCGTGTGTTATTTGGACACGTAGTTGACTTTATTTTGTTATATTATAAGGACTGGCAATACCCAGCCTTTAATATTGCCGATTCTGCCATTTGTGTAGGGGTTGTGTTATTAGGTTTTGGTCTTTTAAAGACAAAAAATCGCTAATCCTTCGCTGTTTTTATTGGCATTAAAATAAGGCCGTCCAGCATCATTCATGATCAGTGTTCTGCCTTCTTTAGATTTTTTATTTTTAGGGCAATAACTAAAAGTACCATTGGGTGTGTTAGTGCTTTGATTGGGTTGAAAAACAATCTGGGTACTACTGGGAAATCCTGAATAGCTTAAAGTGCCGTATTGGAGAGCGGGGAGGGTATGGAGTATCTTTTGATCATATTCTCTTAAAATAATAATTCGATGTGACCAGGATCGATCGGCAAAGAGTCTGTGATGATTACACGTTTTACCATTGCTACTCCCGCACAAGACGACCGAAACTCCTTGTTTTAGAGCTTCAGTTTGGGCATAATCAATGGCTATCTTTAAATTATCCAAGGTGCGATCTCGCTCTTGTTTCATTAAAAAATCGTGTAAATTGGGTACCCAAAGCGTGTAGAGTAGGGCAAGCACAGATAGGGATATCATCAGTTCTATAACTGTCATACCGCGTTCAAACTTTGAATAGAGATTAAGCATGTTTGATAGAATACAGGTTTTTGTTTAAGCTGTGTGTTGGGTATGAAAGAAATGAAAAAAATGGATGGATTATGAAACTTAAGTTATTTATTTTGGCAGTATGTCATGTTGTGGCGGCAATGTTAGTGCTCAGTGGGTGTGCTACAGGGGGCGGGTCTAAAGTATATTTGGCGGATAAGGCAACCACCTTACTTGGCAAAGGGAATCCGCCCTCCTATGTGGATGGCTACATAGATGGATGCTCCTCTGGTAAACGCATGGGGGGCGATAAGCGCTTTAGTTATAAAAAAGATATAGAAAGATCCGAAAGAGAGGCTTTGTATGCGAGGGGGTGGCAAGAAGGGCAGATTACTTGTCAAAACGAAACACTGGCTGAGGATTATTATCGTCAAAGTGAAAAAAGCGGTGTAGGCACAGAATTGGATGTGACGCGGCAACGTCGAGTAGAAGCAGAAAGTCGTGCAGCGGCTGCAGAAATGGAAGAAATATGGAATGAGCTTAAAAAATAAAAATACCCTTGGTTGAGTAAAGTTGAGGTAAGCAGTATGCCCATGTATGAATATATGTGTGGTGGTTGTGGCCACCACCTAGAAGTGTTACAAAAGATTTCAGATTCGCCTTTAATCCACTGTGCGCATTGTCAGCAGGATCAATTAGAACGCGTGGTCTCTCGATCGGGCTTTAGACTAAAGGGTGAAGGGTGGTATGAAACCGATTTTAAAGGCGGACATAACAAGCGGAATTTGGCAGATGCACCCGATCCCTCTTCTAGTAAAACAGTGGCAGATAAACTCGATTCTGGTGCTAAGGTAGAGAAAAAAGCAGCTGCAGAAGCTCCTGTTACAAAACCGCAGACTAAAACGGATTAAGGTCTCCAGGATTCTATATAGGCATCTAGATTATTATCATCACAGTATCCCATCAATTTCTCACGTAAGGTTGCCAGGTGCTGAGCTTCGGGTACTTTAATTTTAAGTAACATAGAGACCATGCGAGTACCCGGTTGGGTGTAGTAAGTATGAGCGTTTATTTCTTCGATAGAGATTTCTTCTTTTAATAAAAACTCAGAAAGTCCATTTAGAATGCCGGGTTTATCGATAGCAACCAATTGCAGATTATAAATCATCCATTGCCCTACGATAACCGGATCATGCGTTCTATGCATCAGTATGGTTAATCCTGAGCGCTGTTCTAAACTGCTGATAGCAGCTTCTGCCTTTACAATGGCACCCCAGTTTCCAGATAAGAAAAGCACAGCAGAAAACTCTGTTCCTAAGGTATTGACATGCATATTCAGCAAATTACAACCACTTTGTGAACAAGTACGGGAAATTTCGCTGATAAGCTCGGCTTTATGAGGTCCTAGTACGGATACGACTAGGTAGTTATGAACGGGAACCATGTAGTGTGAACACCTCTTGAAAAACACAAGATGGCGTCCCCAAGGGGATTCGAACCCCTGTTGCCGCCGTGAAAGGGCAGTGTCCTAGGCCTCTAGACGATGGGGACATATGACGCATCATAACAGTTTAGCTACAATAACACAAAATTATTTAACATGCACATTCATGTACATATCTGGTGGAGCTAGGCGGTCTCGAACCGCCGGCCTCTTGCATGCCATGCAAGCGCTCTACCAGCTGAGCTATAGCCCCTCGAGCTTCCAGTGCTCTGAAGAAGGAATATTACAAGCCAAAAGAATGCTTGTCAAGGATTAAATTTACGACCCCCTCACCCGGGAGAGGGTGGCGGCAGCCGGGTGAGGGTAAACTACGCCAAGCGTTCAATTACACGTTTTTGTCCAATGAGCTCGCAGGTGATATCGATGGGGGGGGACATGGTATTGCCAGTGACAGCGACTCTAAGCGGTTGTGCCAATTTACCCATTTTAATACCCTGAGCCTCTGCAACCTGAATGATGGCATCGTGGATATCGGAGGCTTGCCAAGTAGGCAAAGCTGCAAATGCGTCTTTTAATGCGCTTAAAGCGGGTTTGATATCGGGTGTTAAGTGTTTAACTTGAGCTTCTGGATCGATTGTAATGTTATTTTGATAAAAATAAAGACTTTTTTCAGCCATTTCCTTTAGAGTTTTAGCACGTTCGCGTTGCGCAATAAAGACTGCTTCTAGAGCGGGGCCATTTGCCGTTGAAACACCCAATAGATCAAATTGTTTTTGTAATTGCGGTACCAGCAGAGCAGGATCTCCGTTTTTAATGGTATGTTGATTTAACCATTGCAATTTTTCTGGATTAAAAATCGAAGAGGCTTTGTTGATGTCTTTGATATCAAAAAAATCAATCATTTCTTGTCGGCTAAATATTTCTTGATCGCCATGAGACCATCCCAAGCGTACCAAATAATTCAGTAAGGCGTCGGGAAGGATCCCTTCATCGCGATAATGCTGAACGCTCACAGCCCCATGGCGTTTTGAAAGACGTTTACCATCAGCACCCAATATCATTGCCATGTGTGTATACATAGGGGGCTCTAACCCCAATGCTTTTAAGATATTAATTTGACGTGGCGTATTGGCTAAATGATCATCCCCACGCATGACATGCGTGATATTCATATCCGCATCATCAACAACCACACCAAAGTTATAAGTAGGAATACCGTCTGTACGAATTAAGACCAGATCATCTAATTCTTTGTTTTGAAAAACCACAGTACCATGAACAGAGTCATTGACCGTTACACTGCCTGTTTCTGGCGTGCGAAAACGAATCACATAAGGACCAGATTGCTCAATAGAAGGGGAACCTTCTGGGGGGCGGCAATGATTATCGTAGCGAGGCTTTTCTTTTTTTTCTGTTTGTTCGACACGCAGTTTATCTAAACGTTCTTTTGAGCAATAGCATTTATAGGCATGACCAGACTTAAGTAATTGTTCTGCGACCTCATGATAGCGTTCTACTCTTTGCATTTGGTAAAAAGGGCCTTCATCCCAATCCAAGCCTAACCACGTCATGGCATCTAAAATAGCATCGATGGCTTCTTGGGTGGAACGCTCTCTATCGGTATCTTCAATTCTTAGAATAAATTTCCCGCCCATTTTTTTTGCATATAACCAACAATACAGTGCTGTGCGCGCACCCCCGATGTGTAAAAATCCAGTAGGACTGGGTGCAAAACGCGTACGAATGCTCATTAGAAAATCCTCAAAAATTTGAAATTAATTAAATAACACAACAACAAATATCGAATTCTATATCGTCGTTAACTTGTTTGGCACGACCTGCATCTGGAAATGCTAAAAAACGGATATTAACACGATGCTTAGAGCCACTGACTTCAGGGTAAGCACCACATTCTACAGGCAGTGCAATGCGGAGTAATTGACAAGGATGTATAGGGTCTAGTATTTGTTGAAAAACACCGCCAAGCGCATTTTTTTGCTCAAAAAAAGTACTGGTGCGCAACATGTTAAGCAATAAATGGATGCCGTCTTGTAGAGGACGAAATTCACTAAACCATTGTGTTAGGGCACCGTTACGGGTTATTTCTGGTTGATGTAGCCAATAATGGTAGGCAGGGATATCAAAGCCACAGGCTCCCCCAGAAATGGCTGTACGTTGGCGTATGCTGATTAAAAGATCATTGTCCCTACATGCAGAACCCCATTTGGTGGTAACCTGCTGCATTTTTTGCACTTGTTTATTTAATTTATCTAACGTACTATCAAGGCGCTTGTTATCAATAGAAGGGGTATGAGAAAGCCTTGAAAGGGTATTAATATGGCGTTCTAATTCTTTTAAAATTTCAGATCGCACATCCGTTCTATCCATAATAGACATGATTTCGATAATGGACGAAAGGCCGGCTTGGCTATCCCACAGTGCAGGTGCATTTCTAAAATGTTGGGCTTGTAGAAAAAAGTACTCTAACCGTAAGAAAATACGGATCCGTTCGTTTAAGGGGTGTTCATAAATAACTGGCGTCGACATTCACTCACTATAACAGAAACTTCAGATAAAATCCCAGTAAATTGTCTTGCCATAATAATGTGATAAAACCACCTAGGGCTAAATAGGGGCCAAAAGGAATGGCCGTGTCTTTATCTTTGTTTTTAAAGAAGATTAAACCAAGACCAATGATTGAGCCGAAGATAGATGCGATTAGAATAATAATAGGAACAGCTTGCCACCCAAGCCATGCACCTAACATTGACAGTAATTTAAAATCACCATAACCCATACCTTCTTTGTGAGTAAAATATTTGAATAATTGATAAACAGTCCATAAGCTTAAGTACCCAAGTACCGCACCTAAAATACAGGATTCGGGCGTATTAAAAACAGAAAAAATACTTAATAATAAGCCTATCCAAATAAAAGGCAGTGTGATGCTATCGGGTAAAATCGAGTGCTCAAAATCGATATAAGAAAGTGCTACTAATGCCCAGCTTAACAGAATAGCAAAGAGGCATTTTAAATCCAGATTGCCAAAATGCCATACAATCAGCATCGTTAATAAACTCGTCAAACTTTCTACCAAAGGATAACGATACGGTATGCTGTGCTCACAAGCACGACATTTTCCTTGTAATAATACATAACTTAAGACTGGAATATTATCGTAAAAACGAATAGAGGCAAAACAAGCGGTACAAAAAGATCTGGGAAAAGATAAATTATAAGATTCTGTAGACATGCGAGGTAATCTATAGATAATGACATTTAAAAAACTGCCCACTAAGAGGCCTAAAATGCCCATACTCAAAATTTCAATGATCATGTGTTTCTCCTAGAATATCGATCCCATATTAAAAATAGGTAAATACAAACCAATAACCAAGCCGCCTATCACCACGCCAAGTAATATCATAATCAGGGGTTCTAATAATATCATACAAGCATCAATGCTACTTTCCACTTTTTCTTCATAATAGCTCGCGATTTTATCTAAGATAGTATCCAATGAGCCTGAGGTTTCTCCGATATTAATCATTTGCAAAACCATAGGTTGAAACTGTTTAACAGGTAGCAAAGCTTGATAAAGCGAGTGACCTTTTTTTAAGGCTTGTTGAACCTGGAATAATAGACGATTATAAACTACATTGGAGGTTCCTCGAGCAATCGTCTCCAAGGAATCTGAAAGTGGAATACCGGCTTTTAGCGTAGTGCAGAGGGTACGCGTAATGCGAGCGACTTGGGTATGGTTAATCAGCGTCTTAAGGACCGGTATCTTAAGGATCGTATGTTGTATAAGATTTCTGAATTTAGGATTTTTTTGATATCTATACAAATAGAATATACCTGTAAAACACAGACTTGCACTGAATAATATCAGATAAACTTGATTTTGTAACAGTTCAGAGCTTGATAAAAGAAATTGGGTAAAAACCGGTAATTGAGCATTTGAATTTTGATACAAAACACTGAACACGGGCACTACTTTAAGTAATAATACGCAGGTTACAATCAGCGCGACGATTAACACGGTAATCGGATACACCAAGGCTTTTTTAACTTTTCTTTTTAGGCTCTGATTTCTTTCTTGGTAAATAGCAATACGCGCTAGCATGCTAGGTAGGGTGCCAGATTGTTCGCCAGAGCTCACTAATCCACAATATAACAGATCAAATTGCTTGGGAAATTGTTTTAAAGCATCTGAAAAAGAATATCCTTTTTCCAGGTACAGGATTATTTTATGGATAAGCTTGGCTATTCGATCTTTATCATGCCCTTGTTTGATGACTGTTAAAGCTTGTACTAAAGGAATGCTGGCGGCAATTAATGTCGCCAGCTGTGTTGTAAAATTCACCAATTCTTGATTGGAGATAGTTTTGATTTTTTGCATGTTACATACAATCAATGGAAACGAAATCATTAAACAAGTGTAACATCATACAGGAGTCTTAAGTGATTTTACAAGGAAATGACAAAATAGAGACGGGGATATCCTAGGTGCTTATATCTAATCGCTTTGCTGGAACGGATGCTCTAACAATCTTTGGGCCAGGGAGGTCCAATTCCCCGTTTTCAATCATAACAAAAGCATGTGTGCCTATGATAGTTTGAAAAAGTGTATATCCAAATTTATAAGCTATACTCTATGTAGGTACACTAAAGATTATTTCTAGATATTCACAAGGAGCCAAATAGATGACCAATATCCTAAGTCTAGCTCGTGCAACATTTGCTAAGCCGATATTATTCACTGTCACTTTGTTTATGAGCACTCATGTTTTGGGCTCAGAATGGTGGGATTGTTGCTGTGGTCTTGATGCTTATGCAGGCATCGATGCACAAATGCGGCACATGCCTTTTCAGAAAAATTTTGGGGGCAATATCCTGAAGCGTCGATATCCCGAGGGTAATGTCTTTGCGGGAATGAAGTTCAATGATTATGTAGGTATTGAAGCGGGGTATGAGTTCTCGAAGAAGCAGCATAGTACGAAGACGCATCAGGTGGGGGAGGTGGTGTTTGGGTTGCCTATTCCACCGCCGGAGCCCGAGCTTTCTAGTATTACATATGTAAGCCGGGCGTCCTCTAAAGTAAATGGGTTTAATCTCAATCTTATAGGGTTTCTGCCTATCTTGTGTGAGGAATACCATACACAATTAATCGGTTCTGTAGGCATAGCGACCCTGAAAACTCGAATACGAAATGCTCTTACAACGACCTCAGTTGAACTCATCGAAACTATCTTAAATCCGTCTGGAGTTCCATTTACAACTGTTAAACCTGATAATTCTCTCTATAAAAAACGCAAAACTTTATTCAGGATGACAGCCGGGATCCAATATATGACAAACTGTTTCATTGGGATCCGAGGACTGGTTACTTGGGAAAATACAGCCCAACTAAAAACACGAGGAAAAGAGATCGAAACAGGACAAATATCAGTGGGTGATTTTGCTAAGCCTAAAAAAAGTTTAGTTTATGGCTTAGGGGTTTTTAGGCATTTCTAAAAAGCTCAAGGCGGATGGAATAAATTATCCCTCCGCCAACTTGCTTCTAACGACGTTTTCTTGGGTTCAAACGAAGCCCCCTTTTATAAGCTGCGTCTAATTTTCTCGCGAGATCCTCATGTGCTTTTCGTTGTTCTTCTTGTGCTTGTCGTTCTAAAGCAGCCAATCGTTCTGCTTCTGCACGCAATCGTTCTGCTTCTGCCCGTTCTCGTTCCGCTTGCTCTCGTGCCGCTTGCTCAGCATCCGCTTGTGCTTTCAACTTGGCCTGATAACGCAACTGTGCTTCAAGCTCTAGAATTGAGTGCTCATGGTCAGCAATCACTAAATCTTTAGGTTGATCAGCTAACATTTCAAATTTAGGGTGACGTTTTTGCATATACACCCCTCCAAAAAGATTTTGTTTTGTGAGTGTAATCTCTTCAAGTTTCCTATTAATGAGATCTGTAAATATTTTTTGTTGTTCAAGATTCATCACGGATTTTGACAAACCAGATTGTATAGGAACATCTAGCGCCTGGCCAGCAAGCGCCTGTATTTCTGCAGGAGAGATCTCTTTAAACTTTTCATTACTCTTAATAAACTCTGGTATACGTGCAATTAGACGTTGTATATCTTCTTGTGAATGTTTGCTCTCCCTTTCCATTTTATATTCTTTAGGACTATCCTTTTCCGATACAGAACTAGGCGGAGGCGGAGGCGGAGGTGGCGGTGGTTTTTTACTAGGCGGAGGCGGAGGTGGCGGTCTTTTGCCACCAGCACCAGTAGCACTGCTGCCTGGTGTTAAACCATCAGACTGTGGTAAAAAGCTAGGTGGTGGCGCATTCCCTCCTGATCCAGATCGAGCCGCATTTGCAGCAATCTCCTCATCAAGCAACTTGATCTCATTCTCAGTTAAACTATTATGTGGCCCCGTACCCACTTTACGCACATCGAAAGTATAATTCTGAACCCCTTTAGAAACAATTGTTCTTCCCGGGATTTCACTGATTGTCATTTTAGCACGCTCACCTTCTTTATTTTGCATCAAAGCCTGTATATGTTGTCCAACCTGTTTCTTTATTTCTCCTAAATTTGCGCTCATAAATAAACCTCCTTTGAAAAAATTTAATTAATTAAATGCACTTAATAGTAGAGACCATCATTTATTCATTTTGTTCCGTAAATGTGGAATATGTTTTAAAGGTTGTTAAAAACTTTAGGCTAATAAAAAAGAGCGTCCGATATCGAAAAAATTTAAAACTTATGCTTTTAAAGCGTGCTTATGCATCATTTTTTACAAATTGAATATCATATAAAAATAAAAATTTTAATAAAAAGACTAGACTTCTATTTGTATCACATTGTCCAAGTAAATTAAAGACATAATTTGCCGGATATACTTTATGATTAATCTCTAGAGGAGAACTTGCTATGGTGAAAAACGAATTTCCAAATGATCCAGAAGGGCTGCCACCGCCTCCAAATGCTCCAGAGGCTCCAGAGGCTCCAGAAGCTCCAGATTTTTTTAAAGAAGGATCTAAATCCTTAGCAGAAAAAATCAAAGTTTCCTTTTTAAAGACACTGAGAGACAATTCCAATTCGGAACGAACAGAAATGCAAGCTGCTTTTGCAACGACATTGGATTCTTTGGAGTTTTCACAAGAACTGAATGAATTGGAAGGAAGGCTGAAGAGTTTGCAACCAGAACTGATAAAAAAAGAGTTGGATATTTTTGCAAAAAAGAATACCGAATTTAAAGTTAGCCTCGAGAAGATCAAGGCAGAGCTGCTTAGAACAAATGAAAACCTTAAAGCGCAGAACCTTCAGTTGAAAGAGAAGAAGACTACAAAAGCTAGGTTGGATAATCAATTGACCCGTTGGATGTTCTATTATGATAACGATGATCCCAAACTCGAGAAATCACAGGAAGAATGGGGAACCTATGCTTCAAGCGTTGCTGCAGATATAATTTCACTAGAACAACAAATAGTAAAATTAGAGAGCCTAGCACTGACCACAGAAAAATCCCTTGCATCTACTCAGCAAGATGTTTTTAAAACTTTCGCTTGCATGGAAGCATGTAAAGAGAAAATGCCGGGATTTTCTAGAAGTGTTGCAGTAAAAAAAGAGGAAGAGAAACTCACAGCAGATAAAAAAGCAATTATGGAAAAACCGGAACTTGCAAATCTTATACACTATTGTTATAAAGCAGATGGAACCTTCGGTGATTATGCATTGGAAGAAATACGTAATGAAATGGTGAAAAAGGGTAGAGCCAGTGCGCCAACAGCTATGATTAGTCCAGACGACATGATGGCTTATCTTTCAACAGAAATAAACTTTAGGCGTTTTCACCCAGAGAAGCTCCTTGGCATTGATCCTCTTGAGGCAATGAACAAGAGGCAACAAGAAAATTCCTCCATAGCTACCGAATTGGTAAATCTGGAGAATTACCAGTATGACGAAAAAGGTTGTAAATCAGACGAACCACTTAATCAGGTGAAAATGTTTTTTGAACATACATTGGGATATGAGCTAGGAACTGATGGGTTACCTAAAAACTTTGAAGCAGATATTAAAGCAGGAAGAATCTCTACTGTTTTGATTAACGCAATCGTCGGCTTTGATATCAGAACCCCAGTGCCGGAGCGTAAGGCACGTGCGGAAGCCGAGCAACTAGCGCCTAAGGAAAAAACGGTAAGCTTTCATACTGGCACTCCTTCGCCCACAGCTACAGCAACAAGCTCTATACCGCCGCCATCAACATCAAGACCTGCACCACCACCACCACCACCACCAAAACGCCCATAAGCTGGCAGGTCATTAAAAGCACCCCCATTTGGGGGTGTACTTTTTTTTCTGAGGGTGTATAATCAGCCCTATGAAACGAGAAAGAGAAGAGACACAAGATATTGGAACCCTAGAAGCACAAAAAGCTAAGTTGTCCCACATCATAGCTGAAAATGTGTATATATGCACAAATCTGGAAAAAAAAATTGCTACGGACTCAGAACTGATTCAAACAAAAACTGTTGCTAAAAGCCTAGTGGATGCGCAGATTACCCGATTGTTTCGATACTATCCAGATACGGATACGGAAGTGTTAGATTGTACAGATATCCTTATAGAGTTGGCAACAGCTAAAGCCCAAGACATAAAAGCTCTCGAACAAGAAGTCGAGTCTTTAAAAAAGAGAGTGGGCGAGCTGAACGAAGAAAATGCAAAGTCAAAACAGGAACTTTCTGCTATTCAGAAGCAAATAAACGATTGTGCTAAGCTCACTAAGTTCACCGAAAAAGAATTACTCTTAGAATACACTCATCTCGCTCACTATTGTTACAAACAAGACGGTAGTTTCGGAGACTTTCCTTTCCATCGAGTACGTCAAGACGTATTGGCAGCTGAGTTGTTGGTAGGAAATACACCAGGCGTATCACTCATCGATATCACTCCAGATGAGATGCAAGTTTACCTCCGAAAGGGTATCCTAAACGATACCATTACCCGAGACACCATTCATGACTTTTTTGGGTTCGATCCGGATATTGCAAGAGAAAACCGTATAAAACAAAACGCCGAAAAAGTGGCTCTCTTAAGCCAAGTTGAACATTATCAGTATGATGAGAACGGCAACCCATCCGACACCCCACTCACATTACTCAAACGATGGTTTGTGGATACCCTAGGGTACAAGGAATGGCAACTTACTGCATGTGGGCTGCCGCAAAGCTTTGAGCAAGATCTGGCACAAGGCAGGGTGACGCCTGTGATGATTAATGAAGCCATTGAATTTGATATAGAGAAAGCCATCGCGCAACGCCAAAGTCAGAATCAAACCCAAACCCATACTGAAGATAAGCCGACAGCACCATCTCTTTGTTTTAGTACACTGACAACAACACCCTTGGCAAGCGCGTGTACGGATGTGAGGCCTGAAGGAGGCAAACCCCCACCGCCGCCGCCCGTACGGTAATAAGTATCTACGAATATTCATGCAGTTGAATTTATTGTTATAAGCTTTGAAAATCATCGACTGCAATAATTGCTGCTTTAAGTTTTTGTGCTTCCTGTTTCAATTCATTACTAGCTTCAGGATTTTCAGCGGCTAAAAGGTATTCAAGCGTTGTTTCTAGCTGATGGATCCAATTATCAGGATGGGGTGTTAAATAAATGCCTTGAAGCAATCTCTCTCGAGTAGGATTGCTGGAGCTTAAAATGGCTGCTACAGTTTGATCTAATTTATCAGAGGGCTTGTTAATAATTTTACCTAAGGGCATTACGATAATACGGCTTAGAAAACCTAAAAATTTGTTTGGAAAATTTAAGAGCAAGCTATCCATTTGTCCCCAAAAAGTACTTAAAGTTTCTTGTATGACCCAATTCAAGAGCGCACGATCTTCTTTAGGACGTCCTTGGTCTTCAAATCTTTTTAAAGCACAGGAAGCTAAGTACATCATCGATAATAAATCCCCTAATCGTGCTGAGATGCGCTCTTTGAATTTAAGCTTCCCACCCAATACTAGCAGTGTGATATCCGTTACAAAGGCAAAAGCACTGCTACAACGCGTGATTTGTTTGTGAATAGGCACAGATGAGATACCCACCCGCTGTCTTATTCCCATCCACAGCGCTCGGGCAGCATTGGATAAGGTATAGAGAATATGTACGGATAATACCGTGTCAAATTTTTCCAAGTTATGCGATTCGAGTTCTAATAATTGCATTTCTTGCATCAGATAAGGGTGACAACGAACAAGGCCTTGTCCAAATATAATCATATTACGCGTTAGAATATTAGCACCTTCTACAGTAATGCTAACGGGTGCGTTTAAATAAAAAGAATTAATTTTATTACTAGGTCCCATCATGATGGCTTTACCCCCATGAATATCCATCGCATCGATGCTGCTTTGTCTTGCACGTTCGGTTAAATGATATTTAATAATAGCACCTAGTATTGAGGGCGCTTCGCCTTCATCGATACTCCCTGCAGTCATTACTCGGGCGGCTTCACACAGATAAGTGTTTCCAGCCATGCGCGCCAATACTTCTTGTACCCCTTCGAAATGATTAATAGACTGTTTAAATTGGGTTCTGATGCCTGCATATAGGCCCGTTGCTGCGGCTAGAAATTTACAAATACCTGCTGCAGAGGCGGGCAATGAAATGGCTCTACCACACGATAAACTTTCTACCAACATCCGCCAACCCTGGCCTGCCATATCCGGCCCGCCAATAATGGCGTCTAAAGGCACAAAAACATTCACACCTTGGGTAGGACCATTTTGAAAAGGTGCCGATAAAGGTAAATGACGCCTACCAATTTGAATACCGGGGGTATCTGTTGGAATTAAGGCGCAGGTGATGCCTAATTTATAATGTTTAGCACCGGTTTGGGCAAGCAAATCGTCTGGATCTTCTAATTTAAAGGCTAAGCCTAATAAAGTAGCCATAGGTGCGAGTGTTATATATCGTTTATCCCAATTTAAACGGATACCCAAAACCTGTTTTCCTTGATATTCTCCATAGCAGACAACGCCCGTATCTTTTAAAGAAGTTGCATCAGAACCTGCTTCAGGACCCGTTAAACCAAAACAGGGAATCTCAAGTCCTGTTGCCAGACGGGGCAGATAATATTCTTTTTGTGCTTTGGTACCGTAATGCAACAACAGTTCAGCAGGCCCTAGAGAATTGGGAACAGCGACAGTGGATCCCACCGTTAAACTGCAACCTGCAATTTTCATCAAAACTTCAGAATGTGCAATAGCCGAAAATCCAAGACCACCATATTGTTTGGGGATCATTAAGCCAAAGAAACGATGTTCTTTTAAAAATTGCCAGATTTCAGGGGATAAATCTTTGGTGACTGCTCTGATTTCCCAATCATTGATTAATGTACATAAACTATCAACAGGTCCTGCTAAAAAATCTTGTTCTTCTTGGCTTAAGTTTGGTTTAGGGGTATCGAATAAACGTTGCCAATTGGGATTACCACTGAACAATTCACCATCCCACCATATTGTGCCAGCTTCTAAAGCAGTCTTTTCAGTGTCCGAGATTTTTGGTAGATGTTTTTGTAAGTGTTGCATTAGGGGCTTTGTCAGAAAGCCTTGCCTTTGTTTAGAAAAATTGAGTAAAAATGTAAGGGCCAATAATCCAGTCATGAGTATTAAAGCAGGAAATAAAGTAATAGGGCTGAAAAGAATAGTCAGTAAAAAACTTAGCCAAAATGTTATCGTTGCAATCTCTTTTGATGTTTTGTGATAGGCCAAAGTGCCTAAGATTAAGATCCACAATAAGGACCAAAAAATAAATGAGAACATCTTAAATTCCTCTTTTAGTAGCGTGCTTGCTATTAATAAGATACTATAGTTTTCCATGGAATGCCCGATAGGAAATTCATAGTGGTGTAAAATCATAAAGCGTATTGTACGCTTATGGGTGTTTAACGTTTTGCCTTAAAGGTGAGGAAATCATGAAAAAGATATCAAGTTTAGTTCTGATTGTAGCAATCATTGGAGTCGGGGGCCCTTATCTTTTGGGGGTGCAAGCAAAACGAGATTATGAACATACCATAGCGGCTATGGCCAAAGATTCTAAGCTACCCATTCGCTTGACCCAATACGAAAGAGGAATATTTAGCTCTAGTGCAGTCACAGAATTGACAATGCCAGGTGCTGGGTACACTGTTAAGGTAAACCATAAAATTTATCATGGTCCTTTATTATTTGATTCCTCTAAAGTTAAGCCTAATGGTTTTCATTTTGGTTTAGCATTGGTACAAAATACTATTGTGGTAGAACCTGAAGTACCTGCCTATGCAACGATACGTCGTATATTTGGAAATCAAGATCCCATTAGTTGGAAATCGATTATCGCGTTTAATGGTGCTATTAAAACCTACATTTTTAGCCCTGCAGTAGAGCATACAACAGAGAAAGGCGTGGTCGTTTCTTGGAAAGGCTTAGAAGGGGATGTATGGGTTAATAAAAATTATGATGCAGTCAAAGCTTCTTTAAAAGCACCGGGTATGACGGTAAAAGGTCCTGATTTTGCTGGAAGCTTTAAAGGTTGGGACTATAAAATAGATTACAATCAAGGTGCCTATAAGCTTTGGGTAGGTGGCGGAAATTGTGGTGTACAGCAAATAGAAGCACAATACCCGGGTAATAATTATCTAATTGATACTTTAGATACCCAAGGTATTGCTTCGCTAGATAATGAATCCTATAAAATAAAAGGCGATATCAAATTAGGAAAAGCGCAGACACCCATGGGCCCTTATGGTCCAGGTGCATTGTTCTTAAGTGTTTTCAATATCGATCCTGAAGGTTTGGAACAGTTAAATGACTTCTTGAAAAAAGACAATCCAGGAAGCTCAGCTGAACTAAGGCCCATTCTTAAAAAATTATTGGTTAAAACGCCTACAATGACGATTGATAATACAAAATTAACTTTGCCTGAAGGAGATATGACTGTCGATCTTAAAGCATCAGTGGGTGGACCTTCTGTTGCTACCATGGGAGATGAAGTCAGTGAGTCTGCGTATTTACAAACTTTTGTAGCCAATGTCGATATATTGATTCCTCAATTGGCCTTAAAAAGATTTATGACAATGAGCATCGAATCCAGTGTTAAAGCCAGACCTGAGGTGGCTGCATTGTCTGAAGCAGAACAAAAAGCAGCTGTTGATAAAGAAGTGGATCTTAAAATTGAAAAAGTAAAAAGCTCTGGGATTTTAAGTGAACAGGATAATAACTATAAAATTAACTTTGGTTTTGAAAAGGGTAAGCTGATGGCTAACGGTAAAGAAGTGGATGAATCAACCTTATAAGTTTTAGGATAAAAGGTGCTTGATAACTGTCAAGCACCTTTTTTTATTGTGGCCTTATTTCATATTATTTTTTGTTCTAAAAGCTTGCATCGCTTTGCCAATTTCCTCTAATTTGGCTTTGTCTAAGACTTGCCCGACCCTGGGTAAAAGGTTAGTTTGTTCATCGTTTGCATGTTGTGCTACAGCTTGAACAAAGTCTTTTACTTTAGATACCCATGCTTGATCATCTTTGGTGCTATTGATTTCTTTAATGGCATTATCTGCATCGCTTTCTTGGTCTTTAAGCTGTGTAATCGTGTTCTGTAGCGAATCAATTTTTTCAAGTTCGGGATACCAGGCCTTTTGCTCCATGGTTTCGTGTTTAACTAAAAAGTCTTGTAATGACTTAAATTGAGCACGGCTTTCTGCGACATTGTTATCTAAGGTTTTGTTTAGTTCAGTAATCATTTTAGTAATTTGCTTATGGTCAAGCAAAATAATTTCAACAGGATCGGTGCTATTTATTTTTAGAGATTCTGTTACGGTGTTTGGATTATTAGCATTTTGCATCGCGGGATTGTTTGTATCGGCCAATAAGGCAGTGCTGCTTAAGCTTAAAAATACAAGGGGTAAAATTTTTGCAGTTCTCATCTTGAGTTTTCTCCTGTGTTGACGGTATATTTAGTTTAACGCAGAACTCAAAAAACGCAATATCTAGGCATTTGGCCAAGACTGTTCGTGTAAACATTTGGCATAGCGGGCAACACCTGCCAAATATTGTTCTCGACCTTTCTCGATATCGTAGGCATTTAGAGGTTTAGCCAGTGTTCTGAAAGGAAATTTATTTTCAACGATTAGAAAATAAAAATCTCTGGCTTTGTTTTGAGGTGCCAAAATAGAAAGTCCATCGACTTGCATTGCGGCTTGGCGCAAATAGCCATATTGCAATATCGATTCATTGAAATTACTAATTGAATTGGTGGTTTTAATATCAATAATCGTGTCTTGAGTGAAAATATCAGGTCTTGCTCTTAATCTTATCTTGTCTTTTGTATCCCAATAGAGCGAATGTTCAAATTTTTCATCATGCATATCAAGCCATAAGGTATTTCTTTGAACAGCTTCTTTCATAAATTTCATATTTATCCAATCAACAGTACTCACTTTTTCTTTATTTTTAGGTGGGTATTCCTGTGTTAGATCAAAATCTTTAGCCAAATAAAATAAATCTTCGAATTTATGGGGTTCTAACAATAAAGTATGAAAAGCTTTTCCTAAACTAAAATGATATTCTGTCGAGATGGGATTTCTAAGATGGGGACCATAATTAATATATTTTGCCCAATAAAGGTAAGGGTTTTTTAAGATTAAATGAATACCCGTAGAACTGATACCTTCTTCAGCATGATAAGTATCTATTTCTACATTAGGGTAAATACCAGGTGCCCTCATGGTTAACACGCTCCCTATAATAATCCGATTATTTTACGCGAGCCTAATATGGCAAAGCAAGAGCAGCTTAACCTATTGCATTTTTTAATTTAATTATCAAGCGCTTAGTAATAGACTGTGGGGTTTCATGAAAAGCTTGCCAAGGATCTGTTTTGCTGTCTAGTCTTTTTATAATATTATAGAGGTCATAATAATCTGCGGATTGAGTGGATTTTAATTCATCCCAATCAAGTGGTGTAGAAATCGTGGGGCGTTCTCCCACTCGAGTGGAGTAGGCACAAACAGAGGTAGCTCCTCGACCATTTCTAAGATAATCCACATAAATTTTATGGGTACGTCTATGTTTGCTCATGTTAGAAATAAATAGTTCAGGATAAAGCTGCGATACATGCACTGAAAAATACTTTGCAAATTCTTTAATCTCTGGCCATTCGAGCCTGCTGGTAATAGGCACCACAATATGCAGGCCTTTACGACCTGAGGTTTTAACAAAACTTTCTAAATGTATAGAGTGTAATGCATCACGGTTCAAAAAAGAAGATTTTATAATTGTTTTCCAATCTACCATAGGGCCAGGATCTAGATCAAAAGTGATTTGATCCGGTTTTTCCAATTTGTCAATTGTAGATCCCCAAGGATGTATCTCAAGCACATTTGCTTGAACTAAACTTAACAAGCCCTCTATGTTTTTAATATAAATATAGTGTTCTTTATCGGTTTTAATATCTACAGCATAGACATGCTCAGAAAAATTTTTATGCGGATGTTTTTGAAAAAAACAGGTTTTTTGAGCATTCGCAGGACATCTTAAAACAGATAAGGGCCTGTTAATTACATAAGGTAAAATCCATTCTTGAATGTGTTCATAATAATGAACTAAGTCCAGCTTGCTTGTGTTTGTTTTAGGATATAAAATTTTTTCAGGATGTGTTAAGATGATTGGCACGGTAATTACATTTTCTTTAAAGACTTCTTTGCTTTTTTTATCTTGTCTTAAGCCTATAAAAGAAGGGTGTCTTAAAATATTATCTTCTGTAAATTCTGTAAATTGAATTTCAGCTATACATTTGGGTTTAAGCCAAACGATGTCTTTTTTATTAACAATACGTGTATTGTCAGAGAAAAAAGATTTTTTGCTAGCATGTTTAGAAAATAGCTTTAAATATTCATTGAGTTGTAGGCTATTAAACCCTGTGCCAACTTTTCCACAATAAATTAAACGTTGTGCATTATCATAGTAGCCCAATAATAATGCGCCAAAGCCTTCCCTGCTGTTTTTGGGTAGGGTATAACCCCCAATAACAAATTCTTGTCTTTTGCTACATTTGGTTTTTAGCCAAGCATGCGAACGTTTAGATTCGTAAAAGCTGTCGTATTGCTTTGAGACAATGCCTTCGAAACCAGCTTTAGAAGCCTCTTGATATACCTGTTCCCCATGACCACGAATAAATTCAGAATAAGCAATATGACTATTAACACCGATGTTTTTAAAAATCGATTGTAAATATTCTTTTCTTTGGATCAATGGCACTTTGCATAGATTGAAATCATTGGCGTAGGGAATGTCGAATATAAAATAAACAAGCCTTGGGTTTGCAGTGCCTTTTAAAAAAGATTGTAGTGATTGAAAACTCATGATATTATTTTCTATGGCCACTACTTCACCATCCAAAATGGCATTGTTCAGTTTTAACTTTTTGATCTCTTTAATTAAAACTGAAAATTGATCTGTCCAATCTTTGCCGTTTCGAGTAATAAGACGTATTTCTTTATCTTGTATAAAGCATAATAACCTATAGCCATCATATTTTATTTCATGCAACCAATTATCTCCTGAAGGAGGTGTGTTGACTAGAAAAGACAATTCGGGGGCAAGAAACCGAGGGATCTTTGATTTTTTAGCTTGTTTCAATATAATTGATTTTGATTTTATACTTTTAGATTTTTTTTTTAGATTTTTTGCTATTTCATCCATCGTGCGCCCCGAGAGAGCACTTTTGGGAAGCATGACTAAAATGTTATCACCTGCTTGTGCATATTCATCCTGAGCGTTCATCAGCAACCAAGTATTTTTTGTATCATTTTCATTGCGGCTTTTAATTCGTATTAACTTCCATAAACCTTGTAGTTTTTTTCCATGGATAAAAATATTGATTTTGCCCTCTTTATAGGCTCTATGGGGATCAATATCGCATAACCAATACCCAGTATCCCATACCATAACAGTTCCAGCGCCATATTGTTTAGCAGGAATAATGCCCTCAAAATCACCATAATCCATAGGATGGTCTTCTACTTCGACGGCTAATCTTTTTATACTGGGATCAGTGCTAGGACCTTTGGGTACAGCCCAGCTTTTTAAAACACCTTTTATTTCTAATCTAAAATCATAATGCAGGTGACTTGCTGCGTGTTTTTGAATAACAAATTTAAATCGAGGCTTTGATTTGCTTTTGGTTTTTTGCTTTATCCCTTCAGGTTCAGGAGTAGAAGCAAAATGTCTTTTTTCGTTATACTTTTTTAGGGTCATCTTTTCATTTTTAAAGCCTTCTAATTTTCTTATGATCATCAAGTATTAGTTCTATTGCTCTCATGTGATTGCTCCTATGTTGGTATGTGCCACACGCAGTTCCGAATAGTTATACAATTATAGTAATTTTAAATAAAAATAGTTTAAGTCAGATAACTTTTTGTATTTATAATGTTTTCAAGTGTTTCCTTGAATGTCAGGATTTGTTTAACTATACTCCATTTTGTTAGAGCGCTTAGGCTTTTTTTGTCAAAAATATAGGGGGAGAAAATGAAGTATTTTATAGCATGGCTATTGGGAGTACCCTTTTTTTTATTGGTAATCATATGGTTATTTAATCATTGATAAACAATATCAGTCTTTAATAGGCTTAGTAATTTATTATTGGGGAGCATAAAAAATGAATGAACAATATGTGGTAAGAGAAGAGCATCATGATAAGTGTGCTTGTAAATGTTGTTGTGTAAAATGTATTTCTTGGTCCGGTATCTTAGTAGGCGCTTTAGTGGCTATAGGATTGGGCTTTTTAATGAATCTATTTGGGGTAGCAATTGGCTTAAGTGCTTTTAAACCTACTCCTGAAGGCGTTAAAACCTTGGCAATTGGTGGGTATATAGGATTATTGATTGGTAGCATTGCCGTTATGTTTTTTGCGGGTTGGGTATCGGGCTATTTAGGTCGAGCCACCTGTAGAAATCGTGATGTAGGTGCGCTTTATGGATTTGTTACTTGGTGTGTAGCTTTTATTCTAACAGCGCTATTAACGGCTCATGTAGGTAATTTAACCGCACATGCAGGCGATGCCTTAGACTATTCTCAGCGTCAAGCAAGCAATTATGAGATTTATGGCACCACAAATCCTGATGCGCCCATTGTCTCGCAGAATAATAGAAACCATGCAGATCCAAGAATGCAAAACAATAATGTCAATAATAGCGTAGTGGTAAATGAAGAAAAAGCAGTACATGCTGTAGGCTTATCCTTATTGTTAACCTTTGCATTGTTTGTTGCAGGCGCATTAGCGGCTTGTTTTGGTGGATACTGTGGTATCAGAAGATGTCATTCTTGTAGAGATAAAGAAGTGGATCATAATCATTATAAATAATAGATAAACTTAAAAGGCATCAAGAATTAATCTTCTTGATGCCTTTTTTATTGACTAAAAAATTATTTATTATATTCGCCCTAAGAGCATTAAAATTAATAGGATTATTAAAATAGTTCCAAAAATACCACTTGGGTAATAGCCCCATCCACGGCTGTGAGGCCAAGCAGGGAAAGCACCTATAAGCAGTAGTATCAAAATGATTAATAAAATAGTGGTCATCATGGTTCTCCTGTAAGTAAATGTGCTGTTAATTACTCAATTCAAAGTAAGTAGCTGGATAGCATTTTACTTGTTTGCTTGCTCCATTCATTTTGACTTCAAGTACGGTACCATTAATACTCATTAATTGTGTGGGGGTGCTTACTGCGCAATATTGTAACTCACCACTGTCTGTTGTATAGGTGTAATAAGTGGTTGTGCTGCTAGTGCCTTCTGGTACTATATAGGTCTGACCATCTTTTTGTAAAATAACAGGTTTTTCCATAATCATCACTTTTGCGTCTGCGTAGAGGGCTGTGCCTATGCTCACTAAAGTCAGAGCAGATATACTACGTAAAAAATTTTTCATTGCTATCTCCTATTAATAAAAAATAAAAAGCTTAAAGACCAATAGCTGAAGTATAGCAAATGAATGTATTTTAGTAAGTTTGTTAGCACTTTAGAGTTTAATGCTGAAATTCTAAATAGACATACAATGTGATATTCTGTGATTATGAGTAAAAAATCTTCAGAAATCGCGAGCCAAATTAATGCCCTTAGATTAGCCTTGCATGAACATAATTATCGTTATTATGTGTTAGATAACCCAAGTATTCCAGATGCTGAATATGATAAGTTATTTCATGAACTATTATCTTTGGAAACTAAAAATCCGGATTTACAAAGCATGGATTCGCCAACGATGCGCGTGGGCGCGCCTCCGCTTAAATTGTTTGCAGAAGTTCAGCACACGATACCCATGTTGTCGCTGGATAACGCCTTTACTGAGCAGTCTGTATATGATTTTGATGTTCGTATTCGAGAGCGCTTACAAGCCGAGGGGATACCGACTCAATATGAAAATCTATTAAGATACAGTTGCGAACCAAAGTTAGATGGCCTTGCGGTGAGTTTATTATACGAAGATGGCATTTTCGTACAAGGGGCTACACGGGGTGATGGTAGTGTAGGCGAGCAAATCACTGAAAATTTAAGAACTGTTTCTGCGATTCCCTTAAAATTAAGAGTCTCTGGCTTAAAATGGCTAGAAGTGCGCGGAGAGGTTTTTATGCCTAAAGCGGCATTTTTAGCCTTAAATCAAGAAGCCGAAGCTAAGGGCGAAAAACTATTTGCCAATCCTCGAAATGCAGCTGCAGGTAGTTTAAGGCAATTAAACTCTCAAATTACGGCCAAACGTTCATTAAGTTTTTTTGCTTATAGTTTAGCGCGTTGTGAAGATGAATCTGCTAAAAGTATGGGCAAAACACACACTCAAAATTTAGAAAAACTAAG
Organism: uncultured Francisellaceae bacterium; assembly: GCA_945956915.1. Classification (GTDB taxonomy): domain Bacteria; phylum Pseudomonadota; class Gammaproteobacteria; order UBA6186; family Azoamicaceae; genus CAMFJH01. The sequence goes on along the minus strand of CAMFJH010000013.1, from coordinate 29,261 downwards.
GGAATGGGGGTTTCCCATCAGTCCTGAAGTGATGTGTGTGCAGGGGATAGAGAATTGTTTAGCGTATTATGCAGCAGTACAAGCCAAACGTGGGCAATTGCCTTATGAAATTGATGGCGTTGTTTATAAAGTGGATAGTATAGATCTGCAACAAAAGTTAGGTTTTGTTTCTCGTGCACCTCGATGGGCAATTGCGCATAAATTTCCTGCAGAAGAAATGTTAACTGAAGTCTTGGATATAGAATTTCAAGTAGGCCGTACGGGTGCGTTAACGCCCGTTTCACGTTTAAAGCCTGTATTTGTAGGGGGAGTAACGGTAAGTAACGCGACTTTACATAATATGGATGAAGTAGAACGTAAAGATATTCGTATACACGATACCGTTATTGTAAGACGCGCTGGCGATGTAATCCCTGAGGTGGTTTCAGTCATACTGGATCAACGACCTAAACATACCAGACGTATTAAACTACCGAGTCATTGCCCTGTGTGTGGTTCGGATATAGAAAAGCTGGAAGGCGAAGCCATTGCTCGGTGTACAGGTGGTTTGGGGTGTGCAGCTCAATGTAAAGAATCGATACGGCATTTTGCCTCGCGTCGTGCCATGAACATAGAAGGTTTAGGTGATAAAATAGTCAATGCTTTGGTGGATGTGGGTTGGGTAAAATCAGTTGCTGATTTATACGATTTAAAAGCAGAGGATTTAGCTCAATTAGAACGCATGGGTGAAAAATCAGCCGAAAAATTGGTGGGAGCCATTCAAAAATCTAAAAGTACGACTTTTGCGAAATTTTTATACGCGCTTGGTATCAGAGAAGTAGGAGAAGCCACTGCATTGTCTTTAAGTCTGCATTTTAGTGATTGTGATACCATTGAAAATACTTCTGAAGAAAGCTTGCAACAAATTCAAGATATAGGCCCTGTTGTGGCAGCTCATATTCACACTTTTTTTAAACAACCGCATAATCTTGAAGTGATTGAGCGATTATTGAAAATAGGCATAACTTGGCCACTACTGGTTAAAGAAAAAATAAATACAGACTCGCCTGTGTTTGGCAAAACATTTGTATTAACAGGAACCTTGAGTACCTTAAGTAGAGAAGATGCAAAAGAACGATTGATTACTTTAGGTGCAAAACTCAGCGAAAGTGTTTCCAAAAAAACAAATTATGTGGTGGTCGGAGATGCACCGGGTTCAAAAAAAGTAAAAGCAGAAACATTAGGTGTGCCTATTTTGGAAGAAGAAGCTTTTTTAAAATTAATTCAATAAAAATGTTATACTTTTAAACCATGAATGGATATTAACTTATTGAACGTTTACAAGAAGAGCTTTGCGAAACCATTATTTAATTAACCACAAAAGCTTGCAAGCTAACTTATTTGCGTTGATTGCTTTCCCTAGGGATATGATAGACAATATCTTTTTAAGCTTTAAGATCAACTATCAAAGTTAAGAGGTTTGGGTGCATATATCAACCTTAGGCGCATTCTTGGAAGAGGCAGAGCATCTATTATTGGATGCAGACCTGCATTATGGCCACGGAACTGATAACGCCTGGGATGAGGCTGTGGCTTTGGCTTCCTATGTGCTGCATTTGCCCCCCGATGTCGATACTTCTGTGATGGATAGACCCTTAAGTTCAGAAGAAAAAAATACCTTGATGAGCTTATTGGAACGCCGCATTAATGATAAAATTCCTGTCCCATATTTAAGTCACACTGCTTGGTTTTTTGGCCTACCCTTTTATGTGGATGAGCGCGTCATTATTCCACGTTCCCCCCTAGCAGAACTGATTGAGCATGAATTTCAACCTTGGTTAGGGGATCGTGAGCCTAAGCGTATTCTGGATTTGTGTACGGGTAGCGCTTGTATTGCGATTGCCTGTGCTTATGTTTTCCAAAACACCGAAGTGGACGCGGTGGATATTTCAGAACTTGCTTTGCAAGTCGCCCATAAAAATGTTGCAACACACCAAAAAGAAAAACAGCTTAATTTAATATTGGGTGATTTGTTTGAGGGATGCAAAGGCACTTACGATATTATTATTTCAAATCCACCTTATGTCAGTGAACAAGAATATCAAGATTTGCCTGAAGAATATCATTATGAACCCAAACTGGCTTTGGAAACGGGGAATAATGGCCTTGCCATTGTATATCGCATTTTGAAAGAAGCCCCTCGCTATTTAGGCCCCAACGGTATACTCGTTGTAGAAGTTGGCAATAGTGCAGATGCCTTGATAGCGGCTTGTCCTGACATACCCTTCACTTGGTTAAGCTTTGAAAGGGGAGGGGATGGCGTGTTTTTATTAGAACTGGGAGAAAATAAACGTTGGAAATCTTAAATCCATTATTGGCATTACTCGGAGGCGGGTTGATGATATGGTTGCTCTACAGGGCCGTTCGTCAATCTCCAGAAACATTTTCTAAAGAAAATATGGGTAAAAGCTTGGGCACTTTAGGTATCTTAGCATTGATATTGATCGGCTTTGTAGGTTTATTCGTCGTATTATTAAAAAAATAGGTAAGTCATCATGAAAATTGATATAGCAATATTGGGTGCCACGGGTGCAGTGGGAGAAGCCATACTCAACATTCTTGAGGAGCGTCAGTTCCCTGTTGGAAAATTATACCCACTTGCCAGTCATCGTTCAGCAGGCAATAGCGTGCTGTTTAAGAAAAGACCTCGTGAGGTATTAGATGTCGAAACCTTTGATTTTTCTAAGGTGCAAATTGCCTTGTTTTCAGCCGGTGCCAAAACGTCTGCACAATATGCTCCCAAAGCCGTAGAAGCAGGCTGTGTGGTGATTGATAATACTTCTCATTTTAGAATGGAAGAGGAAATACCTTTGGTTATTCCAGAAGTTAATGCAGATAAAATTCAAGAGTATAAATATAAAAATATTATTGCGAATCCAAATTGCTCTACCATACAAATGCTCGTGGCTTTGAAGCCGATTTATGATGCGGTTGGCATTAGGCGAATTAATGTTGCCACTTATCAATCGGTATCGGGTGCAGGACAGCGTGCGGTTACAGAATTGGTAGATCAAGTCTCGGAACTCTTAAATGGTCGTCCTGTTACGACTAAAGTCTTTCCCAAACAAATTGCTTTTAATGTATTGCCACAAATCGGCTCTTTTGAAGAAAATGGTTATACTGGCGAAGAAATGAAGATACATAACGAAACCCAGAAAATTTTTAATGATCCCAATATCATGGTGAATGCGACGGCTGTTCGAGTACCTGTATTATATGGCCATTCAGAAGCCATTACGATAGAAACTGAGCGAGAATGTACTGCTGCGATGGCACGGGATTTATTAAGAGAAGCCCCCGGCGTGATTTTAATGGATGATTTAGAGGCTTTGGAATATCCTACACCCATCCCAGAAGCTTCAGGTACCGATGGTGTATACGTAGGGCGTGTCCGTGAAGATTTTACTCAAGCTAGAAGCTTAAATTTATGGGTGGTCTCTGATAACCTTCGTAAAGGTGCTGCTTTGAATGCGGTGCAAATAGCCGAAATACTGGTTAATGATTATTTTATTTAAAGATTAAACAAGGAGCGTCATCATGTTATTGCCGGAATCTGCCAAATTTAATAAAGGGTTTCCAGAATCATTAGAGTTGCCTTTACCCACTCCTACGCCTCCTCCTGCGCCCGAGTTCAATCTTTTATCGATCGAAGTTTTAGAAAATAACTTTTGGTTATTAGCCGGTGTATTAGGATTTTTGTTGTTGTTTACTGCAATATATTGGTTGAAAAGAAAAAAAAATCGAAGACAATCGACTATCGCTGCACAAATAAAAACAAAAAATTTTCCCTATAAAAATGAAATATCCTTAATGCTTACTTTAGCAAAACAATATAATGAAGCAGGGTATTCTGACAATGCTTTACAATTATTAAATACCGTATTGGCTCATGGAAACGAAGCAGAAGGTGATGAAGCCTTTCAATTAATCACACAGATCCAAAAAGAGTCGGCTTCCAATGCCGATACTGTGAATCATGTCTTCTAGTGTCGTGCCTGTTGTGAGAGTGGCTTTGGGTTTAGAGTATGATGGAAGCGAATTTCATGGTTGGCAACGTCAAACCGACTTAAGCTCTGTGCAAGAAGCATTAGAAAAAGCATTAAGTATTGTAGCTTGTCACACAATTCATACCACTTGTGCAGGACGTACGGATACCGGTGTACATGCCTGCCAGCAAGTGGTGCATTTTGATACGACTGCAGTACGAACGGAGCGTGCCTGGGTATACGGCACTAATACGGAATTAAAACACAGCATCAGAATTCTATGGGCACAGCCCGTTCCTGCTGAATTTGATGCAAGGCGCAGTGCCATAGGGCGTCGTTACCGTTATGTTATTTACAACCATGCCATTAGACCTGGTTTGTTAAGACAGTATGTTAGCTGGTACTATAGGCCTTTAGATGCGCAAAAAATGTTCGAAGCTGCTCAATACTGGATAGGTGAGCATGATTTCAGCTCTTTTAGAGCTGCACAATGTCAAAGCAAGAGCCCAATACGGGATGTGCGCAGCATTCAAGTGATCCGTTTTGAGGATAAAATTGTGATTGATGTGAAGGCAAATGCTTTTTTACATCATATGATAAGGAATATGGTAGGGGTTTTATTGCGTATAGGGGCTGGATTGGCGCCTATCGCATGGGCTAAAGAAGTATTAGAAGCCAAAGATAGGCGCAAGGCGGGCTTGACGGCTTCTCCTAAAGGGCTATATTTAGTCACAGTAGAGTATCCCCAGCATTTTGCTTTGCCTGCACAAGGGCTAGGCCCTTGGTTTCTAAATGCGATATGATAGCAAGAGCAATATTTGGAATGAATAAGGTGCATAAATGAGTTGGCTTTCAAAATTATTTCCGTCGAAAATTAAGACGGATGCGAATAAAAAAAAGGGTATCCCGGAAGGGGTATGGTCTAAATGTCCAGAATGTATGGCTTTTTTATTTGGGGTAGAATTGGATAGAAATTGTTATGTCTGTCCTAAATGTGATTACCATATGCGTTTAACGGCTAGACAACGTTTAGATTTTTTTCTGGATGCCGATGGCAGAGAAGAAATAGCAACGGACGTATTGCCAGAGGACCGTTTAAAATTTAGAGACACTAAAAAATACAAAGATCGCTTGGCTACTGCACAAAAAGCAACAGGGGAAACAGATGCTTTAATTGTTTTTAAAGGCAAGCTCAATGGTGTTCCTTTAGTGGCTTGTGCCTTTGAGTTTTCTTTTATTGGGGGTTCAATGGGTGCTGTGGTGGGTGAAAAATTTGTGCAAGCGGTTAATACCTGTTTATCCCAACACATACCCTTGGTCTGTTTTGCCACCAGTGGGGGTGCTAGAATGCAGGAATCGCTGATTTCCCTAATGCAAATGGGCAAAACCAGTAGTGCATTGGGACGCTTACACGAAGCCGGTATACCCTATATTTCGGTAATGACAGATCCTTGCACCGGTGGTGTTTCAGCAAGTCTTGCGATGTTAGGCGATATTAATATTGCAGAGCCTAAGGCTTTAATAGGGTTTGCTGGCCCTAAGGTTATTGAACAAACCGTTCGAGAAACATTGCCAGAAGGTTTTCAAAAAAGTGAATTTTTACTAGAAAAAGGATCAATTGACATGATTGTTAATAGAAGATCTTTAGGTACCACGATTTCTGGATTATTGGCTAAATTAACACATCATTAACATGGGAGCGCATGGATGGAAATTGGAAATTGGCTAGATTATGGCATTTTAGCACTGATTGTCGTATCCGTAATCATGGGGATAGTCAGAGGTTTTGTTCGTGAGGCCATGTCATTGGTAACCTGGGTTGTGGCGATTGTAGTGGGTGTTTTATATTGCCAACCGGTTGCAGCTTTATTCACCAGTATTTCTATGGAAGGCGTGCGTCTGTTATTGGCTTTTATTTTATTAGCCTTGAGTACATTAATTGTCGGTGGTATTATCAGTTACTTCTTAGCGCGTCTTATTTCTTTTACGGGCTTTAGTATTACCGATAGATTGATTGGTATTTTATTTGGCTTAGCCAGAGGGGCTGTTGTTATTTCTTTTTTGGTGATGCTAGCCGAACCCACGCCTTTTAAGAATGATCCGCTTTGGCAAGGATCTAAATTGGTACCAAGATTTCAGCCCATGGCATCATGGATGAAAGAAAAATTCCCTACAGATCTATTTAAAAAATTCCAAATGTAATTTTAAAATAGATCTGTGATTATCTTACCAACCGGATGCTTGTTTGATCTCTGCTTGTACCTTTTCTGCAAGAAAAATCTTGATTAAAGATTGATAAGGCACATCACGCTTGTTGGCTAATATTTTTATTTCATTTAATAATGTCGAAGGCAAACGAAGTGAAATAATTTTCTTAGAAGGCTGTAAATTTGGAAATTTGACGCTTTGTGCAGCTGCCCAATCGATATAATCAGTTGAATCATTTTTTAACCAAAAACGCTTTTCTTCAGCTTCCGTTTTAAAAGTAGGTAAGTTTTTCTTTACCCGCTTTTTCTCAGACTCAGTTTTCACACTAGCTATGCTTTTCTTTTTCATAATCATAATGATTTTTCTCCTTTTTACTCATGTCTCTTGCAGAAATGACTCTAATTAGATGATTTCTAATGGTGAAAACAAGAAATAACTTTCTATGTGAATCTGTTTGCCCCAACAAGAAATATCTAGGTTCATTTTGTGAATGCTTCAAGTCGTAAAAAAATAAAATGGGCTGATTAAAAAAAACTTCCTCGCATTCAGAAAATAAAACATTATGTTTATTCACATTTTTTTCTGAATTGCCATGATCCCATTCAAAACCAGTGCAGTTTTCTACGAGTGCCAATATTTCCATTAATTTAGTGTATATTGTAAATATATACATGTCAATATTTTTTTTAAGGTTACCAGCTTTAAAATAGCAGCGGGGGGATTTTTTACAATAAATAAACTAACTAACTTAATGTAAAAAATTAAGCAACGCCTACTTAATTCTTGCTAATTCGATAATTGCCATGCCCCTGGTAAGAAATTATTTCATTATACCAACAGACAAATAATAATCTTCCATAGCTTGGAATAACTTAAGTTCTTCAGTTTTTATTAACGCCTCAAAATTGAAAATTGTTCCTTTGCATTGATTACAGACTTCTTCTTGGCAATTGCCTTTATTTGTTATTCCATTGTCGACTTGTGCCATTGAGAGCAGCTCCTTTATTCAATATTTAATCCTTTAACCCTTGATACCCTTATTTAAAAACAAAATAACTAGCTTGGTTATACCGATTTTTGCCCACGGATTCCGAGGGCAAAATCTGCCTAGCGGATTTGCCCGCCAGAAACGGGGAGTAAAACCAGAGGTGCTTTCTGAATTATTTTCAGGCATAATAATTGCCGTGGTTCTGCGTTGTGCATAATCAAAGGTAGTCAGTTACTATAATTTTTAGAAGAAAAATAATTATGATATAGAAAAAGGGAGATTAGGAGATGAAAAATACTCATGCTCATGAAATGAGCACACAATTAGAATCGCTTGACAGTTCTTTTAGACCTGCATATATAGATGAACCATTGTCGATAAATCCACCTTTAAAGTTATCGATGATTTCCTTAGAGGCTGAATGCATACCTAAGATGTCCGTGCTTGCAGCTGTTGCCGAGGCAGCAAAGGGAATAATCAGTTTTGAAGATACCGCTTTTTTTTGCGTGCAACACATATTAAAGACAAATGTACCGCTTTTTAAATATTTGATTGAAAGTTTTAATGCGAAGCCCCAGAACATATATCTTTCTGGCAAAGGGTACTCCGATTCCATCAAAGCAGAAGACCTTTTTAAAAAACTGGGTGTTAAATATTTTAAATTACCCATAGCTTATGAAACGGCTGGACAATACCAACGTCATTTACGTGCTCATCTTTCACGAGTATGGGATTCTTTTTTCAATAACATTGAACAAAGCAGTATTAAACGCATTATTATAATTGATGAAGGTGGGCACAGCTTAGAGACGATGCCACCTTCTTTATGCTTTAAATATCCGATGGCAGGGATTGAACAAACACGAGGAGGGTTATATAGCCCAGCTATCAATTCTTTACCTTTTCCCTTAATTGAAGTAGCATCCTGTGCTATCAAACGTCATTTAGAATCTCCATTAATTGTAAAAGCCATTGTTGACAAACTACAGAAGGCATTGGGAGAACGTACAGATATCAATTTAAACACTGTTTTTGGCGTTATTGGCAATGGTGCTATTGGTTCTAGCGTGACGCATTATCTTATATCTAAAGGATACACGGTAATTGCCTATGATGAAAATAAAGACGCTTTTCAAGGATTAGTTCATAAAAATTTATATCGAGCGCAAAATGCCAGTACGGTGATAGCAAGAGCAGACTATATACTGGGTTGTACCGGGAAAGATACACTTAAAGATACGCTTTCAAATTTTCTACATGTTACTATAGGTGATAAAAAGTTTATCAGCTGTACCTCTGAAGATAAAGAATTTTTCTCTTTGAGAAAAGCCATTACACAAGGAACCGTTGAATTAGATAATCGTAGAGATGTTATGTATCGTACTGAAGTGGGCGGTAAGATTACGCTTATTAATGGGGGCTTTCCTATGAATTTTGATCCATCAGGAGAATCGGTTCCCGCGATTGATATTCAGCTAACACGTGCGCTTATGCTAGGGGCTTGCATTCAAGCGGGAATGCAAGCCTCAAAACCAGAAGGTGGAGCTGAAATGGAATCCACCCAGCGTTATAAATTAGACGCTCAATTGCAGCGTTTTGTAGCGCAGGAATTTAAAAAATGCCAACCTAGTAATAAATATACTGCAAAGCAATGGAAGTTAACTGAGAATTTAGATTGGATTAATAATAATTCGGGAGAGGGTATAGAGCCATTGATTCAGACTTTGCGCATATCCTCTCGCCGCTCCGCACTATGAGGGGAAAGTTTAAGCAGGTATTCTTTCATAGGCTTTCTTGAGCGAGTATGCGAATACAACCACGCCAAAATGGGCTAGTGGCGCAAAAAACTCTATCGGGAAATTTATTTTGTTCAAGAGTGAAAGCATCGTCTATGGCAGGAATTTCATTGCTGAGTTGGACATCTTCAAATTTGTCTTTTGAAGCGTGAAAAAACTCTAAAAAAACTTTGGGTAAGTGACAATTTTTATCTCTGCTTTCATTTAAAAGTGACATGATTAATTTGATCATTTTTAAATCTGGCATAAAGGAGTTCAATAATTTCAGAGGGGGGGCCCCCGACATTAACGTAGGAAAAGCTAAAGAATAATAACCCATGGATGAGGGTAGTCGTGCATTAAATGTCGATGGAGACATAATGGTAGGCACATAATTCTCTAAAAGATAAATATCAGTAAATGCGCGTTGTAGTTCGGTTAAAGGTAAATCCTGTTCTAAAGCATTTGCAGGTTTTAAAAAAGGTGCCAATCCCATAATAATTATAAATAAATGTTTAATCGTATCCACTATATAAGGACTGGGTTTTAATCTTCGGGAATCAATGATTTTTAAACAAGTGTGCCAGTCATTTCGAAGATTAAAATCAGTCATTGCATATTGTGCTTGTTGCCAAGCGTTTTCCCAGATAAGTTGATGAAAGTTAAACCAAGCGATATCTTTTATCTCTGAAAACCACTGTCGCGTAAAAAAAAGCACTTCACTTTTCCACAATTCCGTAAAATTCGGTTTAAGTGCAATTTGTCTAAAGAGAGCCCCATGATCTGATAAATTTATTAATTGCATATTCTGTGATACATTATAATGAGCACGCAATCGTTTCATGCATGAAAGATCGCTAATCTTAGGTAACATGAATGTAGTTCGCGCACCTGCAGAGACGTTCCATACAGGAGAAGAGGGTTTGTTCATCATGAAATTTACAGTTTCAAAAGTGCCAAAAAAATCGCCTGGATTGAGAATGTTTAAAGGCAGAAGGCTACAATTGTTTTCTAAAAAAACTTCTGAGGATTTATTTAATAATAATGATAAAGGAATTGGACTATAATTTAATTGAGAGTATAATTTCTCATTTTCTTTGGGCAGACATAACTGTCCCTCTTTAATAATCAAATCGCCAAATAAATAAGTCGCTTTAATAAGTTTGTGGTGGGCCTTAAGATTGATATTATTAATTACTTTTGCTAATTGGGGGTTTACTTGTTCGACAGATCGACAAACATCCTTCCAATCGACTTCTTCCAAAATGGTCATTTATTAGGTAATCAAGCTGTGATGCATTTTTATAACTGCATCATCAGGCCTATTCTGGCAATGATACCGCGTTTAAGCGTTTCCCCTTCTAGGAAGCCTGTGCTTTTGTATCCCAATTGACCCAAAAGGTCTAATTTCTCTACCAATTCATAACGAGCAATCACAGAGCTAGCAAAACCAAAGCGTTGGTGTTTAGGCCGTGCATGCTGGGTAAATAATTTGGGTTGGTTCCAAAGGCTAAGATTAAGATCCATATTTAATAAATCCGAGGTCCAAACACGAGTGACATTGAGGGTAGCACCAGTTGAAACTTGCCCAGAGGTATTAGCATAGCGCAAAGTGGCCTGAATTAAGTGTTCAGGTGTTTTTAGGTAATTTAAAAATTGAAACTCAGGACCATAAGGGGCTAGAGAGAGACGTGCACCCGGCAAATATCGGTAATCCCCAATCGCTATCATCGGAAAATCACAAACGGCTTGTGAACCATCATAAATATAATGGCCTATCGAATAAATAGAATAATAAAAGAAAGGATCTAAAAAGTTGATGAGTGCCCTATGGCGCAATTTTGAATGTGTTAAACTGTGTTGCCCATACCAAGTATTGACTAAAGCTATGTATTCATTAACATCATGTCCTTCTGTAAAGTGAGTGATGCCTTTAGTACCCAAAATATAAAAGGTTTGATCCAGACTGCTTGAAAGATATAAAGAAGCTTCTCGCTCGTCAATACGATTAGACCGTAACCAACGATCCTGAATTCGTTTGGCAAGAATGCTATTGGCTTCCATACCTCCTGCAGTAAAAGCAATCTTTTTATGTATGGTAAGTTTGTTATAATCATTGTCATTAAAATAGGTTGCACCAGAAAAAGGTCTGATAACGTATTTTCTAATGGGTAAATGAAACTCGCGAGCACGAGCGCCATGTCCAAAAACTTCATGTTGCGTTACCATCAATGTGGAAAATAATACCTTTTCAAGGCAATATTTTCCAAAACGTCCAAGACCCATCATAAAACGCGTATCCCCTTCAGTACTGGGAATTAAGCAATCATCTAAGGCTTCATAGCCTCTTACTGCGAATAACATTAAATCTGCACCCACCACAGGAGAGTAGGTTTTATCTATAAGTAAACTCAGTTCTGGTATATCAGAAGGATAGCTAGAACAAATTTCTTGGGATTGGACTTCGGGAAGATATTGCTCAAAGTCGGCGTGACAAAGCACAGGTGCAAAATAAAGCAGGCTTAGTAGATACCCAACTATCGTTCTGTTCATAATCATATGTTTGCCCTATGGTCCTAATAGCTTTGTGAGAAATGATGCATTTTAAAAGAAAATTAGGAAACAAGTCAAGCATTTTATACCCATTTGGACGTAGGTAAGATATACTAAGTATCAATAGCAAACGATTGTGGTAAGCAAAATTAACGCTAAACCGTTGGAGGAAAGTTTACATGACGATGTCATCGGAATCCGCTCGCTTAGAGGTCATTGAACGTTTAGTTGCCTATATTTTAGAAAAACTACCCCCCGAAGAAGCCCCACTGTTAAAAGATTTTATTAAACAATATTATTTAAGTGTTTCTGCCGAAGATTTAACCTCTAGGAATATATTAGATCTCTATGGCGCGGTATTATCCCATTGGCATTTTATGCAACAAAGAATGCCAGGAGAATCCAAGGTAAGAGTCTATAATCCAGATTTAGAGGAGCATGGATGGCAATCTACTCATACGATTATTGAAATTTCTCATGATGACATGCCTTTTTTAGTAGATTCATTAAGTATGGAGTTAACCAGGCAAGGTTTAAATATTCATTTGATTATCCATATGGGCAGCATAAAGATACAAAGAAATGATTTGGGTTATATTACAGCAGTATTACCTCAGAATACTCAAACAGGCAATTTTGTAATTGAAGCGCCTATTTACGTAGAAATTGATAGACAAAGCGATCAGAAAACACTCGATTATATTGCAGATTCCATTCAAAGGGTATTATCCGATGTCAGTTTGGTGGTCTCAGATTGGTCAGCAATGCAAAAAAAATTACTCGATGTGATTGCTACCCCTGCAAATTTTAATTTTGCAAACCAATATCCTGAAGAAGTGTCTGAAGCAAAACGATTTTTACAATGGATAGCCGATGATCATTTTACATTAATGGGTTATTGCCATCATGTGCTGGTAGAAGAAATAGAAGCCCTCACTAACACTAAAGCTTATCTTTCAAACTTAAATATAAATTCTGCTTTGGGAATATACAAAAAAAGCAGTAAAGAACGACCCATGATTCCCTTGTCTGAATTTCCTAGTTCAGTGCAATCCGTTATTTTTTCCAAGAAAATTTTATTATTAGGTAAAACAAGTCGTTTGTCAACGGTGCACAGGCCTGCGTTTATTGATTTTATAGTGATTAAAGAATTTGATGAGGCAGGCAATATTACAGGTGCCCATCGATTTTTAGGCTTATATGCTTCTGTGGCTTACAATAGCAGTTTGAAACAAATACCGTATTTGTGTTTAAAATTACAAAGAATTTTATCAAAAGCGGGATTCCCTCCCAAAGGGCATGATGACCGTGCCTTATTAAATATCTTAGAAAATTTACCCAGAGATGATTTTTTCGAAGCCTCTGAAGAAGATTTGTTAGTGTTGGCAACAGGTATTTTACATTTACAAGAAAGACAAAAAATTCGCTTGTTTATCAGAAGAGATACCTATTGTCGTTTTTACTCCTGTTTGGTTTATGTGCCCCGCGAAAAATTTAATTCAGATTTGCGCGAAAAAATGCAAGCCATTTTAATGAAAGGTTTAAATGGTACTGAAGTAAGTTTTACCACTCGTTTTTCGGAATCGTCTTTAGCCCGCATTCATTTTGTGATACGCGTTAACCCATTTGAAAATATAGCATTTGATCAAAAAGCCTTACAAAGACGATTAATCGATGCAGCACGTAGTTGGAAAGATGATTTGAAAGATGCATTGGTAGAGCATTATGGTGAAGAACGGGGCAACGAGTTCTTAAAACGATATGGTCATGCTTTTCCTGCCAGTTATACCGAAAATTTTACAGCGCGTATGGCTGTTGTAGATACAGAATATTTTGAAACACTCAGTGACGATAAAATGTTGGCTATGAGTTTGTATAGGCCTTTAGAAGAACCCGAAGACAGTATACGTTTTAAGCTTTTTCACATAGGCGCTACGATTCCGCTTTCCGATGTGGTGCCTATTTTAGAAAACATGGGTCTTAGAATTATCAGTGAAAGACCCTATGAATTGCATTTAAAAGAAGGCACTTCCATTTGGATTAATGATTATCGCATGGTGCATCCAAGCGGTACTATTTTTAATGCCGATGAAATTAAAGAAATTTTTCAAGATGCTTTTGATCGGATTTGGCATAAAAAAGCAGAAAATGATGGCTTTAATCGATTGGTGTTGTCTGCAAAGCTCAGTTGGCGTGAAATTATGGTGCTAAGAGCCTATGCCAAATATTTATGGCAAGCGGTATTTGCCTTTACACAAGATTTTATTGAAGAAACTTTTTTTAATAATGCCAATATTGCCGCATTGCTCATTTTTTTGTTTAAAGCGCGTTTTTCACCCGAATCAGCTTCAGAAAGTGCGGTGATGGCTATTAAATTAAAGATTGAAGATGCTTTGGAACAGGTTGCTAATTTAAATGAAGATCGCATTTTAAGACAATATTTACAAGTCATGATGGCAACGCTACGAACCAATTATTTTCAAAAGACAGCCAAGGGGCAATATAAAAATTATTTTTCATTTAAAATTAACTCAGCACAAGTACCTGAGTTACCGTTACCCTTGCCTTTGTACGAAATTTTTGTATATTCAACCCGGGTTGAAGCTATCCATTTGCGAATGGCAAAGGTGGCAAGAGGTGGTATACGGTGGTCGGATAGAAAAGAAGATTTTAGAACAGAAGTATTGGGATTAATGAAAGCGCAGCAAGTAAAAAATGCAGTGATTGTTCCCATGGGGGCTAAAGGAGGGTTTGTCGTAAAACGGCCTCCTGAAAATAAATCTAGAGACAGCATGATCCGAGAAGTTGTCAAATGTTATCAAATTTTTATTCGTGGCTTGTTAGATTTAACCGATAATTATGTAGACGGGAATATTGTGCCGCCCCAAAGAGTGATACGTTACGATGATGATGATCCTTATTTGGTTGTAGCAGCAGATAAGGGGACTGCTACTTTTTCTGATATTGCCAATGGATTGTCTAAAGAATATAATTTTTGGTTAAGAGATGCCTTTGCCTCAGGTGGCTCGATGGGTTATGATCATAAAAAAATGGGTATTACTGCAAGAGGCGTTTGGGAGTCGGTAAAACATCATTTTCAAGAGATGAAAATAGATATACAAACAACAAATTTTACAGTGATCGGTATTGGAGACATGTCTGGGGATGTTTTTGGTAATGGCATGTTACTGTCTAGACATATTAAATTAGTTGCTGCATTTAATCATATGCATATTTTTCTAGATCCAAATCCAGATCCTGAGAAAAGCTTTTTGGAACGCGAACGCATGTTTGCGCTGCCTCGCTCGGGTTGGGATGATTATGATCCAATGGCTATTTCTGCCGGAGGCGGGGTATTTTCTCGTTCCGTCAAATCCATTTTACTCTCGCCTGAAATACGCAGTGTATTAGGCATTGAAAAAGAACGTATGATGCCTTATGAATTGATTCAAGCTATTTTAAGGGCACCGGTCGATTTATTATTTAATGGTGGCATTGGGACTTATGTCAAAGCTTCTAGAGAATCCAATGCCTCAGTCGGCGATAGAACCAATGATGCTGTACGTATCAATGGCTCCGAATTAAGAACACGTGTAGTGGGTGAAGGGGGTAACCTTGGATTAACGCAATTAGGACGTGTTGAATATGCACAAAAAGGAGGACGTTTAAATACCGATGCCATTGATAATTCTGGAGGTGTTAATTGTTCAGACAATGAAGTGAATATTAAGATTTTATTAAATAAAGCCATTGATTTAGGCGATTTAACCGAAAAACAGCGTAATGATTTATTAATAGAAATGCAAGATGAAGTGGCAGAAATGGTTTTAGAGAATAACAAACTACAAACCGAAGCCATTAGTGTGGCCGTATCTCAGGCGGTTGAAAATTTAGAAATGCACAGCCGTTTAATACAAGAAATGGAACGCTCTGGAAGTTTGGATAGGGCCATTGAATTTTTACCTGATAAAGATGAAATCGCTTTAAGAAAATCTTTAAAACAAGGCTTTACCAGGCCTGAGCTTGCAGTATTGATGGCATACAGTAAGACCTTTTTGAAAAAAGAACTCTTAGCTTCAGAGGTGCCTGAGGATCCTTACATTGCAAGGGAATTAGTCTTGGCTTTTCCAATACCCTTACAAGTACACTTTAAGGCAATGATTGATTTGCATCATTTAAAGCGTGAAATTATTGCAACACAATTGAGTAATGAAGTAATTAATGAAATGGGGATGAGTTTTGTTAATCGTTTGCAAGATGAAACGGGGGCTGAGCCTTCGAGTATCAGCAGAGCGTATGTTGTCTCACGCGAAATATTCGAGGCTATCGCCCTACATCAAGAAATTCAAGCCTTAAATAGTTTTATACCCGAGATTGATTCTGCTTTACAATTTAAAATGATCCAAGAAGTGAATCGATTGGTACGCAGAGGAACACGATGGTTTTTACGCAATCGAAGAGCTGGTTTTAATATTGAAAAAACCATTCATCACTTTGGTTCTAAAGTGCGTGAAGTCAGCGAAGTCTTATTAACATTGTCTCAAGTGGAAGCATGGGATACAACGGATGAGTTTTTAACCGAATTATTAACAGCGCAGATCCCAGAAAAATTGGCTTATAAAATAGCCAATATGAGTGCTATGTTTTCGTCTTTAGATATTATAGAGGCTGCAACGACTCGAGAATTGGCTCTTTCAAAAGTCGCAGCTGTTTATTATGGTGTGGGTGTCAAATTAAAATTAGGATGGTTTAGGGAACAAATTAAAAAGCAACCTATTCGAAATCATTGGGAAGCCCACGCCAGAGCCGCTTTCAGAGATGATTGTGATAGACAGCAACGTAATTTAACCATTAGCATATTAAGACAAGAAGGGATCTCGTTTGATGATGTAGAAGGCATGATAGATGCCTGGTTGTCTTTGCATCCTATTATTGTGGCTCGTTGGGAATCGGTGATAGATGAATTAAAATCTACTTTAGAACCTGAATTTATTATTTTTTCCGTTGCATTAAGAGAACTGGTTGATTTGGCACATTTTAAATATCAACCTCGTGAAGAGCGGGGTACTACACGCTAAGCATTAAGAAAATTGCATCTCTTGCCTTTATAATAGATAATGCCAGTTGTCGGGGTTTTATTTTTTTGTTAGAATACCAGCTTACTGGGCTGATTTGGGGGGTGAACAGAGTGCACGTACAGTTAAAATCTACACAAAATCCAATATTTACGGCCACAGGGTGTGGTGCTTTGCTGATATGGGCGATGTATGCCTTCTTGGTTTCTGAAGTTTTAGGAAATCTACCTGTTTATGAAACCATCTTCCTTATGTTTTCTTTTAATTTTGTGGTAATGGCCATTCGTTTTACGTATAAGAAACAATGGAACATGTTAAAACAACCTTTAATAGTATGGTTGATAGGGGTTTTGGGTGTCTGTGGATCTGATTTTACGTATGTAATGGCGATGAAGTATGCGCCCCCAGCACATGTTGATTTTATTGATTATTTATGGCCTTTTATGGTGATAGTTTTTAGTGGTTTTTTACCGCAAGAGCGTTTTACCATACGCCATATTGTAGGCGGTGCTTTGGCTTTAGTGGGTGTGTGTATGTTGTTGACCAGCGGAGAGGGTCTACAATGGGATTATATGCCAGGCTATATTTATGCCTTTATAGCAGCCAGTATTTGGTGTCTTTATACCTTATTTTCTAGATGGTATCAAAAAATGCCTGCAGAGATGGTGGGTATATATTATGGTGTAGGCGCTTTATTTGCACTTGTTTTACATCAGCAACAGGAAGTTTTTGTGATGCCTAATGTATACGAAATGTTTTTAATTTTAGGTTTAGGGCTTTCGTCTGGGCTGGCTGCTTTGTTATGGGTTTTGAGCACTCAAAAGGGTAATGTAAAATTACTGGGCGTGCTTGCCTATTTTACTCCGCTATTATCGATGCTTTTATTGGTTTATTGTGAAAAAGAGCCCATGTCTACGGGTTTGATTATGGCTTCTGTTTTATTTATGTGTGGCGTATTGGTGGGCTGTATTGATTGGAAACGTATTCGCCGATCTTCTTCCTCATCTTCTATGCCGCTTACTCAGAATTGATCCCACAATAAAAATTCCAAAAAGGGTACAGAGTATAGGCCACAAACCAATTTGTACCCAAGGGGTCTCACCTGTTGTGCCTTGCACAGTCCCTCTTAATACCATGGCTTCAAATTGTGGAGAACGGGTAATAATATTTCCTTTGGCATCAATAATGGCAGAAATGCCGCTGGTTGTTGCGCGTAACAAAGGTCTGCCTGTTTCTTTGGCGCGCATTCTGGCAATCTCTAGATGTTGATGCGGTCCCCAAGATTTTCCAAACCACCCGTCTTCAGAGATATTCACCATGACTTGACTCTTAGGTACTCCAATACGAACCAATTCTGGGAAAGCAATTTCATAACAAATCAGGGGTAATAGTTTTAAATTTTTGCTGTTTAATAAAGACTGATCACAGGGGCCTTCTATAAAACTGGACATTGGGATATTAAAAAAATTAATCAAACCTCTTAAGTGGGTATCAAATGGTAAAAATTCTCCAAAGGGTACTAAATGACATTTGTGGTAAATATGAGAGCCTGTGCCAAGTGCTAAGATTGAATTATAAAACTCTGTGGGTTCTGTGTTTGCATAATTGACATGATCCACAAGTGCCCATTGAATGCCTGTAACCAGAGTACTGTTTGCAGCTTTTGCGCGCATATTAAGTTTATCGATATACGCTTTTGAATAGGGCAAGGGTAGGGGAATGGCATTTTCTGGCCATACAATAACATCTCTACCCCATTCAGAGCTACTCAGTTGTCCGTAGAGGTTTTCGGTAGCCTGTATAGGATTGTGTTGGGCAAATTTATGTAAAGGATCCACATTGCCTTGTACCAGACTGACTGTTTGAATAGGTCCAATTGCAGAAGTCCAATTGTGATCTTGAATTAGAAAACCGCCACTCCAAATGAGAGCCAGTAGCCCTATACTGAAGGATTTTAAAGAGCGTGTGCCGGTAGCAATGCTGAATAGGCAAGCAGCGCTTAAAGCAAGCAGCCATGAAATGATAAATACACTGCCTATCGGGGCATAATGGCCTAGTAAAGTGTCTATTTGGCTGTATCCAAGATATAACCAGGGAAAGCCTGTAAACATCCATCCACGCAGCCATTCAAATAATACCCAGCTTGTGGGGAAGCCAACAAAATATAACCAAACATTAGATTTTTTATAGGTTTTTTTAAGTATATAACCCTGAACAGCAGGGTAGAGTGCAAAAACCAAGACAAACAATGCTGTAATTAAAAGGGCCAAAGGGGTTTCTGTATTGCCATAATCATGAATACTGACATAAACCCAAGAAACGCCCATTCCAAATAGACCCAGACCAAAGCAATAGCCTAGGCCAAAAGCTTCTGCGGGTGTGGCTTTATGCCAGGTCCCCAAGAGCAAAATGGGTGACAAAAGGCCTAATAAAGCGATATGATGGGGCGCAAAGGCTAAAGGAAGTGCTGCGCCTGCCAATAGGCTTATAAGGAAGGGCAGATAATTTTTTAGGTTATACATTGTAGTCGATTACCAATAAGAGGTCCCATGAGAATAGCCATTTTATCCAGACAAGCAAAATTGTATTCTACCGTACGATTGGTAGAAGCAGCAATGGCACGTGGCCACGAAGTCGAGGTTATTGATACTTTGCGTTGCTATATGAACATTGCTTCCCATAAGCCTTCTATTCACTACAAAGGCAGGCGGTTGCCGGATTTTGATGCCGTTATTCCCCGTATTGGGGCCTCGATTACTTTTTATGGCACAGCTGTATTAAGGCAGTGCGAGATGATGGGTATGTTTACGGTCAATGAATCGGTGGCTATTTCTCGGGCCAGAGATAAATTACGCTCTTTGCAGTTATTATCTAGAAAAGGCATTGGCTTACCGATTACAGGATTTGCGCATTCTCCTGATGATACGCCTGATTTAATTCAGATGATGGGGGGTAGCCCCTTGGTTATAAAGCTATTGGAAGGCACTCAGGGCATGGGGGTTGTATTAGCCGAAACCCAAAAAGCTGCAGAAAGCGTGATTGATGCCTTTTCAGGATTAAAAGTGAATATTCTGGTTCAAGAATTTATTAAAGAGGCCGAGGGTTGTGATATTCGTTGTTTTGTAGTGGGTGGAAAAGTCGTTGCGACCATGAAGCGGCAAGCCAAAGCAGGAGAATTTCGTTCAAATTTACATCGAGGGGGCACGGGGTCGGTGATTAAAATTACCCCAGAAGAACGCTCTACAGCTGTGCGTGCTGCCCAGATCTTAGGTTTAAACGTTGCGGGTGTGGATATTTTGCGTTCTAATCACGGTCCCTGTGTATTAGAAGTCAATTCCTCCCCTGGACTTAAAGGCATAGAAACCACCAGCGGTATAGATGTGGCCAGCAAGATCATTGATTTTATCGAATTAAATGCAAAGCCCCATCATACAAAAACCAAAGGTAAAGGTTAGAAGAAATGACAAAGGTATTTTAGGGCATCAAGCTTGGTATCACATGCAATAGATGGATACGCCGATTGTCTGCACGCATAATTTTAAATTTATACTGGTCAATGATGATGGACTCTCCTCTTTTGGGTAAATGTCCAAAGCCTCTTAAGACTAATCCACCAATGGTTTCGGCTTCTTTTTCATCTAACTTGGCATTAAAATATTCATTAAATTCTTCTATCGGTGTTAAGGCTTTTACATAATAAGAATTTTCATTATGCTTTTTTATCACCTGATCATCATCTGTGTCGTATTCATCTTCTATATCGCCAACAATTTCTTCCAGCACATCTTCAATCGTGACAAGACCCGTCACACCACCATATTCATCAATCACCACAGCCATATGATTACGGTTTACACGAAATTCTTGAAGTAATACATCTAAACGTTTACTTTCAGGGACAAAAACTGCTGGACGTATAATTTCACGAATATTAAATTGATGCTTTGGACGAGTGCTTGTACCTGAAGGATGTTGTTCTTTATTTTGTTCCGGTAAGGTATAGCTTAATAAATCTTTGGCCAATAAAATGCCTAAAACTTCATCTTTATTTTCACCGATAACGGGGAATCGAGAGTGTACGGTTTGAATGACAACCGGTAAGATATCTTTTAAAGGCATATTTTGTTCTATAACGACCATTTGCGAACGCGGCAACATAATGTCGCGTACCCGCAATTCTTGAATTTCAAGTACACCTTCCATCATGCCTAAGGCATTCGCATCGATAAGCTGTTTATCATGTGCTTCTCTTAACACTTCTATAAGCTCATTTTTATCGCGAGGTTCACTACAAAACGCTTGTCCAATTTTTTCTAACCAACTGCGAGTGCCAGAAGGCTGTTGACTCTCATCGCTCATGATTGAATAAAATCTCCATAGGGTGGGGGAAAGCCTAATTTAACCAACAGTTCTGTTTCTAAGGCTTCCATTTCTTCAGCTTCTTCGGGTAATTCGTGGTTAAATCCTAATAAATGTAAACACCCATGAACCACCATGTGTGCCCAATGGGCGAGTAAAGTTTTATGTTGTTCTTGTGCTTCAACTT
The DNA here is from genome assembly GCA_945956915.1 of uncultured Francisellaceae bacterium. Taxonomy (GTDB): domain Bacteria; phylum Pseudomonadota; class Gammaproteobacteria; order UBA6186; family Azoamicaceae; genus CAMFJH01. Next base: position 8,091 of record CAMFJH010000013.1, on the reverse strand, counting down.
CAATTAAGGGTGCGCAAATAACGATATCCCCTAAAAGATTGTCCGAGATCCCAGGGACAGGATCATAGGGAAAAGACAATACATTCGTAGGACCCTTGATACCTCGGTATTGTTCATTGAGTGTTGCACTTTCAGCTTCGTCAACAACACGAATGGTCATTTCGCCCGTGTCTAAGCGGTTCCATAAAGCAATACTTACCCATTCTCGAAATTGTGCAGGGTGTGGTAAGGTTTTGATATTAGTCGCAATTTGTAATTCGAGTTCAATACTCATTGTATTTTCCTGGAATTTGTTTTTCGTAGGCTTCGATAATAGTTTGTACGATAGGGTGACGCACCACATCGGTGGATTGGAAAAAAGTAAAACTAATGCCCTTGATATCTTTTAATAAGGCTATTACATGTTTTAAGCCTGATAATTTATCAGGTGGCAAATCCACTTGAGTAATATCGCCTGTGATAACCGCAACCGAGTTAAAACCAATTCGGGTTAAAAACATTTTCATTTGCGAAACCGTGGTATTTTGGCTTTCGTCCAAAATGATAAAAGCATCATTTAAAGTGCGACCACGCATATAAGCCAAAGAAGCAATTTCAATCACTTGTCGTTCAATCAATTTGCTAACGCGTTCAAATCCCAGTATTTCATAGAGGGCATCATAAAGCGGCCTTAGATAAGGATCTATTTTTTGAGCCAAATCACCGGGTAAAAAGCCTAAACGCTCACCGGCTTCAACTGCGGGTCGTACCAAAATAATACGTTTAATGGTTTCTGCTTCAAGCGCTGCCACCGCACAAGCCACCGCTAAAAAAGTTTTACCCGTGCCGGCCGGGCCAATGCCAAAATTAATATCATGCGAAAAAACTTGTTGAACATATAATTCTTGATTAGGCGAACGAGGATGAATTTCACCGGTGCGGGTTTTTAAATGCGTGTGTACATTGGCAATCAGGTTTTCAGGTAGCTTATCGTTTGCATGATTAGGTTTTGCAAATTCCTGTAAAGCCAAATGCACTTCTGTGGGGCTTAAGGTTTCGTTTTGGCCGGTGGTATGGTAAAGCTGTTTTAAAACTTGGGTAGCCGTTTGAATCGCTTGGGTAGAGCCACTGAGCTGAAAAACATTGCCTTTGTTGATAATTTCTATGTTTAATCGTTTTTCAATCAAGCGTAAATGTTCATCAAATCTTCCGCACAAATTCACTAGGCGTCGATTATCAAAAGGGATTAAAGTAAGTTCGGCGCTTTGCATTTAAAAATCCCTCTTAATGTATTGCCGCTCACTTCTGTTATGTCTACCATTACACATTGGCCTATTAAAGATGCATCGCCTCCTTCAAAATTGACCACTCGGTTATTTTCTGTACGTCCACACAGTATAGTATTGTCTTTCTTAGAATACCCAGTGACTAGAATCTCTTCTGAAGTATTGACCATAGCTTGGCTGATAGCAAGGGCTTGTTGAGTTAAGCGGGCTTGAAGAATGTCTAAACGCTGTTTTTTAACTTCAGCAGGCACATTATCAGGTAAATTGGCAGCTGGAGTCCCGGGTCTTGGGCTATAAATAAAACTAAAAGACTGATCAAAGCCAACCGTTTGCACCAAATCCAGGGTTGCAAGGAAATCTTCTTCTGTTTCACCGGGAAAACCCACAATAAAATCGGAAGTAATACTGAGTTTGGGACGAAGCGCACGTAAACGAGACATTTTGTCCTTATAGAGAGCAGCTGTATAACCGCGTTTCATCAGCGATAAAATGCGATCCGAGCCACTTTGTACCGGTAAATGTAAATGATTGGGTAATTTAGAAATATCAGCATAGGCCTCTATCATGCTATCTGAGAATTCTAAGGGATGAGAGGTAAAGAAACGAATGCGATAAATATCATCCAGGGCTGCAATATAGCGAATCAGTAGCGCAAGATCAGCGATTTCACCCGAATGCATGCGGCCTCGATAAGCATTCACATTTTGTCCTAAGAGGGTCACCTCTCGCACACCTTGCTGCGTTAAAGTCATGATTTCATGCAATACATCATCTAAAGGTCGGCTGACTTCTTCTCCACGCGTATAAGGCACTACACAAAAGCTACAATATTTGCTACATCCTTCCATAATAGAGACATAAGCGGTAGGTCCATCGGCTTTGGGATCGGGTAATTGATCAAATTTTTCAATAGCAGGGAAGGAGACATCCACCACAGGACTGCGTTTTTGAGTAACAGTGCTGATCAAATGGGGCAATCGATGTAGGGTTTGGGGTCCAAACACGATATCTACAAAAGGGACTTGTTTTTGAAGATCAGCCCCTTCTTGGCTACCCACACAGCCGCCCACGCCAATAATGCGATCGGGCCTTGCTTCTTTTAAGGGTCTCCAACGGCCAAGCTCAGATAATACTTTTAAGTAGGCTTTTTCTCGAACTGAACAGGTATTAAGCAGCAAAAGATCTGCATCTTCGGGTTCTTCGACGGGGCTTAGTCCATGGGTTGTTTTGAGCAAGTCCAGCATCCTATTGGAGTCGTACTCGTTCATTTGGCAACCGTAGGTTTTGATATAAACTGTTTTCATAAATCTCAAAATTCTTGGTGGCTATGGGTGGACTCGAACCACCGACCTCAGCATTATGAGTGCCGCGCTCTAACCAGCTGAGCTACATAGCCTAAGCGCACTATTTTCTCTGGATTCTATACGCTTGTCAATGGGCAATAATGCTGATCGAAAAATCAGTTTAGCATCTCTGGCGAAGACTCAAAAAAAGATTTTTTTACTGCCTTGGCAGTAATTCTGTCCCACATTAAGTATTTTTATTGCAAAACGAGAAAAAGTTTATTATATTTACTGTTATAACAGTAATTCGGAATGATTTTAGATGCAAGGTAAAAATGATAAATTTTTAGTAGAGTTAGGGCAGATTGTGCGATACCATCGAAAAAAAAGCGGTCTTACACGCATTCAGCTGGCAAGTCTTGCTGCAGTGGGCAAAACTGTGATTTTTGATATAGAGCATTCTAAAGAAAGTGTTCAATTAAATACATTAATCAAAGTATTAACCGTTTTAAACATTACCCTAGATTTACAAAGCCCTCTAATGAAACATTATAAAGACCTCGAGACTAAACGATGAGAATAGCAAGTATCATTGTCCATCAAACGGAAGCCGGAAAATTAATTGAAAAAGATAATGATGAAGGTTATATCGTGCAATATGATCTCAATTATCAGGGTGATCCTATCTCATTAACAATGCCTGTGCGTACAGATCCTTATATATTTAAAAAATTTCCTGCATTTTTTGATGGTGTATTGCCAGAAGGTCCTCAATTAGAAGCTCTTTTACGATATGCTAAATTGGATAGGTATGATTATTTTGGACAATTGATTACTGTAGGAAGTGATTTGGTGGGTGCAGTCAGTGTAAAACCCTGCAATCCTGAAAAAGAGGATAACCATTAAATGATTCGTATATGTCCTATCGCCTACATCCCTTTAAATGCAGAAGAAAAATATTCTAAGCAGGGCTTAAGATTGTTATCTCCAAAATTAGAGGTTTTACAAGATCTTCCCTTTAGTGCAGAAGAACAACGTAAAGAAGCACAGATGCGTGCCAGTAAAATGTCTATACAAGGTGTACAATTAAAACTCAGTGCTCGCTTGAATGTTAAAAGTGCATGTTTTGATATTTGTGATACAGGTGGCACTTACATTTTAAAACCCCAAAGTGCATCCTACAATGAACTCCCAGAAAATGAAGACCTAACCATGCGTTTAGCTTCAGTTATCAACATAAAAGTACCTGTACATGGTTTATTGTATGGGCGTGATGAGGCGTTTACTTATTTTATTAAACGTTTTGATAGAATGCCCAAACATCAAAAATTAATGGTTGAAGATTTTGCACAACTTGCCGATTGTAATCGAGAAACCAAATATCAATTTTCTATGGAGAAATTAATTGGTGTGATTGAAAAATATTGTACCTTTCCTATACTTGAAAAAAAAGAGCTGTTTCTTAGAACTCTTTTTCATTTTCTCACAGGAAATGAAGACATGCACCTTAAAAATTTCTCATTGATTACTCAAGATCAAAAAACAACTCTAGCTCCCGCCTATGACTTTGTGAATAGTACAATTGCCCTGCCACGTGCTAAAGAAGAACTCGCGTTGCCTTTAAATGGAAAGAAAAATAATTTAACCAAAAAAGATTTTATTAATTACTATGCTAAGCAAAGATTGGGTTTGTCTGCTGTGGTCATTGAAAATATCTTAAAAGATATTCAAGTTGCGATTCCAAAATGGCAAGAATTAATTAAGATTAGTTTTTTATCTGAAGCGAGTAAAGAACGATATTCGAACCTTCTAAGTAGTCGCATGAATATTTTATTTGGTTAATGACTGTGAGACTCTCAATACGCTAACCTTCACAATAATAAGCGTAGTTGCAATAGTTTATACTTGGAACATCCATTCAAAAAAAATTACTAAGCCTTTACAGATAATGACTGTAATAGGAGACAACCATGGCAGTGGGGTTAGAATCTTTAAACACAGACGCAACGGAGTCTGTTTTTGGTGTTAAAGTATTAACTTGGGGTAGTTCGCCTGATGCTGGAAATGGGCTAGTACACGCTTTGGATGCACTCTTATTTGGTGGAAACGTAGGGCATGCTGCTGTACAAATTACTTTTCCCGACAATCCTAATGGCCAAGAATTATTAAAATATTGTCAAGAACATAATATTCCTTGTAGAGAAAAAACAGTTAGCATTTTCGACAAACAGGGGCTAGAAAAAGAAATAAAGGTAATAGAAGCCTATTGGAGTTGGTGGCCAAGTTATGCAGGTACTTTTTATTTGCGCAAAGATAGGCAGGAAGATGTTAGTCATGAAAGAGAAGGGGTTTCTTTTGAATGGGATGAAGAAAAAATTAAGAAATTAAACTTGAGTCAACCAGAACAACGACACCATAAAGGGAAGTTAGGGAGTAGATTAATGTCTTACGCCCCCGATGAAATAATACATGTACGAGATCTAGGGGATGAGCAAGTCAATTATTTACAGGCCAAGAGACAATATGATGTTTTAAAAAATGAAGTGAGGGATGAAAGTTCATCGATTACAATTTTTGAAACGAAGTTAAATGCTAGAAAGTCTGAGTTAGAAAGAGTCAGCACCATTAAGCTAAGTCCTACTGAAAAAATAATTTTAAATAAATTCTCACCTGATTGGAAAAAACAAATCGCAGATCCTGACAAGGTTAATAAAGAAGATTTGATAATTTTGGAAAATATAAAAAATACTTATAAAGCAAAAATAATAAGCCAATATAATTGGATGCAATATGGTGCTACAATGACGGTTTTGAATACATTAAAAGAGCATTTGAATGATAATAGATTTCCGGTGACTAATGAATTTAGATGGTTTTTGCAAATGCTACAATACGAAGGCGAAAACGATATTGAATTATATGATGAGGTGCTAAATGCCAAAGAATTAACTTCGATGAATATTATCGAGATTTATGAGGCATGTAATAGAAGATTGGAAGGAGTGATGGAACAGGACAAAGGATTATCCGATAGTGTAAAAGCACAACGTTTAGAAAAACTACTAAGTATTTTGAAGAACCTCCAAGTTTCGTTGTCAAATAAACCAGAAGGGGAGAAAAATATAAATGTGAATGACAGCTTAGCAGCTTTGTTAAATGATTTAAATCCGTTCTTAAAAGACAGAAATAATGATTGGAAAAATATTGTCGATGCGCCTGTTGATAAATTAACGCTTGAAAAAATTAATAATATTTATCAGGTTGCACAGCAAAGCTATGAACGTGTTAAACAGGATATTATCCCTATGCGATATGATTTGGTTGGTATACAAAGCCTTGTTGATCAAGAGATATCTTATACTGTGCGAGGCTTGGAACCATCAGGAGTAGTATTTTTACCTATCCGACCGACAGAAGTAGGTCCTTTAACTGAAGATACAATAGGTGCTTGGAATGGTTTGGATGTTAAAGCTATGCTTGAAAAAATGGTTGAATTATCTGATAAAGATGCAGAAAACTTTGACTTATATCGCAAAAATTGTTCTAAATCAACAGATGCTATTTTAGAAGCAGGCGCAGTTGAAGAATATCAAAAGAGATTTTTCAAGCAAAAAGCTTTAGGTTATTTTGGCAATCCTCAAATGTGTTATAATAATGCTCTTGAGTTTCAAGATGCTTTTTATAAAAGAAATAAAGGTTATCGCTTCAATAATCCGATTGAAAAAGCAGGTGGTGCTATAGTAGATACCTTGGCAAACCCCAAGGCCTCTGGTTTGAAGAAAACGGGTGCAGCACTTGCTGCGGTAATCGTATTTCCTGTTGCCTTCGTTGTGTTTAGTGTGCGCAAAATTTTAAACCCTTTAGAAAGCATTAAAGGCGCAGCAGGTTTAATCAATTTTGCCTTTTCAAGGAATTCAAATGGTTTAAAAGCACTTGCAGTCATCACACTTGCACCCGTAATAGTCGTATTATCTCCATTTGCAGCAGTGCAATATGGTATTAAAAGCGCAATTGTCGCAAAAACGAGCAACAAAAAATATGCGCGTTTAGAAAATAAAATAAAAGAAGAACAATTGAATACGCTTTCTGATGAAGAAAAGCAGCAAAGCATAGATGCCGAAATAGAACAACGTGATCAGGATCAAAGCTTAAAGGCTGTGATGGATAACTTAACAATAGAAATAGATCCAAGGCCTGAAGAAGCGATAGCAAAATTTAGCGAAGCCTTAAATAGAAATCTTATCCCCATGTTGAGCAAGAAATCTGAGGCTAAAGTAACTCAATATATGAATTTACATCCTGAAGAAAAATCAACTTTCGATAAGCTGCTTATGCAACGTGCAAAAAAAATGAGTGAGGCTGTGAAATATTTCAAAGAACAATGGAAAAATGATAAAATCCCGACAAAAAATGAGCCACAAACGCCTATTTTAGAACAGCATGATCAGGAAGTGCTTGATATTCTAGAAAAGGCAGCCCATGTTTTAGAAGTTGAAAAGCAAAAATCATCGGGTGTCTTAACAAGATTAGAACATGAACGCGAAAGAACGCAATTGGCGAATCAATTGGTGCAAGAAACTAAAATGTTTATAAACTTACAACAAGCATTGTTTAATACAACAATGGCTTTTGGTAAGAATTTAATCCAAAACGCGAAGTCTTTAGATAAGCAAGGAAATTTGAGCGTGGTGCAACGCGAGACGCTGGGCGCTATCTCTAATATCCTTTTGCAAGAATTACCTTTTATGCAAATGGATAATGCTGAAAATGTCAAAAAAGGATTTGTATTATTTGTGAACAGCTTGCAAACTTTAAATCAATTTTCTAAAGAAAATCCTGAGCTGATGCAAAAGATGAGTGGGGAAACGCAAGTGCAATTAGAAGCCATGCAAAATTTTATTATAAATGCCAAAGCAATGCTTGTGAGTGCAGGTGTGAATGAAAAGCTCCGAGAGGGATTGTTAGGACGATTTACACAGCTAGAAGAACATGTGGAAAAAATCACAAAACAACTTAAACCCTTAGACCCAATACAGGAAGCAAACCTAAAAGCTGCGCCTGCAATGGTTGTGGAAAAACATTTCAATGATCTCATTTTTCCTATCGGTGAAGCCCTTTTAAAAACGAATCTTGTCTGCCGAGAAAATAATGTGCCAGCTTCTGAACAAGCCGAATTTGAAAAACTTGGACAAGATATTATGCGCTTGCCTTTTGAATTATTAACAGAGAGAAAAAATGAAGTACAAAGCATAGAAGCATTAGGAAATGCATTCGAGGCCATGGGCAGTTTTTTAAAACACAATTCCGAATTGGCTGTTAATATAGGTTCAACTTTTTGTCATGCCCTAAAACCAGTATTTGATTTTGTAAAAAATAACGACAATCCCTTAGAAAATAAAGAAGCATTGGATGCCTTGGCTATAAAAGCCCAAGCGCTTCAACAGATATTCGAAAATCAAGCCCGGATGGTTATCCAACAGCATCCGCTTAGTTAGTCGCTGGCGCTAAATGTCATGCGGCTTTTTTCCTATATTTACCTTTTT
>CAMFJH010000012.1 GCA_945956915.1 uncultured Francisellaceae bacterium | reverse complement strand
CTAGTTTCCTTAGCAGCATTTTACCTTAATTTATATTTTTGAGACAGCTTCTAGTTTTTTCCATTCTGGCAAATATTTATTTAAAATCAACTGCTCTGTAACTCCCAACTTAACTGTTTTATATTTTGCTAATTTTTCTTTATTTTTTAACAGTTTTTCACTTAAAATGTTAATAGTAGCTTCTTTCTTAGCAAGAAGCTCAGCTGCGTTTTTCGATTCTAAAAATGCACGCTGGCCATCACTTAGATTCCTTCTGTGCAGAACTTTCGCAGGACCATAAGAAGCCACATGTGAACTCAAAAGCCCATGATGATGACGTTGTTCTGGGGTCTCTAACTGCAATTTTTCTATTTTTTCTAAATCCCACTCAAAATGAACTGCTTGTCTCGCACCCAATAAATCTTCTTCTGCGGTTTGCAAAAAATGTGGAAAGTTTTCATCTTTTTCATTTGAAGAGCACCAACTCCAATTAACTTGTATCACCTCTTCCTTAATCTTATTCCGATTTTGATCATGGTATACGGTTTTTTCCTTACAAGGAATACGATTTTTTTTACATAAAGCCATCAATCTCTTCCCTTCTTCATTGTTAGGAAAAGTGAGCAAAAGAGCTGCATGCCCTGAATTTCCACCAAATAAGGTGCTATCCAACACGTGTAATATCCCACTTCCTGAATCAAAAGAAGTCCCCCAGCTTAATACTTTTACCCCACAAGCAGTAGGTAGTGTTGGAGTCGGCTTTAATATTTCAGAGTTTTTAATTAGGGAAACCACCTCAAATCTCCTGCTCAGAACGGATTCTATTGGTTTAGTGTGTATTTTTTTATAAGTGTTCCTAAATTAATTGAACTTTTTGTGTTATTAATTGCCATACCTAATATCAATTGAATCCCTTAAAATCGTAGGAGCGTGCATATGTCCACAACCCCTGAATTACAAATCGACACCTCATTTATGGAGAAGGGGAATTTTACGGCAGGTAAATTATTAGAATATTTTGAAGCAGATCTGCGAAAGATATCTGATGATCCCGAATTTCTTAAAAGGTACGTTGAACCTTTAGAAAAACAAAAAATTGATAAAAAGAAGAGAATGGATGCGATTTATTCGATACTAGGCGTCACACCTTCAACCACACCACCCCCGAATAAATTCTTTGGGAATTTTGTTATCAAGTCAGAATTAGATAAAAAAGCTGTGCAATTAACTATTGCATACCTAACTGCATTGCAAGAAGATAAAAAAAAGAAAAATTTTACCCTTTTGAATTCTAAGGCGGTAAAAATGCTCATGTTTACTCAAGGGCTAGATTCAAGCAATGTAATTGCAGAAAACATTAAGATATTAAATGACCGTCTAAAAGAATACTCGCAAAATAACGTGATAGAAAATGATGGTGTCATCACAAAACCTTCATCTACGGGAAATGTTACATTAGTTTCAACTCCAGAAGTTTCTGCTGAGGTTCCTCGTGGCAAAACTGGTGGATTACTCCATGCCGGGCAAGATTTTGCAAGAACTGCCAAGGCCATGAATACAGCAACCATACCGCAACCAAAAAAAGTTGCTTTAGTTTCGGAAAAACCAAATAATAATGCTAATGTAGAACCGAAAACAGCTGTAACACAAACATCTACTGAAGGAAAGCAAGTAACACCTCAAATAAGTCTAGCAACAAGTTTAGAAGTTATAGAACAACCATTAAAAGAAGCTTTGAGAACTGATCTTGTAAATGCAGAAAAACGCCTTGCCGACATCAATAAAGCACTTAAAACTGCACCAAGTCTATACAAAACACTTCGTGATAAAACACTCCGTGCTTTTTCTAAAAACAAAACAAGTGAAGAACTTCAGGCAGACGCACAAAAAGAAATAAAACAAATAAATGAGCTGAAAGCATTATCAGAAAGTTTTAATGCCTTTAAGGAATGTGCCATAAATTTCTTAGAAGGAAGAGCTGATAATCCAGCTGAACTACAATCCCTATATCAGGAATTTACTAATAAATTAGCTCCTTTCAAACTACGAAAAGATAAAGATTTTTTTGGGATAAATTCAGAACAGGCATTAGAAATGCAAAAAGATGCAGATATTGCTTTAAAAATAGCCCTACTACCTGGTTTGCCAAAAAAATTTGAAATTTTTCAAAAATACATAATCATGCTTGACGATGGCAAATTTCCTCCAATTGACCAATTAATGTCTACTCATAATGCACTCATTCAATCCTTAAAAGAAAATGAGGTGCTAGCCTTAAATAAGCTACTTGACACAAGCTTATGCAAGGCAGCATCTACTAAGAATCCGGACATCTTAAAAACTAAAGAATTTATTATTTTCATGGAAAACCTAGATAAATACATTAAAGACAATTCTAAAGCTGCAAATGAAACCACGCCTAAACTAGTCACAGATTTTGATAAGCTTTATCTTAAATCAATAGAAGGTAGAGCAGAACCACATCCTAAAGAGAAACTCTCTAGTTTTTCTCAAGCAATGCACGCAATAAAAAACCCTTTCAAAAAACCACAAACCGAATTACCTTCTAATCCTTCACCTACTGATCAACAAAAGAAAGGACCTACTACTCCTTAAATTGGCTCAAGGCTTTTTTTTGAGTGCCGGAGTCGATGAATCCAATTTAATTAAGGATGCCTTAGCTTCGGTTAGCATTGTATATACCTCACCTTTAGAACTAAACCAACCTTGATCTTTTAGATCATTTTTTAATCCCTCTTCTATTATTTGATTTAATCCTTTGATTAAATCTTCATTTAATTGCTGCAATTCGATTTGTATACTGGGTATCTTTATACTTTTTTGTATAAGATCTTCAAGTGTTGAGCGTCTATCATCAGCATGCTTCAATTTGTTATTTGTATTTGCTCTCAGCCAATATCCTCTGTGGGCTTCTTTTTCAGGCTTTTGGTGCTCGCTAATCTTGTTATATTTATTCAAATACTCTAAATTATTGGAATAAAGATCCTCAATTAGCTCGCAAATTTTTTGCAGTTTCTCTCTTTCTGGCGACATTGACACTTTATCTTTTTCTTGTGACTTTTGCCCACCTTTGGTCTTTTCAGATACCTCTTGAGGAATTTCACTCCCTTGTAATTTTTTAAGTGCTTCTCTTTCTCGTAACTTTTGTATTAAACTATTAATTGCTACCATATTCTCTTCAGCTTGCTCGTTTAAATCTTCTTCTTTTGCTAGCTCTTCTCTTCTTTCTCGAGCTTTTGTAGCCTCATCTGAGATTCCTTGTGGAAATTGTATGTCTGACAAATCTGCTATTAGATCATTTTCTGTGAATTCTTTTTCTGAATCAATCAAATCACATAAACGCAGTATTTTTTCTTCTTGCTTCCACACAGAATCTGCAAGATCCATTATTTCGTGTTTTTTTTGAATCGCTTCAGCGCTTTTATATACATTAAAAATTACGGGTTCAGCTAGCTGAGCTTTTATCGCTGCCGTGTTGTGCGCATCCAGCTTTGCTTGTATCTCCGCTACGTTAGGAGGCATATCCAGATTTGCTTGTGTCTTTTCATGCTTATTAATTGGAGGTGGCGGAGGGGGAACTTTTTTATATTCATTTCGCAACCCAGGTTGAGGTTGTTGCTCAGACAATTGACTATTTTTTTGATTTTTTACCCGTTCAGCGGCTGCTTCTGCATATCTTTTTTGCTCCTCCGCTTGTTGATCTTTAGTTTTTTCTTGTTTTCGTTTAGCTTCTTCTATTTTTGCTGTTATTCCTTCCCTAGCAACCGGATCTTTGATCACGGGTTGTGGATCGCGTGTTGCACTTATCACTTGTGCTGCTGTGCTTATATTTGGCTCACTCGAAACTTTCATTTCCGCCATTTTCGTCTCCACAGCCTTCGCAGCTACATGGCGTTGTCCAGATCTACGAGCTGCCATGTGTACTATAGCAGTCATTAACTCTGCATCTTTATCGTTTTGTAATTGTTCTAATAATTTTTTATAACTTAGCTTTTCACCTAGATTTTTTAGTTCCATTAACAGTTGATTAAGAGTGCCAATGTCATCTACTGTCACACCTGAATGTGCATCCTGTTTTGTAAATTGCTTAGAGTTGCACAACTCTTTCAGAAAAGGTATTATATTTTTGTCAAACTCACTTTTTAACTCCGATTCTTGATAACCAAGATTTTTCAAAGCTTCTTGCATCGGTTTTGATATCATTACCACAACCTTATTTAAATCTTCTTGCTGTTCGACTGGGATGTTGTGAACTTTTTCATGATCGATGCGCTTCTCATTCATTTTATTCCAAAAATCTTTGTTGGTGACCATATGCTTAATTAAAACTTCTTGAATTTTTGTATTTTCTCTGTATTGCAATTCAAGTGCCGTCCTTTTATTTTCATCTAAAATTTTTTGCTCGGCATTTTCCATAACTTTTTGTACCCACTCCAACGCTTCCTTTCCTTCTCCTGCTTCCTCTACAAAAGCATCCAAAACCTGTTCCCCTGATTTCTCAATCAATATGCAATAGCCTATGTTATCTAGAAAAAGTTTTAAGGCTGCTTCAGATGAAATTTCTATAGGTTCTCTACTCATGTTTTTTCTCCAACTACAATTAGATTAAAAAGTGAAATTAGGTAATAATTAAAAACATCTCTCTCCCAAGCACTTACACGATAATTTAGTCAAGCATTTCTTTAATTTGTTCCCGCTAATACAAGCTGCTAAGGATCAAAAAATAATGAATCAACTGTACTTTTATGTAACTAACGTGTTATGCTCACATCATTAAGATTCTTATTAAGAATGGGGATTACTTATTATGAATACCAAAATTTTTTTAGAGGCTATACACTTAAATAAAACACAATGTGAAGCTGATATCAAAGTGAAATAGCCGCTATAGCAATCGCGAATCAAAAACCCACAAAATCTAATGATATGTTTGCAATGGGCGTTACCGCCCATCAAATATTAGATTATCCATTACCCGAAAAACCTAAAAATTCTTTAGATCCTGTCGAAGTAAGACACTACAATAATCGTGTTAGTGTTTTTAATAAAACCGTAGCAGAAAGCACATTAAAGGGTAGATTATTACAAGGGTTATTAAATGAAGACCTTACTAAGCGAATCGATATCGATACAGCGCTTATACTCGTAAATGCATTAGAAGCTGAAGCAATAGCCTTTGAAATAGCTGCCGAAAAGGAAGAAAAAATAGAACAAGAAGAACAGGCACAAAGTTGAAGTACAACCTAACAGGGAAATATAAAATCCAAACTGATGCCTATAAGTGCCGAAGTTAGAAAACTGCAAAATTTTATTAAAAAATACAATCACAAGGGTATTGAAGTTTCGCAAACCCTTAGTGATCATTTAGAAGAACTCAGCAAGGGTGAAATCAATAGACCTAAATTAGGATAGATCTGTAGATCTGATGTAACTTCGTTTAAACGCGTTGTACGCCCACTTCTACCAAATCGATAATAGACTCACCACATGCTTTGGCTATTGCTGTGCGCGCCAAGGCATGCAAACGCGTAACTTCTTTCCAATCATTGTCTTGAGGCATAATAGGCTCGCTAATCGTAATGCTAAAGCGAGTTAAGTTCAATAGCCATTGATCGCCTCGCATAAAATGCCGAGTACCTTGTAAGGCGATGGGACATATTGGTACACCTCTATCGACTGCTATTTTAAAAGCACCCAATTTAAAGGGTCTTAAGCCTGTTGCATAGGTAAACGTGCCTTCTGGAAATATAATAACCGAATAACCTTGTTTTATACTTTCCGTAATCGCCTGCGTGGCTGATAAACTTTTCGAAACATCTAATCGCTCAACGCTTGGGTATCCTAGCTTTTTTAAGGCTCTTCCCAGCAACGGCCAATGCATCACTTCGTTTTTAGCAACCACATGTACCTTGGTCGGCAATACCGATAATAATAAAATAGGATCAATGTAACTTGCATGATTGCAAACATAAATCATAGGACTTGAATCTTGATTGGGTTTTATTTGCTTATTTTCTATTTGCACAGGGTACCCCAGCAATCGAACAAAACAAGCACTCAAACACTTTAAAATACGCGCTCCCCATTGACGAGGCAATAATAATATGCAACTAAAGGTCAACAATCCCAGTATTAAAATTAATATCATCACGTAAAGCGTATAAAAAAACCGAAGCGTTTTATTAAAAACCCGTAGAACTCGAAGGCCCAAGCCTTTTAAATACAATTTGGTAATTTGCATCCAAACCGGTAACCCTGATTTGACTAAGGTTCTTGCCTTAAAAGCGCTTTTACAGGCGGCGCGTTGCAACTTACCACTGGAAGTTTTAGGAATGGTACGGGGCGGCACCAGTACCACCTGATCCGGAGGCAAGCCTAATACTGCAGATATTTTATCCGTAATCTCCGATATCATGGCTTCTTGGGCTTTTTTATTGGTTTCAGCCGTTTCTGCCACCAATACTAAGGTTTCTGTGCCCCATTTGGGATCTTCTACTCCAAAGGCAACAACACACCCCTTGCGCACACCACTGACTTGCGCTGCCACTTCTTCAATTTCTTGTGGATATAAATTGCGGCCGGCCTTAATAATAATATCTTTTTTTCGACCTGTGATGTATACTTCGCCTTCTACTACATAAGCATAATCACCAGTATCCCACCAACCATCCTGATAAATGGCCGAGGTTGCTTCGGGATTTTGATAATAGCCCCGCATAGCCGAAGGCCCACAAAACTGTAAACTGCCCACGGTGCGTTCTGCCACTTCATGCCCTTGTGCATCTACAATCCGTATATCATGATCGGGTAAAGGCTTGCCACAGGCTACAAATTCTAAAACATCGGTTTTATGTATCTTGGTATTGGGATTCACAGGCAGAGCCCGTTGCTCTTGTTCAAAAATCGCTCTTGAGATCAAATCGACTTTAGGGCCCCGTCCTACCGGCGGAAAAGTAAGACCTACAGAACATTCTGCTAAGCCATAAACAGGATAAAAAGAACTGGCCTTAAAGCCATAGGGTTCAAACTTTTTCACAAAACGTTCTAAGGTTCTGGGATTTACGGCTTCTGCCCCATTAAAAGCCAATCGCCAAGAACTTAAATCTAAACCTTCTATATCTTCTTCACGAATTTTTCGAACACACAGTTCATAAGCAAAATTAGGTCCTGCCGACAAAGTACCCCGATGGTAATGCATAGCCCATAACCACCGTTCTGGACTGCTTAAAAAGCTTAAAGGCGACATCATTGTCATCGGAAAACCATGATATAAGCTGGCAAACCAAGCGCCGATTAACCCCATATCATGATACAAGGGCAACCAACTTACCCCCACGTCCGTAGGCCCAATATTGGCCCCCAATGCCACAGCACGAATATTGGCTAATAAATTATTATGAGTCAATAAAACGCCTTTAGGTGCACTGGTGCTGCCTGAAGTGTATTGAATCATCGCGGCATCTTCACCCTGAATAGAAAAAGTGGCTAAGCTTTGATTTTTTGTACTTTGCAATAAAGGCACAGTGGTCACGGCTTTTAAGCTTTTAATAAATATTTTTAATAATTTACCTAAGCTTTCGATTTTAGAAAAGGTAATTAAAACACGCACGCCCGCATTATTTAAAATAGCCGCTTCTCGTACTGCATATTCTTCAATTTTATCAGGGCGCATGGGAGGATAAATAGGCACAGGAATACCCCCTGCCAATAAAACTCCAAAAAAAGCATAGAAAAATGCTTCAGAGGTGGGCAACATAATAGCAACCGTATCATATTGCTTTAAGCCCAATTCCGCTAAGCCATAAGCGGTTTTCTGTGACTCTTTTAACAAGTGTCCATAGCGAATAATCTGTTCTTCGCCTTGTTCATTCTGCAAGTAAATATGCGGTCTATTGGGATCTTGCACAGCATATTTGTAGAGTAAATCAATAATCGTATTGGCTGATTTGGGTTCAATCGTGGATTGTTTCAATTTATCCACAAAATCATGTGGCATTTTTTTAAAGCTGGGCTTAGCTTCTACTAATCGATTGGCAATATCTGCCAAAGATTCGGCCTCTACCATTAAAGATTCGGGTAAAGAAACTTCAAAATGTCTTTCAATTCTTAAAAATAATTCCACTCGACCCAGGCTATCAATACCCAAATCACGATCCAACGAAGCCTCTAGAGAAAGGGCAGTTAATGCACGCTCCGGTTTAAATTCTGCTAAAAATCCCTTAACAATCTCAATTAATTGATTATTGACGGCCTGTATGGTGTTTTCCATGGGTTATCCAATTTGTGGCGTTTTTAAGATATTCATCATGTCTGAAATGGGCTCAAAATACAAGTCCAAAAGCAGTTTTAAATGTTAGATGAATACCATGATGGTAAACCATAAATTACTTTGGTGTGGTTTTCAGGTACTCTAAGAAAAGAAGATAGCTTATTATTAGATAGCTATGCAGGATGCTTTAGAGGATACACCAAGTTAGTAAATCGAGTAACTTAAAATGGAAGCCACAGTATTTATTATAGAAGATGAAGGTGAAATGCGGAACAGTTTAGCCTGTCTCATGGAATCTGTAAAATTAAAGACAAAGCTCTATAACGATGGATCTGATTTTTTAAAACAATTGAATGATGATTGTACAGGATGTGTCCTATTGGATGTCCGTATGCCTGGTATTGGGGGGATGGAGCTGCTCGATATTTTAAAGGCACGTAAAAATGATTTGCCCGTCATTATCATTACAGCCTATGGCGATGTGCCGATGGCGGTGAGGGCGATTAAATCGGGTGCTACAGATTTTATCCTTAAACCTTTTAATCCCCAAGAACTTATCGAAAAAGTTCAAGCTCAAATGACAAAAAGTGCTGATAAAATAAAATTCTTATCTACAAAACCGGTGCCTAAAAAATTCTGTGCTTTAACAGCAAGAGAAAAGGAAATTTTAGATTTAATCGCGATCGGCAAACTCAATAAAGAAATAGCTAGTGACCTAAGTATAGCAATTTCCACCGTTGAATATCACCGTGCTCGCTTGATGCGTAAAATGCATGCAAAAAATATTGCACAACTTTTAAAAGCAAAATCGGCTTTAGAGCAAAACGAATTGAGAGAATCACATGAGATGACGAGCTGATAGCAAAAATGGATACACCTACCGCACACAACCTTGAAGCAGTCATTCGCAACGAAGATAAATTCATAGCTATATTATCTCATGAACTACGCAACTCTCTTTCTCCTATCAAAACAGCGCTCTATTTGCTGCAAACCACTGAAGATAATACGGCTGAGAACCAAAAACAACTTTTCAAGATGATGGAACGGCAGGTAGATCATCTATCACGCTTAGTGAATGATTTAATTGAAATGTCACGTATTAACACGGGTAAAATTGAATTGTACAAAGAGCCTATTAATCTTGCTGATATTATTAATACTGCGATTGAAGCCAGCAAGCCTTTGCTGGACAATGGCCAACATCATTTAAAGGTTTCATTGCCCCCTAAACCGCTGATACTGAATGCCGATAGGGTTCGTTTGACTCAAGTTTTTACGAATTTACTCAATAATGCTGCAAAATATACCCCAGCCAAGGGTTCTATTGATATTTCTATTCTTTATAAAAACAACATGGCTATTATTGCGATACGCGATAATGGTATCGGAATCTCTTCAAGTTTGATGCCCAAAATCTTTGAAATGTTTACACAAGGTGAGTATCTTTTAAACAACAATTACCCTCATGCTGGCATGGGTATCGGGTTAGCGATGGTTCGCAAGTTGGTTGATTTACATGGTGGCACTGTGAGTGCGCATAGTGCTGGGCTTAACCAAGGCTCAGAGTTCATTGTACGTTTACCTGTGGATGAAAAAAATAACGATTAACGCGATAGTGATTGATAAGATTACAAGATTAATAGGCAGAAAGGTATCTCTTCGAAATAATAACCCACTTTGAAAAAGGGGGTCGACACCGTAGATGGTGGGGGGATTTTAGCGCTTGATTGGTGCCCGGGGCCGGAATCGAACCGGCACGGGGTTTAAGCCCCGAGGGATTTTAAGTCCCTTGCGTCTACCAATTTCGCCACCCGGGCATGCTATTATGGTGGAAGGCTGAGGCCGGAATTGAACCGACGTCAACGGCTTTGCAGGCCGCTGCATAACCACTCTGCCACTCAGCCGAATCATAAATGGAGCGGGAAACGAGGCTCGAACTCGCGACCCCAACCTTGGCAAGGTTGTGCTCTACCACTGAGCTATTCCCGCTTTAAACTCTGCATTTTACAGCTTCTAAAATGCCTGTCAAGTTTTTTCTACATCGGGCGAACCCTTTAAAAGGCTCGCCCCACACTCAGCCTTAAGCATTAAGTGAGTTCTGCAACTTCTACTATCTTCATCAACCATTCCTGAATGGTAGCCGATTGACGAGCCACCAGTCTAGGATCTTTAAAGGTATGTGTCAACAACAAAATACCTTGTACACTGGATATCAAACTTAGCGCATAATCTGATGATTTTTCACCAACACCTAATGCTCTAAATTGTACTTCTGCCCAGTTAATCATATCATGCAAGAGCTTCGCTGCTTGATCGGCTAAAGTACCGCCTTGCTTGCCTAATTCTTGACACAAACCGCCTATAGGACAACCATAGCGTGCAATCAGCTCTAATTCTTCTGTTCCGAATTCTAACATAGAAAGTAAGCGTTCTAAAGGATCGGTATTTTCTTCCAATCTCAATAAATATTCTGCTATTTCTGAAGCACGGTTTTCAATAACGGCTTCGCCAATGGCTTCTTTGGTTTTAAAATAATAATACACATTGCCTAAGGGCACACCTGCTTCTTCTGCAATATCTGCCAGTGTAGTTAAATTAAAACCTTGTCGATGCATTAATACTTTTGCACCTTTAATTAATCGAACACGTTTATCAGTTTTTGGTGGCATATCGTTTCATCCTAAATCCATCGTTAAAGTTAAGGGACTAACCCCATTGGACTGGCTCATCTTCAGACAACATTATACCCAACAGAATCTCTGTTGGATACCCTAAGTTACGCAATATCCCAAGTAAACTGCAAGCCAAATAAGTTTACATTGGTTTTATATTTGCCGACTAATCTTGCATCACTCGCTGGTCTACCTGTGGATAACAAGGGGGCTACTTCATCCAAGCGTGCTTTTTTAAAGAACAAATGACCATAGCCCGCATCCAAGACCATGCAAGCATTTAGACGATATTGGGCACCGATACCTAACCATACCCGATTAGAATCTGGGATCCTTGCCGTTCTAAATTTCTGAGGGGTAGGCGAACGATCGTAAGCTGTACCCAATCTTAATTTCCAACAATCGTCAAAAGTACGAATAACCCCTAAGGCAACTCGGTAGGCATTCTTATAGTGCTCTGGAGTAGTCAAGGTGGTACCTGCTAAAGGTGCTAAGCTTTGATATCTTAAAGTTAGATGCTTAAATCTATTCCACCGAGTCCATTGTCCATCCACCATGATTGCCCATTGATTACAAAAATCATGATAGACACTCAATAAAGCAGTTTCAGGCAAAGTAACATGCGCTCGAACTTTTTGATGTGTTTCAGGACTTAAAGCTGAAATCGGTAAAGAAGGCAGGCGAGCAATCGACTCCCCCCTGGCAGTAATATCTATTTTGGAACGGAAATTTAAACCCACACGCGTGCTTTCGCACAATTCATATAATATCCCAGCGTGATATCCTAAACCCCAATCATCTGCTCTATTTTCCTGAAAGCCATCCGTTAAAGTGATTCCTCTAAACGTTCTACCCACTTTAGAATTTAATTGGGCATCGGCATATAGAAAATCTACTCCGACTCCCACAGAAAAACCGCAACCTACAGCAAAAGCAATACTGGGGGCCAAATCCACGGTGACCAATTCTGTATGTGTGGCCAAATTGCGTGCCGAAGAGTGATGCCCATATTTGGTTTTAAGACCAAAAGGACTGGTCGCTGCAAAACCGAATACCATGCAATCAGTTAAGCGTTTGGCATAATAAAAGCCAGGAACTAAAGAATCTCCACGTGCTTTGGTAGGACGCAAGGCAATAGGCACACCCGAAGAATCCGTTGCCAGAGTAGGTCTTAATTTAGCATTCGGAAAAATACCTACTGCAGAAAATACCACTTGTTCTTCATTTAAACGGGTTAAGCCTGCAGAGTTATAAAACGCTGTCGAAGCGTCTTCGGCAATAGAGCCCACACCTGCATAAGCGGTTCCTAATCCTGCAGCACTTTGTTCTTGAATTTGAAACCCTGCAGCGAATGTAGGATTTGCTATCCCCATCAAGCCGGCGGTGACTAGTACTCCTAATCCCTTCTTTATAGACATCATCGACTCCTCCATTTATCAAGTATTATCAACTCAGCTACCCAATATCCGCTTTTATCAAAAAATTGTCAAATCGATAAATTACTCACCCTCAACTGCATGATACGCCATAGGTCCGCCTCTAAAAGGTGGAAAACCCGCACCAAAAATCATCCCTGCATCCACTAAATCTGCATCGCTTACGACCCCTTCATTTAAACAGGCTTTGGCTTCAAGAATAATTTTATTAACCATCCTATCAACGACATCCTTAACCAGTTGCGTGTCTTGCATGTTTTTTAGGGCTTCTGTCTCTTCCACCGTTGTGGCTTTTTTTAATTTTTTACCATGATGATATTGATAAAAACCTTGACCCGATTTTTTACCCAAATGCCCTTCTGCCACCATCTGTTTCATGATTGCAGGCACTTCCCCCCCAAAGTGCGCTTTTAAACTTTCACCCGCCAATAAGCAAACATCAACACCAATGGTATCCATTAATTCAAAAGGACCTAAGGGCATACCAAAATCCACAATCGCTTTGTCGATAAATATTCTGGAATATCCTTCATCCAACAACTGCATTGCTTCCATCACATAAGGCATTAATAAACGATTGACTAAAAAACCCGGAGAACTTTTGACGGGTAAAGACAATTTATCTAAACTTCGTACAAAAGCCATGGCTTCTTGTAAAATCAAAGGATCCGTCTTATCAGAGGCTATCACTTCAACCAAAGGCATTTTGGGAACAGGATTAAAAAAATGTAAGCCCACAAAGCGTGTCTGATCCTGAAAAGCACACACAATATTTTCCATCAAAATAGTAGACGTATTGGTTGCAAAAACAGCATTGGGTTTTGCTAAGGATTCTAGTTGCTTAAACAAGGCTTGCTTAGCTTCTGGTTTTTCAATAATGGCTTCTATAATAATATCCGCTCTTGGAATACCTGTGCCTTTCACATCCGGCAATAGTCTATCCATGGCCGCTTGTATTAAATACGGTTCTTTTAAATGTTTTGCAAATAAATTATGCGCACGTTTTAGAGTCGAAGCAATGGCTTTGAGATTGGGATCTTGCAAAGTCACTTGATAACCTTTTAAAGCACACCAGGCAGCAATATCACCGCCCATAACACCTGCACCCACCACATGCACATGCTTGGGTTTAAACAAAGGCGCTTGACCAAAGTTTTTTAAACGTTCTCTTAAATGAAAAACGCGAACCAAATTTCTGGCCGTATCCGTTGTGGTTAAGTGAATAATAGAGTTTGCTTCTGTATTAAAAGCTTCTGGACTTTCTATGCTCACTTCTACCCAATTATCGACTGCGGCATAGGGTGCTGGATAATGTGCTTGCTTAATTTTTTTATTTAATTGTTTATAGAATATTTTTCCTATCCAAGGCCTTAGGATACTAAGGTTTACTATTTTATCCAGAGCGCGAGCCATTTTAGAGCGCTGTCTATTCACAGTTCCACTCTGTTTTGTTAAATTTGCATAATGCAATACCGCTGTTAAAGCCTGTCTTTTGGGAACACTCGCATCTACCAAGCCCAATTTATAGGCCGCTTTTGCAGAAACAGCACGTCCTGTTAAAATAAAATCCATAGCAGCTAAACTACCGATTAAACGAGGCAACCTGACAGTCCCACACCAGCCTGGGTGAATCCCCAACATCACTTCCGGTAATCCCAATCGTGTTTTAGGGCTGTCTTCAGCAATACGGTATCGACAGGCTAAAGCCAATTCTAATCCACCCCCTAAACAAAAACCTGAAACCCATGCAATCGTTGTAAAAGGCAAAGCTGCTAATTGGTTCAACACTTTCTGGCCTAAATGTATAAGTTGCGCTGACAACTCAACCACTTCTAAGCCTTTAAATTGATTAACATCCGCACCGGCAATAAAACCACTGTTTTTTGCTGAAAATATGATTAAGGCTTTAGGGTTACGTGCAGCACAGACTTCGATACACTGTGATAATTCTTCTAAGACTGCTATATTTATCGTGTTGGCATTTGCATCTTTTTTATCCAAAGCCAACCACACTATTTGATTAGCATCTTCTTTTAAACTCATATTGGATAGGCTTAGGTTGATTGGATTCATGATTTCCCTCCTGTCACACGTTCTATTAACATAGCACCCCCTTGCCCACCTCCAATACACAAACTCACAATGCCTCTTTGTGCTTGATGGCGCTCCAAAATATCCACCATATGAATAGCCAATCGTGCACCACTGGCCCCCACAGGATGTCCTATGGCAATAGCGCCCCCTTCAATATTCAAACGATCTTGCTTTAAGACACCCACCCCTTCTTGCTCGAGCACTTTTACACAAGCCAAGACTTGTGCGGCAAAGGCTTCATTAATTTCTACATAATCAATATCATCCAGTGTCAGGTGTTGGTTTTTTAATAAAGCGGCTATGGCATAAACCGGCCCTAAGCCCATGAGTACTGGATCAAGTGCTGCCCAAGTGGTATCGATTATTTTTGCTCTAACATTTAAACCATAGCGGTTAACAGCCTCTTCAGAAGCTAAAATTAAAAAGGCAGCCCCATCGGATACTTGAGAACTATTGCCGGCGGTGACTTTTCCAAAAGGTTTATCAAACACGGGCTTTAAGGTGCTTAATTTTTCAACAGTCGAATCTTGACGTAGCCCATCATCGTATTGGATAACGTTTCCTTTACAATCAAAGATAGGCACAACAATATTGGTATCTTTTTGGGTGCGTAAATGACTTTGAACGGCATAAGCATCCATTTGTTCACGTGTAATTTCAAAACGATAGGCTAATTCTTCTGCAGTTTGCCCCATGTTTAAATTGATTACAGGATCAGTTAAGCCTTTGAGTAAGCCACTTACTGGCTTTAAAAAATGAGGTCTAAAATGTGTGCCTATTTTTAATTTATTTAAAAAGCCTTTAGAAGATTGAAGCTTGGCGAGCCAAACACTCATGCTCTCTGGAAATAATAAGGGCGCACGACTCATGGCTTCGGTGCCCCCGGCTAGGGTTAAATCATAACGACCGGAACGAATATCCTGCACAGCAGAGTCCACCGCTTGCAAGCCTGATGCACAATTCCGTTGGACGGTAAATCCTGGCACGGCTTCCCCACACCCAGCTCGCAAAGCAATCAAGCGGGCGATATTCACCTCATCGGCTGCAGGAGCCACACACCCTGCAACGAGTTCTTGAATATCCGAGGGCTTAAACGATTGACGTGATAATAGTGCTCTTACAAGCTCTACGGCTAAATCGGCAGCCGATAAAGGATTGGGTTCTCCTCTAAATTTTATAAAAGGGGTTCTTAATCCATCAACAATATATACGGGTTTAGGGTTCATTAAAAATTTGCTCCTATGAATTCGTCTACCTGTATCGTTTTTTTCCGAAGATGCTCAAATACTTGGAGCATCTC
Organism: uncultured Francisellaceae bacterium; assembly: GCA_945956915.1. Classification (GTDB taxonomy): domain Bacteria; phylum Pseudomonadota; class Gammaproteobacteria; order UBA6186; family Azoamicaceae; genus CAMFJH01. The sequence continues at coordinate 42,918 of CAMFJH010000012.1, read as the reverse complement.
TTTTTCCGCATCAGTTAAGCTTGCTTTGTCTTTTTTAGCAATAGGCTCTATTTTAATCATGAGCTTTAGTGCTTCTTCTAATTCTGCGACAACACTGTCTTTAGTAGAACCCACATACATATCTTCCGTTAAGCGTTCTCTGAACGCAGAGGGTATCATCATTTCATGTACCATTTTATGCTCTATTTCTGGAGAAGAAACAGCATAAGCCCTTCCCCAAGGAAAAATCATGCTTTTTACGATCCAGCCTAAAAATGGTTTGCTTAAAAATCTACAACTCTCATATAACGCTTCTTGAACACGTACCAAGCACCAAGACATTCCCCACTGCGTATAGACGAAGTCTATACGCTTATCCGTTTGTGCTGCATTCAAACTTTGTTGATCTGCATAATATTTTAATACAGCAGATCCCATATATAAATAACTTAAAACATCGCCCAAACTGCCTGAAAGTCGTTCTTTTCTTTTTAATTTTCCACCCCATAACACCATGGCAACATCGGATAGAAATGCCAAAGCAATACTCATACGAGTTATTTGTTTGGCATAATATCGAAGCTTTCTGTTTTTTAAACCTGATACTGAACAAAACCATCCCCCCGTCAAAGAGTGGAATAATAATCGAATTGTATTAGTGAACAGATAATGCACATGACCCCAAAAAGCTTTTTCAAATTGTATACGCCCTACTGCAGGATCAGAATCATTTGCAGCTTTCATTTCGGCTAAAACAAAAGGATGACAGCGGATGGCGCCTTGTCCAAAAATAATCAGACTTCGGGTTAAAATGTTAGCACCTTCGACGGTAATGCTGATGGGTATTGCCTGATAGCCTCTGCCTAAGTAATTATGGGGGCCCATCATAATCCCTTTACCGCCATGAATATCCATTGCATCATTCATGATGGTTCTAGCCATTTCTGTCATATGGTATTTAGCGATTGCTGTGACAATTGCAGGCCTAATGGATTGATCTAGAGCGCTTAAGGTTAACAAGCGGGTAGCTTCTAAAATATAAGTAAAACCGGCGATCCTTGCCATAACGGCTTCTACCCCTTCGAACAAACCAATGGAAGTATGAAATTGTTTTCGAATTTTTGCATAAGCGCCGGTGGTTTTGTACACTTTTTTAGCCACGGCCATGCTGAGTGCGGGTAATGAAATACCGCGTCCTGCGGATAAACATTCAACCAGCATACGCCAGCCCATGCCTATCATAGGCACACCGCCAATAATATAATCCAAAGGCACAAAAACATCTGTCCCTCGCACGGGCCCATTCATAAAAGGTTGATTTAGGGGTAAGTGACGCTTGCCTATTTCTATACCCGACAAGTGGGTTGGCAATAAGCACACAGTAATGCCTAAAGCGCTTTGATTGCCCAATAAGCCTTCTGGATCATGCAATTTAAGAGCCAGACCCAATACTGTTGCAATAGGTGCCAAAGTGATATACCGTTTATCCCAGGTTAAACGCATGCCTAATACTTCTTTCCCTTCAAAATGGCCCTTACAGATAATACCAATATCGGGCATTGCACTGGCATCAGAGCCTGCTTCAGGACCTGTTAATGCAAAACACGGTATTTCAAGACCTACAGCTAATCGAGGTAAATAATGATTTTTTTGTGCTTCTGTCCCATAAGCTATCAGCAATTCAGCAGGGCCTAGAGAATTGGGTACCATCATGGTGACGGCAGCGGTTAAACTACGGGTACCAATTTTTTGCACGATAGTCGAGTGTGCCAAGGCACTAAAGCCTAAGCCACCATAAGCTTTTGGAATAATCAGCCCAAAAAAACGTTCTTTTTTTAAATAGTCCCAGGCTTCAGAAGATAAGTCAAAATCATGCTGACAAATATCCCAATCATTAAGCATCTGGCAAAAAACTTCCACCTGATTATGGATAAATGCGGATTCTTCTGCAGAGAGCTTAGGGACTGGATTGGCAAATAATTTTTGCCAATTGGGTCGCCCCTGAAAAAGATCGCCTTCTAACCACACTTCGCCTGCTTCTATGGCTTCTTTTTCAGTTGCTCTCATAGGCGGTAAAGCGTTTTTAAACCATTCAAACAGTTTAGACATACCCCTTGAACGATAAGATTGCCATGTTTGTCTAAATGCCATCCCTGTATTCTCCTGTATCATCTTCCGGATGATTTTTGATGATTTTTTCCTGGGTAATTAAGAGATGATACACCTTGTTTATGGCCTCTGTATATCTAAAAACAAGCGCTTAATTAATTTAGTTGATAAACTTGTATTAACAAGGTTTAAGTCTACCGCGAGGCTAGCTATGATACGCTCACATGCATACCCCATTGTCGGATCCTGGTACAAAGATTTGGAGCAAAACCAGAATTTTGAGGTTGTGGCAACGGATCCTCAAGAAAATACCATTGAAATACAATATTTTGGGGGTGAAATAACCGAATTAGACGAGGCAAGCTGGTATGAAATGGAATTATTGCCGATAGCACCCCCCAAAGACTGGTCAGGGCCTTTTGAAATGGAGCGCGAAGAGCTAAACGATTTAGATCAAACCGATAAAGCCATTCACCCCATCGATTGGTCAGGGCCTCGTGCGCACTTACAGGATCTTGATAATAATATCATTGAAGATAATGATCTGAATAACGAAGATGATAACTGATTATAAAAACAGTCTGGACAAGGGCACAGCTTTCATATAAGATGTACTTCTGTTAGAAAATTCTTTACCTTTGGATCGTGAGACCTAAGTTATGACTAAATTAACCAAACGTCAATCAGAAATACGAGCGCTTATTGAAACGCATTTAGAAAATACGGGCTCTCCTCCAACACGGGCTGAAATTGCAAAAGCCATGGGTTTTAAATCTCCCAATGCAGCCGAAGATCATTTACGTGCACTCGCACGTAAAGGCATTATAGAATTAATACCTTCCACCTCCAGAGGCATCCGTTTAATTCAACATGCTGGCATTCCGCTTATTTCCCGTTTACATCTGGGACAACCTGTTTTATCAGAAACTCACTTAAAGCAAACCTGCAAAGTAGATAAGTATTTATTCCAACCAGCCATTGATTTTCTGATGCGTGCCAATACGGCCCAATATAAATCATGGGGTATTTTAGAAGACGATTATCTTGCTATTCACCAATATAATGCCAAAGATCCCATACAGTTACAAAAAGGCCAATGGATAGTGGTTCGCGAAGCCAATGAACTGGTGCTTCAGCATTTAAATAGCGATATGGATTTGGCCAAAACACACATTATTGAAGGCATTGTGGTGGGTGTTATCCGTCCCTTGCTCACTCCCCATTTGGCCTGATGCACACTTCCTCCGAACGGGTAATCGTTGGACTTTCAGGGGGAGTGGATTCTTCTGTTGCATTGCTGCTCTTAAAAAATCAAGGCTATGATGTCGAAGCTTTGTTTATGAAAAATTGGGAAGAGGACGACACAGACACCTACTGCTCAGCAGCTGCTGATTTACAAGATGCAGAATCTGTTTGCAAAACACTCAATATTAAATTACATACGGTTAACTTTTCGCATGAATATTGGGACAGCGTTTTTGAACATTTTTTAAGCGAATACAAAGCAGGACGCACACCCAACCCAGATATTCTCTGTAATAAAGAAATCAAATTTAAAGCCTTTTTAGCCCATGCCCAGCGCTTAGGCGCAGACAAAATTGCCACAGGCCACTATGCCCTCAATCAAGACAATCAATTACACAAAGCAGCTGATCTTTCAAAAGATCAAAGCTATTTTTTGTATACACTGAATCATGAAATTTTATCTCAAGTTCTCTTCCCCTTAGGCCAAGTGCCCAAATCTTGGGTGCGCGAAAAAGCGTTGGAAGCAGGCCTTATCAATCATCAAAAAAAGGACAGCACGGGTATTTGCTTTATTGGTGAGCGGAAATTTAAAACTTTTTTATCTCGGTATTTACCCGCACAACCTGGGAATATAGAAAATCCTGAAGGTAAAATCATCGGCAAGCATGAAGGCCTTATGTATTATACCCTAGGCCAACGACAAGGTTTAGGAATAGGCGGTGCAAAGGATAGCGATAATCAAGCACATTATGTGATTGCCAAAGATCTCAACAGAAATATACTGATTGCAGGCACAGGACCCGATCATCCTTTATTATACCAATCGTCTCTGCAGGCTAAAGATTTACATTGGGTATCTCTTAGCCCTCCCAAAGGCTCACTAAACTGTTCAGCTAAAATTCGTTATCGTCAAGCGGATCAAGCTTGCAAACTTTCATTCAATGCAGACAATACGCTTTGTACTGTGCATTTTACACAACCCCAACGAGCCATTACTCCTGGGCAAGCCATCGTTTTTTATGAGGGCACCCAAGTTTTAGGTGGAGGCACTATTTTATGAACACATCCAATCAAACACATCGCGTATTTGCTTTAGCAGGTCTTATCCAAGCCGCGACTCTGGTTAAACAACTTTCAACCACGGGTCGCTGCGATGAACCCGCTTTGGAAACCTCTATCCATTCTATTTTCACACTGGATGCGCCCACTGTGGAAACCATTTATGGAGGAGCTCAACACTTAAGATTAGGCCTTCAAGAACTCATTAAATTATTCACGCACAATAAAGAGCCTAAAGATAGTGATATTGCGCGTTATATTTTATCACTTATTCACTTAGAACGAAAATTATCTAAAAAACCTGTGATGCTTCAGTCGATTAAAACAGGTATCGAACGTGCACAAGCGCAAGCTACGTATTTTTCAACTTTACATGACAATGTCTTAGCGAATCTGGCCAGTGTTTACACCGATACGCTGAGCACCTTCAGTTTTAGAATTCATGTAACCGGTTTACCTTTATATTTAAACCAAACACATCATTTAAATAAAGTACGTTCTTTATTATTGGCGGGCATTCGCTCTGCGGTATTATGGCATCAATTAGGTGGACGTCGATGGCAATTATTAATCACACGCTCTAGTATTTTGCAAACAGCACATGAACTGCTTAAACAAGACGAATTAACGCCTGCATGAATAAAAAACTCATTGTTAGCCCGATTCAAGCTTTAAAAGATAATTACATTTGGTTACTCACAGAAGCCAACAATCCTGATTGCGTTGTTGTTGATCCGGGTGATGCACTACCGGTATTACAGGCATTGAAAACCCAATCACTAAACTTAAAAGCTATTTTAATTACTCATCATCATTGGGATCATACGAATGGCATCGAAGCATTACTGCAATACGCACCCAATACGCATGTCTATGGTTTTGAACACGAACCGATATCGCATCTTAATTCTCCCTTAAAAGCTAACCAAAGCTTTAGGCTCGATTTTTTTGATTTAACTTTGGATACAATCTCTATACCAGGGCATACTTTGGGCCATACTGCCTATCTTATCGATGGCAATTTATTTTGTGGTGACACCCTTTTTACAGCAGGATGCGGGCGTCTCTTTGAAGGCACGGCAGCACAAATGTTGGATTCTCTCAATCAATTAAAAAAATTAGATCCTGAAACGCGTATCTATTGTGGTCATGAATACACCGAAGCGAATTTGCGCTTTGCACTTAAAGTAGAACCCAATAATCTCGACACACAACAAAGAGCTAAAGCTACAGCGCTGGCACGCGCAGACCAACACCCCACAGTCCCCTCTACTTTAGCATTGGAATTACAGACCAATCCTTTTTTAAGAACCCATGTACAAGCTCTAAAACAAAGCGTAGAATCACAAGTGGGTCATGCTTTAGGTACGGAAACGGAAGTGTTTGCAGCCTTAAGGCAATGGAAAGATCACTTTTAACTTAGGACACACTTTTATGTTCTTTGATCAGCCTACTGAGCTACAAAATACCCTCGAAATTTTGCGCGATTCTGTTCAAGAATTTGCCCAAGCAGAAATTGCTCCTCGTGCAGCCGACATTGACCATAGCAATTGTTTTCCGCAAGATTTATGGAAAAAAATGGGAAATATGGGTTTATTAGGCATTACAGCAGAAGAACAATATGGCGGCTCAGCAATGGGTTATTTAGCCCATGTCATCGTCATGGAAGAAATCAGCAGAGCTTCTGCATCTGTAGGTTTAAGTTATGGCGCACATTCCAATTTATGCGTCAACCAAATTTCTAAAAATGGTAACTCAGAACAAAAAAAACGTTATCTCCCCACTTTAATCTCAGGTGATCACATCGGTGCTCTGGCCATGAGCGAAGCCAATGCCGGCTCAGATGTCATGAGCATGCAGTTGCAAGCAGAATTAAAAAACGATCATTATCTATTAAATGGCACTAAAATGTGGATCACCAATGGCCCCGATGCAGACACACTCATCGTTTATGCCAAAACTAACTCACAGGCAAAAAAATCTCAAAGCATCACAGCATTTATCATCGAAAAAACATTCGCAGGATTTTCCACTGCTCAAAAACTCGATAAACTCGGTATGCGAGGTTCCAACACTTGTGAACTGGTCTTTAATAATTGCCAAGTCCCTGTAGAAAATATATTGGGCAATTTACACGAAGGCACTCAAGTACTCATGAGCGGTTTGAATTATGAACGCGTTATTTTAGCGGCAGGCCCCCTAGGTATTATGCAAGCGTGTTTAGATATCGTACTCCCCTATGTCCATCAACGCGAACAGTTCGGACAACCTATCGGTCATTTTCAGTTAATACAAGCCAAACTCGCCGACATGTATACCACCCTACAAGCCTCTCGTGCCTATGTCTACAGCGTTGCAAGAGCCTGCGATCAAGGCAACATCAGCAACAAAGATGCAGCCGGCGTTATCCTATATGCCTCCGAACGTGCAACACAAATGGCCCTCCAAGCCATCCAATGCCTAGGCGGCAATGGCTATGTCAACGAATTCCCCACCGGCCGTCTACTCCGTGACGCTAAGCTCTACGAAATCGGCGCAGGTACCTCCGAAATCCGTCGCATGCTCATCGGACGTGAATTGTTTAAAGATTATGCTTGATATAAAATCCCCCCAGCAGCATGCTGCTGACCCCCTTTTAATAAAAGTGGGTAATGTAGCGCTACGCGCGCCTGTTTTTTTATGAAGATATTCACATGTTAGCCCTTAATATAGGCCATTTTTTGTGACTTTGCATATTTTATAATATTCTGATCACGGGTAACTAAAGTTGCATTCTCGATACGAGCTGTAGCCAAGATCATTTGATCGGCTGGATCACCATGAACTTTTCCGGGCAACAAACAGCTTTCTATTAATACCTTAGGACTTAATGGCACTAATGAAAGACCTGGCGTTGTCAATGCACGCTCTAACCACATTCTTACCGGCGTAGAAAATTGTAGACGCTTTTTCTGAACAAGCATTGTAATTTCCAATAAACTAATCGCTGAAAGTAGCATGCGCCGCTCGGGAACTGCCTGCTGAATGAGCTCAACGGCTTCTTTACTCAACTTATCGCTAGCTGTGATCATCCATATTAAAATATGAGTATCAATTAAAATCTTCTTCATCATCATTCAGTCTCCGGATCCTCACTCCACTTAAGATCAACAGGAGAAATAATATCTTCCATATATACGACTGTATCCTTTAAATATCCGAATGGGCTAGCTTCTGACTCTATGATAGGAACCAATTTTGCTACAGGAACACCCCTCTTGGTAATAATAAATTCCTTTTTCTCATGATTAACAACATCCATAAGTTCAAGACAGTGTGCTTTAAATTCACCTGCTTTAATGGTCTCAGTATGATGTAAATGAGTATGCATATACCCCCCTTTGTAACCATGGTCATGTATCTATAGTCATAGAGTACCTAATTTTTATGTTGATGTCAAACAGCCCAAATAACATCTGCGTTTATCTATCTAAAATGTAGTTTTGAGAGCAAAATAAGTTTGCAAAAATACATTATTTCTATTATACTTTATAAGTGAGTAAAGACTTCCTGAATTTAGGAGAGCAGTATGAATAGAATACCCATTGAACACACTTCAAGTAGTGGTCCAGAGATCAACTTAGAAGATGATGAAACAAGAAGAAAACTCGCTTCTATGTTAATGAAATTATTTGAACATTGGGAATTAAGTCAGAAATCTCAAACCAATTTATTAGGAATCAGTGAATCCAGTAGAAGCACCCTGGAAAAATACCGAAAAGGTATTAATCCCTTACCCAAATCTAGCGATATGCTCGATAGGGCTGGGTACTTACTGGCTATTCATAAAGCGCTCCGCTTACTTTATCCTAAAAATCCTAATATTAGGTATTCTTGGGTAAATCGACGAAATCGAATTTTTGATAATTTTACACCATTAGAAATCATGCAATCAGAAGGTATTATTGGTATTGCGCGCGTTGCTCGGTATTTAGATTATATTAGAGGTCATTAGTGGACGATTTATTTCAAAAAAATGAAGCTGTGAATACAGATGTTAAACGCAATATTGTTTCTCTAAGGAAAAGCGAAGATTTATTTGACGATCTATATGATGAGGATGACGGTAGCAAAGAGATTGCACAAGCTGTAGAATCTCATGTCAAACGAAATATGCCACTGGGTTTATTGAGCAGAGGATACCATTACACAACAAGCATTATGTTTCCTTTTGAAGCTGAAAATTATCAACGAACGCGCTATAGCGATGGGTCATTTGGCTGTTGGTATGGATCTTTGGGGCTTGATACAAGCATTTATGAGACTGCTTATCATAATTTACAAAATGAAATAAGCATAGTAGGCATGGAAGAAATTATATACAGGGAGAGAGCCATTTATGATGTAAAATGTGAAGGCATTTTAGTTGATTTAAGAGGACACCAAAAAAAATATCCGGACCTTATTGCTAATGATTATTCTTTGACGCATCAAATTGGTCATCGGCTCTCGAAACAAGGACATCCCGGGCTTTTAGCACCATCAGCGAGAAAATTGAGTGGTACAAATATCGCTGTGTTTAATCCCTCCATTCTTACAAACCCTAGGATTAGCTGCTATTTAAGTTATAATATCGATCCAATTAAAAAAACTATCATCGTTAAAAGAGAAAAAAATGTGATTTATATGAAGATAGATTTCTCTGGAACATAATCAAATTTTTTTTATTAACTATCCAAAAAAATGAGCCAGATATGCTCCCCCCTAAACATTAAGACGCAATTTGCAAATTGCCAGCCAACAAATGAAGATGCAAATGATCCACTTGTTGCCCCCCTTCTCGTCCTGTATTGATAATTGTTCTAAATCCTTTAACGCCCACTTGCTGTGCAATTTTAGGTAAGTGTAAAATCATATGTGTTATTAAATTATTGTCTGATTGCGATAGCTCCAATAAACTATTGATATGTCGTTTAGGTACAATTAATAAGTGTGTTTTGGCTTTAGGGTGCAAATCTGGAAATACGACGATATTGTCATCTTCATAAATAATGTTCGCATTCGCGGTTTTTGCTACGATTTTACAAAAAATACAATCTTCCATTACACATTTCCCCATATTTCTTTTAAACGTTTATCTCTACCACAACTACAACGATATCGATTGTAACTGATAGGATTCTTTGATTTATAATCTTGATGATATGCCTCTGCATCATAAAAAGTTGTGGCCAATAAAATTTCTGTTGCAATTGAACGTTTAAAACGCTGTTCATAACTTAGTTTCATACTTTCTGCCATTATTTTTTCAGATTCATCTGCGTAAAAAATGGCCGTAGTGTAAGCGAAACCTTTATCAACAAATTGCCCTGAATCATCAAATATATCTATATTATGCCAAAAAATATCCAATAATTGCGCATACGATAGTAGACTGGGATTGTAGCTTATTTTTAGTGCTTCCCGATATCCTTCATGGGATTCATAGCTGGGATTAGGTTTAGTGCCACCGGCATAACCCACGCGCAATTCTAAAATACCTGCTAATAATTCATTAGTTTGGTGATCTCTAAATGCAGATTCTGCACACCAAAAACAGCCCATCGCAAAAATCGCTTCTTGTGTATTCATGCTTAAATCAAAACGATTGATAGGACTTTCACCTTCAGGTAAAAATGATAAGGATACCGAATTCATACAATAACGTTTACCCGTGGGTTCTGGGCCATCATCAAAAACATGTCCCAAATGCGCATGACATCGGGCACAAATGACTTCGGTTCGCGCAAGCCCAATAAACCCCCTTACAGTATCCGAAGGATCAGGCTGTTCTACGATGGCTTTAGGAATTGGCGTATAGAAACTCGGCCAGCCCGTACCCGAATCAAATTTTGCATCAGACGTGAATAAAGCAAAATCACCACCACAACAGGTACAATAATAAACACCAGGTTCATAAAATTTATCGTATTTACCGATATGTGGAGGTTCTGTGCCTTTTAAACGACAAACAGAATAGGTTTTATCATCCAGATGTTGTTTCCAAAATGCTTCTTTTTGATTTTTGTAGTCAAAATTCACAATCACTCCTTGATCAATTTATTAATATTATTGATAATGTTCAGTAAATAAAATCCTTTCAACACCTTCAATTAAAATATGTAGTATCGTCATATGTACTTCTTGTATTCTATCGGTTGTCAAACCAGGAATAATCAATTCAACATCACACATGCCTTTCATTTTCCCACCTTCTTTTCCTAACAAAGCAAAGGTGTGAAGGCCTAAGTCTCGAGCCTTTTCAAATGCTTTTATTACATTGGACGAATTACCACTTGTGGATAAACCAATTAACCAATCTCCAGGCTGGCCATAAGCCTCGACCCCCCTGGAAAAGATTTCTTCAAAACCATAATCATTGCCTACACAAGTAATATGGCCAATATCATGCAAATGCATTACCGGCAAAGGTTTTCTATCTTTTCTATAGCGACCGGTGAATTCTTCCGCAAAATGCATAGCATCACATGCACTGCCACCATTTCCACAAATTAAAATCTTTTTATTAGTGTTTAATGCATGAGACATTTTTTCCGCCAAAGAAACCACAATATCGATATTCTGAGGTTGGCGATGAAATCGAGAGAGTACTTTCTCAGACTCTACAAATGCGGCGGCTAAATGATACTCTAAATCGTCTTTATCCATCCCACTATGATAAGAATATTAAGTCTTTCTGTCAATAAACTTAGAAAGCCATCTTTCTTTGCCAGCCAGCTTTATAACATCCAAGTGTATGTTCACACAACTCTATTCTAAGACTATGAACTTTTTTGCTGTTTTATTTACCAAGACTATATGAATTATTTTTCAAACACTAAGCCTACGCAGGAAGTAAATATGTCTGTTGTGCATTTTAATGTAAATACCCATAACTACGAACAGCAAAATTCAGAACGAGCAAAACAGCTTGCTCTAGCGCTATTCAGCAATGAAAATTTTTTATTACTTGCAATCAATAATTTTCGTTCTCAAGATAAAAAATTGCCAAATCTAAGTATAACCACAAGCAAAGCAATTCTTGCAATAGCCTCTACATTACCTCCTCCCCAAAGTTTATGGCAAGAGTTTGCTGAATCCTTAGAGTATCCCATGAAAACGCGATTAGAAGAAATAAAAAAACTAGAATATGAATTGTTGCAAGCATCTGGTGAAATACCGCTTAACTCTGTACTCCAAAAAAATATTGAAGGCGAATTGCAAAGCAAAAAAACAGAATTGCATGATCATGTTTTAAACAAAGAAGCTCTAAAGAACAAATTATTTGAAATAACCTCAAAATCTTTTCAAAATGTAAATACTCAGAAAGAAATGCAAGCAGCACTGAGTACCATAGAACAATCTAAAAAAAGAGCAAAAAAATATACTCGAATTCAATCGTTTGCTGAAGAAGCACTTGACATTGCTGCTTGGATTGGAAATGGCCCCTTTCCTTTGAACCCTTTGGGTCAAATGCTAGCCCCCTTTCCACTTATGCTAGCTCGCGCTGCTTTTACACTTTCTAATCGTAATAATCCAAGCAAAAGAACCGCACAGTTGTCTCAGAAATTAGATACTGTAAGTGTTGTTGCCGGTGTAGGTGGGGTAATAGCAACTTTAGTGGCAACTGTCAGCATGCCCTTATTACCAGTGATAGCAGCCGGCGCTATTTTAATCAATAACTTAAGCTCTACAATAAGCGCATATAGAAAATATAAAGCAAGCAAAACAATTATTCAATCACCTGAAGGAAAAAAAATTCGAAGAAAAGGACATGTCAGCAATATTCTTGGCAACATAGCAGGTACTATAGGCAGCACAGGTGCACTGGGTATTGCGATCGCAGTTACCTTGTCGATAAGCACAATTGCTTTTCCACCTGCAACCCTAGCAATACTGGCAACAGTAGGTTTGGGTGTTGCTATCGCTGGAATGACCTTGAGTGCTGTGGCTTATTTTAGAAAGAAAAATTTATTGGCAAAAGCCGATAACCAAAAAATATTATTCGATTTTAAAAATGCCTGTGAACAAGGTGTATTAAATGATACCAGCTTTAGCTTCGATGATAAAAAAATTCGTTCCATTGCGCTTAAAAACCCTGAATCCGAACCTATCCTTTTATTGGCTCGCGGAAGTTTTGATTCTGGAAAAATTGAAGAAGCAGATGAGAAAAATATTGTAAAACAATTCGAACGCGTACTTGCTCTGGGATTTATTCCCAATCTCATCGATGCTTACGAGAAGCCTCTCAGCTTAAGACCTAAGACTTATATCATCCAGATCCCAAAGTCTGAACCTCCATCACGAATAAAAGCCAGAGAAGCCATTCTAAAAATTGGAGGTATCCCACGCGATCACACAAAATTAGAAGAAAATTTACAAGCCCACCCACAACCTCTTTCAGATGAACATACCCCAAACTCCGTTTTATTCCACCAGCTATCGCCCACGATAAAAAATCCAGATGTACAACCAGCTTCCTCAGGACAAAAAGCCACTCTCCCCGCTTTGAGTTCTACAACTACTCATCATTCAAACCCGATTAAGCCCTAAGTATGCATACTAGAATATCTCTGTTTCAATTGCAAAGTATTTCCAGAAACATCGCTATAATACCCAAAGACCTATTTACAAATATATAGTTGTAATATAAGATCGTTAGCTTATGTTAATTATTAATTGTTTTTTATTCGGAGCTTAAAATGAGAAAGTTAACTAGTTTCCTTATAATCTGTTTAAGCCTTTTTATGCTTAACAGCGAGTTTGCTATCGCAAAAGAAGATACACAAGCGCATATTGCAAAATCCACAGAAGATTTACTGAAGAAAAAATATAAAATGCACGTACTTTTTCCAGTGAATCACACGATTGCCAAGCCTGTTAGTTTGCAAATAACCTTACCAAAAGACTTAAGTACTGTGAGAACAATTAAAAAGGGTGGTTTTGAAGCCATTTCTTATTCTAAACCTACAAATTATTCTAAGCCTGTAAAACAGGGTTGGGTTGAAAACTTGCTAACCAATCTCTCACTTAGAGAGCGCAGCAATGCAATCGATCTCGCGAATGCTTGCATTACAGCACAGAAAGAACATGAAAATTTTGAACTTTTGGATACTCAGGATCGTAGCTCTAAAACCTACTTATATTCGATGCGTCTCTTTAAGGTTCGTGCACATGGATCAAATGGTGTTTCATTGTTATTGAGCGCTTCAGGACCTTATGATTCTGTTCTTATACAATATGCTATCCCTTACTATTCTAAGGCAGAGTTGGCAGCAGCGATGCAAAAATTGAAAACCTTTAAACAAAATGTATCTTTCATTAATGGCTAAAAGGTTTTAATAACAAAATGCTCAAATTAATAATGTAGGTAAATAACCTGAACCTAAGTATTTCTAGTGAATTTTACACTTTTTGTGTATGATAAAGCTATATCTGTACCAAAAATTACCTACAGTATAGGGAGCATAGTTATGCAAAATAGCATTTCGAAGATAACACTTTGTTTTTTAGTATGGATTTTCAGTCTTAGCACTCATGCTGCTAGTCTTAATTCCCAAGCTTGTGGCAAACCCGCTAATACGATTAATATCGACCTGCAATCTATTTCAGAGCCCAGGCTCAGTGAAAGTAAAAAAGCTTTTGTAACTGATAATAAATTTGGCTTTGATGTGGTGCAAGCTGAGTTAAACTGGGTAAGCGAATCTTTCTTAAATGCCATTAAGCCCGATATGGTGGTAATGGATGTGGGTGCCGGTTATGGTGCCCTCACACGACATGCACTCAATAAGGGTGCAATTGTTATTAGTAATGAAATTTCTGAAAACCAGCAATTATATACTTTAAAACATATTACCCCTGAACAAAAAGCTAAACTGTATTTAAATCAGCAAGATATTCGCAAGGTTTCTCTACCCAATAATTCTATAGATTTATTGATCATGCATCGAGTATTACATTTTTTTAAAGGCAAAGACATTGAAAACATTTTGACTAAAACTTACGAATGGCTTAAACCGGGCGGTAAAATTTATGTTGTGATGATGTCAAAAGATCACATTGCTTTTAGAGATAAAATAAAATATGATACAAACAAAAAATGGCCAGGAGAAGATTTGGTAATTATCAAAGATCACTTACCAGAACAAGCTTATGCTTTACCTCCCACGCTGCATGTTGTATCTATTGAAACCTTAGAACAAGCACTCAAAGCTGCCGGCTTTAAAGTAACAAAAACTGATTTTGTTTCTATGAAAAAGTTTGGCTCTGAATCTAATCGCGATGGCAAAGAAGCCGTTGGGCTAATCGCGGAAAAATAAAAAATACTTAGGAGAAAATCAAACATGATAAGCACCCTATCTAAACCCAATATTTTATGTGTGATTCCCAGTCGTATTGGTTCTACACGCACACCCAGAAAGCCTTTATTGCCCATACAAGGGAAACCGATGGTTCAATGGGTGTATGAAAATGCCAGTCGTTGCGAACACATTTCAAAAGTGATTGTTGCCACCGATAGTGAAGAGATAGCAGCGGTTATTCATGCTATTGGTGGCAATGTTATGATGACAGATCCGAATATTCAAACAGGAAGCGATCGAGTGGCTTATGTAGCCCAGCATTTTCCTGAGATGGATGTAATCATTAATCTACAAGGTGATGAACCTTTTGTAAAACCTAAAATGCTCGAACAGTTAGTCAAACCTTATCTTGTAGGCGAATTCCCTGAAATGACGACTTTAGCCACCCCTTTTAATAAAGAAGTCGATTATCATAACCCTGGCATTGTAAAAGTAATTACCGATTTAAATGGAAACGCGATTTATTTTTCGCGTTCTCCCATCCCTTATTTTAGAGAAGATGTACAAGCACCTGTCCATCATCATATAGGCCTGTATGCTTTTAGAAGAGATTTTTTACTCTCTTATACACAATTGCCACAAACGCCTTTAGAAAAAACAGAATTATTAGAGCAATTAAGAGCGCTGGAGCATGGTTACAAAATTCGTGTTTGCTTAACAGAGCATCAAACTCTAGAAGTCAATACGCCAGAGGAATATGCCCAAGCGCAAGAATTTGAATATCAGGATTAAACGACTCTAGTAATTGAAAAGGAACTTCAAATGTTTTCACCTATACATGCAGAACAAAATACTGATCCTATTGTTATTACAGGCTATGCCCGTACCCCGATTGCTAGCTTTCAAGGCGTTTTTTCTCCTCTAAATGCGCCGATCTTGGGGGCCACGGCTATCCGCGCTGCATTAGAACGTTCCGGCCTAAAGCCCCATACACACACTATAGACGAAGTCCTAATGGGATGTGTGCTTACAGCGGGTTTGGGTCAGGCGCCCGCTAGACAAGCGGCTCTTCTGGCAGAACTACCCTATTCTGTGGGCTGTACCACAATTAATAAAATGTGTGGCTCGGGCATGAAAGCACTTATGCTAGCGCATGATGTATTACTAGCAGGCGATCAAAAAATCATGATAGCCGGTGGTATGGAGCATATGACCAATACACCTTATCTTTTAGATAAAGCACGTTCTGGCTATCGTATGGGACATGCCAGCATTAAGGATCATCTTTTTTTAGATGGTTTAGAAGATGCCTATGAAAAAGGATTATTAATGGGGGTTTTTGCAGAACGAGCTGCAGAGCAATATGGTTTTAGTCGAAAAATGCAAGATGATTTTGCTTTAAGTTCTTTATTAAGAGCTCAAGAAGCCATTGCAAAAGGATTGTTTGACACTGAAATTACTCCCGTTACGATTAAATCTCCTAAAGGGGATACTGTCATTTCCCAAGATGAATTGCCTGGCAAAGCAATGCCAGAAAAAATACCCAATCTTAAACCGGCTTTTAAAGAAAATGGTACTGTGACTGCTGCCAATTCCAGTTCTATCTCTGATGGTGCTGCAGCCTTAGTTTTAATGCGCTTGAGTGAAGCTAAAAAGCAAAATATTCAACCGATAGCCAGAATAATCGGACATGCTTCTTTTGCGCAAGAACCTGAGCTTTTTACCACAGCACCCGGTGTTGTTATAAAAAATTTGCTTAAAAAAATTCATTGGAAGGCAGAAGAAGTCGATTTATATGAAATTAACGAAGCCTTTGCAGTGGTAACATTAGCTGCAATGCATGACTTAGCATTACCTCATCAAAAAGTTAATGTTCATGGGGGTGCCTGTGCTCTAGGACATCCTATTGGTGCATCAGGGGCACGCATAATATGTACACTTTTAGGAGCACTCGCAGAACGTAATCTCACTCGTGGCATTGCTGCTTTATGTATCGGCGGTGGAGAAGCAACCGCCATCGCCCTTGAACGCTATTAGGAGACAAGATGGCTATCATACAGACCAGACTCGATTCTCAGCATCCTGATTTTCAAAAACACACTCAAACC
This sequence comes from uncultured Francisellaceae bacterium, assembly GCA_945956915.1. Taxonomy (GTDB): domain Bacteria; phylum Pseudomonadota; class Gammaproteobacteria; order UBA6186; family Azoamicaceae; genus CAMFJH01. The sequence goes on along the minus strand of CAMFJH010000012.1, from coordinate 26,099 downwards.
ATGCAAAAGCGCCTGCAGGCACTTGAAGACATCATGCAGACTATTCTTGAAGGTGGGGGAGCTTATCTTCAAAATACACATCGTGCAAAAGGAAAATTATTGGCCAGAGAACGCATCACTTTGCTATTAGATCCGGATTCCACCTTCTTGGAACTCTCTCCCCTTGCTGGATACAAACTCTACGAGGAAGAAGTGCCTGCAGGCGGTATTATTACAGGCATAGGGTATATAATGGGTTTGGAATGCATGATCATTGCCAATGATGCTACCGTTAAAGGGGGTACCTATTATCCCATAACCGTTAAAAAACACTTAAGAGCACAAGCCATTGCAGAAGAAAATCATTTACCCTGCATCTACCTGGTAGATTCTGGAGGAGCTAATTTACCACATCAAGCAGAAGTCTTTCCCGATCGCACACACTTCGGCCGTATTTTTTACAATCAAGCGAAAATGTCCGCTAAAGGCATTCCCCAAATCGCAGTCGTCATGGGATCTTGTACCGCAGGAGGTGCTTATGTCCCTGCTATGGCCGATGAAAGTATTATGGTAAAAAATCAAGCAACCATTTTTTTAGCAGGTCCACCTTTGGTAAAAGCTGCAACGGGTGAGGAGGTAACAGCCGAAGCTTTAGGGGGTGCAGATGTACATTGTAGGGTTTCTGGTGTAGCTGATCACTATGCACAAGATGATCAACAGGCATTAGAATTAGCGCGTGCGAGTGTTGCTTATCTTAATCGTAAAAAAATGATCCCTCTAGTCACCCAGCCTTCTAGACCCCCACTTTATTCTACTGAAGAACTCGAAGGTATGATTCCAGATGATCCTAGAAAACCTTTTGACAGTCGCGAAGTTATCGCACGTATTGTCGATGGTTCAGAGCTTCAAGAATTTAAGGCCTTATATGGCAAAACCTTAATCTGCGGCTTTGCTCACATTGAGGGTTATCCGGTAGGGATTATTGCCAATAACGGTATATTATTCAGCGAATCCGCCTTAAAGGGCACGCATTTTATTGAATTGTGCTGTCAGCGTAAAATACCTTTACTTTTTTTACAAAATATCACAGGCTTCATGGTAGGAAGCCATTATGAAGCCGGTGGCATTGCAAAAAATGGTGCCAAACTTGTTATGGCTGTAAGCAATGCTGCTGTACCTAAAATCACTGTGATTATTGGTGGCAGTTTTGGCGCAGGCAATTATGGCATGTGTGGTCGTGCTTATGATCCCCGTTTCCTCTGGGTATGGCCTAATGCACGCATAGGCGTGATGGGGGGAGAACAAGCTGCAAATGTCATGGCCGATGTACAAAAAGCCAAACGTGCAAAACAACAAGATCCCAAATCACACAAAGAACCTTGGACTGAAGCAGAAGAAAAAGCATTCAAACAAGATTTTCAAGAACGCTATGAAACCGAAGCACATGCACACTATGGCAGTGCGCGATTGTGGGATGATGGTATTATTCCCCCCAAAAATACCAGACAGGTAATAGCACGATCGCTTTCTATTAGTTTGAATGCACCTATAGAAGATACTGATTTCGGCGTGTTTAGGATGTAAAACGATTAAGCTCTATCTATTAATTCAACAGGTGCCTTCCATTGCACACTTAAAGGTACTGCATACAATGGATATGAATGTATTTTTTCATACACTGAATAATGTTGCGTTGACAAACGAATACCATAAGGGGTTTTAGGATGAGCTTCTAAAAAAAGATGCATGCTTTTTAAATGCCCTCCTTCAGAACTTTTGACTTCAATAGGTATTAATTGCCCGTTTAACTGTGTTAAGTAATCTACCTCTGCTTCAGAGCCTTTAGCATTGCGCTGCCAATAATACAACCTAGGATCGTGATTGTTATCACTGTACACAAGTATTTCTTGCCCCACAAAAGCCTCTACCAAGGTGCCTTTGTTAATAAAAGCTGTTTCACTATTTAGAAACCAATCTCCTAAATTCAAATCCAATAATGCCTGACTTAAACCTACATCTAGGAATATAATTTTAAAATGTTCTTGATCTGTTGTGGCCCCCAAAGGAATACCTTGGCCATTGGATTGATAGATTTTGTGTATAATGCCTGCTTTTACTAACAAGTCTAATGCAGGCAAGAGTTCTCTTTTTCGATATTCTCCTGGTAATTTAGAAAATTTAAATTTTTGTCCCAATTGCTGTAAAGCACTTTCAAAAATAGTGTTCACATATTGAATTTGATGGTCTTTTGCATATTTACTGAAATCTTGCCTGTAAGATCGTATAATAGTGTGTTGAATTTTAGAACAAAGCATAGGATCTTCGGTTTCAGCCCACGTGCGCACCACTTCAGGCATACCGCCAATCGCAAAATATTCTCGCAATTTTGTTAATGCCGTATTGTGTACGATTTCACTTTCGGGCACAGAAGGATCTGGGTGTTCAACTATAGCTTTAATAAGCAAGTCTAGATTTTGGGCTTTTAAAAATTCTATAAAAGACATAGGATAAAGATTATAAAATTCAACACGGCCCACAGGAACACCCACCTTTTCTATGGCAAAATCCAACAAAGATCCTGCTGCAATCACATGTAAGTTAGGCATTTTTTCATAAAAATAGCGCAAAGCAATAATTACTCTAGGAATGACTTGGGATTCATCAAAAAACAATAATGTTTTGCCTGGTATAATTTCTTGGCCAAGTGCGATGGAAAGATCACGAATAATTCGATTTGGATCTAAATTTTGAGGGTCTTCAAATATTTTTTTTAAGTGGGGCGCCTCTTCAAAATTAATCTCGATATAATGTTCAAATTGCCTGCCCAATTTGCGAACTGCGAAGGTTTTACCCACTTGTCTTGCACCCCGAAGTAATAGCGGTTTACGGTAAGGGGACACAACCCAGCCTGAAAAATGTAAGTCTATGAATCTAAACATATTTTCCGCAAAACTCCCTAAATTTGGTTATTTTTACCGGTAAAAATAACCATGGCATGGTTAAAATAACCGGTAAAAATAACCATGGCATGGTTAAAAGATACGTTTAGTATAGGTTAAGGCAACAGATAAGGTCAATTAGGGTTTTGTAATGTAATAAGAAACTTTATATTTGATTATTTGCCGGGCACGCTGTTTAGTATACCTTGTAATAATACCTGCAAGACTCCGCTTTGTTGCACGATGCCAAATAATTGTTGATAAGAATGAGCACGAAATTTCGCTTTTATATGTTCTCTATAGGTTTGTATGGTTCTTGCGGAAATATCGCCCATACGTTTAGCAGATTCTTTAATAGTACAACCATTCAACCAATGACTTAAACATTCCAGTTCGCGCCGAGTTAAAGGGGCATCCGTAAATCGATTTAATTCTTGTATTAAAAACTGAGGAGACGTTAAGCTTTCTACTGTATTCTGCGCATAAAGAGTATGAAGTACTTGCGGAATATTAGAAAAAATCTGGTATGCAGTAATTTTGTCGTTTACTATTTCACCACAGCCTATACCTGAAAAATGAGCTTCCCTACCTGTTCCCTGAATGCCCAATATCGTGCCTTCATGTTTTCCTTTTGCCTGCCATTGGTAGACTAGTTTATTATCTTGTTGTACAAACTCATTCACTTTTATTTTAAAATTGGCAAAGGCTTGAACCGTATCACTCACATTTTTTTTAACGATAGCAGGACCAAGCCCAGACAAAAAAGTGGTACGCACTTCTACCTCAGGCGATAAAAAATCATCCACAACTTCTAAGGATTTTTCATTCCACAAAGGAAGTAGAAATTTATCTGTAATCTCTTTAGATATAAAATGCATGTATATGCCCTTAATTTAAGAATAAGAAATATTTATCTTTCGGATTTAATGTTATACTCTATCATGAATCTAGTCTACCAGCTTATTTTTTATATGTCAATTATTCCAGCGCTTATTTAAGCTAATTCCACCTATTTTTTAGGGATAAACTATGCGTAATTCAGTACGCATAACAAAAAACATTAACATTATTTAGCATTGTATATTATATTAATACTATGAATGATACAAGGAACTTAGAATGCAAAAACAAGCCTTAAGTGCCCCAGTTGATTTGCGAATAGATCCCCAAAAGCAAATAGCAACGCTTATATTAAATCGTCCTGAGATTTGTAATGCTTTTGACGATATATTAGTAACCCAATTATCTAAAATATTGAAACAACTTCAAGAAGATAGCTCAATACAACTATTGATCCTAAAAGGTTCAGGCGACCATTTTTCGGCAGGGGCGGATCTGAATTGGATGCGGCGCATGGTTAAACATTCTGTTTTGCAAAACCAAGAAGATGCTTTGGCTTTGGCTCGCCTTATGCACACTTTATATCATTTTCCCAAACCAACTCTAGCTTTAACTCAAGGTTCTGTATTTGGGGGTGCCATTGGTCTTATAGCGTGTTGTGATATTGTTTTAGCGTCTGAAGACACCGTATTTGGCCTAACCGAAACCAAACTAGGACTTATTCCTGCAGTCATTGCCCCTTATGTTATTCATGCAATCGGTGCACGTGCTGCTAAGCGCTACATGCTAACAGCAGAACGATTTGATGTTAAAACAGCTTTAGCATTAGGCTTAATTCACGAATATCATTCTAAACATAATCTTGAAAGCCGATTATCTTATTTTGTGGAATTATTATTAAATAATAGCACAGATGCTTTATTAAAAACCAAAGCCATGATACATACTTTAAGCGAACAAGCTTTCAACGATGAACAAGCCACCATGGAGTATACAGCCAAACTCATCGCAGAAATTCGCACCACACCAGAAGCCCAACATCGTTTAACCACATTTTTAGAAAAAAGAGAAAAATCATGAATTTTCCTAGGCATGTAAAACTTGTAGAAGTGGGTCCTCGAGATGGATTACAAAATGAAAAAACATTTATCCCCACTGATACTAAAATTGAATTGATCAATCTTTTGTCTAAAACAGGTTTAAAAACCATCGAAGCCACAAGCTTTGTTTCGCCCAAATGGATACCTCAATTTACCGATAATAGCGAAGTCTTAAAAAGTATTTCTAAGAATACGGATATTCATTACCCAGTTTTGGTGCCTAATATTCAAGGGATGGAAAACGCGATTAAAGCAGGTGCTAAGGAAATTGCAGTTTTTTCTGCTACCTCTGAGACTTTTTCTAGAAAAAACACCAATTGTTCTATTGCTGAAAGTTTAAAACACATCGAGCAAATTTCAATACTTGCAAAAGAACATCAGATACCTATCCGAGCTTACATTTCTTGTGTATTGGGTTGTCCTTATGAAGGCGATATTGCATTTGATACAGTAACTGAAGTAGCCCAAAAATTGTATGCCTTGGGGTGTTATGAAATTGCTTTAGGGGATACTATTGGCGTAGGCACGCCTACCAAAGCCAAAGCTTTGATACAAGCGGTTTCTAGTGTTATTCCGATTGAGAAAATCGCTGTTCATTTTCATGATACTTATGGTCAAGCATTGGTTAATATTTATGCATGTCTTGAAATGGGTGTTGCAATTATCGATAGCTCGATTGCAGGCCTTGGAGGCTGTCCGTATGCTAAAGGTGCCAGTGGTAATATTGCTACAGAAGATGTTTTATATTTATTAAATGGACTAGGTATCAAAACAGGTGTTGATTTAGAATCCTTATTAGATGTCACGCGTTACGTCGTACAAATAACCGGACATGCTGCTCGATCTAAAGTCGCAGAAGCAATATTGATTGCGTCCTAATATACAAATGCACTAGCCATTCTCTCGCATTCACGTTTTGTAATACCCAATATAGTAGCCACTTCTCGCCATTGTTTAATTGCCACACTTACCTCATTCACTATAAGCACTGCTTTTTCTTTAGTTAATCTAAATTCTTCTATTACACTCAAAGCTGTGTCTATTGAGGCAGTATTGTCATCAAAATCAATAGAGGTTGTTAGAATATGAGGAGCTACCGAAAGTGGCGTAGGATTAATGTCATATGCGGGTGACAATCGCCATCCTTTATCAAGTTCATAAAGAAAACCATGATTACGTAAATGATCATCTGTATTAGAGACCATAATAGTGAAGATAATACGTCTCCAGAGCTCTACCAAATCTTCTGCTGGAGAACTTCCATATTGTGCTAAGGCGTATGCCATTTCAAGATAACTATGTTGCTCATTATCGACTGCATTTAACATACTCATAGCTGAAAGAAAAGGTATACGTTTTCCTTTATTACGATCAAAGCGCTGAATAATCAGTACTGGCTTTTGAAGAATTTTTTCTAATCTAAATGTTGGGACTCTAATACCTGCTAATTTAGCCAAAGTTAATGCTACCGCTTCCCAAACAACGACATTAAATTCATCGTCTTTTCTTGAGAATTTTGCAATCGCTAGATTACCATCTTTGTCTCGTACTGATGCTTTTGGACGAGCGCCGCCTAAGGATGAGCCAGGAGCTAATAAAAGCTTTAAATCTTCTGCACTTTCATTATCTTCTAAAAATCGTTCTGTGGCAGATAATAACTTTGGAAGTTCGATTAAAGGTGGAATACTATTTTTGTGTTTAGTAGCTAAAAATAGCTTTTCATTAGATGCCATTGAGAACCGTAGCGCGCCTTGACGTGCTTCATCATTTACCCCTAAAAGATAATCCATTTCTAATAAGGTAGATGGTGCAATGTGCTCTTTTTTAGCGCGCATTACTTCTGCTCTACGCATTAAAATTCGCCCCCAACGATCAGGAGCTGAGTCTCCTATAGAACCAAATAAAGTGATATTTTGATTGATATGAAAAGCACCTTCTGTAAGTTGCAGCGCAGGTTCAAGTGCAAATTTTTCAGAAGATTGTAACCATGCCTTATCATATTCAAAAGAAGCACTTTCTTTATTCCCACGCGCATGAAACCATAAAGTACCCACTCGTATATCTTGATTATCTAATGATATTGAAACCAAAACTTCGTTTCTACTCATTGGGCACCCCTGGATCGAGTGGGAATACGTATTCGTTGAGGTAACTTTTCATCTTCTAATCTGCGCCCTATCAAATCATGCGCGCTGTCCACTACATCTTTTAGGCGATCGAGCATACCCAGTACAAACAATACCGAAGCATAGGCGCCCATTGAAACAGTAGAATCCCCTTTTTCAATTTTTCCCATTGTAGCTCTAGAGATATTCGCGCGTTCCGCCATCAAAGCAATAGGGATGCGGCGACGACGTCTGGCATCATTAATGTCCTGCCCTAATTTATGCAAGGTCCTTTTGACTGGAATAGGCAAATGCACTGGTTTTTTCATTTTAGGTCTCTTAAAAACTTAATAATACCTGTTAATGACTATTATAAGATACTTTATTTAAATAATCCATTAAAAATAAGGTTCTTTAAAGCAGTCTTTAAAAAACTTAAAGACTAGCATAATAGACTTTAAAGTAAATTTGAAGCAAGGCTTTATGATTGTTAATCACTTGGATGATGACGAGATTAAAAACAGATGCGCGTAACGCTACATTTCCCTCTCCCGCTTTTTTCCGGGTGAGGGCTTATTTCAAACCTTTCTGTATAAAACCTGCATTTGAGGAGAGAGTTTGTCCTATAGAGCTGCCTAGGTGGTTGGTTAGGCGATCGAGCAAGGTATTTTCTGTTGTATAATCGACCAAGTTTTCAGCTTGAACAAGATGCTTAGCAATATAATAGACGTCACCATAGCCATCGATTAGGCCCATGCTGAGCGCGTCTTCTCCACACCAAAATAAACCAGAGAACACATCAGGGGATTCGTGCAAACGTGCACCTCGGCCTTCTTTTACATTTTGAATAAAGGCTTGGTGCACCATTTTTAGCTGCTTATCAATAAATTGTTCATCTTCTGGGTTTCTGGGTAAAAAGGGATCTAAGATACCTTTGTGGCTACCGCCGGTATATAATCTTCGTTCTACGCCTACTTTTTGCATAGCGTCTACGAACCCAAAAGAATCTAAACGCACGCCAATGGATCCGACTAAACTGGTTTTATCGCTATAAATAGATTCTGCACCACAAGCAATTAAATAGGCTGCTGAAGTGCCTAGATCTTCAATGGCTGCATAAATTTTGATTTCGGGGTGTACCGCTCTTAATGCTCGAAGTAAATCATAGGTTTGTCTTGCTTGTACTGGGCTTCCGCCTGGGCTATTGATACGCAAAACAACGCCTTTAACATTTTTATTTTGAAAAGCGGCGAGTAAGCTTTTGCGGATATTATCGGCACTGGCATTGTGATCGCTACCAATTTCGCCCCTGATATCAATTAAAGCGGTGTGATCTTTGGTAGTAGTGATGCTGGGTTGACCCAGCTCTGTTTTAAAGGAAGCGACAAAAAAAGCTATCACCAGAACGATTAAGATCAATTTAAAAAAGATGCCCCAGCGTCTGGCTCGGCGTTGCTCTTTAATGTGTTCTAACAATACTGTTTGTAAGGTCTGTCGTTCCCATTGGGTGCCGTTGCCTGATTCCAGCATTTTTATTCTCCTAAGATACTTGGGTAAATTCTTTTAATTTAAGCATTAAATTGCTTAACTCCGAATCCAAAGGTGCTTCTATGGTTAAGACTTGCTCTTTGCCCGGTAATGTTAAAGTTAAACGTTGGGCGTGTAAAAACAATCTGGATAATTGAAATCGTGGGGAACGTAAATACCGATTAAAATCGTCATTACCATATTTAGGATCCCCAGCAATGGGGTATCCTGATTCTGATGCATGTACACGAATTTGATGGGTGCGGCCGGTAATAGGCTTGGCTTCCATCAAGCTCATTGGCATCTGTGTTTCAGGATCTCGGTAAAGCGCTAAGTTCTTAAACACGGTCAAGGCCTGTTGCCCCACACTTTCCGTAGAAGCTTTAACGATACGTTCGCCAGAACTTAATTGATTTTTAATTAGCGGAATATTCACCCTAGATCCTTTTTTCCATGATCCTTGAACCAATGCCCAATAGACTTTCTGTATGCTGCCTTCTCTTAGCATTTGGTGCAAAGCACGTAAAGTGCTACGCTTTTTAGCAAACATCAAACAGCCTGAGGTTTCTCTGTCTAAGCGATGGACTAATTCTAAGCTTGGGCAATCTGGCCTTAATACCCTTAAGGCTTCTATGGCCCCAAAACTCAAACCGCTCCCCCCATGTACTGCTAAACCTCGGGGCTTATTCAAAATAATCAGTCCCTCATCTTCATATAGAATAGCTTTAGATAAGTTTAGTAGCAAAGGATTTTGAGCAGAAGGTGTTTTAGTAGAAGTCGCTTTGGGTGCTAAATCACGAATGGGTGGAATACGAATGCTGTCTCCGGCTTCTAAACGATAACTGACCTCTACACGGCCTTTATTGACCCGAACTTCGCCTTTACGCACAATGCGATAGACACGGGCGCGGGGTAAGCCTTTAAGATGGTTCAATAAAAAATTATCCAGGCGCTGTCCAGCCATCTCATCTGAGACTGTTAGATAATGCAAGGCCGAATCATTTTTAGTAGTTGAACTAACCATGGACGCATTATAACATAGATTTGCCTCTCAACAGGAGACCTATTTTGAATAACTTGCTGCCTACGCTGAGTAAATAGCCCTAGCGTAAACTTAAAGTATTTGATAAAATAGAGGTTCATGTATATTTGTTTGTGGTAACTGACTCTCTGATTCTTTTTTAGTACAGGCCACAACAAAGCATAACGGTTTTTTTTTAGTCTGTGCTAGCGGCGTCCCAATGCGACAAGCCAGTAAGAACACATAAAGAGTTAGGTTAGGAACCCATGTCAAAAAGAATGTTAATTAACGCTACTCAACCAGAAGAGTTGCGAGTAGCTTTAGTCGATGGCCAATGGCTATATGATCTGGATATTGAAACCCCCGGTAAAGAACAACAAAAAGGAAGTGTCTTTTTAGCTAAAATTGATAAAGTAGTGCCGAGTTTAGAAGCATTTTTTGTCAATTATGGTTCAAATAGACACGGGTTTCTTTCTTTTAGGGAAGTGGCTAGAGAGTATTGCGATCCGCATGCTGAGAACGAACATCCCGAACGCCAAAGTCCAAAAACAATGCTTAAAGAAGGGCATCAAGTTATTGTTCAAGTGGATAAAGAGGAACGAGGCACTAAAGGTGCTGCATTAACCACCTTTATCAGCTTAGCGGGTTGCTATTTGGTCTTAATGCCCAATAATCCTCGAGCAGGGGGTATCTCTCGCCGGGTGGAGGGTGATGAGCGTTCTGATCTACGCGAAGCCTTAGGAAGCCTAGAAATCCCTGAAGACATGGGTATTATCGTACGCACTGCGGGTGTGGGTCGAAATGTAGAAGAATTACAATGGGATCTAAATGTATTGCTTAGTCAATGGGCCGCGATACAACAAGCAGCTAAACAACATGAGGCCCCAGCCCTCTTGCATCAAGAAGGCAATGTCGTCAATAGAGCTATTCGTGATTACTTACGCCCAGATATAGAAGAAGTTTTAATAGACCACCCTAAAACGCACGAAACCGTTAGAGCGCATATTCAAATGGTACGCCCAGATTTTGTCAATCGCATTAAACTGTACTCTGATGCTGTGCCTTTATTTAACCGCTACCAAATTGAAAACCAAATTGAATCGGCTTTTTTAAGAGCCCTACAATTGCCTTCAGGCGGTTCTATCGTTATTGATCACACAGAGGCTTTGGTTTCAATCGACATTAACTCTGCCAAAGCGACCCGAGGCGGTGATATAGAAGAAACCGCGCTTCATACCAATCTAGAAGCCGCAGATGAAATTGCGCGCCAATTAAGATTGCGCGATATTGGTGGGTTAATTGTTATTGACTTTATAGACATGACTTCTAGGCGCAACCAAAAAATGGTTGAACATAGACTTCAAAATTCGGTCAGTATGGATCGTGCCCGTATTCAAATTGGCACTATTTCACGCTTTGGCTTATTAGAATTGTCCCGACAACGTCTAAGGCCAGTCTTAGGCGAAGCCAGCCGTATTACCTGCCCTCGTTGTGATGGTCAGGGTACCATTCGAGGCATTGAATCTCTTGCATTGATTGTGCTGCGTGTAATAGAAGATGAAACCATGAAAGAAGGCACTGCCGAAGTACGCGCAGAATTGCCTGTTGAAGTCGCAACTTATTTGATGAATGAAAAAAGAAACCACATCGTTAACATAGAAACCCGGCATCGTATAAAAATTGTGATTTTGCCAAATATACGTCTGCAAACCCCCCATTACCATGTAGAGCGTGTAAAAGTCGATGAAACAGAAGCACGCCCGGCACCGGTTAGTTACAAAATTGCATCTAAAACAGAAGCACAGACCTCTGTAGGCCCACTTAATTCAACTAACCGCATTCTGAATGCAAAAACAAATACAGAACCTGCTGTAAGGATTATTACGCCTTCAATCCCTGCACCTTTGCATGTTGAAACCACAGGTTCTAAAGAAAGTCCAGGCATTATAAAGCGTTTATGGGGCACTTTATTTGGAGCAGAAGACGAAATAGAAGCGACTAAAGCAAAACCACAAAATGCGCGTCCCCGTCATCAAACTGCCCCTTGGAAACGCGGTGGCACGCCGACACAGGCCAAACGTATGCCCCATTCACGTATGCAACAGGGTAAACACAAAACGAATCAAAAGCACAATACCCATTCGCCTGTGCCTCCCAAAATAACAGCACCTGTTGTAGCGCAAGCTATCGTGCCAACGCCTATAGCAGCCACTGTTAACACCACAACTCCACCCCAACAAACAACGGGACATCAAGGTCCACGTCGTGGCGTGCGTCGATTAGGCCATCACCGACAACAACGGCCGCACACTAAACCCGCAACAAAACCTGAAACACCTGCAGATATTTAATGAAGTCATGGATGACCGTATTCTTAAGTTAAGAATCGTTAAAAATCAAAGTAGCTTTAAATTAGGTATCAATGCGCTTTGATCTCGTATTTTCACTTCCATTAATATCTGGGGGGCATTTCCATTGCCCACCCATTCTATGTCCGAGCGCTTAAATCGCTGCATGGTGGGAACACCACTTAATCTTAAGCCACAAAAATCTTTGGCATTTTCAGCACAACGATTCAAAATGGCAATATTCTTTGTACGCGGTAAATCGCTGTTTTGTTTTATTTTAATCACAGGCAACTCGATACCCCGCCATGTGATTTTTTCCATATCCTCATCCAAATCCATTTCAACCACTTCGGCCACGGCACTGTAGGGCAAAACCCAAATTTTGGTATCTACTGGCAATAATAAACAACGTAAAAATTCTTTCATATGTTTTTTTCCAGCATTTTGTTCATCAGTATTAACAACTCATTTTCATCATAGGGTTTTGCAAGTAAATGCTTGATGCCCAATTCATTTGCTCTTGCCAAATGTTCCTCTGTTCTTGAAGTAACCATAATAATAGGAATATTCTTATAACGTAAATCTTGCTGTAAAGAAGTCACGAATTCTAAACCGTCCATACGAGGCATATCGATATCTGAAATGATCAAATCGGGTATTTCTCTTTCCATGATCTCTAATGCATCCATACCGTCTGTTGCCATGGTGACTCTAAATTGCTTGCGTTCTAGCAATTGTTTGGTCATTGTTCTTGCACTGATAGAATCATCCACGACCAAGATCAGTTCAGATTCCAAAAATTTAAGCGGCTTATTATCGGTATAGGCCTCATCTTCTGGAAATGCTGTCACTGCTGCCATTATTTTTTCACTTTCACGCAGTGCTTTAGCTTGCATACTCAATCTATAGGTATCCAAAATAAAAACAACTCGACCATCACCTAAAGTAGTAGCCCCTACATATTCGTTACTCAATTTAAATTGCGGTCCTAATGCCTGAACCACTAAATCTCGGCTATATAATATATTGTCTATGACAATAGCCATGGGAAATTCTGGATGATTAAATAATAATACTGGCAACAATCCTTTTTTGGGGATCCGAAACTTTTTTTGTTCAGCATTTAATAGAGCACCTAAATAAAATAATGCATAGCTTTTGTCAGCGATTGTTACGGAAGATTCTTGGAGGATTTGCGCAGGTACATTAGAAACACTATCAATATTGGCTAATAAAATTCCCAACAATTGTTCTTGCTCATTGAAAATTAATACTCTGTTTAAAGAAATGGTAAAAGGAAAACGAATAATCATTGTGGTTCCCATACCCACTTCCGATTTTATTGTTAAATTACCACCCATTTCTTTAACGGCTGTATTCACTACATCCATCCCAACACCTCTACCTGAAATTTCAGTCACCACTTCTCGTGTAGAAAATCCAGGCTCCATGATATATCGAATCACTTCTTCATCGCTTACGCTAAGATCGGGTTTTAAAAGACCCAAATGAATCGCTTTAGCACGAATCAGATTAGGTGGAATACCCCCCCCATCATCTTTAATTTCTATAGAAACATTAGAACCTACACGTACAAAGCTGACTTCTATAGTGCCTATTTCAGGCTTTTTAGAAGCCAATCGTTTAGCGGCATCTTCAATACCATGATCAATGGCGTTTCTTAAAATATGCTCTAGAGAAGGCACCAATTGCTCCAGCACCGTTCTGTCCATTTCACCTTCACTTTTAGTGACTTTAAATTCAATTTTTTTATTCAATTCACTAGAAATTTGCCGAGCAATACGACTTAATCGTGGCACAATACTCACAAAGGGCGTAAGGCGAATATTGGTTAACCGTTGCTGTAACTCAGCACCGATTTTAGTTTGCTGTAACACTTGATTTTCCATTTTTGCATTCGTATCTGCCAATGCCCTTAAAGATTGTTCTAAATCCGTTTGTGTTTCTTTTAAACTATTACTTAATTGCTCTAATAATAATTTAAGATTGTATTGACGACGATCTTGGGGCGGCGTTGGGGGCAGTAAATCAATTTCAGAGTTTAAATTATTTAATTGTGTGGCAAAACGTTTAATACTCATTTTAACATTCAATAGCCCTGTATTAAACATTAAAACTTGTTGTTCTAAGCCTACTCGCAGCATACTGTTTTCTGTACTTAAATTATTTAATTTCTCAACAGTATCTGCTCTTACACGTATCACTTCCACGGGTTTAGCAGCGGCTCCCGATTTTGTTTCTTCTTTTTCAGATTCAGGCTCTTTTTCTTTTGGGAGCTCTGCAACTTTTGGCACAGTATCTACGGTTTGGGGTAAATAGCTGTGTAATTTTTGAATTAATTCCGTGGCTTCTCTTGGGGTTTCATTATTTCTTAAAAGTTCTATCATCACAGCGATTTGATCTTGTGCGACACAAATCAAATCAAAAATATCTTTAGTAACAGAGACTTCATTTTTAGCCAAGGCCTCACATAAAGTCTCAATTTCATGTGTTAAGGTACCTACCATCGGAAGACCCACCATCCGGGCACTGCCCTTTAGAGTATGTAAATCTCGTTTTAAATCAGCGATTTTTTTTAAATTTTGTAAATCAGCTTCCCATTCCCTTAAGGTAGTCGAGAGCGAAGCCACCAAATCAGTGGCTTCTTCCATAAATATTTCTCTTAATTCTTGATCATCATTGGCCATATTTTAAGTTCCATAAACAGCGTCTGGCAGTTTAAATTCAGAAACCGAGCTACGCAATTCTTGAGCAAGCTTGGCCAAATTACCAATAGAATCCGAGGTGGTTTCTGTACCTGTTGCCGTTTGGGCAGCGATAGATTCGATGATGCCCATCATTTTTGAAATTTTAGATGCTACCACTGCCTGTTCATCTGCAGAAATTGACATCGTGTCTATTAAAGTAGCCAAGTTTTTAGAAACGGTCTCTATTTTCTCTAAAGCATGTCCTGCATTGTGGGCTAATTTCGTACCAGAGACAACTTCAACAATGGCCTGCTCCATCGATTCTATAGCCCGTGTAGTATCTGTTTGAATGGTTTTTACCAAACCAGAGACTTCTTTTGTGGCTTGAGACGACTTGACTGCCAGCTGTTGAACTTCATCAGCAACCACTGCAAATCCAAGCCCTACATCCCCTGCCATTGCCGCTTGAATAGAGGCATTTAAAGATAGCAAATTGGTTTGTTCTGCGATACCATCAATTAATGATACTATTTCACCAATTTCTTGAGAGCTTTCGCCCAATTGTTTAATCCGTTTTTCTGTTTTTTGGATCTGCTCACGGATGCGTTCCATACCAGCAATGGTATCGTTTACAATCACTGCACCATCATGTGCAATCGTTACAGATTCTTCAGCCGCTTTAGCGGATTTTCTTGCACTTTCTGCCACTTTATTAATAGACACTGACATATTATTTGCAGTTTCGGATACCTGTATAATCTCACCCGTTTGATGATTAATCGCTTGCGTTAACTCTTCAGCCACTTTTTTTACATCTAAGGCAGAATTTGAAACTTTTTCTGAGGTTTTGTTAATGCTTAACACTAATTTTCTAAGTGCATTCAATGCATAATTAATTGCATCAGCAACCGCACCCGTAACGCCCAATCCCCCTGTTGCGTGTACAGCTAAGTTTCCTGTGCCTAAATCTTTTAACTCATGTACCAACTTTTTAATTTCCGCTTGTAGTTTACGATTTTCTTTATTGGCTAATAGCAACAATAATACGCCTAATAAAATCGTGACAATACTCAGTATCCAAATGGTTCTATCGTTTATCAATCGATTACTGGGTGCGTTAGAATAGGCTTTTTCTAAGGCTACCGTGGCTTGCAAGAAATTGGGTAAATTTGTATTGATATTTTGCCATGCCGTATTGATTTCATTCATCATTTGGGCTGCACCAATAATCTCTACTGAACGGGTTTTTAAGACCGTAAATGCTTTGTCGATATTCATGATGGTTGTATAGACCACATCACTGCCGTATCTGGTCTTTAAATACTGTAAACCACTTTCAAAAGCTTCAATACGTGTGGCAAATTGTTTTTCGAGGTCTGCCACATTATTATCCACTTCAGTATCCATAACATCACGTACTTCTTGAACGATTTCAGTGGCTCTGACTATTTGCGCAGACAATAAAGCATATTCAGTGGCAGGTACATTGTTTCGTTTAGAAAGCACATCTATTAAGTCTAAATTGCTCAAGCGAATGGTTTGAAAAGCAGCTTCTACTTCATGCACGCTACTATGCAAACTTAAAAATTGACCTTGATATCCCAAAATGGTTTCTGCATTCTTTTTTTGACCTATCCACAATCTAGATAAATCGGCAAGTTCTTTATCTCTAATTGCTAAAGCACTGGGGGGCAACAAATCATTACCTGCACTGTCTTGTTTTCCTCTGCTTAATATTTCTAATATGGTAGAAAACTCATTCGTTCTGTATTGTAAGAATTTAAAAGAGTTTGCTTTAGCTTGTACAACGGCTTCGGTGGCACTGCGCGTAAATTGTTCAATTAAAACCCGTAATTCTGCAGCATAGGTAATATATTCTTTATCATTATTATCTTCTTTGCTGACATAAAAAAAACCAGCAAAAGTTAAAATAAGAAATGTCACCAACAAAATTCTTAAAGTAAGGGTCCAATTTTTATAATCGTCATTATAAGTCATTTTTGCACTCCTATTAGGTGACCATTTGTTTAACAATATGATTAAAAGCTGGCATACGCGTTAATGAACTTAAGCTTAAGCGTTGCCAAAGTATTTTTCCGTCGTGAAAAGCTTTACTATCCTGATTTTCAGAACTGCTCATTAATGTTTCAGGGAAACGTTGAATACCAAAAACTTGCTGAACTAAAAATCCAACTAAGCTCGCTTCAAAGTCAATTACAATAATTCTGGATAATGCTGTGATAGTGGTAGCATTCAGTTCTGTTTTTTGAGAAGGTTCTGTTTCGGCTATAAAACTTTGAAAATCTGTAATCGGTAATAAATGCCCCCGCAAATTACTAACGCCTCTAAACCAACCAACACCAGAAGGCAAAACACTTAAAGTAGGCCATAATAAAATTTCTTTAACTTCATTTAAAGGTACTACATAATGTTTATCTGCAGACATAAAACCAATACCTTGCCACATCCGCCCTATAGTCTTTTGACTGGGCAATGGTTTGGCATATTTACGGCATTCCAGTTCTATGTTAATTAATGTATCAAATGGATCGCTTGTCATTGCTTACTCTATATAATATAACCATTTTAAGATAATGCACTTTTTTTATTGTAGTACAGATTTCAACCAGATTCAGATAAAACCCTTAATCCAATATTCTATTTATTTAGGAGTCAGGCTATTGCGCAAACCTATAACCAAACGCCATTCAGATTGTTAATTTAGGTGAGCTTTTAATTCGACACTCTTAAAATGTTTAGGGTTTCGTTTCTAAACTAGGGTGATAGCTATTGAAGCTATCCACTCCTGGAATACAATTGGGTGCTTCAGGACAAGATACCCTCGGTACAGCTTCTTCCAAACTGCTCGCACCGATTATTTCAGAAGCTTTCTTAAATTCAATAGGCGTTGTTTTAAGCACAGACTCTTGAATGCCAGAGCCTATCCCTGCGGTACCCACAGGCACATCTGTACCATTTACCCCTTTGGGTCCTACGCTATTATCTATTGATACAACAACCGGTGGTTTTACTGCAGTTGCATCATAAATACCATTTTCTATGGATAATGGTATACCTGCCCTATCTTCTATATTAGGTACTGGTAATTCCGAGCTAAAATTCGTGATGGGTTCTAAAACCCCACCAATAGGCACATCGTAACCGGGCGGAATGGGACCTGTTGCTGGAAGCGGGGGTGTAAGTGGGAGCGGCACAATTGGCGTATTGACAGGTGCTGCGATAGGCTGAACACTCGGTACAGTAGGGGTATTTGTATTCGTGTTGCTAGTTGCTGTCGTTTTAGCAGTTTTAGATTCTGTTTTAGCTTTTGTTGTTTTAGCTATGGTTTTAGTATTCGTTTCAATGCTGATATCTGAAACAGAAAGTGAGCTCAGACTAGAATCTATTTCAATGATATTGGCCTCATCACCCACTGTAGGTGGTGCCTCTGTAATAAATAAATCTTCAGCAGGTATAATCGCATTTGCAGGAACAGTAAAAGCCAGTATGGGCTTTAAACCCGGTGTTGGTATTGGTGTTGGTATGGGTATCGGGGGTGGTATTTGAGTGATAAAAAATTCATTACCATTAAAAAAATAACGAGAACTGCCTGAAAAATTAGGGCCATAAAGTGCTAGGCTTTGTGTCATTCCGCTGATGTTACTGGCATCTGTTAATCCTCCCACCGTACCAAAAAAATTAGCACTCTGTGCAGTTAATGTCAGTGTGGTTAAATTTACTGCACCAGCTCCACTCAAATCATGTGTATTAAAAGTAGCATTGCCCCCGGTCTCTGGGCTAATAACGGCTAAATCAATAGGATTATTCAAAGTTATATTCCCTGTTGGCGCATACAATCCAATATTATAACTGCCTGTGCCAACGCTACTGATATCAGCATTTACGAAAATACTGCCTTCTGCATTCATGCTCAAAGTATTTGTCATTGCCGGGGCAAATGCAGCAGAATTTAATGCAAATACAGGTCCAGGGATGGAGGCTGAGACGGTAATATTACCTGCTTCAAATCCAGCAGCATTCGTTGTGGTAATCGTAACATTACTATCAGTTACCAAAAAACCGACAATATCAATACTTCTTACACTTGAACCCGATGCGCTGGGTGTCCAAACATTAGCACCATCAAAAGAACCACCCGAACTTGATCCGGCGATAATCTCTACATTATAAGGGTCCCATAAATAAGTACCCGCCATACCTTTAGGGGCATTCAGTTTTATATCAATACCCTGTGTATCTATAAAACCACCCGAGGTCTCGATAAATCCACCATCACCTCCTAAGGCACCGCCTGTAGCACTCAAATTGCCATAACATCGTGTACAATTATCAGACCAAACGATGATTTCTCCGCCTTTACCCATTGTTTTAGCATCTGCACTGATTTTTACATTTGGAGACACAAATACTGCATCAGCATGGGCTAATGTTCCTAAGCCTTGCTTTTCTCCCCCAATATGAATATTTCCCCCCTCAACAGCACCCGAAGCATTTATATTCGCATTCTCAAATAGCCCTACATAGGGAGCTGAAAGTGTGATCTTTCCACCTTTTTCGTTCGGTTTTAAACCTGTAGCCTGTATTTCCCCATTGATTTTTATAAGGCTTTTTTTGTGCTTGGGATTTTGAGGTCTGGATGCTGATAAAATAATAGCACCTTTATGAGATTCAACTGTATTAGCCTGAATAAAGCCTTCCATATTAATGACATGTTCAACAACCTTTAAAGCATCAGAAGTTGTTAATAATACAGTGCCACCATTCGTAATTATTTTAGCATTTTTCGTGTTAGATACTCCCTCTGATTGTACAAGCTCTCCACCACTACCCATTGAAAAGTGAATTAAATTATCTCCGTATAAATCTACGGTATATTCTGTACCTCCCCCTAAAATAACCTTACCCATATGCGCTTCAATAACACCCAAATTTTGAACTGTAGGGGCTACTAATGCTGCCAATCCTGAATCTTTTACTTTGATGTGTCCTTCATTCAAAATCTTTGCATTCTTAGAGTTTAGAGCATGAAAATGATATTTTTGTTTCGAATTCAAAAAATCTGCATCAGAGATATTAGAGGTTGTTGCAAGCAATCCTCCGACATCGACAGTTGCATTTTTGCCAAATAAAATACCAGAAGGATTGATAATCCAGACTTGTCCATTGGCTTTTAATGCCCCTTCTATAGACGATACAGTATTTCCCAGCACACGATTTAAAACAATAGCGTTACTAGAAGGCTGTTGAAATTCTCTGGTTTCTAAAGAGCCAATACTAAAATCTTGCCAATGAATAATCGCTTTGTGTTTATCTTGAATAATCACCTGATGGTTCAGATTATCAGGCAGCGTATTAACCGAGCTAATACCTTCTATATATTCTGGTTTTGGTTCTAATGCCAAGCAATTTTGAGTTACCAATAGAAGTGGCATCGATAACTTTAGCAATATATTATTATGTTTATTTTTCATGATTAACTATCCCTTAGCACTACAGAAAAAAATGCACGTAAGCGTTTATCTCTATAAGCAAGCACCTCGTGTGTTAGGGGTTTAGCCAGATAAAATAATAAATCTGCGTTTTTAAAGAGATTAGCCCTAAGCCCAATTCCCGTAGAAGTCGCAGAACTGTGAAATCCTGGATTCCAAACCTTACCCGCATCATAAAACACATAAGGTTCCAGTTGTACCTGAGGTGAAAAATAAGGCATTTGCATGCGGGCTTCTAGCGTGCCTGCCAAACCCTGATTTCCAATAATCTCAGAAGGATCATATCCTCGCCCTATTATGCTGCCCCCAAATCCAAATTGCATGGGCACCAATAATTTTCTAAATGTATATTGTCCTTCAATCAATCCATACAGGCTAATACATTCTGTCAAGGCTTGAGTACGTTGCAGGGTACCGGTTATCAATGTAAAAACAGAATGACCATTAGGTCTGGAAATATTGGTATGCCCTGAAGCACTTAAAATGGGTAATCCTTGCTTAAGAACGAATTCTGCCTGATTAACCCCTTTGTATTTGTCTTGATTATTATATAAAAAGCCTAAATAAATAGGCCTGATATGATCAAAATACAGTTCTTGTCCGAATAATTTGGATTGGCTATCCAACACAGAAAATCCCGTACTCACTATCATATTTTCTTTTCTAGAACGCACAATGGGATAACTTAAATCAGCGCTAGCCAGATCATAATTTCCTATAATACCAAAGGGCTTTAATATTGAACCTGGCTGTGTATGGGAGTATTGTCCCATGATGCTGCCTTTCAAACCATCACAATTTAACCATTCAGAATGACGTAATTCAGCAAAATTCATTTCCTTATTGGCAGTGCTTGCTACTTGCAATTGTGTTACATCCCCTGCCCTAAAAACAGAATCCAATTCTACACCCGACATCCATTGTAAAGGCCCTAAATATCGAGTTCCAAAATTATTGAATGCTACAAAGGCATTACCGTACTTTTGCTCAACCACAAATACTAAATCCGCAGCACCCGATGCATTTGCCGAAGGCTTTAATACTGCTTTTACACTAAGTCCATGAATATCACTTGCCAACAAAGTATAACGTTCTAGCATTTTCATATTTAAAGGCTTAGAACACCGTATTTGTTCTCCATAGTCTCTTAACATCTCTTCTAAACATGCTGAAACATCGCCTTTTATTTCTACTTTATCAATGTAACCTTCTATCACTTGTAAAGTGACTACACCTTTGTCTATTTTTTGTGGAGGGATAATAACCCGAGTTAATACATAGCCTTCTTGTTGATAATGTGTTGCCATTTGATTAGCCATCTCTTGTACTTCACCCAATGTCAGTCGAGTACCTATTTTGTTCACAAAGGGCTCTATTAATTCTTCTTTTGAAAATATTGGACATGTATTATTATAAATAATTTGAATACCCCGTAGATCCAAACTTAATTTGGCTAATTCAGGAGGCAATTTTTGACCCATTTTCGAAGAGACTGCTGTTTTCGATTGTAATCCTTCTCCTACTTCTTGTTGTTGATTTAATTCTTCCGAAACAGCTGCCGCTGAACGCGCAGGATTGATAGTACCTGGTGAAAGTGCCGCCCATAGTTGGCCTGAATACACACTCAAGATCAGCATGCCAAAACAATACCAAACTTCCTTGTTCATTCTCTTCATGTTTTAAACCTTTTATTTTACAAAACAACCACTTGATTACGTCCTCTTTCTTTTGCAAGATATAAAGCTTCATCTACTCTTTTTAATGTTTTCTCTAAAGGTTCTGCGTCTTTATAAACTGTTACACCAATAGAAATTGTTACTTTTAAATCGACTGAACTATCGAAGGTCTCTTCTTCTACTAATTTTCGAACACGTTCTGCAAACTCTACACTTTTGCTAGCATCCGTTAAGGGGGAAACAATTATAAATTCTTCGCCACCGTAACGGCCAAAGGTATCTGATTGTCGCAAAGCGTGATTAATAATATGACACATTTTTTGCAAAACTTTATCGCCCATGTGATGTCCGTACTGATCATTAATTTGTTTAAAAAAGTCTATATCCACCATTGAAAGTGAAAAAAAGTATTGTTGACTTCTTTCAGCCATAGACACTTGAACTTTCATTATTTTTTGTAAAAAACGTCTATTTCCAATGCCTGTTAAAGAATCAGTTATCGATTCAATTTCCACTTTATGCAAATTAGATTGCAAATATAATGATTTATCTTTTAAATATTGTCGGGTTACGATCATTTCTAATGCTAGCACATTATAACCCAGTAAGATCATAGCATACACAAAATAAACAATCATTTCTTGACGTATATTCAGATTAAGTTCCGAGATGTCTTTTAATAGGTAAATAATAAGACCGTACAGTGCTAGGCTATACAAGGTCATGTTAAAAACTCTGGTTTTAGAATACTGAAGACCTCCAAACATAATGGCCAGCAGTGTCATCATTAATAATATTGTTCTTCTGTCAATGGCTAAATAAACCGTGACCATTGTCGCAGAAATCGCCCAAAACATTTGGGCCGTAGTTAGGCTGGGATCAGCACATTTTTTATTTAACCCTGTTAATATAACCGCCACAAACCCTATATTGATTAACCAAAAAGCCAACAGCAAGTACATGAATTCTGTGAAAGATATTCTAAAAAGATTTTCGTGATAAAATATAATACAAATACCGCTAAAAGCCACGGCACTTAATAAAGCTAAACCCATACGTCTTAAACGCAGTGTTTGAGGGTTGTCCTGCCTTAAGCTTGACATCCATCTTCTTAATTTCAGTAGGCTCTCCATCCTCTGATTATAGTTGAGTTTTACTGATTTCCCTTCAAGAAAAAGGTAGAATTACCGATTATAATTAAAGCCATAGCTTGGGTTATCTAAAAAGGAGTCTTTCATGAGTGTTAGCACCGTTCTCATTATATTGGCCCTTCTTGCAGTTGTCGTTATTATATGGGGCATATCCATTTATAATACATTGATTCGACTGATAGAAGCCATTAAAAATAATCAAAAACAAATTGATATTCAATTAGATAGACGTTACAAAGTCTTCGAGTCTTTAATTAATGTTGTCAAAAATTATATGGACTATGAAAAATCAACTTTATCGCAAGTGGTCGCATTGCGTAATAAATCTGTGGCAGCGGCTACTGTGGGTGATGAGAAAACAAAAATAGAGGCAGAAAATGGCATTTCAAAAATTGCTTCGGGTCTAAATGTTGTTTTCGAACAATATCCAGATTTAAAGGCTAATAAAAATGCCATGCAGCTACAAGAAGAAATTGTCAACACCGAAAACAAATTGGCTTTTTCCAAACAAGCTTTAAATGATAGCATTGAACGCTATAATGCCACCAAAAAATCCTTTTTAGAATCTATCGTGGTGAAGGCTTTTAGTTCTCAATTGGATGAACAATTTATCTATTGGCAGTTACCTCAAGAAACGGTTGCTTCAAGGGAAGAATATACTGTCAAACTATAGGTTCATATAATGAATAATTTTGAAGGCTATAAGGTCACTGCCACGGATTGGCGGGGAGTCATTGCACGCAATCAAAGAAACACACGATTTGTTATTTTTCTATTTGTTTTTATTTACATGAGTATTGGCTTGTTAATCGATACTTATGTGAATGTCAGTGTTATTCCAGGTGTTCAATCCTATATTCCTAGAGAAACTTATGAGCAATATTATACTTATTCAGGTTCTCCTAATCATTATTCTTATTCGTACACGCCTAACACGGCTAATGCGCCTTCTGCCTCTTGGGAACAGATTCAAACAGTTTTTTTAAAGCTTATTAGCTTTAAAACCCTACCCGTTGCAACACTTATTATGACTGCGATTGCGCTCTTTTCTTTATTAATCGCGCATTTTTTTCATAAAAAACTCACAATGATGGGCACGAATTATAGAGAGGTCAGCGATTCTGAAACTGGTGCTGACAAACAACTGTATAATATCGTAGAAGAAATGAAAATTGCAGCTGGGCTTAAATTTATGCCAAAAATTTATATTATAGAAGCTGATTACATGAATGCTTTTGCCAGTGGTTTAGGAGAATCGAATGCATTGGTTGCCATCACCCGAGGTTTGCTGGAAAAATTAGATAGAGATGAATTACAGGCTGTGATGGCACATGAATTATCACATATACGTCACAATGACATTCGGCTTACCATGACTGTTGCTATATTAAGCAATTTAATGTTAATTGCCATTGATTTAGTGTTTAGAAATATCATGTACTCCAGAAGCCAAGGAAAAGACAATGGTTTAAAAATAATTATTATCATTATGCGATTTGCTTTGCCTGTATTAACCCTCTTATTAATGATGTACCTTAGTCGCACACGAGAATTAATGGCTGACAGTGGATGTGTAGAGCTGATGCGCAGCAATAAACCGTTAGCAAGTGCTTTATTAAAAATTGATGCAGATCACAAAGCGAATGTGAGTAATTATAAACAGGCTTACAACAATACCCCCCATGAAGAAGTAAGACAAGCTTCTTATTTATATGATCCGGGCGAAGCTGGCATTGCCACTATTTTTTCTTTAAATAATTTGTTTTCCACCCACCCTACTTTAGCTAAACGCTTAGAAGCTTTAGGCGTAGAAAAAAGAAAGGCAAACGGAGAATAAACATGAGTCAAAAATGGCCTATACTATCTGCGGTATTCGGTTTGTTCGTAGCGTACGCATGGGGTGGGATGCAAGCTGTTTTAATTGCATCGATGCTTATTATCATGGAAATCAGTTTATCGTTTGACAATGCCATTTTAAACGCCAGTGTATTGGCAAAAATGAATCCTTTGTGGCAAAAAAGATTTTTAACATGGGGGTTATTGATTGCTGTATTTGGTTTACGTTTTCTATTCCCTATTCTAATTGTTGCAGTCACTGCAAAATTAGGCATTATAGAGGTTCTGAATTTAGCTTTCCGTAAGCCGCAGCTGTATTCAAAGCATTTGCATGAAGCACATATTGCAATTTCTGCATTTGGTGGCATATTTTTAATGCTTGTTTTTTTATCTTTTATCTTTGATCAAAAGCGAAAAATTCATTGGCTTGGTAAAATAGAAGAAAAATTAAATAGCATTGGAAAATTAGAAGCCATGGAAATTATTATCGCCTTGCTGTTATTATTGAGCCTTACATTTCAGCTACCAAACTCGCATCAAACAGCTGCACTGAGCGCGGGAATTGCAGGCATTATTGTTTATTTAATTATCAACAGCATTACTGCGCTATTAGAAAAAAATGCTATCTTGAATTCACATTCTCTAAGACATGCAGGATTTATGAATTTTATTTATTTAGAAGTCTTAGATGCTTCTTTTTCTTTTGATGGTGTGATTGGTGCCTTCGCTATCACAAAAGATGTGATAATAATTATGATAGGTCTGGCGATAGGTACTTTTTTTGTACGTTCTTTAACCCTTCTTTTGGTGCATAAACGTTCCTTAGAAAAATATTTATACCTGGAACATGGTGCACATTATGCTATTGGTGCTTTGGCAGTTCTCATGTTAATCAGCATGAGCATTCCAATCCCGGAATTGCTAACAGGTCTAATTGGAATGATATTTATTGGACTTTCTTTTTTGTCTTCTATACGGCATAACCAAAAAACCTCTTGACGCTTAGTGGTGCAATATGAAAAACTAAAGCTCGATTATCTAGTATTATAGATAATCACTTACATTAATCACATCAATTGGAGACTATAATTATGCCAGTAGGAACACCCTTAAAACAAGAAGCTGCAAGAGCCGCAGCAGAAGCAGCTGCAAGAGCCGCAGAAGCTGCAGCTGCGGAAGCTGCAAGAGTCATCGAAGCACAAGCCAAAGCACAAGAAGAGTTGGAAGCACAAGCCAAAGCACAAGAAGAGTTGGAAGCACAAACCAAAGTACAAGAAGAGTTGGAAGCACAAGCCAAAGTACGAGAAGAGTTGGAAGCACAAACCAAAGCACAAGAAGAGTTGGAAGCACAAACCAAAG
>CAMFJH010000011.1 GCA_945956915.1 uncultured Francisellaceae bacterium | reverse complement strand
ATAAATTTAAGTTATGCAACTTTTGTTGCAGAAATTATAGCGGGAGCACCTGGTATTTTATTCGATTTCTTTACTGCATCAAAATCTTATACAAAACCAAATACATCCGTATCTAGAACATTCGTACCTCCTGCGCCTGCATTCTCTGAGGTTGGTGTGCCTGCTGCACCAACCTTGCCTATCTTATTGCAACATACTTTGCCAGGTCTCATCCCCCCCGTTACCTATTCCTTTAATCAAACAATGATCCAACAACAACCTCTATTACCTAATCCTCCTACTGCTAGAGCAAAATCTCGTGTACGATACTTCTAGCATCACGATGATAGCCAGCCTGATCCCAAATAAGATGAATTTTGTGTTTTTCCGGATGCTGCTTCCTTTTTTGATACTCTGAATATAGAATCTAATGATAAAATAAAACAAAATCTAATTGACCCTAAACGCATACCTTCTTGTGCAAAAAAAAATCACAAAACAACTCGAATTCAATTTAAAGAAAACTCAATACTCTTTGGTGAAACGAAAGAAAAATATGATCCTTATCTACTGCCTATGAAAAATTTTTTTATTTAGACTGAGAAACCATATATTCAATGGTTTTTCTTATTTCTGCCTCATCACACGTGATACATCCTCCTTTTGGAGGCATAGCTCTTAAGCCTTCCATCGCATGTTTTTGCATCACCTCCATACCTTGAGCAATGCGAGCAGACCATGCTTTTTTATCGCCTAATTTGGGAGCATCGGCAATGCCAGATTGATGGCACATCTGACAGGTTTCTTCATAACGATTTTTACCGATATCTGCAGAGGATGTGGCTGCCACCGCTTTTGCATTAGGATCTACCCCTATGACCGTGACCTGTCCAACCGGCTTAATACGTTCAACAATTGCTTTTTCGCTAAGGGAACCCGAGAGTGCTGCAAAACACCAAGAGGCGCTTGCAGCCAATAAAACCATACCCAAGATTTGATATATGTTTTTCATGCTCTCTCCAGTCTATTCACAGATTCATTTTTGTATTATGATCTGACCTATGATTATCGATCACTCTGCTATTGCACATGCAACATCTTTACTTAAGGAGGGAAAGCTCGTCGCTGTTCCCACTGAAACCGTCTATGGTTTAGGGGCAGATGCTTTAAACAGCGAGGCTATTCAAAAAGTATACACTGCGAAAGGGCGCCCCTCCACCAATCCCTTGATTATACACTTAGCCAATGCACAGGCAATGCAGGAATGGGCCATCGATATCCCGGACTCGGCCTGGAAACTAGCCAAAGCCTTTTGGCCCGGCCCCCTAACACTCATACTCCCTAAGCATCCCCGTGTTCCCTTATGTGCCACAGGCAATCAAGACAGCATTGGCTTAAGAGTGCCCAACCACCCCTTAACGCAAGCTTTGCTCAATAGCTTTGGCGGGGGTATAGCGGCACCTTCTGCCAATCGTTATGGCAAAATCAGTCCTACCACGCCCGATCATGTACGCGAAGAATTGGGTGAGCGTGTAGATTATATTTTAGAGGGTGGTCCTTGTGAGGTAGGTATTGAATCCACAATTGTTTCTTTATTAGACACGCCTCGGGTATTAAGACAAGGGGGTATTTCTGCAAAAGCGCTCAGCAAAGTTTTGGAATTTAAACTGAACACTCAGGAAAATTCACATACTCGCATCCAAGTGCCTGGTCAAAGTGATGCACATTATGCACCCTCTAAACCACTCTACTTGATAGATAAAGCTGAGCAAAACCCATTCCACGGTACGCAAAGCCCCTACAGTGTCATGGCTTTTGGTCCCAAGCCTCAAAATGCGCCTGCTTATCTGCATACCTGGATTAATGCTTCTTACGATCCCACTATTTACGCTCATGAATTATATAAAAATCTTAGAATGCTAGATCATGCCCCCGGTGAATATATCTTAGTCGAATCTCCCCCTCAGCACGAACATTGGTTGGCTGTTCAAGATCGCCTAATACGTGCCTCCACAAGAATCTAATTACCTGCAGCAGGTTTGGCAGCACCTCAAATGGCATCACTCAACGCATTTTTATATTTAGCTGGGATAGAAGTGAGGAACACCAGATAGCTGCTATTAATCCTATTTTTACACCTCTTAATCAAGAAAAAGAATTAGGTTGGAAAGGATGTTTTTCTATTATTCTGGGTAATGGTCCCTATCAACTGGCTAATGTTCCACGTTATAAAAAAATCAAAGCGAGCTATTGGGATGCAAATGGTCAATTGAGAAATGTAATATTAGAAGGCTTTGCTGCTCGCGTTTTTCAACATGAATATGATCATTTGGAAGGCATTGAAAACATCCATCGTAAAGATGCTGAAATAAAAACATTTGAAAGCCGCGAAAAATTAATGGCTTTTATGAATGAGATTAAAGCTAAAGATAAAGTTAACTATATTCAGCCTATTGACTTAAAAATCACTCCCAACAGGCGAAGCTAATTTATGCGTCATGGTTGTTTGCAATTTTTGATCCTGTGCAAAGCGTTCTAGTCCCAATTGAATCAAACGATCAATTAAATCTGGATAGGCAAGCCCTGAGGCTTCCCATAATTTTGGATACATACTGATGCGGGTAAAGCCCGGAATGGTATTAATTTCATTCACCACAACATGATCATTGGCTTGTAAAAATACATCGACTCGGGCCATGCCTTCGCAACACAAAACTTCATAAGCTTTCAAGGCAATCGCCTGAATGTTTTGGATCTGTTCTAGTGTTAACTTGGCGGGGATTTCTAGTATGGCCCCGTCTATATCCAAATATTTAGCTTCATAAGAATAAAAGCCATGCGTGGCTTTGGGAATAATTTCACCGGGTATAGAAGCAATCGGATTTTCATTACCCAATACTGAACATTCTATTTCTCGGCCTACAATAGCTTCTTCTATAATAATTTTATGATCAAATTGAAAAGCGAATGCTATTTTTTCTGAAAATTCTGCTTCTTCTTTTATTTTAGAAATACCCACAGAAGAACCTGCATTCGCAGGTTTAATAAAAAACGGTAGACCCAATTCTTGTTTCAATTGATTAAAAGTAATTTTTTTAATCGAAGCCCGGGTAAAACTTAAGAATTTAGCAATGGGAACGCCGGCATCTCTTAACAAGCGTTTCATCACATCTTTATCCATGCCCACAGCAGAACCTAATACGTCTGCGCCTACAAAAGGAATATTCGCCAACTTTAAAAAGCCTTGCATGGTACCATCTTCGCCATTGGTTCCATGAAGCACTGGAAAAATAATATCTACGCCTTGTTCTAGCGCCGCTCCTGACAAAGCCACTAACGGATTTCCCGAAACCTTAGGCACCAAGGTGACACTCTCTTTTTCTTGATGCAATTGTATCAGCTTGGGGTTATCCGCATTTAGGAGAGATTGTTGTATATCCCCGTGTAAAAACCAAGCACCTTCTTTATTGATGCCAATTAAAACCGGATCATATTTGTTTTTATCCATAGCCTCTATAATACTTTTGGCTGATAACAGGGAAATCTCATGTTCTGCTGATTTACCCCCAAATAAAATGCCTACTCGAATTTTTTGGGTGTTCTTACTCATAGTTTGGTACCTTAGTTAAAAATGTGCTAGATCTTGAATAGCGAATATGTTAGGATTACTATAATCTAAATTTTGTATTCCATCTATATTAAGCTACTATTCTGAGTACACTTATGAGCACTGACTGCACAGATATTCAATTAATCAACCCTTTGCTGCCTGTAGGTAGCATCGAAGCCTATCTCCAAGGTATTAACCAAATTCCCTTATTAACCCAAGAAGAAGAATATAACTTGGCTAGCCGTTTGCAAGAACATGGGGACTTACAAGCTGCTCAAAAGCTTATTCTGGCGCATATACGATACGTTGCCCGAATTGCCCGTGGTTATATGGGATATGGCCTGGCTTTGAGTGATCTTATCCAAGAAGGCACTGTGGGCTTAATGAAAGCGGTTAAACGCTTTAACCCTACCGTAGGGGTACGTCTGGTTTCTTTTGCGGTGCATTGGATTAAATCTGAAATACATGAATTTATCCTACGTAATTGGCGCATTGTCAAAGTGGCGACCACCAAAGCACAACGTAAACTCTTTTTTAATTTAAGAAGTACTAAGAAACGCTTAGGCTGGTTTACCAATGAAGAAGTAGAAACCTTGGCAGAAGATTTAGGTGTCAGCACAAAAGAAGTGCGTAGAATGGAACAGCGCTTAAATGCACGCGATGTTCAATTCGATTTGCCTACAGAATCCGGAGAAGACACGGGTACGATCTTATGCCCTGCAGAATACTTGGAAGATCAACAAGCCAATCCAGAATTGCAACACGCATCCCAGCATTGGAATAGCTTGGCAACTGCACAATTAAAAGAAGCCCTCTTTCAATTGGATCCCCGTAGCCGTGAGATTTTAGAAAGACGCTGGCTAACAGAAGATAGCAAAGCCACCCTACAGGAATTGGCCGAACAATATCAGATTTCACCGGAACGCATTCGTCAATTAGAAAAAGCCGCCATGCTGAAAATTAAAGAAAACATGACCTTATCTGAAGCCGCTTAATATGGAATATCCCAGTACTCGCCTGCGTCGCATGCGGCATGATAATTTTAGCCGCCGTTTGATGAGAGAAACAACTTTAAGCACCGATGATCTTATCGCACCTTTGTTTTTGATTTCGGGTACGAATAAACGAGAACCAATTCCTTCGATGCCCGATATCGAAAGGTTAAGCCTGGATCACCTATTAGAAGAAGCAGCCGCGTTATTAGCCTTAAACATACCCGCCATTGCATTGTTTCCAGTTATTGATCCTGGGTTAAAATCATTAAGTGCTGAAGAAGCTTATAACCCTGAAGGGTTGATTCAAAATGCCATTCGAGCACTCAAACACAATTTTCCCACACTGGGGGTTATCGCGGATTGTGCGCTTGATCCTTTTACGGTGCATGGCCACGATGGACTATTAGAAGATGGGCATGTTTTAAATGACGAAACAATAGCGATTTTAGTGAAACAAGCTTTATCATTGGCAGAAGCCGGTGTGGATATTATTGCGCCTTCAGATATGATGGATGGACGCATTCATCACATTCGAAGCGCTCTAGAAAAATCAGGTTATACTCGAACCAAATTATTAGCCTATTCAATCAAATATGCCTCAAATTACTATGGTCCTTTTAGAGACGCTATTGGATCAAGCGCGGCCCTTGGCAAACGTGATAAAACCACTTATCAAATGGATCCTGCCAATAGCAATGAAGCTTTAAGAGAAGTGGCTTTAGACATACAAGAAGGGGCTGATATGGTCATGATTAAACCCGGTTTGCCCTATTTGGACATTGTGCGACGCATAAAGGACACTTTTCAAATCCCAACTTTTGTATACCAAGTCAGTGGTGAGTATACTATGCATATGGCTGCCATTCAGCAGGGATGGTTGCAAGAACGCGAAACCATACTTGAGTCACTGATCTGTATTAAAAGAGCAGGGGCTGACGGTATATTTAGTTATTTCGCTAAAAAGGCTGCGGGCTGGTTAAATACGCTTTAACCAAAACAATCACTTTTATTTACTATAGGAATCTTAAAGATGAGCAATATACAAGCCGTGACCGATAGCAGTTTTGAAACCGATGTTTTGCAATCCAACACGCCTGTCTTAGTCGATTTTTGGGCAGAATGGTGTGGACCTTGTAAAATGATTGCACCGGTATTAGAAGAACTTCAAGCAGAAGAACAATATGGGCCTAACAAAATAAAAATCCTTAAAATGAATGTAGATCAAAATTCTGCGACGCCCAGCAAATACGGTATCAAAGGCATTCCTAGTTTGCTGGTATTCAAAGGCGGTAAACTTGTGGCAACTAAAACAGGTTTTCAAAATAAAAGCCAATTAGCTGGTTTTTTAGACAGTTACATAGACAGTTAATGAGAATCTTGTTATTTTTTTATAGAAATGCTAGACTAGTGTTTAGTTATAATCATTGCGTCCATTTTTCGACGTTTCACCCTTCAACTTTACAAGTGTAATCCTAAAACTATGAGCCAATTAGACACGCCAACTTTAAACCATACAACCGTCACTGAATTAAACAAAAAATCACCTACCGAGCTACTCGAAATGGCCCATTCTTTGGGTATAGAAGATGTTGCTCGTGCGGGCACGCAGGCCATTATTTTTGCCATTCTAAAAGCATTGGCTAAACGTAACGAAGACATTTACGGTCATGGAGTGTTAGAAATACTTCAAGATGGTTTTGGTTTTTTACGTTCTGCCGTTTGCTCTTATTTGGCAGGGCCTGATGATATTTATGTTTCTCCTAGTCAAATTCGTCGTTTTTTTCTAAGAACAGGCGATGAAGTTTACGGTAAGATTCGTCCACCCAAAGAAGGGGAACGTTTTTTTGCTTTATTAAAAGTGAGCGAAGTTAATGGTGAATCACCCGAAGTGGTACGCAATAAAATTGCTTTTGAAAACTGCACACCTTTACATGCCAAAGATTCCCTTATCATGGAAGTTGGCACGGGTGGTATGGGGGATGTCACGCCACGCGTCATTGATTTAGTTTCTCCTATTGGTAAAGGTCAACGCGCATTGATTGTTTCTCCGCCTAAAGCGGGTAAAACAGTGATGTTACAAAATATTGCCTCTTCCATCGCAATCAATCATCCCGATTCTCACCTAATTGTTTTATTAATCGACGAGCGTCCAGAAGAAGTTACCGAAATGGCCCGGTCTGTTCGAGGGGAAGTGATTGCCAGTACTTTTGATGAACCTGCCAGTAGACATGTACAAGTTGCAGAAATGGTGATTGAACGTGCTAAACGTTTAGTAGAGCATAAACGGGATGTGATCATCTTGTTAGATTCCATCACACGCTTAGCCCGTGCTTACAACACCGTTATTCCGCCTTCTGGTAAAGTCTTAACGGGGGGTGTTGATGCCAATGCACTACACCGACCCAAACGTTTTTTTGGTGCCGCTCGAAATGTAGAAGAAGGTGGTAGCTTAACCATTATTGCAACCGCTTTAATTGATACCGGTTCTAAAATGGATGAAGTGATTTACGAAGAATTCAAGAGTACGGGTAACATGGAGTTACATCTTGATAGGCGGATTGCTCAAAAACGTGTCTATCCTGCTATTAATATTGCAGCTTCAGGTACTCGACGTGAAGAATTATTGGTTAAACCCGAAGATCTACAAAAGATGTGGATCTTAAGAAAATTATTACATCCTATGGATGATTTAGCCGCAATGGAATTCTTAATTGAGCGTCTCATTGAAAGCAAAACCAATGCCATCTTTTTTGAATCCATGAAACGTGCTGCTCAATAAATGGGTTACTTATTAAAGGGTAGCTGGCTACCCTTTAAGCATTCTTAAATAACGAACATAAGGGATAATACTTTATTATTTGATTTGCACAATTAGGTGTATGTTCTTTTAATTTATCAATAACTTTCAATTATGTCTGATACGTTCAGGAAGTATTGCATTAAAGCGATTGACCGTACAACAAACAGCATAATGGCAACTATTTTTTGTAGGTTTAAAATATCATTTTTAACCTATACTAAAAAATGTTGTTATTCGATGTCAAACTGAAATCTTATTCTTTTTGAATCTTTATGTGCTATTTTTATAATAATTCCCTAAGGATTCTGATTAATGAAAATTCACCATTATAAACGTGACATGACATACCTACGCCTGATATTGGTTTTGTTGATTTCATTGCTGTGCTTTAATTTTTGGTGGGTAAATAAGCAAAATGCTTATGATATACAATACATCAACCATTCCGGTGAATTACGTGTACTTAGCCAACGATTATTAAAAAATATCAGTCTTGTCATGGGCAGTATCGATATTCCCACCAATCTACCCAATCTCGTTGCCCGATATCAAGAATTCAGTGAGAATTTAAATATTCTACAAAAAGGAAAAACCAATGAATCTGAGAAGCAAGTATTACCACCTTCACCCAAATTAATACAAATGGGTCCACTGAGTAATTTGATCAATTTTTGGGGGAAAATGCAACCACAACTAGTATTATTTTTAAATAACCAAACACTTTTAGAAACTGCTGCCCCCCTTTCGAATAAAATTCAGCGTAACTTAATTCAAGTTAAAAATGAATGCTATTCTATGCGAAAAAATTTAGGTTTGCAAAATACCAGCATCGAAGAAATAGAAGCTATATTTGACATGTTATACGAAGGGGACGCATTAAATGATGACATTTCTAATATTTTTAATTCCTCTATCGATAGCACAGCTGCTATAGAAGCTTTCCCCCAAAAAGTTGAACAATATTTTCATACAATTGACTCCGTTCGTAAAAAAACAAAATCTAGTGTTTTAAAACCTATGTTTGATAAAATAGATATCTTACTACTGCCACTTAAAAATGATCTTTATGCGCTTTTGAAAATGGGAACCACTTTAAGAGATATTCAAAATGCCGGTAACGAAATTTATAAATATTCTGAAGAATTTCTAGATTTAACAACTAAATTAGAGCACGCTTACGAACAAGCCCCTCAAGATAGAATTTTTAACCAAAACTCTGGATATATTATTATTGCTGCCTGTATATTGGTGCTTATTTTAATTTTATTATTATTATACTTAGAAGGCAAACAAAACACTTTAATTCAAGCCGAAAACAATATTAAAATCCAACATGATATACAAACTGCCTTGTTAGATTTATCAGGTTCAGTTCAAAAAACCATTCAAGGCATGGAACATATTAAAAAACAAATACAAGAAACCAATATCAGTATGAAAAGTTTAGAACAAAGCTCGAAAGAAATTAATGAAATTATTTTATTAATTGATGATATTTCAGAAAAAACCAATATTTTAGCCCTTAATGCCAGTATTCAAGCTGCAATGGCCGGTGATGCAGGTTTAGGATTTGCAGTAGTGGCCGATGAAGTACAACGTTTAGCAGAACGTTCGGGACATGCGGCCAAAGAAGTAGCCAAATTAGTGCACTCGGTACAAATGGATACGAATAAAGCGATGAATTCTATAGGTAGCGCCATTACCGAAGTCACCTTAGAATCTGAGGCTGCCCAGCAAGCCAGTGCATGGTTAAATAAAATTGAAGAAGTCTCAGCCAATCTCTCCGGTTTAATTCAAAACATAGGTAAAGAATCTACTTCCTCTTAAAAGTTTCTATTTTGCCATTAGACTTTCAATGGCTTCAACGGTTTTAGGCGCAGCTTCCGATAACACTTGATGCCCAATATCTGTCACTAAAATATCATCTTCTATTCTAACCCCTATCCCCCACCAACGTTTATCAATATTTGGCGTATTGGGTGCTATATAAATCCCAGGTTCCACCGTTAAAACCATACCGGGCTCTAAAAGGCGAGAAGTATCATTCACCAGATAATCACCCACATCATGCACATCCAACCCTAACCA
The DNA here is from genome assembly GCA_945956915.1 of uncultured Francisellaceae bacterium. GTDB lineage: Bacteria > Pseudomonadota > Gammaproteobacteria > UBA6186 > Azoamicaceae > CAMFJH01. The sequence continues at coordinate 51,397 of CAMFJH010000011.1, read as the reverse complement.
ATGCCCGCTACTGTGCATGTAAACTGATCGATATGCTTTTTCTTTTATAAGCGCTGCAGGTTCCCCTTTCAAAATCCCTAAGGCTACTAAGCCCGGAACTAAAATTTTGAGTATCTTTTTTTGTAAGGTATCCCAACGGATCCCAGGTCTTATACACTCAATGGCAGCTAGCTGCGATTCCAAAACAAGATTGTAAATCGCTTTTTGATCTTCGCTAAAACGTCCATTGACAGGAAAGGTACGGGTAATGTCTGAAGCATAATACTGATATTCCCCACCTGCATCGACCAATACTAAATCACCATCCCGGAGCACTTGATCATTTTCGTTATAATGCAAAGTACAGGCATTTACCCCGCCCCCAACAATAGAAGGATAGGCTAAAGCTCTACACCCCTTTCGCATCACTTCGTAAATAAATTCAGCTTCTAATTCATATTCAATCAAGCCAGGCTTTGAAGCCTGCATTACTCGAATATGCGCCTCTGCCGATATCTCTGCTGCCTTTTGCATTAATGCCCTTTCCGCAGGGCTTTTGATCACTCTTAAGGCATGAATGGCTTGCTGGATGTCGATTATCTTCTTATCAGCAGTCCAGCTGGCTAAGAGCGTATCCAATTGTGTAATATCGTAAGCCTTATCAGCCCCTAAGTGTTCCAATGCCCCTTCTATACCCAATCGAGCACCCGTCCATATCACTTCTGTAGGCTCTGTAACTTTCATAAAAAATAGGGATTCTCCTCTGCCATCTTTAGCTTTTGTTAAAACCAAAGCAGCCTGAGATTCACAGCAACCTGTTAAGTAATAAAAGTTACTTTGTTGCCTATAACTAAATTCTGCATCCCCATTTCTGAAATGGGCTTCTGCAGCATGCAAAACGGCAATACTGGAAGGCGGCATATTTTCAATAATCTGTGCACGGCGAGCTTGATATTCCTGTAAACTAATTTTTAGCATTTCCATGTTTCACACCTCAATTTTCAATTAATCTCAATTTATCCATCCTAATTACACCTTATACTCTATTATCTGATTGACCAAAGGCTAAAGTCACGCTATATTTTAAGGGTAAAACTTTAAGCATCTGTGAGCACCCAAATTGTGAGTATAAAAGGTATTAGCGTTAAAATCTTAAATAAAGATTATCAGGTTTCCTGCCCAGAAGGATCTGAAAGTCAACTATACGATTCTGCCTCTTATTTAGATCAGAAAATGCGAGATATCCGCCAAACCGGGCGAGTCGTAGGTGTAGAACGCATTGCCATTATGGCAGCCCTTAACATCATTAATGAGTTGTTAACCTACAAACAGCAAAAAGATGATTATGTACAAACGGTAAGCCATCAAATTGAGCGTTTACAGCTCAAAATTGATGAAGCCCTGTTGAGTAACCCTCTCCCTGAATATCCTGACTGAAAAAAAAACGATTAGGCAGGCGATTTGTCTACAAAGACAAGCCCTATCCTGCTTTTTTCAAAACCAAAGTGCCAAGGCCCTGGATACTCAATTGGCCACCTGCGATCTCTTTTTAAAAAGCAAACGGATCGCTGTCTATTCAGCATTCAAAGGCGAAATTGATCCCCTATTTATTATCAAGCGAGCCTGGTCGATGGGCAAGCGCTGTTTTTTACCCGTTTTGCACCCACTCAAAAAAAATCACCTATGGTTTATAGAATACAGGCCTGATACACAGCTAATACCCAACCGATTTGGCATTTTAGAGCCTTCAAGAGCTGGCAAAACGCCAATCTCTATTTGGAGTTTAGATTTGGTGCTCTTGCCTGTAGTAGCCTTTGATAACAATGCCAATCGTCTGGGTATGGGGCTTGGGTATTATGATTCGACTTTTGGGGGACTTAAAAACCACCCACTCTACGGCAATATGCATCAGGAGAATTCTTATAGCCCGCCTGTTTTATTAGGCCTGGCTTATGAATTCCAATGCGTAAAAAAAGTACCTATTGAAAGTCAGGATGTCTCTTTAGCAGGAATAGTAACAGAACAAAGAATATTATTTGCCAGACACAACATGGGGCATCGCATGCACATCCCAGCTTTTAAGGAATTGTGAACCAAAACTGGTTACTAACACCCCTACGCCCAATATCATAACCAGTACTAACAGCAAGTCCGGTTTACTATGATTCATGCGCTTGTCTCCTTACATGTTTTGTTGAATCAAATTCTAGTATAATCACAGTTTAAGATCTCTGAAACATTTATTTTAGGATTACTATGAATACTCCGCAAATGAGACAAGCTGTGGCAAAAGCAGCCCTAGACTACATTCCAGACAACTGTATTGTTGGTGTGGGAACCGGCAACACCGTTAATTTCTTTATAGACGCCTTGCTTAGTATAAAACACAAGATTGAAGGCACCGTTGCCAGCTCTTTAGAGACCGCAAAACGCCTTAAAGCGCTGAATATCCCAGTGTTCGATTTAAATACGGTTAACGAAATAGCGGTTTATATAGACAGCGCCGATGCCTATAACCCCTATCTGCAGCTCGTTAAGGGCGGGGGGGGCGCACTGACTCGAGAGAAAATTTTAGCCGCCGCCAGCCAAAAATTTATTTGCATCGTGGATGAAAAAAAATCGGTTAAGGTTTTTGGGGAGTTTCCCATTCCCATCGAAATAATCCCGATGGCCAGAAGCTTTGTTGCACGTGAAATCGTGAAGCTGGGGGGTCGTCCTGTGTACCGAGAAGGTTTCACCACCGATAACGGCAATATCATCATCGATGTCCATGACTGGCTTATCAGCGAACCTATAAAATTGGAAACCCAAATAACTTTTATTCCTGGTGTGATCTGTTGTGGCTTATTCGCCTCTAAACCCGCAGATATGCTTTTGGTGGGCACGCTTCAAGGGGTGCAAGAGATGAAGACACCATAAAACATGTCGCTAGAGCGCTGATTGATTAAGAAATCGCACAGCACCCACTTGCTTTAGATTTAACAGGGGTTAGTAAGGTAATAATCCTTTTAATTGCTGCACAATGTTCGGAGCCTTCTTCTTGTTTATACAATAAATTAAAAAGTGCTAAGGGAGAATTAAAACCTGGACATGCAACCCCTTTTCTTACAAATAATTCTAATATCTTATAACTTTCAGAAAATTTTTTTTCATCATCTTTATTATTTACAAGTGAATTAAACACAGCTATCCAATTAACCGGCAAATATTGTAAATCATTATTTTCCATAAGAAATTCAATAATTTTAAAATCATGTTCTCCACATAATAAATTTTGAAACTTCTCATTGTTGATTTTATAGCCTTGACGGGTGAGAAGATTTATTTTCACGTAGTTCTTTGCAAATAAAGCATTATTAAATTCGTGTTCCAATCGACTCGCCGGTTGAACAAAATGCTGATTATTAAACAACATTAACAATGGTTTTTTATCATGCTGCCATTTTGGATTTTCGCTTTTAAATTGTGCTTTTAAATGAATATAACCTAACAGTTCCTGATCTCTGTTTAGAGAGTCTTCTGTCATGTAATCGCTTAAACTCTGATAACGCGCAAAGATTCCAAAATATTTCATAACTGTAGTGGCTAATAAGCGTGCAGCAAAGAAATCATTTTGTGTATGAGCAGTGCCTTCAATGGTTAATTTTTTTAAAGTAGAAAAATATAAGGCAGCCTCATAATTTCCTTTAGCAGCAATCCAACCGCAAGTATTGCTTAATTGTGACTTTTTAGGCAAATTATCAATTAAAACCGCATGAGTTTTTAGATAATCTAAAATAGACTCTTCATCTATTGTCAAGTTAGGATCTGTTTTAAATTTAACAATTTGTTTTAAGTGCTCTAAATCATTCAATGCATACACTACCGATTGCGGAGTTTTTGTGGAACCTCCGCGATTCATAAAATAACAATAATTTTTATATAACCCTATACTAACAGCATGTGGGGTTTTTTGATTACTTAAGTGTGTCCTTTGAGTGTAACAGATGATATTGTCGGGGTATCTCAATACTTCTTGTTGTCCTTTGGATTCGCCTTCTTTCATCAACATTTTTTGCACATCCCCTTGCATGCTACCGATCGTCTCTTTTGCCATGTTGAGAATATCCATTACAGCCAAATCTGGAAGTTGAAGATTGATTGAACTAAACCATTCCGCTTTAATACTATCTGTAAATTTTGTTAGGTATTTTTTCAACTCTGAGCGCATTAAGCGGCTCTGGCTACCGTGGGCTTTAAAAGTAAATCCTTCCCATGAGGAAAAATGATCTATTCCCCAAATATGCACCAAACTAATTCGCTGTTGTGTTTCTTTAAAACGAGCTAAAAATTCAGGGTATATCAAATCGTGCTTATGCATCAAGCCCTCTAACTCTTCAAAGGGTAAGGTGCGGGCAATATGTGGTAAAGGTACATTACCCAGTACATTTAAAGATTTCACCCAGAATTCTGCTTCTTGTTTTGTCGCATTTTCAACATTTGGCATTGTAAATATTTCATTGATAATGTTATTCATGGATTCTTTAGAAACACATAAGTTAACTTGATTCAAAAGCTGAAAAACAACAACTGTTTTATTTTTATTATAACTGTCTAATATTAGTTCTTTGATTATTTCTTGATCATTCGATGTAATTTGATATTCTTTAAGTATTTTTTTTAATCGATCATTCTTTTCATCAAGGCTAAAGCTTGGAGAATTTAACAAAACTTGAAATTCATTGTAAAAGAGCTTAGATTTTTCACCAGTAAAACTTAAAGGCATATGCACGCTCCTATTAATTAAGGCAAAGTACGTTTTATATATAAATTAGGTAATTTATAGTGACGCCAAGCTATAGCGGCAGTCGAGGCATATAGTTTAACAATAGTTCACTCAAAATGCAAGATAAAAATTTGATATGATATCTAGGAAAAGTGATCAATGTTTTTGATTGGAGAGATTGGCATGCAAATACTGAAACACAAGTACAAACTGCTTTACATCTTTGCCTATCTGTCATAAAATTACCTCACTAAGTTAAAAAAACAATTTACGTGTATAAGAACGTTAGTCTGAGTAAGAGACTATACTGATTGTACAGCTTAAATTAATGCTTTTAGAGGATTATCTAATGTCTACAACACAAACAGTGCAAGCTCCCCAATTTGGTAAATGGCGCTCCTTTTTTTGGCCCATTCATAATTATGAGTTAAAAAAATTCTTACCCATGTTTTTGATGTCTTTATTGACCTTATTTGTATACACGCTTTTAAGAAATATCAAAGACTCCTTAGTAATGACAGCACCGGGATCTGTAGGTGCCGAAGTATTACCTTTCCTCAAAGTAGGGGGAGTGGTTCCAGCCGCCATTGTGTTGATGATTATCTATGCAAAATTGAGCAATGTGCTTAGCAAAGAAAAATTGTTCTATACAACTCTAACTTTCTTCTTAGGTTTTTTTGTATTGTTCACCACAGTACTTTATCCTGCCAGAGATTACTTACACCCAACCGAATTTGCGGATAAATTACAAAGCTGGTTGCCTGTTGGCTTACACGGTTTAGTATCTGCGATTAGAACTTGGACTTATTCTCTATTCTATATATTTTCTGAATTATGGGGCAGTTTTGTTTATACCTTATTATTCTTCCAATTTGCTAACGATATTACACGTGTAACAGAAGCTAAACGTTTTTATGCGCTTTTTGGTTTAGGTGCCAATATCGCACTATTAGCCATTGGTCCTACTATGGCCTTTATTACAGGCTTACAAAAAGCACTGGGCCCTGAAAGCGATGTATGGCAATTACCTTTAAATTATTTTACAGGTATTGTATTAACCGGTGGTGTGCTTATTATGGCTATCTATTATTGGATGAACAAAAATGTACTTACCGATCCTCGCTTATGCGATGCGCCTGAACAATTAGATGGTAGACATAAAGCAAAAAAACCTAAGATGTCTTTAATAGAAAGCTTTAAATTTTTAGCGACTTCTAAGTATATTTTATGCATTGCCTTAATGGTACTTGCTTACAATATGTCTATTAATCTTATTGAACTTACCTGGAAAAGTCAGGCAAGATTACAATATACAGACAACCTATCTTACTTAAAATTTGCAGGCACAGTCACTTCAATCACAGGGATAACAACCGTGTTTATGATGTTGTTTGTATCTAATAATATTTTAAGACGTTTTGGATGGGGAGTCGCAGCCCAAATTACACCGGTTGTCTTATTATTAACAGGGGTTGGATTCTTCGGATTTATTCTCTTTAAAGATCAACTCGGTTCATTCGTAACCGCCTTTGGAACCACTCCTTTAATGATGGCTGTTATCTTTGGTACAGCGCAAAACATTATGAGTAAAGCTTCCAAATATTCACTCTTTGATCCAACTAAGGAAATGGCTTATATTCCTCTAGATCAAGAATCTAAAGTAAAAGGTAAAGCAGCCATTGATACGGTAGGCTCACGCCTAGGTAAAGCTGGTGGCTCTGCTATCCAATTAGGTCTTATCTCTGTATTTGGTACACTGGCCTCGATTACGCCTTATATTGGCGTTATACTGCTGGTTGTTATTCTGACCTGGATTTGGGCAGTCAATTTCTTGAATAAGAGTGAATTCAAGAAGATTGAAAAGAAAGAAAATAATTAATCCATAATATTAAAACGGGGACTAGAATTCTATTCCCCGTTTTTTATTGCTTTAAAATTTCAGAAAAATCTATACAGGCTTTTAAAAAATTATCTTCTATAACACTCTCATGTACACCGTTCACATGAATAAGTACTGGGCAACAAGAAAACCCCTTTGGCAAGGATAATTTCGATAGTTTTTCTTTCATTTGGGCAATGACAGTAGTCGACAACTCTTTTTTTGAAAATTTTATTTCGCATGCAAATAAAGTGTTATATTTTGTTTGTATTAAATAATCAATTTGACAACCGGGTTGCCTTTCCGTTTTTCTCTGAAAAAAAGGGTTATCTACGATGATGTCCGCAGGATGAATATTCAACTGTTCCCAAATGTATTCTCGATTATTTAATATTAAATTTTCAAATTGCAAACCCATAATACTCTCCCAGCCCGGCAAGGCACTTAGAGGGCGATCATTAAAATGTCCGGCTTCAATTTTAGCTTTATTCTTTTCAATATATTTTAAATAAAATCGAATATAATTATCACTTATTCGAAACTGGCTTAATCTTGATTCAGAATTCACTTTTAAGTTCCATGTAAAATCACGGCGAATAAAACCCGATTTTATTAAATCATTTAAATATTGTGAAATTAAGCCACTTTTTTCTCTATTTAATTTTTCATATATTTCCTTGTATTCCAAATGTGCGTCGACCAAAATCTCTACAATTTCTTTATAAAGCGGTGCTCTTTTTGAAAATAAATCTGAAAATATTTGCTCAAATTCTTTAAACAAAAACCCACCTTCTTTAAAACCTAAGCGCTTTATATTTTCATCAGCATTCAGCGTTGGTTGTATTTCTTCTAAATATCGAGGCACTCCCCCTGTCACACTTAAAATTTTACATTTTTCTTGAAAATTATCATTAAATCCGATTGCAGTTAACAATTGATTACTTTCGGGCATTGACAATTCTCTTAAAAAAATAGTCAAGGATATTCTTCCCATAAATCCTGTGCTATTAATAATATTATCTTCGATCCACATTGAAACCGAACCACATAAAATAAGCATTAACCCCGGGTTTTGGCTAAAATGAATATCCCATGCATTTTTTAAGAAACCTAAAAAATCAGGATCTAGACTCCCCATCCATGAAATTTCGTCAAATAACAATATCATTTTTCCTTCTTGAGTGAATTTTGCCATTATAGAAAATAAATCTCCCCAGCTTTCTGCTTTTAAGCCGGGTAATCCAAAATATTGTGATAATTGACTGGCAAATGAATCTCTTTGACTTTGTGCAGTCGTTTTAGGTGTTGGAGGCAAACCTGAGAAAACAAATAAATTTTTATCCTTTCCAAATTCACGCACAAGACGACTTTTCCCAATACGACGTCTTCCCTGTATGACAACGAGACTGGCATTTTTCTTTTTTGAGAGTAAACTTAATTCTTTTAAAGGCTCTTTTCTTCCTACAAAAGGGGCTGTTTTTATCACTTTAGTATCCTCAAGATGTAATTAGGATATTGTACACTTAATACACATAATCGACAATATACGATTATGTGTATTACTTTAAGAGGATAAAAAAATACACATAATCGACAATATGCAATTATGTGTATTTTAATAGGCATTTAGCAAAATTTTTTACAAAGTTGTTTAAATTACAAATATCATTTGCAAGAACCCCTATCCCAGTCTGTAAAACTTTCATCCACTGAATCCATGCAAGCTCCTGCTTCAAAAGAGACCAACGAGCCGAAGCCGGATCATGAGAGTCCACAAAAGTTTTCGCTCTGAGTTAATAATTTGTCTTAAAAATCACTAAGACGAGGAATTTCATTCAACTCTTGGGTTTAACTCACCCTTATTATAGCGTTCAGCCATTTTTTCTAAAGCTAAAGGTATTATTCTAGAAGCCATTCCAGCTGTTCCAAAAGCTTCATAACGTGCGATGCAAATATCCCGCATAGCATTTTTGGCTTCTTTATTGTATTTACGCGAATCAAATTCAGATGGATTTTTAGCAAGATAACGACGAATTGCACCGGTTGCAGCGAGTCTTAAATCGGTGTCTATATTGATTTTTCGAACACCATACTTAATGCCTTCTTGAATTTCAGATACAGGCACGCCGTAGGTTTCACCCATCTGACCACCAAACTCATCAATGATTTTTAACCATTCTTGCGGCACTGAAGAAGAACCATGCATTACTAAATGCGTATCCGGAATTCTTTTATGAATCGCTTTCACGCGTTCCATCGCTAAAATTTCACCGGTGGGAGGACGAGAAAATTTATAAGCCCCATGAGAGGTGCCAATGGCAATGGCCAGTGCATCCACTTTGGTTGCTTGTACAAATGCTGCTGCTTCATCAGGATCGGTTAGCATCATGTCATGACTTAAATGCCCTTGTGCACCCGAACCATCCTCTTCTGCAGCTTTGCCTGTTTCCAAAGAGCCTAAGCATCCTAACTCACCTTCTACCGACACGCCACAAGCGTGTGCCATCATCACCACGGTACTGGTTTCTCTCACATTATATTCATAAGAAGCCGGTGTTTTCATGTCAGCTTGTAAAGAACCATCCATCATGACTGAACTAAAACCCAATTGAATAGATTGCTGACAAACACTGGGTGAAGCACCATGATCTTGATGCATACAAATAGGGATATGCGGAAATTCTTCAATAGCCGCTTCTATTAAATGCTTCAAAAAACGAGGGCCTGCATATTGCCTTGCACCTGCTGAAGCTTGCACAATGACAGGACTGTCTGTTTTATCCGCAGCCTCCATAATCGCTCGGATTTGCTCTAGGTTGTTAACATTAAAAGCAGGCACACCATAATGATATTCTGCTGCATGATCTAATAATTCTCTTAATGTAATTAATGCCATTTTTTATTTCCTCTAAGCACTAAACCCGAATAACTTTTAAAGTATTTGCACCACCCACATGGCCCATAATATCGCCTTTGGTGATGATAACCCGATCGCCTGTTTTGACGACATTCATGCGTAATAACTCAGCAACCGCTTCTGAAGTCACTTGCACTTTAGCATGTCGTGTCACGTCAAAATCAACTGGGTACACCCCTCTAAATAAAGTCATTCGACCACGTGCTTCTTTATTTCTACTTAAAGCATAAATTGGAATGCCTGAACGAATTCTAGACATCCATAAGGGGGTCGAGCCTGATTCGGTTAAAGCAACAATCGCTGTGGTGGGAATATGATTGGCCGCGTACATGGCAGCCATCGCAATCGCTTCGTCATCTTTATCAAAGCGAGAGTCTAATCGATGATTCGAAACATGTAGGCTTTTTTGACGCTCTGCCGCAAGACATATTCCTGCCATCGCTTCCACGACTTTGTCAGGAAATTCACCGGTTGCAGTTTCCGCAGACAACATCACCGCATCTGTTCCATCAATAACGGCATTCGCCACATCCGAGACTTCTGCACGTGTGGGGATAGGACTGTGTATCATAGATTCCATCATCTGAGTCGCGGTGACCACAGCTTTGTTTAAAGTTCTGGCTCTTGCAATGATATGTTTTTGCACAGCGGGTAATTCAGCATAACCAATTTCAACACCCAAATCACCCCTTGCTACCATCACAGCATCTGCACTATGAATAATTTCATCTAAGGCTTGAACCGCTTCCACTCTTTCAATTTTTGCAATAATCTTTGCGCGACTACCCGCTTGTACTAATAATGCTCTGGTTTCTTCGACATCTTTGGCATTTCTAGGAAAAGAAACTGCCACATAATCAACTTCCATTTTTGCTGCAAATAGAATATCTTCTCTGTCTTTATAGGTTAAAGCAGCCGCAGTTAAACCACCCCCTCTTCTATTAATCCCTTTATGGTTGGATAATTTTCCACCCAGTTTAACCAAACAATGAATTTTGGCACCCTCTACTTTTAAGACTTCAAACATCAACAAGCCATCATCTAATAATAAAATATCGTCCATTTTTACGTCTTTAGGAAGGTTCTTATAATCTATACCTACACTTTCTACGGTACCTGCATCTGGATCTAAATCTGCATCTAATACAAAATGGCTTCCTGGCATTAAATGAACGCTGCCCGTTCTAAAACGCGTAATGCGAATTTTGGGTCCTTGCAAATCTAATAGAATGCCAAGTTCAATGCCCAATTCTAGGGCTTGGGTGCGTGCAGTCTCTATGCGCTTAGCATGCGCTGCATGCAAGCCATGAGACATATTGATACGCACAAGATTTACGCCCGCTTCTATAATACGGCGCATCATACCTGGCTCGTCAGTGGCTGGCCCTAAGGTTGCAATAATTTTAGTACGTCTTAGCAAAAGCGAACTCCTTTGGCACTTAACTAACCCTTGAAACCATAACTAATTTAGGGTGATCATACCCAAACTAGGCACTAATAACAACCGAGGCGTTTAAGGGTGGATATATAGACAGGCACAATGACTATTAATTAAACTAGACTTTGATCGAATCTCTTTTCTAGAACTTTAAGTGCCGGAAGGGTTTTGCCTTCTAGATACTCTAAAAAAGCACCTCCACCCGTAGAAACATAAGAAAGCTTATCCCTTATTTTATACTTATCAATCGCTGCCAACGTTTCCCCCCCACCGGCTACGGAAAAGGCAGAAGAGGCCGCTATCGATTCTGCCAAGACTCGTGTTCCCTTCTCGAAAGGCGTGTATTCAAATACACCCAGGGGACCATTCCATAAAATCGTAGCAGCATTGGATAATAAGCTCTGGTATTCTTTCTGAGTCTTAGGACCCACATCGAGTATTTTTTGCTGAGGACCCACTGTGTCTATACTCAAATCAAGCACTTCTGTATTTGCTATTTCTGTTATTGTTTTAGCCACAATAACATCGACAGGAATTAGCAAATTAACGTTCTGTTTCTTAGCCAAAACAATTAATTCTTTGGCAACGGGTATCAAATCAACTTCAATCAAAGAATTACCGACTGAATGCCCAAGTGCTGCAATAAAAGTATTGGCAATACCGCCACCCACTATTAAGACATCTACTTTATGCAATAAAAATTTTAAAATATCCAATTTGGTCGAGACCTTCGAACCCCCTACAATAGCAACTAAAGGTCGTTTAGGCTGACTCAACACAGTAGACAACGCTTGCAGTTCAGCGATCAATAAAGGTCCTGCCACGGCCATCGGTGCAAAGCGTGCAACACCCTCTGTAGAGGCTTGTGCCCGATGCGCAGAACCAAAAGCATCCATTATAAATACATCGCATAAGACGGCCATTTTTTGTGCCAATGCTTGATCATTGGCCTCTTCCCCTACATTGAATCGTACATTTTCACATAAAACAATTTCTCCTGGCTCGACCGTAACACCCTGCAACCAGTTTTCAGCGAAACCTACGGGATGATTTAATAATTTTGATAAATAATCGGCAAGCGGCTTTAGCGAAAAAACAGAAGAAAATTCTCCTTCTTTGGGTCTACCCAAATGCGAAATGATCATCACCCGGGCTTTGGCTGCAATGGCTTTTTGCAGTGTAGGCAAAGCCGCACGTATGCGGGCATCATTTTTAATGATGCCGTTTTCGATCGGCACATTAAAATCTTCTCGAATCAATACTTTTTTATTTTTAAGATCGAAATCATCCATACAAAAATAATTTAGATCTTTTTTTTGGGGTATTTTATTTAGCATAAGCCATGGCCATTGCTGTATCCAACATTCTATTAGAGAAACCCCATTCATTGTCATACCAAGCCAATACTTTGACAAGTCTTCCAATCACTTTAGTTTCAGAGACATCAAAAATAGAAGAAGCAGGATTGTGATTAAAATCGATGGAAACTAATGGGGCTGTATTTATTTCTAAAATACCTTTTAAAGGACCTTCTGCTGCTGTTTTTAATACCGTATTTACTTCCTGAATGTTGGTATCTCTGCCTGCAATAAAACTTAAATCCACCAAAGAAACATTTAAAGTAGGCACGCGAATAGCCAAACCATCTAATTTGCCATTCAATTCTGGCAATACCAAGCCCACCGCAGCTGCGGCACCCGTTTTTGTAGGAATCATGGATTGGGTGGCAGAACGGGCGCGTCTTAAATCGCTGTGATAAACATCGGTTAATACTTGATCATTGGTGTAGGCATGAATGGTTGTCATCAAACCACTCACAACACCCATCGCAGCATTTAAAGGTTGCACCAAAGGTGCTAAACAATTGGTGGTACAAGAAGCATTTGAAACAATCCTATCTTCTGCTTTTAAGGTTTTATCATTAATTCCAAATACAATGGTAGGTATATCATTTCCTGCAGGTGCTGAAATCAATACCTTCTTAGCCCCCGCTCGCAAATGCGCGGATGCTTTTTCTTTAGTGGCAAAAAAACCGGTGCATTCCAAGACAACATCAATCTTTAAGTCTGCCCAAGGTAAATTTTCAGGTGAACGCTCTCTAAAAACTTGAATGGGATCACCATTAATAACCAAATGCTCATCTGCAACAGATACTGTTCCGAGAAAGTGTCCATGTGTAGAATCATACTGGGTTAAATGCGCATTGGTTTTGGTATCCCCTAAATCATTAATCGCAACAATTTTTATTTGATCAGTCCGCTGCGATTCATACAAAGCTCTTAAAGTATTTCTACCAATACGACCGTATCCATTAATCGCCACTCTAATTGACATGATGATACTCCCTATTTTTTAAGTTCATAATCACGTTGTTTGCTGTTTGCATAATCGCTTCTACGGTAATGCCTAAGGCCTGAAAAACATCTTTAGCGGGTGCAGATTCTCCAAAGCGATCAATGCCCACTACACTTCCATCTAAGCCTACCCACTGATACCAATCATTTGTTGCAGCTGCTTCTACAGCTATTCTGGCCCTGATAGCTTTGGGTAAAACGGATTCTCTGTAGGCCTGTTCTTGTTGTAAAAACACATCCATTGAAGGCATGGAAACCACTCGTACCTGCAATCCTCGTTTTTGTAATTCTAAGGCTGCTTCCATCGTCAAAGCAACTTCAGAGCCGGTACTGATCATAATCAATTCTGGCAAATCCTGACTTTCCAGCAATACATAGGCACCTTTTTTGATCAACTCTATTTGAGTCAGTGTTCTTTTTTGCGGCACAAGTGCTTGTCTACTTAAGGCCAGTGCAGTAGGTCCTTCTGTACGCTCAATTGCTTGTTGCCAAGATACTGCGGTTTCTGTGGCATCACAAGGTCGCCATAAACTGACATTGGGCGTTGTTCTTAGCATGCCTAAATGCTCTATGGGTTGATGGGTAGGACCGTCTTCACCCAAGCCAATGGAATCGTGCGTATAAACAAAAATTACTCGTTGTTTCATTAAGGCACATAACCGTATTGCATTACGCGCATAGTCCAAAAAGGTTAAAAATGTGCCACCATAAGGAATAAAGCCGCCCGACAAGCTGATCCCATTCATGATGGCAGACATTCCAAATTCTCTTACGCCATAGTAAATATAATTTCCCTCAAAATGATGAGGTTTTAAAGCAATAGATTGTTTACAATGTGTTAAATTCGATTCTGATAAATCTGCTGATCCGCCCAATAATTCAGGTAAAAAATCCAGCATGTTACTTAAAGTGTTTTGAGAAGCTTTTCGCGTTGCAATCACTTCTGCTTTTTTTGCAGTTTCTAAAATAAAATTGACCATGCTCTGCTGCCATTTTGAAGGCAAGCGTCCCTGTAATCGTCGTGTTAACTCTGCTGCCAATTCTGGATATTCTGTTTCGTAATCTGTCCATTGTTGTTGCCAAAGTGTTTCTGCTTGCTGTCCTTTTTTGCTGGCATCCCAAGCATTTTTTATGCTTACTGGAATTTCAAAAGGGGTGTGCACCCAATTTAATTTTTCTCGTGTTGCAGCCACTTCTTCGATTCCCAAAGCAGCACCATGCGTTTTTTCTGTTCCACCTAAATTAGGTGAACCATATCCAATAATGGTTTTACAACAAATCAAACTAGGCTTATCAGAAACTGTACGTGATTCTGTAATCGCTTTTTTAATGGCTTCAGGATCATGTCCATCGACTTGGGATACATGCCAACCATAGGCTTTAAAGCGTTCCAGGGTATTGTCTAAAAACCATCCTGCGACTTCTCCATCAATAGAAATTCCATTATCATCCCAAAATACAATCAATTTTCCTAAACCCAGCGTTCCTGCTAAAGAAGCCACTTCATGCGAAATGCCTTCCATTAAACACCCATCACCTATAAAGCAATAAGTAAAATGATTGATAATCTGATGCTGATTACGATTAAAAGTCGCAGCTAATACTGCCTCTGCAATAGCCATGCCCACCGCATTACCCAGACCTTGACCTAAAGGACCTGTGGTAGTTTCTACGCCAGGTGTAATCCCATATTCAGGGTGTCCGGGGGTTTTGGAATGTAATTGTCTGAATTGTTTTAAGTCTTCAATGTTTAAATCATAGCCTGTTAGGTGCAATAAGGCATATTGCAACATAGAACCATGGCCATTGGACAAAATAAAGCGGTCCCGATTGATCCATTGAGGATTTTTAGGATTATGGCTTAAAAAATCATTCCATAAGACCTCAGCAATATCAGCCATCCCCATCGGCATGCCAGGGTGCCCAGAATTGGCTTTTTGGACTGCGTCCATACTCAGAACACGAAGGGCATTGGCTAAATCAGTACGAGATGTCATTGAAACTCCCAAATCTTTGAACAAATTGAACTCAGTATATCTTATTTGTTAAAGTGAGAGTAATATGTAAGTTTGTCGAGGTATATTTTTTATAAGTTGACAAATCATATTGTAATTTTAGATTTGTCAGCGTATAACTTTTATAAATTGACAAATCTGAGTGTGTTTTTCATTTATTTGCAATGGGTTGCTCCCTATTTTTGTTTTAAATATTGCTTTAACCGGCCAGGATTAAGTTGGTTGATTAATTTTTTAAAATGGTCAGCTGACTACTTGTAACTATCTTAGCAAAATTATCCGCTTGACAGCTTTGGTCATTTGAAAGTATAATGTTCGCTCATCAACTAACTATCAAAAATAGTTAGAACAGTCTGAAAATATTACAAATGTAATCATTGGGGGTCATTATGAAATTTAATTTAAACAAAAGCTTTTTAGGCGTTGTAGCAACTTGTGTATTCCTGAGTGCTTGTGCAAAAACTCAGCAAACAATGGTTGAAGAAGTCACTGTTACAGGCCCCAATTGCGTGGAAACACATACTACACAAATTAAAAAAGCTAGAAATGGTAGGATTAAAGTTGAAGAGCAAAATTATTATGAAAAAGTTAAATGTGTCGATAAGCAAGGTCGAATTATCAAAGCCAATTCGCCTGAGCAATGTTTAAAAAAAGGCGGACAGATTGTAGATAAAGTTGTGACTCAGGACACAAAAAGATCTTAATCATTAATAACGTACGGCTAAGTGCATTTTCATATTCTTAGCCGTACTTATTTCAGCCTTAAATTTAAGGTGATTTTGTTTCTTGTGTCTGTGTGTTGTCTACTAAAACACCCCCATTAATTTTTCCGCCTATCGAAGCGTCCTTACCTTGCACAATTACTTCTCCTTTACCTGAAGCAAAAGTGACATCTCCGGTTATGATGGTTTTTCCTTTTAACTCTAACACATCTTTTTTAGCTTCTTGATCATAAGCATTATTATGCTTAATAACCACATTTTTAACCGTTGTATCATTTAAACTTGCAGAAGACATGACACTCAGATCTTGAATTGTACCCCCATCTGCATTAAAAGCACCTTTGACCTCGGCATTTTCTTTAATTGTAAAATATTTTAAAGTCGCAGGACCAATCACTGTCAAATTATTACAAGACATTTTATCCGCATCAATTGATCCTGTGATCATTAAATTTTCAAAGTGAGATTCAGTACCTTTTACAGGACCATTCAATTCGGCGTTGCCAGAAACGTCAATTTTTTGAAAGGTTAAGGGACCATTAACCGTTAATTTGCCTGCTTTAATATCTTTTAAAGTGGCTGGACCATTAATCACCAACTCTTGAAATGATTTTTCACTTAAATCAGTAATACCATTAAAAGTAGTCGCAAATGCCACATTTGCAGCAAAAAAACTAATAGCCATCATTCCTATATATTTAATCAACATGCAGAAGCTCCTTTGTTGTATTGTCGGGAAATAATTTAATACCTATAGATCAAAATCAAGGCTTAATCAAAGATCATATAAAATATAGCAGGCAATCCAAGCTATTCGCTTGGCTTATTTTTTTATATTACCATTTATCTGACATTATAAAAAACATGTGGTATGATGAATTATTATTTTTAAAATAGAGGGTGATATCATGTTTGAAATAGGAATAAGAACTCTCATTTTTCTTTTAACCCTTTTTAGTTTTATTGGTCTTTTATCGTCTAGTGTTTGGTTTTTTGATTTATTCAACCATTTTCGCGTACAAGCTGTGCTTGTTAGCATTATCTTATGCTTTGCTGCGTTTATGTTTGATAAAAATAGTTTAAAATTTGCAAGCCTGGTATTTATAGGAAATTTAATACTATTTGCTACTCCTATCTTAAAAACCAATAACACCCTAAAAACAGTTCAAGCTGATGAAACACCAACGAATATTGTATTTGCAAATGTGGAAATAAGAAATATTGATTATGCACTCGCAAAAAAAGTGATTCTTGCACAAAACCCAGATATTATAGCACTGGCAGAAATCAATGATGAATGGGTAAATAATCTTTCAGACTTAAAAAAAATTTACCCTTATACAATAGAGTTACCCGCTGATCATAATTTTGGGATGGCACTATACTCAAAAATACCTTTCAAGGTTGAAGCTAAAAATCCAAGCACCATGCCAAGACCTTTTTTAAGTCTTGATTTTGAAAGATTTAGCTTAATGGTAGTACATCCATTTCCACCTATTAGTAAAGAAGGTTGGCAAGAAAACAAACATTACTTAAAAAGCATTGCAAATTATGAAGCAACTTCTAATAAACCTGTGATTATTGCTGGAGATTTTAATTGCACCCTATGGGGAGATGCTCTAAAACCCATTATAAAAAAGGGTTATAAGAGAATAGATACATTAGGCGTCGATTATACTTTTCCCACGGGCTGGCTTGCGCTTGCATTACAAATTGATCATTTTTTTATCAATAAACCTGTTCGCAGTGAATTCAAGGTTTTAGACTATATTGGATCTGATCATTATCCTATACAAGCGACCTTGTATTTTACCAACGATGATAAGCAGGATGTCCTTCTTCAACAGCCACAAAAATCCCTTCACAAGTAGCACATACTTTGCCATCTGCTTTTAAAATACCACCGACAGTGGTTCTATTTTCACTGGAATCTATGATGTGTGAAATTAATTCTATAAGACCTTCTGTCGGTGTGGGCTTTAATAATTTAATAGTATACTCTGCGGTTACAGTACACGGGGGATGTGTAAGATCGTTATTGCGCATTAAATACCAGGCTGCAGTCCAATTACAATGACAATCTAATAAAGTACCAATCGTGCCGCCACTTAATACACCAGGAAAAGCTTCATAACAGGACTTTGGCTCCCAGTGGGCTATCAGACCACTGTTATCCGATAAAATATAACTTTTTAATTTTAAACCGCTATCATTCGCAGGACCACAGCCATAACACGCATTGTGGGGGGCATATTGCTCTTGTACACTTAAATTAATCATGTCGCCTCCAATTTTGCATAAGCCAAGGCTAACCATTTACTCCCACAAGCATCAAAATGAACATGAACTCGGGCACGTTCCCCAGCACCTTCGCTGTCAATAACGGTTCCTGTGCCAAATTTGGGATGTCTCACTCTCTGGCCTAATCCAAAACCATCCTCTGAAAGGTCTTGTGCAGAATACCCCATGGCCTGGCTAACAGCCATTGAACCATAACGCGGTACAGTAACAGAAACTCGCCTACTCGCTTCTTTGAGTAAGTGTTGCGGAATTTCAGAAATAAATCTAGAAATATGACGTCCTTCGTCCCGGCCGAAAATACGTCGTTTTTCCGCATAAGTTAAGGTTAAACGCTGCATCGCGCGTGTAATGCCTACATAACATAAACGACGTTCTTCTTCTAAACTTTTAGGATTTTCACGTGAAAAATGATGTGGGAACAAACCATCTTCTAACCCACAAATAAATACAAAAGGAAATTCTAAGCCTTTAGCTGAATGTAAAGTCATTAACTGTACTGCATTTTCATCTTGCTTATTGTTTTTAAGTTTATTGCTACTATGATCACCACCTTCTAAAGTCGTATAAGCCAAGAAAGCTAAAACGGCAGATTCTTCTGTATCGGGTATTTCAGCTTCAAAATCAGAGGTCGCACTCACCAACTCTTCCAAGTTTTCTGCTTTGTTTTGTGCTTTTTCACCTTTTTGTTCACGTAAGAATTTCAATAAACCACTTTCCTCTATGGTTTGCTCTATCAATTTGGATAAACTGTTGTGCTTAGCACAATCGATTAAACTTTCTATCACATTGACAAAAGATTGTAGGCCTTGAAACGCCTTCGCACTCATGCCTTCTCTATTTTCTAAAATATAAAGCGAGGCTTCCCAATAAGAACAATTCCTTGACTGTGCAAGATGATGAATAATTTCTAAAGATCGCTCGCCTATGCCACGCGGTGGGGTATTGATAATACGATCAAAAGCAGCATTGTCTTGAAGATTAACCGCCAAACGAACATAAGCCAAAGCATCTTTAATTTCAGCACGCTCAAAGAAGCGTAGGCCACCATAAATATTGTACGCTATCCCGGCTCGGACTAAGGCTTCTTCTAAGACACGGGACTGTGCATTCGAGCGATACAAGACACCTACTTCTTTTAAAGAGCCTCCTTGTTCAATCCATTCACGAATATGGCGCACCACATACAAAGCTTCATCTTCTTCGTTAAATCCTGCATATAAAGTAATGGGCTCGCCTTCTCCACTTTCTGTCCACAGCGTTTTACCCATACGACTTGTATTATGTCCAATTAAGGCATTTGCCGCAGATAAAATAGTGCGGGTAGAACGATAATTTTGTTCTAAGCGAATCACTTCTGTATCCGTAAATTCTTTTTCAAAGCGATAAATATTCTCTATCTTTGCACCACGCCATCCATAAATAGATTGATCATCATCACCCACTACGGTAATCGAGAGTGCACGACCCGCCAATAAAGATAACCATTTATACTGAATCGTGTTGGTATCTTGAAATTCATCGACTAAAAAATGTTGAAAACGTTCTTGATAATGACCTAAAATTTCTGGATTTTCTTTTAATAATTCATAGGTTTTGATTAATAATTCACCAAAATCGACCACACCATTTTCTATGCATATTTTTTCATATTGCTTATACACATCGCCTATCACTTGCTCGTAAGCACCTTCAGGATGCGGCAGTTGATCCGCTCGCACGCCTTCGTCTTTTTTGCGATTGATAAAATGTTGCGCTTTTTTAGGTTCCCAGCGTTCTTCATTGATATTCAAGGATTTAAATATTCTGCGGATCACATGTAATTGATCATCTGAATCAATCACTTGAAAACTTTCAGGCAGAGCCGCTTCTTTATAGTGCAATCTTAATAATTTATGCGACAAACCATGAAAAGTACCTATCCACATGCCTTCAGCCTGGTGCCCCAGCATTGAATATAAACGACCTCGCATTTCTGAAGAGGCTTTATTGGTAAAAGTCACCGCTACAATGCCATAACCCGAAGCCAAACCCTGTTGAATAAACCAAGCGATGCGGTGTACTAAAACACGCGTTTTACCACTGCCTGCTCCAGCCAGTATTAACGAATGGCCTAAAGATGCAGTTACAGCCTGCAATTGTGCAGGGTTCAGATTTTTTAATAACGCTGTTTCAGAAAAAATGTCCATAGGCGATTATATCATGCCTTTATTAGCTGAACGACCGAAGTTTATAACTGTTTATAAATACAGTATATTTTGGTTAGTCAATCAAACATAATATATCTATGCGTAAATTATCCGAGATATTACGACTTTATACTCATCCATCTTTAGTGTGTCTGCTATTCTTGGGCATTGCTTCTGGCATTCCATTTATTTTAGTTTCTTCCACATTGACCATATGGCTTGTACAAACGGGTTACTCCAATACCCATATTGGTTGGATGTTTTTGTGTACCCTCCCCTATGGTCTAAAATTTTTATGGGCACCCCTCATTGATCGCTACCCTATCCCATTTTTATGTAAAAAATTTGGTCAGCGCCGGGGATGGGCCTTTTTTGCACAGATATTTCTAATTTTAGCCATATTTTGTTTAAGTCTTAGCGATCCGATACATAATATTTATATTACTGCAGCTTGTGCATTTGTATTAAGCATTTGTTCTGCCACTCAAGATATTGTTTTAGACGCTTATCGTATCGATAAAGTCTCTGCAAATGAATTGCCCGTGGGTACTGCCTTAATGGGCATAGGATTTAGAATAGGCATGCTATTAAGCAGTACAGGCACTCTATGGGTTTCTTCTCGTTTTGGTTGGTCTATGGCTTATAGCCTTATGGCAGGTTTGAGTTTTATAGGACCTATTGCCGTCTATTGTGCAAAAGAGCCTCAGAATACTTTAGTAAAACATGGCTATCCTTATACGACTTTACCTACTTTGAGCAAACATTTACGGGCTGTACGCGCTGCATTTATAGATTTTATACAACGCCCCAAATGGATCTTAATCTTATTATTTATAGTATTTTATAAAATATCAGATGCCATACCCAATGCAATGAGCGGCCCCTTGCTTTTAGATTTAGAATTTAGTACAGATGAAATTGCTTCTGTGGCAAGAACTTTTGGCATTTTAATGATGATCCTCGGTGGTTTTTTGGGGGGTATTATTATCAGTTTATTAACGCCTTCGCTGGGAGCCATGGTTTGCGGAAGCTTACAACTCTTATCGCCCTTAGCCTTTATCCCGCTCATCTGGGTTGGGCATGATATGTCTACTTTTATGTTTAGTATCGCGGTACAACAGTTGTGTTGTGGCATGGGACATACGGCTTTTGTGACATATCTTTCCAGCTTGTGTACAAAAAACCTTACAGCCACACAATTTTCATTACTTTACTCCTTAAGTTCTTTGTCACGCATTTTCTTGTCTGCTGTGGGTGGTTTTATTTCAGATTGTGTTGAATGGTCTACTTTTTTCTTATGTGTTACGTTGAGCGGTATCCCTTTTTTATATATACTAATAAAATTAAGGGAGAATCTTTATGGACTTATACGCCAATCGGATGTCTAAAACAATAATCGCCAAAGTCAAACAGGTTGCTTATATTCATGTAAAAACTTTGTCTATAGTATTCGCACTTAAAATGTTAAGAGCCCATTTTTCTAAGGCTTCAGTGTTCGCATTTTCTATTCTGGCTAAATAGCGATCTGGTATCGATTTAAACCTAAGGGTAAGTTGCTTAACCAAAATCTTAGCTTCTCCGTACTGCTCTCCATTATAGTAAGCTTTTCGTTCAATATTAGACATAATTTGCATTTTTTGTCCCTCATCTATTTTTTTGGCTGCTATTTCATATTCTATCTCAAAATCATTGTTTAAACAAAGCATAATATCAAGAAAACGATACATATTTCTGATGGTTTCATTGGCCCACCCCTTTTTATGTAAAGCTTTGAAAAATTCGAGCTTAGTTAATATTCTTGCTTCATCATAAGGAGTAGTTTCATGAGCATCAAGTTGTATAAGCACCACCATCGCGAAAGGATTTTGAGATTTTAACAATTCATCTTTTTTTGATTTAAAGTGTGTTAATTTTACGGTTTCATAAGTCCGAGTTATAGAAGAACCCCAAATAGAACGATGATATTGTTTTGGCTCCCATGTGGGATTTCTATCGGCCAAAATAGCCATACTGGCAATATCTTTGTCATAAAAATCAAAAATTCTATAGAAATAAACAAATTGTCTTTTGGGAAACTCATCATCTTTTTTGTGCTGAATTTCAATATGTATTAATATCCATTGCTTTGTATTATCTTGAAGATATACTTGAAATAGCTTGTCTATGTATCGCTTACCTATATCTCCTTTAAGACCGACTTCCAGAAGTTCTTGGTCAAGAGCTTGATAAGGTTTTTCCCAATCGATGACCTCATAGGCTTTTGGCCAAAAAAATTCCATAAAGTCTTTAAAATGTAAATGTAATATTGCTTTCCAAGCGTTATCATTATCTGCCCGTACTTTTTGTTCATCCACTACATCCATTAAAAGCTCAGTTTCCATTGTTTTGATCCCTTAGTAAAATTGATTGGATACTATAACATAATTTGTATTTAATTACACCTAATTATATACTAATAAAATTAAGGGAGAATGCTTATGGACTTATATGCCCATCGAACACCTAATTTAGATACTGAAAATGCTTTCAAAATGGGCTCTCATATTAGCGGGATTGAAAATGCCGGTAATCCGGTTATTAAATTAAATTTAGGTGAGCCTGATTTTAATATTCCCCAATTTATTAAAAATGAAATCAAAAAACAATTAGATTTAAACAATACGCATTATTGTGATCCGAAAGGTATATTGTCTTTACGAAAAGCGATTAGCCAACAACTCTTTCAAACACGAGGCCTCACTTACTCACCAGAACAAATCGTAGTTTTTCCGGGTGCAAAACCGGGCATTGGTTTTAGCCAACAAGTTTATTCTAACTCAGGTGATGAAATCATATACCCCAGTCCAGGTTTTCCTATTTATGAATCTTTTATTCGCTATTTAGGGGCCATTCCTGTACCTATTCACTTAAAAGAAGCCGACGGTTTTACTTTTAATGCAGAACATTTAGAAAAATTAATTACACCTAAAACGAAATTAATATTTATTAACTTCCCTTCTAACCCAACAGGTGGTGTTGCGAGTTTAGAACAACTTCAAGCGATCAGCAAAGTTATTATTAATAATTGTAATCCAAATGTTCGTGTGTATTCAGACGAAATTTACGAGCATATTATTTTTAATGGTCAAAAAAATCATTCTATTGCTTCTCAACCTGGCATGCAAGCACGCACTATTATTAGCAGCGGATTTTCAAAATCTTATGCCTGGACAGGGGGTCGAATTGGATATGCTGTTTTTCCAACAATAGAAGAAGCTGAAGTATTTAAAAATTTAAACATTAATTATTTTTCTTGTATTCCACCTTACAATCAGGAAGGCGCACGCGAAGCTTTAGAAAATCCTGAATCTCGATTGGTTTTGGCTAATATGGTCAAATTATTTGAAGAACGTAGCACAGTCATTCATGCAGCCTTAAACGCAATTCCAGGGGTTAAATGCCAAAAACCTAAAGGTGCATTTTATTTATTCCCGAATATTGCAGGCGTATGTGAACATTTAGGAGCCATCGATCTTTATCAGCAACTCGATGAGACCATCCGTTTAAAAACCACGCCTTCAACATTGGTACAAATGTTTGCTTTGTATCACCATTATGTGGCTGTGATGGATAGAAAATCTTTTGGAAAAATAGGCATTGAAGGCATGCATTTTTTACGCTTATCCACCGCAGCGGATCTATCTGTTTTGAAAATCGGTGTGGAACGTTTAAGCAATGCCTTTGCAGATAAAAAAGGCTTTGAAGCTTTTGTTAAAACAGGGCAACATTTATTTTAATGAGTATTTGCTATGAAGATTGTCATTGCCCCAGATTCGTTTAAAGAGTCTTGTTCTGCCATTCAAGCCGCAGAAGCCATTGCAACAGCTTTCAAATCGGTATTCCCTATGGCAAATATTGTATTAGCACCCATGGCAGATGGAGGAGAAGGGACTTTAGAGTGCCTTTTGTATCACACAGACAATCAACCTCAAAACACCGTGCATACCGTATCTGTTTCAGCCCCCCTAGGGCAACCGATTCAAGCTAATTATGGGATACTCAATCAAACTGTCATTATTGAAATGGCACAAGCCTCAGGGCTTGGGTTGGTTTCCATGGCGGATCGTAACCCACTCAAAGCTTCTACATTTGGCACAGGAGAACTTATTCTTGATTCACTCAATAAGGGGTATAAACGTTTTATTATTGGATTAGGAGGCAGTGCCACTTGTGATGCAGGTATGGGTGCTTTATCTGCTTTAGGAATAGAATTTTACGATAAAGAACAGCAATTATTAAAACCTTGTGGTGCCAATTTAAAAAAGATTGTATCTATCAATACTGAACATTTAGATAAACGTGCATTAGAAGCAGAATTTATTTTAGCTCACGATATTAATAATCCAATTTTAGGGCCAACAGGCGCATTGGTCTATGCTCCACAAAAAGGTGCTACCGATTCTGATCTCGAGATTTTAAACGAAGGTTTGCACAATTTTGTTAAGCTTATTCAAAATAATACCAAGCATCAGGCTATAGGGACTGTAGACGGAGGAGGTGCCGCAGGCGGTTTGGCTGCAGGCTTGTTTGCATTTTTAAATGCTTCTTTAAAACCTGGTGCTAAAGTTCTGCTTGAAGCGATGAACTTTTCCAAGCTTATCAATAATGCCAATCTAATCATTACGGGTGAAGGAAAAATGGATAGGCAAAGTTTGTATGGTAAAGCCCCTATTGTGATTGCACAAGAAGCAATCTCTCAGCAAATTCCTGTTATTGCCATTGTTGGAAAAATAGGAGATGATCATGCATCCTTGTATGAAGTCGGTATTGATGCGATCTTTAGCATTGCAGATGGGCCACGTACTGATGATTATTGTAAAAAAAATGTTCTAAATTTACTAACACAAACCAGTATCAATATCGCAAGACTTATAGATCTGCATTTTGTGTAAAAGTTGACAAACAAATTGATTTGTAGTTTAATAGGCTTATAAGCTTTAATGCCTAAAGGAGGGTTAAAAAATGAAAAGAACTTTAGAGATGATTAAAGAAGCTTACAAAAATGCTTTGCCTGTTAATTATCCATTGAGTTTAGCTATAACCACAGTCCCTTTTCTTATTACCTATGGATTAAACCGCCCTCTACCAGGAGAACAAAATCATTATAAGCCTTATCCACCCTATGATTTAACGCCTTATATGTCCTCAAATACACTGCTATCATTAAAGAATTTGAATAAAACTTCTTGATCTGTTTAAATACTGTAAAAATTTTGTTCTTTTAAAAAAATACATCAATTCATGGTGTAATTTTCGATCACGCGTATAGTAAATTTTTCCCACATCCTCTTGCGGCTTTCTAGGAAACTCCATGCCTGATTGATAATTCTTTAAATGAACAATAAGTTTTTCTATCGCTTTTAATTCTGCTTTACAGTATAAAGTTTCAGGCGTATCTTTTTCTGTAATTTCCGGAATAATGATGTCTATAATATCACCATTGTCTATAAATTCATTTACAAAATGTATAGTAGATCCCAGCTTTTCAAATTCCTGATTATAAAATGCAAAGAAAAAGCAATGATTTCCTTTATAGTTAGGAAGATGTCCTCCATGAATATTGATAACGTGTTTTCCTAATAATTTTAATACAGCTGCTTTTATAATAGAAGTTCCCATTACAATGGTTATATCTGGATTAATTTCCTGTAATTCTTTGATTAATACATCGCTATTCACCCAATCTACAACATAGTCATCTTTGCAATAAGGAGAGGTACTGATGTCATCCTCTATTTTTGAGAGAAAGAAATGCTTTCTATATTTGTTGTGCCCTATTAAATTTCTTCTAAAATGGTGATATATATTATATAAATAATCTTTGTATTTCTTTTTCTCTAATAATCGACTCCTTTGATATTGAGAAATTTCCATTACACTAACAACATCTGAAAATTCCTTTTTTAAGCGATAAAGCAAATATCGATTATGTGGACCATCTGATCTCAAAATTAAAATTTTCATCTCATTTTATACCGCAGATGCTAAAGCAGAATTCTGCTTTAGCATCACTTTGGCCTTACTCTGTTTTCTAACAAATTTTAAAAACTGTGCGTCCTTACTTGCGCTCATATCAAACTCCATCTTTAACATGCATCCTTAGATGTTTGCTTGGTTCTGATTGCGTTTTAGATGAAATATAAAGGCTTTTCATTTTAGAGACGCTCATATTATCGATATCATTCTCTGAATGGCCTTTCTCCTTCAACAATTCATAAATTTGCTTAACTGTGACACTATCATCCATAGGCTCGGGTGTTAAGACCGGCAGCACTGTAGACGTTTGTGTAAATGATAACATCGGTTTGCTTTTGGAGTGACTAATTGCTATATCACCGGTATATTTTCCAAAACTGCATGATTTTTTATCTACTGTTACATTTAAAGCTTTCATCAAAACAGAATGTGTTTTAGCAAGAAATGCTTTAAACTTATTTTCATGTTTCATGACTAATTCAAGCAAACCACCGCTAATACTCACTTCAATGGGATCCATAGAACTTAAATTATTTTTCTTACGAAGCCTTTGCACTTCATGCATAATATCACGTAACACACCTTCTTCTCCCAAACTTGCATCTACTTTGGTGCTTAAAACAACTGATAAATCCTCATTTTGTGCACCAGAGAATCCTTTTTTATAGATTAACTCGGTACTCATCTCTTCATTTAGGATTTCTTTTCCATTTAACAACAGTGCGTAATTACCTTGATCAAAAACTTCTTTCATCTCCTTGAATTCTGCTTTGTACTTAAGATGTAACTTACTTGTATTTAGGCTTAACTTTTTATCTACTACCATTTCAGAAGCTTTTACTGAATCAACCCAAACAATGTTCTCTACATTTAATTCTTTTTTAATTAAGTCTTCATAAATAGATAGTTCTTCCCTTAATGTTTCGTTTAAGTAAAGAACAGGTAAGACCTGCCGTAATCTAATACCTTGTTCATCACGTATGCGATTACCTAAGTGCACTATTTTTTGTACTTTTTCTAATTTTGAAAGATAAGGTTCATACGATTCAGTAGATATGGGTGCCGGCCAATTTGCCAAATGTACAGACTGTTTTAAACCATGTAAATTACGGAAAATAAAATCCGAAATAAATGGGAGAAGAGGTCCTGAACATTTGCTAAATATTTCTAAAGCATAATGCAAACAATGTAAAGTTTCTGAATGTAAGCTGTATTGTTCATCAGCTATGTAGTGTTTCATATTTCTTACATACCATTGCGATATATATGTCACATATTTTTGTATTTCATCACATACACCAACCAAATTATACTGCTCATAATTTGAACTAATATTTGATCTAAATAATTCGATGCGATGCATTAAAGCTTTATTGATAGGATCCTGCAATTCAGAAAAATTAAAGTGAGAATCATATCTAAAATTATGCTTATTAGCAGTAATGCCAAAAAACTTATATACATTAATAATCGGTAGTAACACTTTTTGGATGGATACAGCAATATTTTTTTCAGACACTGCCACTTCTTCGGCTTTAGTTGCTACAGAACCCAACAAGAAAAAGCGTATGGCATCTGCACCATATTTGTTAAATACGAGATTTATATCCGGATAATTACCCTTCATTTTACTCATTTTTGTACCGTCAGTACCTAATATAATCCCATTAACAACACAGTTTTTAAAGGCAGGTTTATCAAATAAAGCTGTCGATAATACCATCAAGGTATAAAACCATCCTCGTGTTTGATCTAAACCTTCTGCAATAATATCTGCAGGAAAATGCTGATCTAGAAAGGTAGACTCGTGTTCAAAAGGATAATGAATTTGACCATAAGGCATAGAGCCTGACTCAAACCAACAATCAAAAACTTCCGGTACTCTCTTATAGATTTTTCCATTTTGTTTAATCAACAAGTGATCAATCTTATGACTATGAAGATCAGGAATTACCTCCCCTGTTAATGTTTCTAGTTCTTTTCTAGAACCAATAAATAAACAATCCAAGGGGTCTTCTACATTACGCCAAATGGGTAATGGACAACCCCAATATCGATTCCTAGACACACTCCAATCTCTAGCATTTTCTAACCATGAATGAAACCGCTTTGTACCCACAAAGTCTGGATACCAATTAATATTTTTATTATGTTCAATTATTTTATCTTTAATATCAGTGACTTTAACATACCAACTCGGAACGGCACGATACATTAAAGGAGTCTCGGTGCGCCAACATAATGGATAATCATGAGAAATAACACCTTCTTTAAAAATTCTACCCTTATCTTTCATATATTGAACAAGTACTTTATTGGATGCTTTAAATTGCTTCCCTATTAGTTGCGTAAATAGTTCACCTTGTGCTTTCTCATCTGCTGTATTGGGTACTTGAGCCTTGAAACAGCCTTCTTTATCAAAGAAATCCAAAGCGGGCAAGTTGTATTTTTTGCCAAGATTAAAGTCATCTTCACCAAATGCAGGAGAAATATGAACCAAGCCTGTTCCATTTTCTGAAGAAACAAAAGCACCATGGTAAACTTTGAAACATTCTGTGCCTTGTTCAAGTACAGTATTAAACATAGGAGAATAGGATTGATTAATAATATCAGATACTTCAACAGCCTCTTTTTCTTTTATCTGTTTGGCATCTGGAAAATACTTCTCAACAGCAGCTTCTGCTAAAATATATTTTTTACCATCTTTCTGAGCAGTAACTTTTACATAGGGTACATCTTGATTTATAGCTACAGCGACATTGGTTGGCACGGTCCAAGGAGTTGTTGTCCATACCAATAAAGATACATTTGGATCACTCGACAAGGGAAATGCCATGGTAATTTCTGGATCATTAAGCTTCTGATAATTCAATTTTGATTCAAAATCAGAAAGTACAGTCCTTAGCCCGGTAGAATAGGCTAATACCCTGTGACCTTCATAAACTAAGCCTTTTTCTTGTAATTTTTTAAAGATTGCCCACACAGATTCCATGTAAGTAGCATCCATCGTTTTATAATCATTATCCATATCGATAAATCTGCCGAGTCGCTTTACTGTTTTACGCCATTCATTTGTATGGCGTAATACGATTGAACGGCATCTTTCATTAAACTCAGCAATGCTTTGAGTCTTAAAATCAATTCCCTCGTTCTTATACATTTTTTCTATTTCGAATTCAATGGGCACACCATGGCAATCCCAGCCAAAACGACGTTCAACTCGCTTCCCTTGCATCGTATGATAACGCGGGAAAACATCTTTTAGAGCTCCCGCCAACATATGTCCATAATGCGGCAAGCCCGTAGCAAAAGGCGGACCATCAAATAATACATATTGATTATCTGTACTTCTATTTTCGACAGAACGTTCAAATATTTTATCACGTTCCCAAAAACTAAGTGTTTCTTCCTCCATCTTTGGAATATTCATATCCATTTCAACGTTATAGGTCATATTGCCAGAAGAAATTTCCTGCTCAACCTCTTCTTTATACTCTTTTATTTCTTGTGTTTTTTTTATTTCTATTTCACTTTGAGCTTGTTGTGATTTTTTACCTTTAGTTTTTACTGGCATAAGTCTCTCCTTAAATGTATGTCCTAATCATAAAATGAAAACTTGGATTACCTAAATCCAAATTAAAATCCTTGTCCTTTTTTAGGTAGCTCTTTTGACTCCAAAACACTCCCTACCTCTATATCTATTTTCTTTTTCAAATTAGCAGTGAATCCCGGTGTAAATAGCTTGGGTTCAGGTGGCTTTACTCCTTTTGCTTCTAGTCTGGCTTTAGCATTATCATTGCAATATTTAAAAGACGAGTCTACTGCTGGTGAAACCAACTTTGCACGGATTTCTTTAATCCCTAAAAAAATAGTAAATAAACCAAATCTATACCAAAAACCATTATAAAAATTTTGCCATTTATATTTATTATTACCCAGCGGCATCGACATTACACTCTTGCAAGCATTCATATATGACATCGGTTTTTTTGATTTCTGCATATGGGTCCCCGCAGTATCAAATGGATGAGTAAGCCTTGCTCCTACATAACCTGCTGCTAAATATGAAAAACAATAAGAGAAAGCATTAACGCCATTAGTGTTTTCAGGAAAATATTGTATGAGCTTTTTATTTAAATATTTTTCTCCATCAGGGCGAAAAACTTCTACAAATGTTACAAAAGTACCATCTCGCACCGCGATGAACGCGTAACTGCGAAAGGGTCCAAAATACCCTCTCTCATTAAACATTTCTTTAAATGCGTTGATTGGTTTAGAAGGTTTATTTTCACAAGCGAGCTCTTGCTGTTTAGTAACACAATTCTCTACTATAACTGCCGTAGTTGCTGGTATTGCACCACATAAAGCAGCCGTTGCCAACCGTGTAGACATTGGATTATCGTCCTTAATATATTTTTCGAAGCGATTAACAAACAACCTTTGTAAAATAGTCGTAGGAACCACATTTGCAGCAAAAGAAGTAACTCCTCTGTATGGACGAAAATCTCCTTTTGGATAACCTCTTTGCGCCCATTTCTTATAGGCTTCGAATGGGTATATAACAGCTAAGCATGAAGCAGAAAGTGATAAGTTAAGATAATCTTTTACTTTTGGATTGGAAGTTATATTAAAAATAGCAACATCAATATCAGGCATAATGAATCCTCAACGTCGTCCTATGACACTAATCTATGAACATCTTTCTGAAAGATACTCTACACAATCAAGATTGTCAAGAAAAATTTTAAAATGGATGTTAACTAAAACGCTATTAACTAACTACAAATAAAAAAGGTTCTTGCTCATACAACAGTTTCTTCAAGCATTTTTCCATTGCCACTGAGGATATCATTAGTACTCTTTTCTAATTTTAACTTGGCATTTTTTATTTTACTCTGCTTCGTTTTTAACCAATTGCTGTGTTCATTTAAACGATTAACCCCCTGATAATATTGCAAGCATGTAGATTTAGAACCGGGTCCTCCACCATATTCGGTTTCTAAAGCTATCTTTAAAGGATCGGGATCGATATCGACCATTTTAGATTTTAAAAAATCTATTAGCCTTTCTAAGGGATTTAGATTATTATCTAAAGCATATTTTATATTTTCCCCTACCAGATGATGAGCTTCTCTAAAGCTATAACTTTTATTTTTCACTAAAAGATCAGTAATGTAGGTTGCCATGCTTAAATTTTTTAACTGATTCTCCTTAACCACTGAATCATTTAATTTAATATGCTTAACAATAATAATTAATAATTCGATAGCATTCATAAAATTATGACAAGCTTTATGCAATGATTTTACAGATTCCGTTCCAACTTCAACCGAATTTCCAAAAGGTACCTTATACATCGTTGTAATAGAGGCAGTGTAATCTCCCAATAAAGACAATAAAATACCTTTAATTTTTTCCAATA
Source organism: uncultured Francisellaceae bacterium (assembly GCA_945956915.1). GTDB lineage: Bacteria > Pseudomonadota > Gammaproteobacteria > UBA6186 > Azoamicaceae > CAMFJH01. The sequence goes on along the minus strand of CAMFJH010000011.1, from coordinate 19,404 downwards.
AATAAGGATTCTTTTTCTGTGGCATCATAGAGGAACCCCCACAAAGTGTATCAGGAAGTTCAATAAAACCGAATTCATTCGTCGACCATAACTGCAAATCCTCTGTGAGCCGACTTAAGGTCACAGAACAAACACATAATACTGATAATAATCGCAATGCTAAATCTCGGCTAGCCACTGCATCGAGTGAATTGGAAGCAACATTTTTAAAGCCTAAGAATTCTGCACTCATATTTTGATCAATAGGAATAGAAGTGCCACCTCCTGCTCCCGCCCCTAAAGGACAAATTTCAAGGTCAGCATATAAAGATTCTAATCCAGTTTGATCTCGAGATAATGCATTTTCAATACCAAGTAAGTAATGGGCTAATGTTCCTGGTAAAGCTGTTTGATATTGACTATAAATTGGAATAGGCATTAAAAAAGACAATTTAGAATGATTGATTAAAGTAGATCTTAATTTCCACAACTTTTTATAAATATTAAAAAATTGTGTACGTAACTTTAGCTTAAATAAGGTAGCATTAATATCATTTCGTGATCTTGCAGTGTGTGTAACTCCCGCAACATTTATACCCAATTTTTCAATTAAATAATTTTCATATAAAACATAAAGACCTCGAGGTGCAACATTATTTTTTATTAAATTAAAATTTTCTTTTTTAAGTTTTTCGATTTGAAATAATATCTGTTTAGCCTGTGGTTGTGTGATATTTTTCGTTTCCAAGAGCATCATAATGTGTGCTTCGTCAATATCTGTTAATAATGCTAACTCTTCAACTCTATCATCCATTGGTAATTCTTGACTAATGATAGCTTGCACTTCAGGCAGCAATGTCCCTTGTATTCTCCCATAATTTTGATTCGGTTCTATGTTTTCCGTTTCTTCTGTTGTTTCGACGCAAATAGAATTAATTAGATCATCTGCTAATTGTTGAGAGGCAGATAAAGCACTTTCTTGGACAATAATGTGTCCTATTCTATCTCTAAAATCTCCTCTTAAGGCAATTAACTCATTTACTTTTTTATTAATTTTAAAATCTACTGTGTTATTGTGAATATTATCATGATCGAATTGTATAGATTTTATAAAGCCGCTTGTTTTTGGAATAATAAATCGAATAGATGCATATTGTTTGTATTTTTCGCTTAAATTAACCTTTTTTTGTGTTAATAGATCTAAAGTAGCCTCTATTAAATCGAGTCCGATGGCTTTTTTTACCATCTCTGGAATCATACCACCCGCAAGTCTAGGATTTATCTCGATGATATAAGGAATATCATTTTTTATTCTTATTTCAGTATGCGCTGGACCGAAAAGAAATCCCACACTTTCAAAACTACTTTTAATTAATGCTTCTATTTTATCGGTAATATCTTTCGAAAAATAAACGGGAAAATCATGTCCTGTTTCTAAAAAATACGGATGCTTGCTTAAATATTTTTTTGTAATTCCTATAATCTTAAGTTGATTATCAAAAGAAATTGTTTCAACAGAATATTCATCGCCTTCAATATACTCTTGAATAAGCACTGCATTCGATTCTCTGTTGTTTTCTTCAAATAAAAATTTTGCCTGCTTATAGACTTCATCTTTCGTAGAACAAAACAACACACCAATACTGCCTGAACCTTTGGCAGGTTTCACAATAACTGGAGAATCGAATGTTAGTTCAGAATAAAAATCATTTATCTGATCAACTGAATTAGCAACAAAGGTTTTTGGACATTGGATACCTTGTGTGCTTAATGTTTTAGCCAGGATATCTTTGTTTCTGCAAAGCTTTATAGCCGCAGGATCATTGGCTGCTAATCCAAATGCCTTGGCTATTTTACAAGCAATTTCTATATAATATTCTGAGGTTGAAAAAACTGCTCTTAAATTTTTAAAATGCTTCAAGTAATCATAAATTTCGTTTTCAGAATGAGTATCTAGTACAATAGCTTGAATTAAATTTTCTGTTAAAAAATTATATTTATTAGGATCACTTGTAATGAACAAAGGTCTAAAACCCTTAGCAATTGCTTTTTCTAAGAAGATACTTCCAGTTCCTGTGGTATTACTTTCTATAAAAGCAATCTCACCTTGATTAATTATGCTCATGATCAAACTCTTTGCCCATTACTTCAGAATAAGTTCTATTGTTCCAATTTAGATATGCCCATGGTTCTTTTGCTTCGCAAGGAACTTCTACTTGATAGGGTGTTTGCGTAATTTCGGGTTTATAAAAGTCTTGCTGCTTAAGCCAATCCTCATTGTATACCGTAGAAATATAACGATAACCTTCATCAGGGCAAATAAAAAGATATTTTTGTTGAGGATTTTGAGTTGCTAAATAATTCGCCACTTGAAAAGCTGCACCTGTCGTCACCCCACAAAAAATGGACTTGCTCTTAAAGAGTAATCGAGTATAATAGTGTGCATCATTTGCAGATACCCAATGAATCTGATTATAGCATCTATGATCTAAATTTTGGGGCATGATAGAATTACCAAGTCCTCTTAATATTCGCTTCCCATCTGGTTGCCCAAACAAGACGCTATTAAAGGTATCCACTCCAATTAATTTAGAGTGAACATTTTTCTTTCGAATGGCTTTAATAACCCCACAAGTAGATCCTCCTGAGCCTACCGTTCCGACAATGTTAATGTCTGCGCCCAATAGATCGATTATTAAATCACCTACTGTTTGGTAAGATTCTACATTGTCAATATTATTATATTGCCCCATCCAATAACTTAATTTATTATTCGAAATAAAATTATTTAAAGCTTCTAAGCGCAACCTTTGATAAGCACCTGGATTTTTGGGATTCCTCGAAATATGTACGCTCCCCCCTAAATCTTCTAAACGATTGATTAACACCGGGTCAATAACTGGGTCTCCAAAAATTTTAAAGGGTAATCCAAGCTCTGAACATACAATCCCGATTCCTAAAGCAAAGGTTCCACTCGAAGTATCCACTATTGTATAATTTTCTTGTATATCTCCCCTTCTGATGGCTTCTGCTATAATATGCTTTGCCGGTAATAATTTCATAATTGAAAAAACAGCAGCATAAAGATTAGCATTGATATGAATAATTTTTGGAAGAAGAATAGAATCAGATAAAGTTTTAAATAAGCAATGCTGAACAGGTAAATGTTCTTTATAATTTGTGACCTGATAAACGCTCATAGCTTTTCTCTGTGTACTCAGATAAAAAATTAAAGAAGCCGACCATTACAGCCGGCTTCTTGAGCTCCCATTTACAAACCGGGAGTAACTGTGAGATGTATTCCTACAGGATCTGAGGCTGGCACATAGGGTGCTAACTCTTTGTGATCTGTAGAGAAAACAACTGCTGGTTTATGGCCACTTTCTGTTCTATTGGCTAAAATTGATTCATGTCTTTCTATGACAGATGAGATTTTAAAACCTGCACTGGGCAATATCTGTAAACCATTAGATTGAGCTAAATTCTGTAGCATAACCAGAACCCAATGAGCACCTTGATAATCATCTTTTTTAGTTAATAATTTGACTGGGCTATAGATAATTTGATCTACCTCAGAAAACGCATTACGTAACATAGCATCTATATCCATATCAAATTGCATCCTATACCAGTAGGGGTCTAAATACGCAACCCTAGGTTCTAAAGTATTGCTATCAAAGTGAACATAGGCCACAGCCATATGAGAATCAAGATCAACAGGCATAATAAATGTATTCTTAGTTTTATTATTGGCATAGACCTCTCGACATTCAACAAGATTCTTATTTAATACATCTATTTCTTGCTGATGAACCATAGAATATAATTTAATATTATCGGTAGTTCCGAAATACTTGCTCAAGAGAAAAATCATTTCCTGATCTGATAATGCTTCTCTTGCTTTGCAAGCATTTTCTTTAGTCAATGTGCTCTCTGCTAAAGTTTTTTTTTCAGTATCTTCTTTAATGTCCTCTCTACTGATAGCCTCATCGATAATGGTTCTAAGAGCAGTCTCTCCAAGTTTTTTGAGCAACTCCTGAGGATTTCGTAGGTCTTTATGTTTATATAAAGGAATATTATATTTTGCAGTAAAATCTCTTACAACTGACTTAACTTTCCCATTGACTCCTTCATGCATGAATATAGCTGAAATGCCACCAATAATACTATTATTACATTTTTCTAGATATTCCATACCCACTTCTGGTTTTTCACCATAATTTTTAACCCATTGATTAGGGAGGTGGTGAGCAAATGCAAAAGGAAAATTAGAATCTCTTGAAATCTCAGCTAAATCCTTATCAAAATGCTCACCTCCAATATACACTATAGGAATAACTTTATCTTGCCTATCAAAAACTTGGGTTAAAGATTGGGCCATGACTTTATGAGCAACTTCATTATTCCAACTCTCTGGAATACTTCCAATTTCAATATCTACCAAGGGGACTGAAAATTCAGGGACTAAGGTTGGGGATTCACCATAAGTTACGCCAGACCAGTGTGTGGCTTCAGTAACACTTTTGAAATCATTAAGCCCCATTTGCTGCCTCGTTTGTTCGACCGCCTGTAGCATATTACGGTTCCACAGAGGATTGGCTCTGCTAAAATTACCTGTCGCAACATCGCTGTTCGAATGTACAGTTAAAAGTCTATCTTCCGCTTTTGCACCTTCATGCCAATTAACAATACCACCAAAGTCACAAAATTTAAATTTATTCATGTCTTTTAAATACTGCGAATATTTATGGCTCAAAACGTCTGGCGTTCTAACAAAATAAAAAATATTTCCTCTAGCATCCGTATACTGCAAAGCGGGCTTTCCTTCAAAGAAAATGTTTGATTCTTTTGGTTTGTATAACTTAATTACTTGATCCCATATCGCATGTGAGCAACGATCATTTGCCACCACCTCACAGAAAAAATAAACAGCTTTCATTCTATCACTCCTAAATTAACTAAAAAGACAAATCCTTTGAACATAATATTCAAATTATTTGTTTTTGGCAATACTTAAATTTTTCAAAAATTAAGTAGATTCACAAACTTTCAAATTAAAAATATCTTAGCGAAAGAGGTGTTTTGTTATTGTTTTTACAGTTTATTTACTTTATTGAAATGCTCTATGCATAAAGATTTCTCACTGATATACTGTGCTGCTATAGTGTGATGCTTATCCACTTATTAGGGTTAACCATAGGATTCTTAATTGAAAGGAGCTTGGTATGCATGGATCTCAAGGAAGTTCAAAAAATATTGCTGGATTATCCAATGGAGGATTTGGGGAATTATTACAAGGCATTTTGCCTAATGATAGACATTTCCTCGTTACACTACCTATCAGTTTAAAGTCTAAAGCTATTTTTAAGTTTAACAATAGCAAGCAACTATCTGTTTATCCCAAAGAAAAAATAAAGGTAAATCTTTTTTGCGATTTATTTTCTACTTATTATAACTTAAAGATTACAGGAATTTTATCCATTGAAACCGAAATACCTGTGGGTAAAGGCCTATCTAGTTCAACTGCAGATATCATTGCAAGTTCTCGTGTGCTTCAAGCCGCTTTTAATATACACCACTCACCAACCTGTATAGAAAAATTGATACGCCAAATTGAACCTTCTGATGGACTACTCTATGAGGGCGTCGTCGCTTATTATCATAAAGAAGTGTCTTTATTGAAAAAATTCGATTATCATCCTAATTTAGTGATCTTGGCAATCGATGAAGGTGGTGTTGTTGACACTGTAAAGTATAATCAAATTAAACGTCATCCCTCTATAGAAGAAAAACTGGAATACGAAACTTTATTAAAAAAATTTATGCAAGCAGTCGAAGAACAAAATCTTACCCTAATCGGAGAAATTTCTACCCGTAGCGCTGAATTAAATCAAAAATATAATTATAAACCATCACTTTTAAAGCTAATAGAAATTAACTCAAAAATTGGTGGCTTTGGGATAATATGTGCACACAGTGGCACTTATATTGGTATTTTATTAGAAAAATTAGACAAAAAATTAAATCATAAAATAGACTATTGTCGAACAATATTTAAGGAATTAAATAAAGAACTAGAAATTTTTTATACACAAGAATCCAATATTCTTTATCCTACACCATTGGAGACCTAAGTTCTTTGCTTATTCATTTATCGTGACTCTGTTATCTGTTACTTTCGATTTTAAAAAAAGATCGCTCAATGGTTTTTTTCTAATTACTAAAATATTTCCTATGATAACCAAAAAAAGTCCTAATAAATGCGTAATTGTCCAATTATATCCTTCAAATACTGAGGACACAAATAATGCAACAATTGGATATAAAACTGCTACATATCCAGCTAATTCTGGACCTATGTTCTTAATAAGTTTTAAATAACATAAAAATCCAACAACCGATCCTGGTATGACTACATAGAAGAGAGAGAGCCAATAAGTTGGAGTTGAAGGAAACACAAAATGAGTTGAACGACTAAGCATATAAATGAATATAGCAAGGGTTCCGTAACTCATACCAACCGCCATTGAAGGGATTATTTTTAAACCTTCATTATGATTTCGTTTACTGATACTGCTGCCAAAAGAGAATATTAAAGTGCCAATGCTAGCAAGCATCAACCCCTTTAAAAAACTCCCGTTCTGTGAAGCACGGGTTATTTGATCACTGAAGAAAACACATAAGCCTGCAATGCCAGTAAACGCTCCTAAACTTACATTAAATTTGGGTTTGATACCAAAAAAAATGTAATTATTTAAAATGCTTAAAAAACTGACACCTGAAAACACTGCAGCAATAACACCTGAAACAATGTATTTTGTAGCATTGTAAACAAATATATACTGCAGTGAAAACATAGACAAGCCAAGTCCACACAAAAACACATGATCGATCAATTTAAACCGCAGGCTAAGTTTATTAATTTTACACAAAATTATTAAACAAATAGCTGCTAAAAAAGCTCGATAGAAAATAGAAACGCCACTCGGGGCATAATCGACTTGTAATTTTATTGCAAACCAAGTGGTGCCCCAAATTAAGACTGTTAGGATATATAAAAATACATTATTCATGATACTTTTATCCTATTTGTACTCTTATGACAACACTTCCAGTTTCTGGTGGCTAAGTTGTTTAACTTTGGTTACCCATAACAAAATAGATGAACCTACTATTGCCGCAATCGGGATAACATATAAGGCATAAGTATATACTTCTACATCGTACACCCTGAGTTGATTTTCAAATCCACCTGTCCAAAATAGATCCATAAGCTGCCCAATCATATTATGAAAGAATGAACCTCCTAACATGTTAATACAATTTAAGAATGCCACAGTGAGTCCTGATAAATGCGATGGTACCATCCTTACCCCCATTGAAAAGACCAACACTTGGTAACAACACAATATTCCAATAACAAATAATAAAGCATAGAGAAGTATAGAAGGTAAAAAGTTATTTGTTATCAACATAATAACAAAAAGAGCAGCCATGGAACATCCACAAAGGCCTGTTACTTTTGCATCCGATTTTAATTTTTCTGATAGATAGGCCAATAATGGGCCTCCAAATAACATGCCAAAAAAGACAGTAGAGGTAAATAATGCAGCATCCGATTTACTTATTCCACGCACAGCAACAAGATAAGGTACACCCCAAACATCAGCAAACCCTTCTAAAGCCCCCACCATCAGGAGATTTGCTACCGCTATCATGAGTAATCTTTTATCCAACAGAATAATTTTTAAATTTTCCAATGTAGAGATGTTACTCAACTCAGGTTTTATTTTTGAATTCTGAATGCATACAAAGAGAATTATAGCAACCCCAAACCCCAATATGCCAACCCAGGTTAGTACTGTTTCCCAACCAAACATGTCGATAAACATACTGATAGGCTTCCCTCCATATAAAGCACCCAGTAAGCCAAAAGTAAAAGTAATACCCACCATCTTCGTATACATTTTTTCAGGAAACCATAATGAAATGACTTTAGAAGCCCCTAAAAATCCAGCCGCAGATCCTGCGCCAATAATAAATCGGCTGAACAATGCGAGTCCCCAATGGTTTGTGTAAACCAGTGCTAAGGTACCTAAAGAACACATCAAAGCACATCCAGAAATAATTTTTTTAGGACCATATCGATCTAACAGCACCGCTACCGGAATTTGCATACCTGCGTAGCCAAAATAGTATGCTGAAGCAAAAAGACCGAATGAAGCCGCTTCAATCTGAAATTTTTGCATTAATTCTGGCATCACAAGACCTGGGGTGAGTCGCATGACAAATTGATAGGCAAAGAAAAACACAGCAACAGCCCACATAAGCCATAGCCTATAATTTAAGGCATTCATAAGATGCTCCTAGTTTGAGTTAAAGTTTAAAGCTTGATAAATTTGGGGACGTTAGGTAGATTAGCTGCTTAAGCAGCTAATACTTTTTAAAATCAAGATATGGGTTTTGGCGTATCTGTTCATTGCTTCATTAAACTACATTTTTTTTAGAAAAGCAATAACTTTTAGTAAAATTGAAGATACGTCACTTAAGTACTCGCCAATTTAATGCTAAAGTGCAATTTAGACGTATATACATTATTATATTAAATCTGAGCATTTAATTGAAAAATGTTTCACGATTAAATATATTGTGTATAAAAGGAGAGGCACATGAATGTTAACTTACCACGAATGATACTTATCGGAATACTATTAAATGCTACTATGGCACATGCTCTTGGTCTGAAACTAGAACCTTATGTGGGTGGTGGATATGAAGGGTCTTTCCAAAATAAGGGCAAAAATAATGATTTCGCTAGATACTATAATGGCGGTCATTTTTTTGTAGGCACAAGATGGTGCGATTGCGGATTAGAATTAGGTTATGAAGCGACCCAGAGAACAAGTAAACCAAAACCTGAAACACTCACTACAGATCTATTAAATGAAGTCATAGGGCCCAATAATGGAGCAAGTTATTTAGGGCAAGGCGGATCATTAAATGTTCTTTTTCCCACTAAAAATAAATTTGAGGCTTGGTACCTCGATTTAAATGGATATGTACCCGTTTGTAATAATTTAGAAGTAGTTGGCTCTTTAGGATACAGTTGGATGAAGCCAAAAATTTATTCAGCCATGCAATTAAATGCTAACAACGGCACCATTCAATTGCCAGGTTCTGGTTTTACTCCTACGGTAGATGGAAATTTATATAGAAAATTTACATCTCGAAGAAGCCATAAAGCGATATTTCGCTTTGGTGCAGGACTGCAATATATGGTGTGTAATTGTGTAGGTGTAAGGGGCATGGTACGTTGGAAGAATACAGAAAGCTTAAAAACCACGATACCAGAAGGTAGCGCGCAAAATCCTTCTCAATATATTATGAGACCTAAAAATATGATAAGCGTGTCAGCAGATGCATTTATAAGCTTTTAAACCTGCTTATTTATTTTTTATTGTAGAGTGATTTTCTGCAAGAGGATTTTCTTGCAGAGATTCCGCTGCTACTCCAGGAGGTTTAACGAGAGATTGCAATGACTCTTTAGGCTGAGTTTTTTGCATAAAATTAAGACTTTGTCTCCGAGGTTCCAAAGGCTCTTTACTGGTAACAGTACCACCTCGTGATCGAAGTTCTATAGCTAAACCTTTTGAATTATCATTCGTATCAAGAGGCAACTGAGGCTGTACAGTGTTGGAAACGTTTTCTGTACTTGCCTTCCTTTTATCACTTTCATTTTTTTCTTTAGATTCTTCTGTAGCAATTGACTGAACAATGTGTGTTATTATAGGAGCATATTTGTCAGAGTAAGCATTAATTACTTTTTCAAATTCAAGTTGTTCAGCCTCAGTTAACTTTGTTCTGCACTCTGTATTTAATTTTTCCAATGATTCTCTTGCTTCCTGCATTGCATTCAACAAACCCTTTTGCTGTTTTTCCTCAGGCAAGACCTTCATCTCTTCTAATATATTTTTAACCAAAATCATTTGATCATGAATAAAGCTTAAGTTTTTTATTGTGGTTTTATTTTTAGGGTAAAACGTTTGCATTAATTTTGGAGTTGCATTTTTTAAAAATTCTGACTCTATTTTTGGCTCTTCTACCTTCTGCTTTGTATTAAAAGTAACTTTTTTAATTGTAGGAAATTTTTTTGCTTTTTCCACGTCCTTTATAGCATTTTTTATATCTTGAGCATTCTTGGCATCCTGTTTCTTCTGCTCTTTTTCTGCTCTTTTTTTTGCATCTTTTGCTTCTCTGGCTTCCTTAGCATCTGCTTTTACAGTTTCTGTTACCAAAGCCTCATAATTTTCCTTTTTAAATTCTTTAAATTTTTCTGTTTTCTTGAAACCTATCATTTTATCTCTTTTTATTAATGATTCGACCTCAGTAATTGCAGGTTGCATGGCATTTATAAACTCCTTAAGGTCGCCAATTTCATTTTTTTCTTTCAAATTAGTTTTAATAGCTTGAAACTGCTCTATTATTAATGCTTGCTGATCTGAAGAGATGTTCATAGGTGTCGTTGCATTCTTCAATATATAAGTATTCATAATTTCTTCAAGCTCTTTCATAAATTTTTCTGGAGATATAACTGACATCTTCTCTTGAAGGAAATATATAGCCGTAAGAAAATTTATACCTTCTACAGCATATTGAGAGTTAAGATATTCACGAAAGAGATCTTCAAACTTATCATCTATAGACCCGATTGCAGACCCTACAAAAGGCACTGTTATCCTATCTTCTTCCTTATCACTTATTTCAAATCTTCCAAATTTCCAGCTCGCCCCTCCTGTGTTTATTTTCTTTGCCATTGCTGCCTCCTATCTTTACATTCATTGTTAAAAGCCTATTCTTATATAAATATGACATCAGAAGTGACGTAAAGTTCAAGCCTATTTTTATATGTTTTATGCTCTACATATACACCAAATATCTATATGTAATATCCCGTTTTCTTTTAATGTAGAGCTTAAAGCTTTTACTGTATTACCGGTAGTTACCACATCATCAATGACTGCAACATGCTGAATATTCAATGGATTACATACTTCAAAAGCGCCCTTCATATTTTGCATTCTTTGTTCTGCATTTAAGTTTGATTGAGGTCTGGTATCTCGAACACGTTGCACATTCTCGTTTAACAAGATGATTTTAGAGCGTTTAATAGTCGGCCATATTAATTCTAAAGCCTGATTATATCCACGCTTTTTTAAACGTTGGTGATGTAAGGGCATCGGAATAATAGCTTGAGGTAAAGGCGTATCCGTATACCATTCATTGAGTACAGCATCTGCTAAGATATCCCCCAATATACGCCCAAAAGCTAATTGCTTAGAAAATTTTAACCCGGTAATCAATTCGGTCACCGGTTCATCATAACTAAACAATGAACATAGCCGGTCAAAAATCGGTGGGTTCTCTGAGCAAGCCTCACAAATGGCAAGCTTTTGGTCTTTCTCTTCCATTCGTAATCCACATCGATAACACCGATCTTCAACCCAAGGTAAAGTAGCTTGGCAAACGCTGCATAAATCCCGCGCAGTGCCCGTTTTTTCAGCACATAGACAACAGATATGAGGTAAAATCCAACCTCCAAGGCTTTGAATAAGATTCTTCATTCTAATATCCTTTTATGTCATACTTAAAACATGAATGCACAAGAGTACGACAAAGCAGCTGTTTTAGAACAAGAGGTAGGGCGCCGTCTCTTAGAACGCCTCGATTTTATCAAAATCAACCCTAAAATTCTACTGGATCTGGGTGGTGGGACTGGAATATTTACACAAGCACTTCAAAGCAAATACCCAAATGCCACGGTATTGAATCTTGATCTGTGTGAACATATGCTAGAACATACACAATATTCTTTATCTTGTTGTGCCAATATGTTGTCTATGCCTTTCAAAACGCATTCTGTGGATCTTATTTTTTCTAATTGTGTGTTTCACAATGCTCAAGATTTAAATGAATTGTTTTCAGAAATCGCGCGGGTATTAAAGCCCGAAGGTCTGTTGTTATTTTCAAGTTTTGGACCTGACACATTAAAAGAATTACACCAAACCCTAGATAAATTGAACTTTGTTGATATCCAAGTACCGCTTGTTGATATGCATGATATAGGCGATGTGCTTATACAACATGCATTTTCAGATCCCGTTATGGATGCAGAAAATATTGAAATGCATTATTCAACATTCAATGATTTAATGATCGATTTAAAAAACACAGGTTCACATAACATGCACCTACCCCCAGGATATCATCTCACCCCATATATTCAACAAGATTATGAAGTTTTCAGACGTGCAAGGGGTGAATTACCCGCCACTTTTGAAATCATCTATGGACTGGCATGGAGTGCAGATCGTACAGTTAGGCAAACCCATGCCGCAACTTCTAAAACAATACCTATTCAAGTGCTTTAACTTAAGTCTAATTCCCTTAGTAAGGCATCTACTGTGGGCGCTCGACCTTGAAAATCTATAAATAAATCCATCGCAGGTTTAGAACCTCCCTTTTCCAATATTGTGGATAAGTATCGGTGCCCGACAATTGGATTTAAAAAACCTTCTTTTTTAAAACTTTCGTAAATATCAGCAGATAAAATTTCTGCCCATAGATAACTATAATAACCGGCAGCATAACCCCCAGCAAAAATATGAGTAAAAGAATGTTGAAACCGATTATAGTCGGGCACAGGTATTACAGCTATTTTTTCACGCACACTATTCACTGTTTGTTGAATATCTCGATTAGCCTCGGCGTGTAAATCAAAATCGACCATAGCAAATTCTAATTGCCTTAATAAATGTATCCCTGCAAGAAAAGTTTTAGAAGCCTTTAAATTTTTAAATAGATCATGCGGCAAGGATTTTTTAGTCTCAACATGCTCTGTCAACATATCTAAGGCACCACGCTCCCAACACCAGTTTTCCATTAACTGACTTGGCAATTCTATAGCATCCCATTCCACACCATGGTGCCCCGATACCTCATAATACTCTATTGTTGATAAAATATGATGTAAACAATGCCCAAACTCATGAAATACTGTAATCACATCATCATGCCTTAATAAAGCAGGAGAACCATTGATAGCAGGCGCAATATTAGTGACAATATAAGCAACGGGAAGTTGAGTGCTTCCATCCTGCCATTTTACACCAGTCCTACAATCAGATACCCAAGCACCTTCTCGCTTATGTTCTCTAGCATATAAGTCTAAGAAAAATTTTCCTCTTAACCTATCTTCAGAATCATATATTTCAAATAATCTAACAGAAGGATGCCATTTTTCAAAGGCTAAAATTTCTACAGTACGCATACCAAAAAGTGTTTGGGTAATACTGAATAAGCCTTCTAAAACTTTATGAATAGGAAAATAGGATTTTAAAATTTCTTCAGAAATTTGATATTTATTTTCGCAAAGTTGCTCACCCAAAAATGATATGTCCCATGCTGCAATATTCGACAATTGATATTTTTCTAAAGCAAAATCCTGTAACTCTTTTAAATTCATCAGCGCCTTTGGATGGGAACGTTGCGCTAAATTCAATAAAAATTGAGTGACAACATCTGGATTATTCGCCATTTTTGTTTCTAGAGAATATTCTCTAAAATCTTTAAAGCCTAATAATGCTGCTTGTGCTTGTCGCAAATTCAGTATTGCTTTCATCACAGGTCCATTATCCCATTTACCCACATCTGGACCTATTTCAGAAGCACGCATAGCGTAGGCTTGATACACTTTTTCCCGCAAGGATCGATTTTCTGCATAACACATCACAGCATGATAATTTGCATAACCCAAGGTAATAACCCAACCTTGCATATCTCTTTTTTTAGCCTCTTGAACAAATAATTTTAAGGCATCTTCTGGTATGCCTTTTAATTCATTCAGATCTGTAACGTGTAAACACCAGTTTTCTGTTGCATCTAATACATTATGTTCAAATTGACTTTCTAAATCAGCAAGCTTTGATTTTATGTCTTTTAACTTTGCTTTATCTTCTGCATTTAAAGCAATACCAGATAACCTAAAAGAAGTTAAATGATCACCTATCACTTTTTGTTGAGCAGCACTTAAATATTTAAAATTATCATTTAAAGATATTGATAAAAAAGCTTTATATAACCCATCATTTTGGCCTAATTCAGTGTAATATTCAGATAATTTAGGCAACAATAAATCATGTGCTGCTCGCAATTCTGGACTGTCCATGGTAGAACTTAAATGCGCAACTGTAGACCATGCATTACTCAAGTTTTTTTCTAAAATATTTAAGGGTTCTACTAAATTTTCCCAAGTGTAAACTTTTTCATGACCACTTTTGAGTAAGTTTTGAATGGCTAAACGATTATTTTCTAATAATGTCTCTATAGCAGGCTCAATATGAGCGGGTAAAATCTGATTAAAAAGTGGTAATAATGCTTCAGAGAGCAATGGATTATTTTGTACAGACATAATTGCTCCTTTTTTCATATTTTAATTTAACAGAATAAACACAATTTATTAGGGTTTAATGTATAATATTAGTCTTAATATAGCAATAATAAAAAACCCAATATTCGACATACAGTAATTTATATAATTGTTATGCGTCAAGAATAATGCTTAACGGTTACAGGATTAGCCACATGTCATAAGCATTTAAAGGCATTTGCGATTAAATTGTTGGCTGAAACACATGAGTGTTTAATTACCCGATCCCGCTACTAACCGAGGAGTATGAGATACCGTTTGCTCGACTACAGCATTTTCACCAACCATTCTCTTATAAGCAAAATTAATGGATGGCTTTTGAAAATCTGTATCAATCATACTTGCATTTGGCTGCAGATTATCGTCAAAAGAAGTTTTGATTTTTTGGCAGAGATGTTCAATACCTTCGCTTAAGCCTAATGAAGCTTCATCAACGATTGTAACCGTTTGTATATTTTGTGTGGTTTCTGGTAAAACAGATTTAAGGCCAAGCTTTGGTTCTGTAGTCCAAAAGCTTCTAGCCCAGCTTATACTTTTTTGCACAAGCTTTAGAGCGACTGCGCCTAAGATCAACTGAGTACCTATTCCTTGTAAAGATGAATTATCAAGTGGGTTATCAATAGGTTTTTCACAAAAGCCTGAGCCTGGTAAGTAATCAGAAACTGATTGATAAATTTTTGGTAAACCAGCATCCAATAACGAAATCGTTTGACTGATAGGCAAAAACCAAACAGGCTCTATTCTAACACCAGAAGAAACTACTGGAGGAGTAGGTGTAGCAGAAGATGTAAAAGAAGGCATTTGCGTCGGTGCAATACTACAAGCAGGCAAATTAAAATTCACCAAGGCCGGCGTAGCGGGCACAAAAGCAAGACCTGTGCTATTAACCATCATGTTGTAAGATGGAGTAATATTATTAGTACTTACAAACTGAATATGCCCTGCTGCAATATCTGATTGCTGAAAAACAGGTTGTGTCAATAGGGTAACCTTACCCAGTACATTTGTTTGGAAGTACCCATTGCTAACGTTGCTTGCACTAAAGATTAAAGTGCTATTAGCATGATTGGCATCATAAGCTGCTAAATTAGTAGCATCTAAGGTCATTGTGCAACCTGCTCCAATATTTAAAGTGTTATTTACTAAAACAGGAGCAATATCGCCAAGCACTAAATAACTAACCCCCGCCCACTCTCTTCCACCAGGAGAAAATTGAGGCGCCCCCATAAGCACGTCGTCAATGCCATCACGATTCACATCACCTACATTAGCAATAGAATGGCCAACCAAGTGACTAGGCAAGACTCCTTTGATTTTAAAACCATTGATACCATTTAAAGAAGACAATTTCAGAGTTGCCCCATAAGAGCCTTTGGGTGCTCCAAACAACACATAGACTTCAGGAGGACTTCCAATAACGAAATCGCTGTAGTTATCTCCATTGATATCTGTAATAGCAACAGAAGAAACGACATTATAGTTATCAATTAAGTCACCATTGATTCTAAAACCATTGGTACCATTCAAAGAAGATAGTTCCAGCACCGACTCAGAACTAGAAGCACCAAACAACAATATGACTGAGCCAGCATTTGCCTCAGCTTTAGGTGCTCCGATAATCACATCACTTTTACCATCGCCATCTATATCTCCTGCACTAGCAATAATCGAACCAATATTGTCGCCAGCTGAGGCTCCGTTGATTCTAAAACCGTTAGTGCCATTTAGAGAAGATAATTCGAAGCTTGCTCCAAAACCTGCAGAAGTGCCATATACCATATAGGCTGCTCCAGCACTGCTTCGTCCAATCGACAATTCCGGACACATTCCAATAAACACGTCTCCAAAACCATCATGATTGAAGTCACTTATGCTTGCAGTAGCACAACCAGTTGCGTTAGTAGCTAAAATGCCATTAATTCTAAAACCGTTAGTACCATTTAAAGAAGACAATTCGAACACTGCTCCATAAGAATAATTGGATACTCCAAATATCACATAGGTTACGCCAGCATTAGTTCGGCCATCGGGAGAAGCACCAGGTGCTCCAATGATCATGTCGGGTTTGGTATCCCCATTTATATCACATCCACCGGCAACAGAAAAACCAATACCGTCGCCAGCGGCTCCGTTGATTTTAAAACCATTAGTCCCATTTAAAGAAGATAATTCCAGCACGGCCCCATAACCGCTCGGTGCGCCAAACACTACAAAGCTTGCACCAGCACTAGTTGTAAAGCTTGCGTTAACACTCGTCCGGTTAGCTCTAGGGGCTCCGATAAGCAGGTCATCGAAACCATCGCCATTGATATCACCTATGCTCGCAATAGAATGGCCAATTCTATCGTAAGGCAAAACCCCATTGATTCTAATACCATTAGCGCCATCTAAAGAAGATAATTCGAACACTGCATCAAAACCAGTAGAAGTTCCAAAAATCAAAAAAATTGAGCCCGCATTATCACGTCCATCGGGAGAGGCGTAAGGTGCAGCAATAACCAGGTCATTGAGACCATCACCATTGAAGTCCCCTGCACTGGCAACATAAGAACCGCTAAGATCCTTAGCTGAAACACCGTTGAATACAGTACCAAGGTCACCATCAAAGTTTGAAAGCTTTAAGGGATTAAGAAAGGCTGCAGGGGTATTTGGCATAACAACTCCTTTACAATTTAGCTCGTTTTGACAAACATTTTTAAACACTAATATCCAATTTCAAATCTTAGCTTTATCTTAACTTTTTAAATTTTGAATAACTATTAGTAAAGAATACTTATAAAAAATTATTTAACATTTTTTTATTTTTAGATATGACATCGAAGTTCTGTCTTAATCTCAGCTTTATTAAGAGATATTTTCAAGTTTTTTCTCTGCTGCTCTCTAATGTTAAGCAATCTGCTAATCGCCGAAGTTTCGTCAGATAAAAAATTTGTATAATATGAACCAGTAAAATTATTAAAGTAATCGTAATCTTCTGGCGGATGAATATTCAGAATCGCCCCATTCTCTTCTTCACCACGATAAAGTGTGCCCTTAGTACCTAATTTATTTAACAGATCTCTTGGGAAATCTCTTACTAACTCATATTGATTGTTAAAAATAGGATATTCTACTATACGTTCTGGATTATCTTCATATGGATAAACATAGGATGAAAATTTCTGACCGGGTTGATTATATTCCTGTAAGATATGCATAGGTAACAAACGCTGGAGTTCTCCTGCTCGCTGCCAATATTGCATTTTTTCTAAATAATCCTTCGCGTTATTTGCGTTAGATAATGCTTCTATTAATCTCCAACCTTTAAAATGCTCTCCATGCTCAGCCACCCACAAACCTTGCTCAAACCCCGATGCTTGTTCGCAGACGGCTTTAAGCGGTAAATACTTTCTGATCATTTCCCACATATGCCAATCCAAAGCCCAGACAGCATATTGAAGCCCCGTTATATTTTTAAAAGTTCTTTTTGCATGATCTGTCACTGTACCAGAGGCTAAAGCCAAATCTCGATTTACTTTAAGCATTGCTTCCGCTTTAGGCTGAGCACCTGCCACCACATGATCAAGAAACTGTTGAATATCTCGGACATCCTCAAGTTTAGGAGATTTTGATTGCATTTGATATTGCGGCGTAGTAAGCCGAGCTGTTTGACAGTCTAGTAACTGAGATTTCTCATTAGACTTTGCCTGCATATTTAATTCTTTTACAAGCCACCCAACTTGAACAGTATGTTTTTTAAACATTTGATCCAAACCCCAGTGGTTTTCTATCGATTCCTTTAATTCCTTAACTTTTTTTAACTTAAGTTCCTTGCTTAAGAGGCGTGCAAGCCGCTTCATTATTGCATTTGCTAATACCATCATCTTTTTCCTTTATTTTAAAAATAATACAATTTTTAGCTTAACTTATTTAATAAACATTTAGATATTCGTATAAAACACTTATTTACGTATAAAATACTTATTTAAAAGAAAAAATTATGCTGTATACTAAATAAAATTTTGTTGAGGTTCTTAAAATGAATGTAAATCCACTTGGGATGGAATTTAAGCAAGATGAAAATTTCGTGCCTTTGCTTGAATATAATTGGGCTCAAAAAGGCGCATTATCAACTCTACTTGAACCTATTAAAGCATTGGGAATTGATTTTTTTATATATAAATCTGTCTATAATGATGGGAGATTAGTTTTTTTATGCACAGATCAAGCATGGCTTCAACAAAGATTTTTTCCAGCACCTTGCTCCTCTACAGTTCTTCGAAAACAAATTCGTGGTATTCCTGAAAACCATTTTAAAGCTTTTTTATGGGCTGATACTCCAGATGATCCTGTTTATAACTTATTGAGAGAACATAAGATTTCGAATGGCATAAGTCTTTATCGGAAAACATCTTCTTTTTTAGAATCTTTTCATTTAGCCTCAAAGAATGAACAAGTTAATTTACCCTTATTACTAATCAATGAGCATTTAATGATTGAAAATTTCTTTTATTTTTTTACACAAACTGCTAAAGGTATTATTACCCCTAAGAATTCTATTATTAAATTAAACAATATTGATTATCTTAATAATTCAGACATCAGTAACAGAAAAACGCTTATTTTAAAAAAAATTCTTTTTGATACGCCTGATGGCCAAATATTATTATCAAAAAGAGAATCTGAAATCTTATTTCTTTTAACACGTCTTATGAGCAGCAAAGAAATAGGTAAACATTTGAATATTTCTCATCGTACAGTAGAGGTTATTCTTCAAAACATCAAAGATAAAACGGGCATTACTTCCAGGTGTGAGATGTTTAAGTATATTGAAAAAAACAATCTAATAAACTATTTTAAAGCAATTCCGCTATAAAAAATTGTCAGACAAGTCAAAAAGTCTAAATAGTCGAGCCTGAAAAACCCTCTCATGCAATACACTCCGCGCCATAAGATACAGG